>NZ_JAICBZ010000099.1:2050-12705 GCF_020179405.1 Xinfangfangia pollutisoli | reverse complement strand
CGGCTCGATCGATTCCGTGGCGCGGCTGAAGCTGATGGCCGGGGCCGATCTGGGCTCGAACCTGATCTATGCCACCGTGCGCGGCGAAGGCTGGCTGATCGTCGCGGCGCCGGGCGGCAAGATGGATGCCGAGCGCCAGGATACCGCCACGCCCCTGGGTCTGGCGATCACCCGGGCGCAGGTTCAGGCCCGCGCGGGCTTTGCCCTGCCCGAGCCGCTGGCCGATCCGATCCTGGACCTGCGGGTGAAATCCGCCACCGCCGGCGCCTATGTGGTGCGCGCGGGCGAATATATCCAGATCCTGGATGTGGATGGCCGGCAATGCACCGATTTCCAGTGCTTCGACGCCCGCAAGGTCGATCGCGGCATCTTCAACCCCTTGGATGTCACCACCACCCGCACGCTGATGGGCCATGCCTATCCGATGCCGGGCCTGCATGCGAAATACTTCGACCAGGACATGACGCCGCTGGTCGAGGTGGTGCAGGACACCTGCGGCCGGCATGACGCCTTCGCCATGGCCTGCACGGCCAAATATTACGACGACATCGGCTATCCCGGCCATGCCAACTGCTCGGAAAACTTCAACGGCGCGCTGGCCCCCTATGGCATCGCGCCGCGCCCGGGCTGGATGGCGGCGAATTTCTTCTTCAACACCGGCATTGACGCCCATGGCGTGATGGTCGCGGATGAACCCTGGTCGCGTCCGGGCGACTATGTGCTTTTGCGCGCGATGACCGATCTTGTCTGCGTGTCCTCGGCCTGTCCCGATGACACGACCGCCGCCAATGGCTGGCACCTCACCGACATCCATGTCCGCAGCTATGCCGCGACCGAGACTTTCCGGCGCGCCTCGGCCTGGCGGGCGACCCTGGACGCAGAGCCCATCATGACCCGAGAGACCGCCTTCCACGAAAACTTCGCCGCCCTGACCCGGGATTTCATCGAATACAAGGGCTTCTGGCTGCCGAATTCCTTCCCCGGCTGCGATCCGGTGGAAAGCTACTGGGCCGCGCGCGAAGGCGTGGTGGCGATGGACCTGTCGGCGCTGCGCAAGTTCGAGGTGACGGGCCCGGATTCCGAGGCACTGCTGAACTGGGTCTTGACCCGCGATGTCACCAAGCTGGGCCATGGCCAGGTGGTCTATTCCGCCATGTGCTACCCCCATGGCGGCATGATCGACGACGGCACGCTGTTCCGCCTGGGCCCGCAGAATTTCCGCTGGATCGGTGGGTCCGACGAGGGCGGGATCTGGATGCGCGAGGAAGCCGCGCGGCTGGGGCTGAACGTGCTGGTGCGGTCCTCGACCGATCAGATGCACAACCTCGCCGTCCAGGGCCCGAAATCGCGCGACTTGCTGGCGCAGATCATCTGGACTCCGCCGCATCAGCCGGCAGTGACCGAACTGGAATGGTTCCGCTTCACCGTCGGCCGGATCGGCGGGGCGCAGGGCGTGCCCGTCGTGGTGTCGCGCACCGGCTATACCGGCGAATTGGGCTATGAGATCTTCTGCCATCCGCGCGACGGCGATGCGGTGTTCAAGGCGGTCTGGGAGGCGGGCCAACCCCTGGGCATCCGCCCGATGGGGCTTGCCGGGCTGGACCTGTGCCGGATCGAGGCAGGGCTGATCTTCGCGGGCTACGATTTCACCGACCAGACCGACCCGTTCGAGGCCGGCATCGGCTTTACCGTGCCGCTGAAGTCGAAGACCGCCGATTTCGTCGGGCGCGAGGCGCTGCAGCGCCGCAAGGACCACCCGTCGCGCAAATTCGTGGGCATCGAGATCGACGGCCAGGATCCCATCCATCACGGCGATTGCCTGCGGATCGGCCGCGCCCAGGTGGGCGAGGTCTGCTCGGCCATGCGCTCGCCCCGGACGGGTCAGCTGATCGCGCTGGCGCGGGTGGATCTGGCGCATGCCGATCTGGGCACCGCGTTGGAGGTGGGCAAGCTGGACGGCCAGATGAAGCGCATCGCCGCCCGCGTGGCCCCCTTCCCCTATTACGACCCGAAGAAGGAACGTCCGCGGTCTTAAGGCACCGCAGCCCGGGGACAGGAGCCCCCGGGCAAGACCCGAGCGCCGCAAACGGCGCCAAAAAAACAGGGGCAAAAGACCCCACACCACAGCGAACAGGGAGTTCACCACGTGGAAAACAGTCTGACGACAGGGGCGTCTTCGGCGCCTGCAGGGGTGTCCACCCCGAGCCAGGGGGCGCTGAAACGCGCGCTCGACTGGCGCGGGGCGTTCTGGGTTGCGGCGGGTGTGCCGCCTTTGGTTCTGTTCTCGATCGGCGGCATTGCCGGGGTTGCGGGCAAGGCGGCCTTTGCCGTCTGGATGGTGTCGATGGTGATGGGCTTTCTGCAAAGCTTCACCTATGCCGAGATGGCCGGCATGTTCGGCAACAAGTCGGGCGGCACCTCGGTTTACGGCGCCACGGCCTGGCTGCGCTATTCCAAGATCATCGCGCCCTTGTCGGTCTGGTGCAACTGGTTCGCCTGGTCGCCAGTGCTGTCCCTGGGCTGCGCCATCGCCGCGGGCTATATCCTGAATGCGCTGTTCCCGATCCCGCTGGCCGAAAGCCAGCCGGTGCTGGACTGGGTCAGCGCGAACCTGGCCAGCTATACCGCGGCGACCCCCGCCGTCGCCGATTACATCGCCGCCAATCCGGGTGTCACGCCCGAGGCCGCGATCCAGGCCGTGGCCGCGGCCGATGGCGTTGCCGCCCTGACCCCCGCCTTCCGCGTCTGGGAAGCCTTCGGCCTGCCGATCCCCGGCCTTGGCACGCTGCATTTCAACTCGACCTTCGTGATCGGCGTCGTCTTGATGCTGGTGATCTTCGCGATCCAGCATCGCGGCATCGCCTCGACCGCGAAATCGCAGAAGTTCATGGCGATGATCGTGCTGGTGCCCCTGCTACTGGCCGGGCTGATGCCGATCCTGAACGGCTCGATCAACTGGATGAACGTCTCGGCCATCGTGCCGCCGACGGCGGCCTATTCGGGCGTCGACGGGTCCTGGGATATCGGCGGCTGGACGCTGATCCTGGGCGCGCTGTACATCGCGGCCTGGTCGACCTACGGCTTTGAAACCGCGGTCTGCTATACGGCCGAGTTCAAGAACCCCAAGACCGACACGTTCCGGGCGATCTTCTTCTCGGGCCTGCTGTGCATGGTGTTCTTCTTCGTCATCCCCTTCGCCTTCCAGGGCTTCCTGGGGCAGGAAGGCATGCTGGCCACCGGCATCGTCGATGGCACCGGCGTGGGCGAGGTTCTGGGCTTCATGGTCGGCGCGGGGCCCCTGGTCGCGCATCTCTTCGTGATCCTGATGATCATGGCGCTGTTCCTGGCGATCATGACCGCCATGGCCGGCTCGTCGCGCACGCTGTATCAGGGCGCGCGCGATGGCTGGCTGCCCAAGTACCTGACCCATGTGAACGATCACGGCGCGCCGACCGGCGCGATGTGGACCGACCTGGGCTTCAACGTCATCCTGCTGGCGCTGGCTTCGGATGCGACCGGGTATTTCTACGTTCTTGCCATCTCGAACGTCGGCTACATCCTGTTCAACTTCCTGAACCTGAACGCGGGCTGGATCCACCGCATCGACAGCCCGCATCTGCCGCGGCCCTGGAAGGCGCCGACCTTCCTGATCGGTCTCAACACGCTTCTGGCCTTCGTCAACGCCCTGTTCCTGGGGGCCGGCGCCAAGGTCTGGGGCTATTCCAACGCGCTGTGGTCGGGGCTGATCTTCGCCTCGTTCATCCTGCCGGTGTTCTGGTACCGCCATTACATCCAGGACAAGGGCCATTTCCCGCGTGAGGCGATGGAGGATCTGGGCCTGTCCGACCATGGCGATCTGGGTCCGCGCCGGGCCGGGTTCCTGCCCTATCTGGCGCTGATCGCCGGGGCGGCGGTGGTTCTCTGGGCCAACTGGTTCTTCCAGCTGCCGGAATGACACGACCTCCCCGCCGCGGGCCACGGCGCGCGGCGGGGGCAAGACTTATCCAAGGGAGAGAGCGAATGACCGCATCATGGAGATTTTCGGCGCTGGCCGACCGCCACCGCGCGCTGGGTTCGGCGCTGGAAGACTGGTCGGGGATGGGCACCGCCTGGTCCTATGACGCCGATCCGACCGCCGAATACATGGCGATCCGCACCAAGGCCGGGCTGATGGACGTGTCCGGGCTGAAGAAGGTGCATATCACCGGCGCCGGGGCCAGCCATGTCATCGACCGCGCCACCACGCGCAATGTCGAAAAGCTGATGCCGGGCCGGGCGGTCTATGCCTGCATGCTGAACGATGGCGGCAAGTTCGTGGACGATTGCGTCATCTATCGCACCGGCCCGAATGCCTTCATGGTCGTGCATGGCTCGGGCCAGGGGTTTGAACAACTGACCATGGCGGCGGAAGGCCGCGATGTCTCGATCCGCTTCGACGACAACCTGCATGACCTGTCGCTGCAGGGGCCGCTGGCGGTGGATTATCTGGCCAAACATGTGCCGGGCATCCGTGACCTGAACTATTTCGGCATCCTGCAGACCTCGCTCTTCGGCGTGCCGGCGATGATCACCCGCACCGGCTATACCGGCGAGCGGGGGTATGAGCTGTTCGTGCGCGGCCAGGATGCCGGCATGGTCTGGGACCGCATTCTGGACGAGGGCAAGGAGATGGGCATCGTCCCCTGCCGCTTCACCACGCTGGATCTGTTGCGGACGGAAAGCTACCTGCTGTTCTTCCCCTATGACAATTCCGAGATGTATCCGTTCGAGGATCAGCCCTGCGGCGATACGCTGTGGGAACTGGGGCTGGATTTCACCGTCTCGCCTGGCAAGACCGGCTTCCGCGGGGCCGAGGAACATTACCGGCTGAAGGGCCGCGAACGGTTCAAGATCTGGGGCCTGAAGCTTGAAGGCGACAAGGCGCCGGGCAATGGCGCGCCGGTCTTCCGCGATGGCAAGCAGGTCGGCGTCGTGACCCAGGCCATGCATTCGCCCCTGAACAACTGGACGGTGGCCATCGCCCGCCTGCCGGTCGATTGCGCCAATGCCGGCACCAAGCTGACCGTGCATTGCGCCGAGCATGGCGAAATCGCCGCCGTGACCTCGCCCATGCCCTTCCTCGACCCCGAGAAGAAGGTCCGTACCGCCAAGGGCTAAGCCCCTGGCCGGGCGCGGGCTGGCCCGTTTGGGCCCCGCGCCCGGCCCCGATCCGAAGGAAAGGCCGCCGCAATGCCCCCCACTGCCTTCACGCCCTCGATCCCCAGCCGCCCGGTCTATCCGGGGCTGGTGTCGCGGGGTGCCACGCCTGCGCTGATGCTGGCCGATGCCGAGGGCGCGCTGGCCCTGGCCGATCTGGCCGCCAGCGACCCCGCGGTGATGGACCGCGCCCATTTGATCTATATTCCCGCCGGGTCCGACCATGGCGCCCGCCTGCAGGCGCTGCGCCCGGCGCAATTCCATCAGGCCCCCAGCTTCGCCACCGCCCTGCCGCGGCTGCGCAAGGCGCTGGCCGATGCGCATATGGGCACGGTCCTGTACCTGGCCGGAACCGAGGGTCTGATCGGCCAGGGCCTGGCCGAGGCGCTGGCCGCCGGCCTGCCCGCCGATGCGATCCAGTCCGAACATCGCGGCTCCATCGCGCGGCGGATGCAATGCGTCCATTGCAAGGGCGTGACCGAAGACGTCACGACCGACCCTTTCACCTGTTCGCATTGCGGGCTGACACTGTTCGTCCGCGACCATTACTCGCGCCGGTTGGCGGCGTTTCAGGGCGTCTGCGTCGATGCCGAAGCCCCCGGCGACATTCCCGAGACCCAGGAGATCCGGCCATGACCGCCCGCCTTCTGCGCGTGGCCAAGATCACGCCGCTGTCGCCGCTTGTGACCCGCTTCCGCTTTGAATGCCCCGAGGGCGGGACCTTGCCGCTGTTTTCCGGCGGGGCGCATGTGGTGGTGGAAATGCCCGATGGCGGCCTCCTGCGCCGCAACGCCTATTCGCTGATCTCGGACCCGATGGATGGTTCGGGCTATGAAATCGCCGTGCGGCGCGAAGATGCCGGGCGCGGCGGATCGCGCTTCATGCACAGCCGCGTCGCCGAGGGCGACACGCTGCGCATCGGCGCGCCGGTGAACCTGTTCTCGCTGGATCTGCGCGCGCGCAAGCATGTGCTGATCGCCGGCGGCATCGGCATCACGCCCTTCCTGGCGCAGCTGCGCCAGCTGATCCGGCTGCAACTGCCGTTCGAACTGCATTACGCCGCGCGCAGCCGGGCCGAGGCGGCGGGCCTGGCCCTGCTGCCCGATCTGCCCCAGGTGCATGCCCATATCTCGGACGAGGGCAACCGGATGGATCTGGGCGCGATCCTGGCCGGGCAGCCCTTGGGCACGCATGTCTATACCTGCGGCCCCGAAGGCCTGATCGACGCCGTCGCCGAGACTGCCACCCGGCTGGGCTGGCCCAGGGGCGCGCTGCATTCCGAAGCCTTCCTGTCGCCGCCGCCCGGCGCGGCCTTCCAGGTGCGGCTGGCCCGCAGCGGCAAGACGATCACCGTCGCCCCGCATCAAAGCCTGCTGGAAGCGCTGGAAGAGGCCCAGGTCGACGCGCCCTGGCTGTGCCGCGGCGGCGCCTGCGGGCAATGCGAAACCGTGGTCCTGTCCTGCAAGGGTCGGATCGAGCATCACGACCATTTCCTGACCGATGCCGAGAAAGCCTCGCAGACGCGGATCATGCCCTGCGTTTCGCGCTTTCAGGGCGAAGATCTCACGCTTGACCGATAGGGGGTGCCATGACCATCCGGTTCAACGACGAAACCTTCCGCGACGATTACACCTTCCACAACTCGCCCGAAGCGGTGCGGCGCTTTCCGTTTCCCTTCGATCATGACAGCTACATGTATTCCGTCAACATCGAGCCGCATCGCCGCGGCCAGGCGGGATCGGTGTTTCAGCATCGCTTCGACGTGGATGAACATTACATCGCCGAGATGCGCGACCGCGAGATCACCCTGAAGGACGATCCGCTGCGCTGCCAGTCGCTGCCGCATATGGAACTGGCGGGCTGGGATTTCCTGGAACTGGTGATGACCTGCAAGGCCGAGGATTACCCCGACCTGTTCAGCCTGACCCGCGACGGCGACCGCTGGCACTGGATCAACCGCCCCTTGGGCATCGACCAGCGCTTCACCTTCCTGGATGCCACCACGCTGCCTTGCGGGCCGATGGAATACATCACCCGCCAGACCCAGGGCGACCATGCGCTTCTGGACCAGCGCGAGGGCAATCTGTGGATGGATGCCGGGATGATCACCAGCCAGGCCGACTGGTCGCTGGATTTCGACATCGGGATGAATTTCTTCGAATGGCACGCCCCGGTGCCGAAGGCGGCCGAGATGGGGGTGTTCCAGCGCGCGCTGAAATTCCTGCTGAACCTGCAGCAGGGGGCGCCGGTGCGGCGGCTGAACTGGACCATGACGGTCAATCCGCGGCTGGATACCAGCCCCGAGAATTACCACAAATGGGGCCCGGAAAAGCGCACGCTGACGCCAGAGACGGTGGGTGCCAAGCAATATCTGCGGGTGGAATTGCAGACGCTGTGGCGCCTGCCGCGGTCAAACGCCGTGGCCTTCCCGATCCGCTGCTATCTGTGCGCGCTGGAAGACATCGTGACCGTGCCGAAATGGGGCCGCCGGCTGCATCGCGTCTTGCGCGACCTGCCCGAGGAACTGGCGACCTATAAGGGCTTCAGCGTCAACCGGCCGATGATCGTCGACTATCTGTCGAAATTCGACGATGGCGCACCGACCTCGCCGGGGATCTTCCCCGATCCCTGACCGTCACAGATAGCGGCCGCCGCGTTCCAGCACTTCGATCTGATAGCCGTCGGGATCGGCGATGAAGAAGAAGCGCGCGATCACCGTGCCGCCCGGCGCGAAATCCACGATCTTGCGCGGCGCATGGCCCAGGGCCGTCAGCCGCGCATGTTCCGCCGCCAGATCCGGCACCGACACCGCAAGATGGCCATAGCCATCGCCCAGATCATAGGGCTCGACCCGGCCCTTGTTCACCGTCAGCTCGACCTCGAAGCTGCTTTCGGGGTTCGACAGATAGATCAGCGTGAAGGTCTCGAAATCCAGCCGCTCGGCGATCTGCAGGCCGAAGCAGTCTGCGTAGAAGCGGATCGAGCGCGCCTCGTCGAGGACGCGGATCATGCTGTGGATGGCCTTTGCCATGGCGGTCTCCTTGCGGCGGGATGGGCCTGCATTCCCCGCAGCAGCGCCCGGCGTCAAGACCCGCGATGCGCCCCGCCGGCGCGGCCCGGCGCATTTTCGTGGCGGCAGGCCGGCAAAGCCTGCTAACCCGGGCCAACCCCGATTGCGCCGAAGGAGGGCCGCATGACCCCGCTTTACGATTTCCGCTCTGACACGGTGACCCGGCCCGATGCCGCGATGCGCGCCGCCATGGCCGAGGCCGAGGTGGGCGATGCCGTCTATGACGATTGCCCGACCACGATCCGGCTGGAATCCCTGGCGGCCGAGCGGCTGGGCAAGGCGGCGGCGCTGTTCTTCCCCAGCGGCACCCAGTCGAACCTGGCCGCGCTGATGGTGCATTGCGCGCGGGGCGACGAATATATCGTCGGGCAGATGGCCCATACCTATCGCAACGAAGGCGGCGGGGCGGCGGTTCTGGGCTCGATCCAGCCGCAGCCCTTGCCGAACGAGGCGGACGGCACCATCGCGCTGGCGGCGATTGCCGCGGCGATCAAGCCCGACGATTTCCACTATGCCCGCACCCGGCTTCTGGCGCTGGAAGACACGTTCAACGGCCTGGCGCTGCCCGATGCCTATCTGCAAGAGGCCACCGCGCTGGCGCGCAGCCGCGGGCTGGCCTGCCATCTGGACGGCGCGCGGATGATGAATGCCGCCGTCGCAACCGGCCGCGATCCGGCCTGGATTGCCGGGCAGTTCGACACGGTCTCGCTGTGCCTGTCAAAGGGCTTGGGCGCGCCTGTAGGCTCGATCCTGGCCGGGTCGCGCGACCAGATCGAAGCGGCGCGGCGGCTGCGCAAGATGCTGGGCGGCGGGATGCGGCAGTCGGGGATCCTGGCGGCGGCGGGGATCCATGCGCTGGAGCGCAACATCGACCGCCTGGCCGAGGATCACGCCCGCGCGCAGCGGCTGGCGGCAATTCTGGCGCGCTATCCGCAGCTGGGGGCGGGGCCGGCGCGGACGAATATGGTGTTCATGACGCCAAAGGGCATCGACACGCGCGCCTTTCTGGACGCGCTGGCGGCGCAAGGCATCGCGGTCGGTGGCTATGACACGCTGCGTTGGGTCACGCATCTGGATCTGGACGACACGGCGCTGACGGCGGTTGCGCAGGTCTGCGAGGCGTTCTTCGCGTCTGAGCGGGCGGCTTAGCGGCAAAGCGCGGGATCGGGCCAGAAGGCGCTGCATCCGGGCCGTATTCCTGCCCGAATCACCCGCATGATCGGAACAATCGCCGCCACAGGGCGGCATTGGTTCTGGTGAGAGTGTAGTGATGATGGCCCAGATGATCCCGATGCAAGAAGGCCTGACCGCCTTCCTGCTGCCCGAAGGCCCCGCGATGTGGCATGAATTCGCCCTGGGGCTGGATTTCGCCGATCCGCATGCGACGATCGACCTTCTCTTGGCCGCCGATGCCATCACCGCGCGCCCCGATTGCGACCGCGCCACCGCGGCGCTGATCCTGGCCCGCGCCGTGGCCGCGGGCTTCCATCGCGGCGAAGTGCCCCTGGGCTTCGTTCCGGGCGCCGCCCGTGCCTTCACCGCCCGCCTGACCGCCGATCTGCGCGCCGGCCGCTTTGCCCAGGGCCGCCTCGCCCTGCCGCCCGAGGCGCTGCGGCTGGTCATCCGCATGCTGGGCCCGCGCGGGCCCGTGCCCCTGCCGCCGCTGGCGCTGGGCAGCCTGCCGCACCGCCCGCGCTTCGGCTTTGCCGGCTGGCATCCGGTGGCGCTGGCGGCCCCGGCGCTGCGCGTCTCGGCCTGAGCCGCTCTTGCAATCGCGCCCCTGCCCCGCTAACCCCGGGGCGCATCGACAAGAGGCGCGGCGATGGACCTGAACCAACTTCGTGGGAAATATATCGAGGCCGTGGCCGGTGCCGCGGGCGAGGCTGCGCTGGAAGAGGTGCGGATCGCGGCCCTGGGCAAGAAGGGCGAGATCAGCGCCCTGATGGCGACGCTGGGCAAGATGGACCCGGAAGAACGCAAGGCCGCCGGCGCCCAGCTGAACGCCCTGAAGGATGAGATCGACGCAGCCCTGCG
This sequence comes from Xinfangfangia pollutisoli, assembly GCF_020179405.1. Taxonomy (GTDB): domain Bacteria; phylum Pseudomonadota; class Alphaproteobacteria; order Rhodobacterales; family Rhodobacteraceae; genus Pseudogemmobacter; species Pseudogemmobacter pollutisoli. Next base: position 2,405 of record NZ_JAICBZ010000099.1, on the reverse strand, counting down.
CGCCCGCAAGACCGCGCTGGCCGATGCGGCGCTGGACGAGCGGCTGCGCGCCGAATGGCTGGACGTGACCCTGCCGGGCCGGCCGCGCCGGATGGGCACGATCCACCCGATCAGCCAGGTCTGGGACGAGCTGACCGCGATCTTCGCCGATATGGGCTTTTCGGTCGCCGAAGGCCCGCAGGTCGAAAGCGACTGGTACAATTTCGACGCGCTGAACATCCCGCCCGAGCATCCCGCCCGGCAGGAACATGACACGTTCTTCATGGCGCGCGCGGAAGGCGACAACCGCCCGCCGCATGTCTTGCGCACCCATACCTCGCCAGTGCAGATCCGGTCCTTGCAAGCCAATGGCGCG
>NZ_JAICBZ010000099.1:0-1963 GCF_020179405.1 Xinfangfangia pollutisoli | reverse complement strand
GCGATCGACCGCGACATTTCCATGGCCAACCTGAAATGGTGCCTTGAGGAATTCTGCCGGTCGTTCTTCGAGGTCGACAAGGTCGAGTTGCGCTTCCGCGCCAGCCACTTCCCCTTCACCGAGCCCTCGGCCGAGGTGGACATCCGCTATTCCAACGTGGGTGGGCAATTGCGCATCGGCGAAGGCGACAAGTGGATGGAGATCCTGGGCTCGGGCATGGTGCACCCGAAGGTGCTGGCCGCGGCAGGGGTGGACCCCGAGCAATGGCAGGGCTTTGCCTTCGGCATGGGCATCGACCGGATCGCCATGCTGAAATACGGCATCCCCGACCTGCGCGCCTTCTTCGAGGCCGATCTGCGCTGGCTGCGCCATTACGGATTCAGCGCGCTGGACGTGCCGAACCTGCCGGGCGGGCTGTCGCGGTGAGCGGCCAGCCTGCTTCGGACCAGCAGCAAAAGGTCAACCTGGCCGAAAAGCTGGCGCTGTTTTCCGATCACTGGGCGCCGAAGATCGTGGCCGGGTTCAACGGGCACGATATCTTTGTCGTCAAGGTGAAGGGCGAATTCGTCTGGCATTCGCATGCCGATACCGACGATTTCTTCCTGTGCCTGTCGGGCCAGGTGACGATCCAGCTGCGCGATGGCGATGTGGTGCTGAACCCGGGCGAGTTGTTCGTGGTGCCCAAGGGCGTGGAACATTGCCCGATGGCGGCCGAGGAAGCCTGCCTGATGCTGATCGAGCCGGAGGGCACGCCCAATACCGGAAACGAAGCCACCGCCACCGCGAAGGTGCGGATCTAGAACCCGTCCCAACCCGGCCTTGCGGCGGATTGGGCGATCCAGTCCTTCAGCTGCGCCGCATCGGCGATGCCCGGCTCGGCAATGTCGAGATAGCGCGTGTTCGGGTCTTTCGAAGGGCCGGGCGGCGGGGGCGTCAGATGCGCTCCAGTCAGGAAGGACAGCCGCAGGAAGCGGGTGAAACAATGCAGGGACAGGAACCACCCCTGACCGGCGACGCCGTAGAAGGGCGAATTCCAGCGCACCGCCTTGCGAATATCCGGCACCAGGTCTGACACCAGCGCATCCACCGTGCGGGCATGGTCTCCGCGCCAATCCGGCGCGGCGTCAAGCCAGGCTGTGACCGGCCCCGGGCCATCGCCCTTGGCGATCTGCGGATTGCCACCCGAAAGAAGTTTCGCCTCGGCCATCTGCCCCCCTTGGGGCCGGGTTTCACCCCGCCCGTCCTGCCAGAACCCGCGCCGCAGCCTGACCGGCCCAGCGTCCGGTGGCAAGACAGCCGGTCAGAAGATAACCGCCGGTCGGCGCCTCCCAGTCCAGCATCTCGCCCGCGGCAAAGACGCCGGGGCAGGCGCGCAGTTCCAGATCTGCGGTCAGGCTGTCGGCGGTGATCCCGCCCGCGACCGAAATCGCCTCGTCCAGGGGGCGGGGGCCCTGATGGCGGACGGGCAGGCGCTTGACGATCTCGATGGGCTGGCCGCGGCCCCATTCCATCACCAGCGCCGCCGCCGCGGGGGGCAGGCCCAGCTTGCGCAGCCGGTTCGACAGGCTTTCGCCGGGCTTCATCCGCGCCAGCCGCGCCGCCAGCGCGGGTTCGGTCACGTCCGGCATCAGGTCGATACGCAGCGCCGCGCCCTCGCGCAGGGCGCGGCTGACGGCATAGATCCCGCCGCCTTCCAGCCCCCGGGCTGAGATCACGAATTCCCCGCGCTGCGGCGCCATGCCGGGCAGCAACAGCGCCGCGCCCTTGACCGGCTGGCCGAAGTGACGCGCCATCTGCGCCGACCAATCGACCCGCAGCCCCATATTCGCGGGTTTCCAGGGGGCGATGCCCACGCCCCTGGCTTCCAGCCAGGGCACCCAGGCGCCGTCGCTGCCCAGCCGCGCCCAGCTGGCCCCGCCCAGCGCCAGCACCGTGACCCGCGGCGCCAGAAGCCGCGCGCCTT
>NZ_JAICBZ010000098.1 GCF_020179405.1 Xinfangfangia pollutisoli | reverse complement strand
AAAGCCGGGCCTAGCGCCACCCGCTCCAGCCGGCCGGCGCCGCGGGCCAGGGCGGCAAGCGCCGCGCGCGCCGCCTCATGCTCCAGCGCGCCGCCGCCGATCGTGCCCTCCTGGCCGCCGGGCCAGACCAGCATCGCCGCCCCCACCTCGCGCGGGCTTGACCCGTCATGCGCGGCAATCACCACCCGCGCGACCGCGCCCTGCGCCGCCACGGCCCGGGCAAGGGCCTCGCGGTCAAACATCCGCCGGTCCCCGGATTTTCGACGAAAATCCGAAGCTGCGCTTTTTTGACGAAAATCCGCGCCCCTCACGCATGGCCGCGCACCCGTTTGACCGCCGCCAGCACCGCTTCGGCGGTGGCGGGCGCGCGCAGCCCCGGATAGGCGCGCCCGTCGCCGCAGGCCGCCACCGCATCCGACAGCGCCAGAAAGGCGGAAATCCCCAGCATGAAGGGCGGCTCGCCCACCGCCTTGGACTTGCCCACCGTCGCTTCGGGATTCTCGCGCCCCCAAAGCCCGACATTGAACACCCGCGGCCGGTCGGAACAGGCCGGGATCTTGTAGGTGCTTGGCGCATGCGTGGTCAGCCGGCCCTTGCCGTCCCAGACCAGCTCCTCAGTGGTCAGCCAGCCCGCGCCCTGCACATAGGCGCCTTCGATCTGGCCGATGTCGATGGCCGGATTCAGGCTGGACCCGGTGTCATGCAGGATATCGGCGCGCAGGATCCGGTTCTCGCCGGTCAGCGTGTCGATCACCACTTCGCTGACCGCCGCGCCATAGGCGAAATAGAAAAACGGCCGCCCCTGGCCCTTCACCCGGTCCCAGGCGATCTTCGGCGTGGCATAATAGCCGGTCGAGGACAGCGAGATCCGCGCCTGATAGGCACATTGCGCGACCTTCTCGAACGGATAGCTTTCGCCGCCCGCATGCACCATGCCTTCGGCAAAGCGCACGGCCTCGGCCGCGATCTGGTGCTTTTCGGCCAGGAAATCCGCCATCCGGCTGCGGATCGTCAGACAGGCCTCGCGCGCGGCCATGCCGTTCAGGTCACTGCCGGAGCTGGCCGCCGTGGCCGAGGTATTGGGCACCTTGCCGGTATCGGTGGCGGTGATCTTCACCGCGCCCGGATCGAGACCGAAGACCTGGGCCGCCACCTGCGCGACCTTCTGGTTCAGCCCCTGGCCCATTTCGGTGCCGCCATGGTTCAGATGGACCGAGCCGTCCTGATAGACATGCACCAGGGCGCCGGCCTGGTTCAGCCAGGTCAGGGTGAACGAGATGCCGAATTTCACCGGGCTCAGCGCGATGCCGCGTTTCAGGATCGGCGAGGCGGCGTTCCAGCGCGCGATCTCGGCCTTGCGGGCCTGGTAATCCGACCGCTTTTCCAACTCGGCCACCAGCGCGTCGGCGATGAAATCACTCACCTCCATGCCATAGGGCGTGGTCTGGGGCAGGGCGGCCAGACGCTCGGCCTCAACCGCGGCCTTGGCCGCCGCCGGAGAATGCGCGCCGGCAATCCGATGTGCCGTGCCGACTGTGCCCGCAGTTTCGATCCGCGCCGCTGTGCCGCCGGAGGGCCCGGTCTCCAGCCGCCGCCCGCTGCCGGCCAGGCCGGCCGCCCCGCGCGAGGTCAGGTCCGGCGCCTCGCCCGCGGGCAAAGGCGCCGAAGGCCCGGCGCTTTTCATCTGTCCGGAAATATCCTCGGGGGGGCCGGGGGGCGAAGCGCCCCCGGGGCCGGCCACGGGCGCGACCATGCCGCGGTAGAAATTCGCCCGCCGCACCTCCAGCGGCTCCTGCCCCAGGGCGAAGGCGATATGGTCCATCACCCGCTCGATCCCGATCATCCCCTGAGGGCCGCCGAAGCCGCGATAGGCGGTGGCGCTGGCGGTATTGGTCTTCAGCCGGTGGCTTTCGATGCGGATCGCCGGCAGCCAGTAGCAATTGTCGGCATGCAGCATCGCCCGGTCGGCGACCGGCAGCGACAGGTCCTGGCTCCAGCCGCAGCGGAACAGGTGCTGGAATTCCAGCCCCAGCACCCGGCCCCGATCGTCAAAGCCCACGCGATAGCGGATCTTCAGATCATGCCGCTTGCCCGTCACCACCATGTCGTCGTCGCGGTCATAGCGCATCTTGCAGGGCCGCCCCGTCGCCCGCGCCACCAGCGCGCAGGCGATGGCCAGCCAGTTGCCCTGGCTTTCCTTGCCGCCGAAGCCGCCGCCCATCCGCCGAGTTTCCACCCGCACCGCCGCCATCGGCAGATGCAGCGCATGGGCGACCTTGTGCTGCACTTCGGTCGGATGCTGGGTCGAGGAATAGACCTGCATCCCGCCATCTTCCTGCGGCAACACCGCGGCGATCTGGCCTTCCAGATAGAAATGCTCCTGTCCGCCGATCTCGAATGCGTCTTCGATGACATGCGGCGCGGCACCAATCCCCGCCGCCGCATCGCCGCGGGCCCAGATCACCGGCCCGGATTCGAACCGGCTGTCGGCGGCCAGCGCCTCTTCCACGGTCAGGATCGGCTGGCTTTCGGCATAGGTGATCTTCGCCCGCCGCGCCGCCTTGCGCGCCGCCAGATGGCTGGTGGCGGCGACGATGAAGATCGGCCGGGAATGGAACTCGATCTGTTTTGCCGTCAACAGGGGCTCGTCGCCGATCGAGGGCGAGCAATCGGGGATCTCGGCCAGATCGCCGGCCGCGATCACCGCCACCACGCCGGGGGCGTCGCGCACCGCCGACAGATCCATCTCGACGATCTCGCCGCAGGCGATGGTCGACAGGCCGAAGGCCAGATGCAGCGTGCCCGCGGGCAGGGGGATATCGTCCAGATAGCGCGCCTGGCCGGTCACATGCAGCGGCGCGGAATCATGCGGCAGGGGTTTGCCCAGGCTCATGGCGCGACCTCCAGCACGGAAACCGGCGCGCCGGCCAGATCGTGGAAATAGCGCGTCAGCATCGCCTGCGCCGTCTCCATCCGGTAGCCGGCCGAGGCGCGCATGTCGCTGAGCGGGGTGAAGTCCTGCGTCATGGCGGCGGCGGCCCGGGCGACGGTCTCGGCGCTCCAGCCCTGGCCCAGCAGCGCGGCTTCGGCGGCGGCGGCGCGTTTGGGAATGCCCGCCATGCCGCCAAAGGCGATGCGCGCGCCGGTCACGAGGCCGTTCTCGACCGTCACGTTGAGCCCGCCGCAGACCGCGGAAATATCCTGGTCGAAGCGTTTCGACAGTTTGTAGATCCGCAAGGCGGGCGCCTTGGCGGGCAGGGTCAGCGCTTCGACGAATTCGCCGGGGCGGCGGTCCTGCTTGCGATAGTCGAGGAAGAAATCCTCAAGCGGCAGGCTGCGCCGTTCCGCGCCGCGGCGCAGATGCAGCACCGCCCCCAGCGCGATCAGCGCCGGCGGCCCGTCGCCGATCGGGCTGCCATTGGCGATATTGCCGCCGATCGTTGCGGCATTCCTGACCTGGGCGCTGGCAAAACGGCGCAGCATCTCGGCGAAGGACGGGTGATGCGGGGCCATCGCGCTGCGCAATTCGGCAATGGTGGTCATCGCGCCGATGCGGAACTGGTCGCCCTGGGCCTGGATCCCGCGCAACTCGGCCACGCCGTTCAGGAAGCCGACCGGCGCCAGATCGCGCAGCTGTTTCGTCACCCAAAGCCCCACATCGGTGGCGCCGGCCACCAGTGTGGCGTCGGGATGGGCCAGATACCAGTCGGCAAGATCGTCTGCGGTTGTGGGGCGGTAGGCGGCCGGGGGCGCTTCGCCCCCCGGACCCCCAGAGGATATTTTGGCAGAGAGGAAGGCCGCATCCGCTGTCATCCAGGCGGGGACGGGGGCCTGGGCGGCGGCTTCGGCGGCGCGGATGATCGGGGCATAGCCGGTGCAGCGGCACAGGTTGCCGGCCAGAACGTCGTCATGATTCCGGTCGCCGTTCAGATGCGCCGCGGCCATCGAGACCACGAAGCCCGGGGTGCAGAAGCCGCATTGGCTGCCGTGATGGTCGATCATCGCCTGCTGCACCGGATGCAGCGCGCCATCCGGCCCGGGGATGCCTTCGACCGTGCGCACCGCCTTGCCGTGCAGCTGCGGCAGGAACAGGATGCAGGCGTTCATCGCCTTGGATCCGGTCTCGTCCGTGACCATCACGGTGCAGGCGCCGCAATCGCCTTCACAACACGCCTCTTTGGTGCCGCACAGGCCGCGCGTCTCGCGCAGCCAATCCAGGAGCGTCCGCGTCGGGGCTTCTCCCGCAATGCGGACCGGCGTTCCGTTGACCAGAAACGCGATGCTGCTCATATGTACGTCCGCCGCGGTCTCCCCGTTTGAGGCCCCCTGCGCGCCCGCCCGATGCGGCGTAAGGCAGATCGCGCGCCCCTTCTTTTCTTCAGGATCATCAAGCCGGGCCCGGCGATTCAAGGCAAGAACAAACTCTGTGGCTGGGCACGAAGCAGTTTTGCCTTTTGCGGAAGAGTGGCGCCGCCGATCTGCCTGAAAAACCGGCAGGCCGGGCCCGCGCCTGGCCGGGCAGGGGCGCAAGGTGACGTAGGGTCAGGATAACCCTACTGCGGCGGCGCGATGACGTCGTGCTAAGGGGCATGCATAAATTTCCAGGCGAAGATTGATCGCGACGCTTTTCAAAAGGGTGTTTTCCCTTCCGGGTACCGCCGCCCTCCTGCCGGAGTGGCGGCGGTATGCCCTTTCCGGGCAGGTTTTCTAGCGCAGGCCGATCTCTGCCAGCGCCCGCGCCAGATCGGGCGGCAAGGCATCGTCGGCGGCGCGGCCGGGGGCAAGATCGCGCGGGCTGTCTTCGGGCGCCAGATAGCGCCAGCCCTGGAACGGGCGGCGGGGGGCGGCCTCGGTGCGGATCACCTTGCTGTCCAGCACCAGCGCGCAGCGCGCGATTCCGTCCGAGCCGCGGCGTTCCTCAAGCCCCAGAAGCCGCTGGCGGCACAGGATCACCCCCTTGATCACCCAGAACAGCGAGCCGCCGGCCAGCAGATCGGCCTCGCGTTTCGGCCACATCCGGGTGACATGTTCCGCCCGGCCCGCGGGCCAGCGGCCGCGCTGGCTGGTCTGCCAGTCTTCCAGATCCTCGACACTGTCGGCGCCGACGCACAGCTTCAGAAGGTTCACGTATTCCATGCCGGCCAGCATAGGCGCGCCATCGGCGGCTTCAAGTTGACGCTGGCCCGGATCGCAGATATCCTGCGGCTACGCCGCAGATATCCACAAGATATGCCCTGCGGCTTTATCTTTTATGCCTGCAAGATTGGAAGGGGGCGTTCATGACGCGCTTCGCAGCACCCATCGCCGAGTCGATCTGGGATATGAAATACCGCTTCAAGGAGGCGGATGGTACCCCCGTCGACGGCTCGGTCGAGGACAGCTGGCGCCGCATCGCCCGGGCCCTGGCCGAAACCGAGGCCGATCCGGCGCGATGGGAGCAGCCCTTCTATGACGCGCTTGAGGATTTCAAGTTCCTGCCCGCCGGCCGCATCACCGCCGGCGCCGGCACCGGCCGGTCGGTGACGCTGTTCAACTGCTTCGTGATGGGCACCATCCCCGACACGATGCCCGGCATTTTCGACGCGCTGAAGGAAGCGGCGGTCACCATGCAGCAGGGCGGCGGGATCGGCTATGATTTCTCGACCATCCGCCCGCGCGGGGCCGAGGTGAAAGGCGTCGCCGCCGATGCCTCGGGGCCCCTGTCCTTCATGGATGTCTGGGATGCGATGTGCCGCACCATCATGTCGGCCGGCTCGCGCCGGGGGGCGATGATGGCGGTGATGCGCTGCGATCACCCCGACATCGAAACCTTCATCGAGGCCAAGCGCGATCCGGCGCGGCTGCGGATGTTCAACCTGTCGGTGCTGGTGACCGATGCCTTCATGGCCGCGGTCAAGGCCGATGCGCCCTGGGATCTGGTGTTTGACGGCCGGGTCTACCGCACCCTGCAGGCGCGCGATCTGTGGAACCGGATCATGCGCTCGACCTATGATTATGCCGAGCCGGGCGTGATCTTCATCGACCGGATCAATGCGGCGAACAATCTGGGCTATGCCGAGACGATCGCCGCGACCAACCCCTGTGGCGAGCAGCCGCTGCCGCCCTATGGCGCCTGCCTCCTTGGCAGTGTCAACCTGGCGCGGCTGGTCAGCGATCCCTTCGGCAAGGGCGCGGCGCTGGACATGGCGGCGCTGGACCGGCTGGTCCGCGTGGCGGTGCGGATGATGGACAACACCGTCGATGCCAGCGGCTTCCCGCTGCCGCAGCAGGCGCAGGAGGCGCAGGCCAAGCGGCGGATCGGGCTGGGCGTCACCGGGCTTGCCGATGCGCTTTTGATGGTCGGCCAGCGCTATGGCAGCGAAGCGGCAGCGAAACTGACCGGCGACTGGATGCATGCCATTGCCCGCTCGGCCTATCTTGCCAGTGTCGATTTGGCCAAGGAGAAGGGCGCCTTCCCGCTGTTCGACGCCAAGGCCTATCTCGCCAGTGGCAACATGCAGGGCATGGACGAGGATATCCGCGCCGCGGTGGCCCAGCACGGCATCCGCAACGCGCTTTTGACCTCGATCGCGCCCACGGGAACGATCTCGCTTTACGCGGGCAATGTGTCCAGCGGCATCGAGCCGGTCTTCGCCTTCGCCTATACGCGCAAGGTGCTGCAGAAGGACGGCTCGCGCACCGAAGAGGAAGTGGTCGATTACGCCGTGCGCCTGTGGCGCGAAAAGTTCGGCGATGCGCCCTTGCCCGCGCATTTCGTCGATGCCCAGACCCTGGCGCCGCAGGATCATGTGCGCATGCAGGCCGCGGCCCAGCGCTGGATCGATTCGTCGATCTCGAAGACGATCAACTGCCCGGCCGATATCTCATTCGACGCGTTCCAGGATGTCTACATGGCCGCCTGGGATCAGGGCTGCAAGGGCTGCACCACCTACCGGCCGAATGACGTGACGGGCTCGGTCCTGACCGTGTCGGAACAGGCCGAAACGCCAGCCGCCGCCCAGCCGCAGACCGGGGGCGAAGTGGTCTATCTGTCCGAACCGCTGGACCGGCCGGCAGCGCTGGAGGGCCAGACCTTCAAGGTGAAATGGCCGGGCAGCGAACATGCGCTCTACATCACCATCAACGATATCGTCATTTCCGGCCACCGCCGGCCCTTCGAAGTGTTCATCAACTCGAAGAACATGGAGCATTTCGCCTGGACCGTGGCGCTGACGCGGATGATCAGCGCGGTGTTCCGGCGCGGCGGCGATATCTCTTTCGTGGTGGAAGAGCTGAAGGCGGTGTTCGATCCGCGCGGCGGGGCCTGGATGCAGGGCAAATACGTGCCCTCGATTCTGGCCGCGATCGGCGGGGTGATCGAGCGGCATCTGATCGACATCGGCTTCATCGAGGGCGAGGGGCTGGGGCTGAAATCCGACCCCAAGGCCGAGCTTCTGGTGGTGGGCGGCGCGCCGAAGGGCAAGGCCTGCCCCAGCTGCGGCGCCTATGAGATGCGCATGGTCGAGGGCTGCATGACCTGCGGCTCTTGCGGCCATTCGAAATGCGGCTGACGAATTCCCTGGCAATTCCGACGAAAATGGCGCATAGAGAAGGGGCGACACCACACGATCATCGATATCCTGTCTCCTCACGGCTTCAGTTCTCGATCTTTCTCGTGACGAAGCCGGGCCATCGCATCAAGCGGATGGCGACATGACAGGAGTATACACGATGGCCAATGGCACCGTGAAATGGTTCAACACCACCAAGGGTTTCGGTTTCATCGCGCCGGAAAGCGGCTCGAAGGACGTTTTCGTCCACATCTCGGCGATGGAACGCGCCGGCATCCGTGAGCTGCCCGATGGGCAGAAGGTGACCTTCGACGTCGAGCGTGGCCGTGACGGCCGCGAATCGGCGATCAATCTCGCGCTGGCCTGATCGGTCCTTCGCAGGAATTTATAAAAGGCCCCGCATTTGCGGGGCCTTTTTCATTCAGTGGTCCGCCATCGCGGCGGCGGCCTTGATCGCGTCGGTGTCGCGCGGGGCGCCGTTGAAGAAGGCGTTCAGTGCCACCGCGGTGATCGAGGCCAGCAGGATGCCGGATTCGATCAGCGGGTGGATGTCGTGCCAGATCCACTGTTTGAAACTGGGCGCGATCAGCGGAATCATCCCCATGCCCAGGCTGACCGCGACGATGAACAGGTTGTTGCGGTTCTTGGCGAAATCGACGCCGGCCAGAATGCGGATGCCGGTTGCGGCCACCATGCCGAACATCACCAGCCCCGCGCCGCCCAGCACCATGGTCGGGATCGATTCGACCAGCGCGCCGATCTTCGGCACCAGGCCCAGCACCACCATGATCGCTCCGCCCGCGACGCAGACGAAGCGGCTTTTGATTCCGGTCACCCCCACCAGGCCGACATTCTGGCTGAAGGACGTATAGGGGAAGGTGTTGAAGATCCCGCCGATCAGCGTGCCCAGCCCGTCGGTGCGCAGCCCGGCCGACAGCATCGGCTCGGTCACCCGGCGGCCGGTCATGTCGCCCAGCGCCAGAAACATGCCGGTGGATTCGATCATCACGACGATCATCACCAGAACCATGGTGACGATCGGCACCAACTGAAAGGTCGGCGCGCCGAAATGGAAGGGCGTGATCATCCCGAACCAGGCGGCATCGGCCACTTTGCCGAAACTCATCGTGCCCATGACAATGGCGATGAGGCAGCCGATCACGATGCCCAGCAGCACCGAGATATTGGCGACGAAGCCGCGACCGAAGCGGGCGATCATCAGGATCGACAGCAAGACCACGGCCGAGACCAGCATGGCCGACAGCGGCGCATAGGCCGGGTTCGGCACCGAAGCCGCCAGCGCCAGTTTCTCGGGCATCGGCGGCAGGCCGGTCACCGTTCCGGCGGCCATGCCCTCGGTCGCGGCCTTCAGCCAGTCGCTATAGGCCGGATCGACCAGCGAGGGCGCAGTCGGCCCCACGGGATTGCCGAAGATCCAGTTGATGCCGATCCGCATCAGGCTGACGCCGATCACCAGAATGATCGTGCCGGTCACCACCGGCGGAAAGAAGCGCAGCATCCGGCTGACCAGCGGCGCGATCAGGATCGAGATCACCCCGGCCGCGATGATCGCGCCGAAGATCGCCCGCGCGCCCTCGGGGCCCGGATTGGCGCCGGCCATGGCCAGCATCGGGCCCACGGCGGCGAAGGTCACGCCCATCATGACGGGCAGCTTGATGCCGAACCATTGCGTCATGCCAAACGATTGAATCAGCGTCGCAATCCCGCAGACGAACAGGTCGGCCGAGATCAGAAAGGCCACATCGGCCGGCTCCAGCTTCAGCGCGCGGCCGATGATCAATGGCACGGCCACCGCGCCGGCATACATGACCAGCACATGCTGAAGCCCAAGCGTGAACAGTTTCGGCGGCGCGAGAACCTCGTCCACCGGATGCAGATCCGTTGTCATATTCCGTCCCTTTCCCGGGGGCCTTCTTGTTGAATGCCGGATGCGGGGCCGCCCCCGGGCGCGCTCCGGTCTTCTTGTCCGCGGCGATCAGCCCCGGATCACCCGCCAGGCTTCGCTGAAGCGGTGTTCTTCCAGATTGGGCGTGGGACCGATGCGGTCCACCACTGCAAACAGGCCGGGTGCGGCAAGGGGCGTCAAGACGCCATGCCAGGTGCCGCGGGCCAGGTTGATCCCCTGGGCGCCATTTGTCAGGAAGGCGCGCGGAACTGCCTGCGGATCGGGCGATACGATGACAAGGAAAGGCTCCGAGGACAGCGGCACGAAGGCCTGGCTGCCCTCGGGATGGCGTTCGATCAGGTCGAAGTCATAGGGCAGGGCGCGGGGCTGGGCCTGAAAGACCGAGATGCCGGCCTGCCCGCCGGTGTCAGCGCCGAAATCCAGCCGCGCGCGGTCATGGTGGCGCCGACAAAGCCCGGCATTGATCAGGCGGAAATCGCCCGCGGCTTCCAGAACCTGGCCGAAGGGGGCGAAGGCTTCGGCGGTCAGCGGTTCGGTGCGGATCTGGCGCATCGCGGGCTCCTTCTTCGATATGGGTTCGCGCCGGCAGCCGGCCCCTAGCGGCCGGACACGGCGCCTGACCAGGGCCCGCGCAGCCGGGCGTGGCGGTTCACGTCCTTGTACAGCAGATAGCGGAACAGCCCCGGCCCCGCCGCATAGCAGGCCTGCGGGCAATAGGCGCGCAGCCACATGAAATCGCCCGCCTCGACCTCGACCCAGTCGCGGTTCAGCTTGTAGACCGCCTTGCCTTCAAGCACGTAAAGCCCGTGTTCCATGACATGGGTTTCCTCGAAGGGGATCACCGCGCCGGGCTGGAAGGTGACGATGTTGACATGCATGTCATGGCGCAGATCCTGCGGATCGACGAAGCGCGTCGTCGCCCATTTGCCCTCGGTGCCGGGCATGGCGCGCGGGGCATGCAGCTGTTCATTGGTCACGAAGGCCTCGGGCCTGGCGATGCCCGGCGCCGGCTCCCAGATCTTGCGCAGCCAGTGCAGCTGGGCGGGCGCTTCGCCGGTGTTCTTCAGCGTCCAGGCCGCACCTGCGGGCAGATAGGCATAGCCGCCCGGCCCCATCTGATGCGTGGCGCCGTCCAGCGTCAGCACCAGATCGCCCTCGGTCACGAACAGCACGCTTTGCGCCGCGGGGTCGTTCTCGGGCGTGTCGGACCCGCCGCCCGGGGCGATCTTGACGATGTATTGCGAGAAGGTTTCCGAGAACCCCGACATCGGGCGTGCGATCATCCACAGCTCGGTCCGGTCCCAGCCCGGCAGATAGCTGGTGACGATGTCGCGCATCACCCCGCGGGGGATCACGGCATAGGCTTCGGTAAAGACCGCGCGGCCGGTGTGCAGGGCGGTTTGCGGGGGCAGGCCGTCGGCGGGGCCGGCATAGCGGCTCATGGCAGGATATCCTTCAGGCGAAGTTCGGCGATCCGCTCGACCTGGGCGCAGGCCGTGGCGAATTCGGTGTCGGTGTCATTGTCGATCCGTTGGCGGAAGGCCTGCAGGATCGTGTCCTTGCTGTTGTCGCGCACGGCGATGATGAAGGGGAATCCGTGCTTGGCGACGTATTCGGCGTTCAGCTGCTGGAAGGTCGCGCGTTCCGCATCGGTCAGCGCGTCCAGCGCGGCGCTGGACTGTTCGGCGGTCGATTCGGCGGTCAGCCGCTTGGCCTGGGCCAGCTTGCCGGCCAGATCGGGATGGGCGGTCAGAACGCCCAGCCGCTCATCCGGGCTGGCCGAGCGGAAGACCCGCGCCAGCGCATTGTGCAGGCCGGTGGCGCTGTCATGCGCCGGGCCCAGTTCCAGATCGAAGGCGCGTTCGGCGATCCAGGGCGAATGTTCGAAGATCCCGCCGAAGCGCGAGACGAAGCGGGCGCGGCTCATCCGGCTGGGCCGTTCGATGCGCCTGTGCGGATGGGTCGTGGCCCAGTGGTCGGCGATCTGGCCGCGGGTGGCGAACCAGACGCCGGAATGGCCCATCGCATAGTCGATGAACCGCTTGAGCCCGGCGAACTTTCCCGGCCGTCCGATCAGCCGGTTGTGCAGCCCGATCGAGAACATCTTGGCGCGGCCATCCTGGCCCTCGGCATACAGCGTGTCGAACGTGTCCTTCAGATAGGTGAAGAACTGCTCGCCGGTGATATAGCCGGGCGCCGTGGCGAAGCGCATGTCATTGGCTTCCAGCGTGTAGGGGATGACCAGCTGGTCATGGCTGTCAAGTTCCAGCCAATAGGGCAGGTCGTCGTCATAGGTGTCTGAGATCCAGTCCAGCCGCTGGGTCTCGGCGGTCAGCTGCACCGTATGCATCGAGCAGCGGCCGGTGTACCAGCCGCGCGGCGGCTCGCCCACCACTTCCTCGTGCAGGCGGAAGGCTTCGGCGATCTGGCGGGCTTCCTCATCGACGGGCATGTCGCGGTGATCGACCCATTTCAGCCCGTGGCTGGCGATCTCCCATCCGGCCGATTTCATCGCGGCCACCTGTTCGGGGTTGCGCGCCAGCGCCGAGGTGACGCCGTAGATCGTCACGGGAAGCGCCTTCTCGACGAAGAAGCGGTGCAGGCGCCAGAAGCCGGCCCGGGCGCCGTAATCGTAGATCGATTCCATGTTCCAGTGCCGCATCCCCGGCCAGGGGGCGGCGCCGGCGATGTCGGACAGGAAGGCCTCGGATTGCGCATCGCCATGCAGGGTGTTGTTCTCGCCGCCTTCTTCGTAATTCAGCACCAGCGAGATGGCGATCTTCGCGCCCCCGGGCCAACGGGCATCGGGCGGGGTCGGACCATAGCCGCGGAAGTCGCGGGGGTAGCGGTTCATTCGGCTCTCCTTCGTCGTGATCTTCAGCTTAGGCCGGAAAATCGCCGGGCGTTTTCAAGATTTCCACAAAGGAGTTTTTGCGCCACGCCCGGCTGCCCTATGCTGAACTTGTGCTTACTGGAACGGATCGGAACGGGGGACGCAATGGCGATGGGCAGGCTGACGACGCATGTGCTGGATACGGCGCGGGGAAAACCGGCCGCGGGGGTGAAGATCCTGCTCTATCGGATCAGCGGCCAAAGCCATCGCAAGATCGCCGAAGCGGTGACCAATGCCGATGGCCGCACCGATACGCCGATGCTGGAGGGCAAGGCGCTGACGGCGGGGGCGTATGAGCTGGTCTTCTGCGCCGGCGCCTATCTGCGCGCCTCGGGGCAGGCCCCGGCCGAGGGGGTGCTGTTTCTGGACGAGATCCCGATCCGCTTCGGCATCGCCGATCCCGCGGCGCATTATCATGTGCCGCTGTTGATCAGCCCCTTTGCCTATTCCACCTATCGCGGCTCCTGATCGGGCGGGATCAGCCGCGCCCGCAGCCGCCCGCCGGCCGAGGCGGCGATGCGCAGAAGGCGGCGGCGGTCGCCCTGCACCGCGG
>NZ_JAICBZ010000097.1 GCF_020179405.1 Xinfangfangia pollutisoli | reverse complement strand
CCGCAGCCCGAAGCCCAGCCGGCCCCCGAACCGCAGCCTGCGCCGCAGCCCGAGCCCGAGCCTGAACCGCTGCCCGTCTCGCCCGAGCCGCAGCCCGAGGATGTGGCGGTGGCCCCGGTCGACCAGCCCTTGCCGTCGATGTCCTCGTCGACGCGGCCGAAGCCCAAGCCCGCCGATGTCGTCTCGCCCGTGGTCGAGACGCCGCCGGAAGAGGCGGTGACGGCGGAGTCGCCGACGCCCGCGGTCAGCGAGACCCCGGTCGAGACGCCGGTCGAGCCGCCGAAAGAGGCGACACAAGAGGTGGTGCCGGAAGACACGGGCGACGTGCTGCGCACCGAGGCCACGGAAGACCAGACCGAAGCGCTGGGGATGACCGCGTCGGTGCGGCCGAAATCGAAGCCCGCGCGGCCGAAGCCCACCGAGACCCCGGCCAAGCCGGCCGCTTCGGAAAGCCCAAGCTCGGCGGCGACGGCGGAAGACAGCAGCGACAGCGATGCCGATGCGATTGCGGCCGCCGTGGCGGCTGCGGCGGCGGAAGAGGAACCGGCGGCCAGTTCGGGCGCGCAGGGCGGTGGCCGCTCGGGCCCGCCGCTGACCGCGGGCGAGATCGGCGATATCTCGTCGGTGATCGGCAAGAAGTGGAACGTGGGCTCGCTGTCGACGGATGCCTTGTCTTCGGTCGTGGTCCTGCGGGTGGAGTTCTCGCCCGATGGCCGGCCCGGCAATATCACCCTGATCGAAAGCTCGGGGCCGAGCCAGGCGGGCATTCAGGTCGCCTTCGATGCGGCGCGCCGCGCGATCCAGATCGCCTATCGCGATGGCGGCATCCCGCTGCCGGCGGACAAATACGACACATGGAAAGTGCTGGAGTTTTCCTTCGACGGAAACGGGATGCGGCTGAGATGAGCCGATATCCCGTCGCGCCAGGGGCAAAGGGTCGCCGATCCGCGGGCTTTCCCCTTAGATTTCACCGGGCTTTGGCCTAGGGACAGAAAAAAACGGAGCATGAGGCCTATGACATCGCCCTTCCGCATTCTTTCGCTTCTGGCGCTGGCCCTGGGGCTGGGCGCCGCCCCCTTGACGGCGCTGGCGCAAGATGGCCGGCCGCCGCGGATCGACATCACCGTGGGGGTCATCGAACCGATGCCCATCGCCATTCCCGTCTTCGTCGATGAAGGCGGGGCGGGGGATTATGCCGCGCAGCTGAGCCGCGTCGTGGCCTCGGACCTGGTGGGCACCGGCTTTTTCGCGGCGATCCCGCAAGAGGCGCATATCGCCCGGATCACCAGTTTCGACGGCGGCGTGTCCTACCCGGACTGGCGCGCGATCAATGCCCGCGTGCTGATCACCGGCGCGGTTTCGGTGGCGGGCGACCGCATCACGGTGAAGTTCCGCGCCTTCGACGTGGAAAACGGCACCCAGATCGAGGGGGCGGCGCTGCAATTCGCCGGCACGACCGCGGGCTGGCGGCGGATGGCCCATAAAGTGGCCGATGTGGTCTATTCCAAGATCACCGGCGAAGGCGGCTATTTCGACAGCCGCGTCGTCTTCGTTTCCGAGAGCGGGCCGAAGAATGCCCGCGCCAAGCGCCTGGCGGTGATGGATTACGACGGCGCCAATGTGCAATATCTGACCGATAGCAGCGCCATCGTGCTGGCGCCGCGCTTCTCGCCCGCGGGCGACCGCATCCTGTATACCAGCTACGAATCCGGCTTCCCGCGCATCACGCTTCTGGACGTGGGCAGCCTGCGCCGTCAGAGCCTGGAAGAGCAGCAGGGCACGATGACCTTCGCCCCGCGCTTCTCGCCCGATGGCCAGACCGTGGTCTTCAGCCTGGAACGCGGCGGCAATTCCGACATCTATACGCTGAGCCTGGCGTCGGGCCGGCTGACCCAGCTGACCAATGCGCCCTCGATCGAGACGGCGCCCTCGTACAGCCCCGATGGCAGCCAGATCGTGTTCGAAAGCGATCGCTCGGGCACGCAGCAGATCTACATCATGCCGGCCTCGGGCGGCGAGGGGCGGCGGATCTCGGGCGGCGAGGGGCGCTATTCCACCCCGGTCTGGAGCCCGCGCGGCGACCTGATCGCCTTCACCAAGCAGAATGCCGGCCGGTTCCATATCGGCGTGATGCGGACCGATGGCTCGGAAGAGCGGCTTCTGACCGCCAGCTTCCTGGACGAGGGCCCGACCTGGGCGCCGAATGGCCGGGTGATCATGTTCACCCGCGAAAGCGCGGGGGCGGGCGGACAGGCCAGCCTGTGGTCGGTCGACATCTCGGGGCGGAATCTGAAGCAGATCACCACCGAGGGCCCGGCCAGCGACCCGGCCTGGTCGCCCCTGCTGCCCTGACGTGACAAACGCGTGATGCGCCCCCGGATTCCCATGGGGGCGCAAAGCTGTTAGGTTAACCCCAAAGAGCCCCGGACGTCGCCCCGACGCCATCGAGCCCATAAAGCCCATAAGAGGACAGATCCCCGATGACCCTTACCCCCAAGGCCCTGCTGCTGCTTTCCGCCCTGGCGCTGGCCGCCTGTCAGAATCCCGACCGTTACGGTGCCGGTGGTGGCGCCGGCGGGGCGGGCGGGGCCGGCGGCACCGGCTATGTCGACACGACCGGCCTGGGCGACCCGAGCGATCCGCGCTCGATCGCCTATTTCAACCAGACCGTGGGCGACAAGGTTCACTTCGCGCTTGACCAGTCGACGCTGTCGCCCGAGGCGCGCACGATCCTGACCGCGCAGGCCGGCTGGCTGAACCAGAATGCCGCCTATGCGATCATCATCGAAGGCCATGCCGACGAGAAGGGCACGCGGGAATACAACCTTGCCCTGGGCGCGCGGCGCGCGGCGGCGGTGCAGCAGTTCCTGGTCAGCCAGGGCGTGGCGGCGGGCCGGATGAAGACGATCAGCTATGGCAAGGAACGCCCGATCGAAGTCTGCTCGGACGAGGCCTGCTATTCCAAGAACCGCCGCGCCGTGACGGTGCTGTCGGCTGGCGCAGGGGTCTGATCCCATGCGGCGCCTCGGCGGATCGCTGGTCGTTCTGATCGCGCTGGGGCTTGCCGCCCCGCTGCGCGCCGAAACGCTGGCCGACATCAAGGTCGAGCTGGATCAGCTGGCGGCCGAGTTCAACCGGCTGAAGGCCGAGACCGTCGCCTCGGGGGCCTCGGCCGCCGTGGGCGGCGCCGATGCGCTGGCGCGGATGGATTCGATCGAGGCGGAACTGTCGCGGCTGACCGCGCGGACCGAAGAGATCGAGCTGCGGCTGAACCGGGTTGTGGCCGATGGCACCAACCGGATCGGCGATATCGAGTTTCGGCTGTGCGAGCAGACCCCGGGCTGTGACCCGATGGCCCAGCCGACGACGCCGCCCTTGGGCGGCAGCACCGGCGCCGCCGCGGCGCCGGCTGCCCCCGCCGCACCCACCGGCACTGCCCCCGCGGCAGCGGCCGGCCCCGAAATGGCTGTTGCCGAGAAAGAAGACTTCGACCGGGCCAAGGGGGTGCTCGGTCAGGGTGACTTTCGCAGTGCTGCAACGCTCTTTGCGGCCTATGCCCAATCCTATCCGGGCGGGCCGCTAGTTCCCGAGGCGCATTTCCTGCGCGGCGAGGCGCTGAGCAGCCTTGGCGAGACCTCGGCCGCGGCGCGGGCCTATCTGGACAGCTATTCCAGCGATCCGCAGGGGCAATTCGCCTCGGATGCGCTGCTGAAGCTGGGCCAGGCGCTGGGCAAGCTGGGCCAGGTGCCCGAGGCCTGCCAGACGCTGGCGGCGGTGGCGACGCAATATCCCGGCACGCCGGCGGCGACGCAGGCGCCTGCGGCGATGCAGGGCCTGGGGTGCCAGTAGGGGTGCCAGCAGGCGGCCGGCCCGATCCGTCGGGCGATACGGAAAGATTGCTGGCCGCGGCCCTTGCCGCGACGGGCGGGCAGGACCCGGCGCCCGCGACGATCGGGCTGGCCGTGTCGGGCGGCGGCGATTCGCTGGCGATGCTGCATCTGATGGCGCAGGTGGCGCCGCAGGCGGGCTGGGCGCTGCGGGCGGTGACGGTGGATCACCGGCTGCGCCCGGAAGCCGCCGAGGAAGCCGCCTGGGTCGGCCGGATCTGCGCCGGTCTGGGCGTGCCGCATGAGGTGCTGGTCTGGGACCACGGCGCGATCACCGGAAATCTGATGGAAGAGGCCAGCCGGGCGCGCTACCGGCTGATGGCCGATTGGGCGCGGGATCGGGGCATCGGGCTGGTCACCGTGGCCCATACCGCCGATGACCAGGCCGAGACCTTCCTGATGGGCCTGGCGCGCGCCGCCGGGCTGGACGGTCTGTCGGGCATGCGCCCCAGCTGGCAAGAGGCCGGCGTGACCTTCCGCCGCCCCTTCCTGCGCGAAAGCCGCGCCGCCCTGCGCGCCTATCTGGCGGGCCGCGGGCTGGACTGGATCGAGGATCCGTCAAATGACAATCTGCGCCTGACCCGGGCCAAGGCCCGCCGCGCCTTGCGGGCCTTGGCGCCGCTGGGGCTGGGCGCCAATCGGCTTGCCGCGGTGGTCGAGAACCTGGCCGCGGCGCAGGGGCTGGTGCAGCGGGCGGTGGCGCAGGCCGGCCTTGGCGTGACCGAGGCGGCGGGCAGCCTGCGCTTTGACGCCGCGGATCTGGCGGGATGGGAGCCCGAGATCCGCCGGCGGCTGGTGCTGGCGATGATCGGCTGGATCGCCCGCGCCCCGCATGCCCCCCGCGCGGCCAAGCTGGCCGCCTTGCAGGACGCGCTGCTGCAGGGACGCGATGCCACTTTGGCAGGGGTGCGCTTTCACTGGCAGGGCGCGATCTGCTCGGTCAGCCGCGAGGCGCGGGCCCTGGGTGGGCCGGTGCCTGCGGGGCAGGTCTGGGACGGGCGGTGGATCGTCGATGGCGCAGGCGAGGTGCGCGCTCTGGGCGCGGCCGGGCTGCGCCAATGCCCCGACTGGCGCGCGACCGGCCTGTCGCGGCAGGTGCTGGAGGTCAGCCCCGGGCTTTGGCAGGGCCAGGATCTGATCGCCGCGCCCTGCGCGGGTTTCGGCCGGGCGCCTGCGACATGCGCACCCGCTTTCCAAGACTGGCTGTTATCGCATTGAACCCGGGCCGGGATTGACTATCTTGGGATCAAAGCCCGCAGGCGCTGCCGCCGGCGCGGGCCGCTACGGGAGTATCATGTGAACAACGCACGCAACATCGCCTTCTGGGTCGTCCTGCTGCTGTTGATCCTGGCGCTTTTCAACCTGTTCTCGGGCGGGCAGACCACGCTTTCTTCGCGCAACCTGTCCTATTCCGATTTCATCGCCCAGGTGGAGGCCGGCAAGATCGGTCAGGTCACGCTGGACGGCGAACGGGTGACGGTGCGCGCCAAGGACGGCACGACCTATTCGACGGTCAAGCCCGATGGGGAAAATGTCACCGACCGGCTGATCGCCAAGGGGGTTGACGTCCAGGTGACGCCGCAACAGCAATCGGGCTTCATGTCCTTGATCTCGCTGTGGCTTCCGTTCCTTGTGCTGATCGGCATCTGGATCTTCTTCATGAACCGGATGCAGGGCGGCGGGCGCGGTGGCGCCATGGGCTTTGGCAAGTCGAAGGCGAAACTTCTGACCGAGAAGAACGGCCGCGTCACCTTTGACGATGTGGCCGGCATCGACGAGGCCAAGGAAGAGCTGGAAGAGATCGTGGAATTCCTGCGCAACCCGCAGAAATTCAGCCGGTTGGGCGGCAAGATCCCGAAGGGCGCGCTGCTGGTCGGCCCGCCCGGTACGGGGAAGACGCTGCTTGCCCGCGCCATCGCCGGCGAGGCGGGGGTGCCCTTCTTCACCATCTCGGGGTCTGACTTCGTGGAAATGTTCGTGGGGGTGGGCGCGTCCCGCGTGCGCGACATGTTCGAACAGGCCAAGAAGAACGCGCCCTGCATCGTCTTCATCGACGAAATCGACGCGGTGGGCCGGGCCCGCGGCGTCGGCATCGGCGGCGGCAATGACGAGCGCGAGCAGACGCTGAACCAGCTGCTGGTCGAAATGGACGGGTTCGAGGCGAATGAGGGCGTGATCATCATCGCGGCCACCAACCGCAAGGACGTGCTGGACCCGGCGCTGTTGCGCCCCGGCCGCTTCGACCGCCAGATCCATGTGCCGAACCCCGACATCAAGGGGCGCGAGAAGATCCTGTCGGTGCATGCCCGCAAGGTGCCGCTGGGCCCCGATGTCGATCTGCGCACCATCGCGCGCGGCACCCCGGGCTTTTCGGGCGCTGACCTGATGAACCTGGTGAACGAGGCGGCGCTGATGGCCGCCCGGGTCGGCCGCCGCTTTGTCACCATGGACGATTTCGAAAACGCCAAGGACAAGGTGATGATGGGGGCCGAGCGTCGCAGCATGGTGCTGACGCCCGAGCAGAAGGAAATGACCGCCTATCACGAGGCCGGTCATGCCATCGTCGGCATGAGCCTGCCGAAATGCGATCCGGTCTACAAGGCCACGATCATCCCGCGCGGCGGCGCCTTGGGCATGGTCATGTCGCTGCCCGAGATCGACCGGCTGAACTGGCACAAGGATCAATGCGAACAGCGCATCGCCATGACCATGGCGGGCAAGGCGGCCGAGATCCTGAAATACGGCGCCGAGGCGGTGTCGAACGGACCCTCGGGCGATATCCAGCAGGCAAGCGCGCTGTCGCGGGCCATGGTGCTGCGCTGGGGCATGTCGGATGTCGTGGGCAATATCGACTATGCCGAGGCGGCCGAAGGCTATCAGGGCAATACCGGCGGCTTCTCGGTCTCGGCCGAGACCAAGCGCGCGATCGAGCAGGAGGTGAAGCGCCTGATCGACGAGGGCTATCAGACCGCCCGCAAGATCCTGCTGGAACGCCAGGAAGACTGGGAACGTCTGGCCAAGGGCCTGTTGGAATACGAGACCCTGACCGGTGACGAGATCCGCAAGGTGATTGCGGGCGAGAAGCTGGGCGAGGGCGATTCGGGCGACACCCCGGCCTCGGGCGGCGGCGCGCCTTCGGTGGCGGCGATCCCGAAGACCCGACGCCCGCGCAAGCCGAAGCCCGACCCGGAACCGGCACCGATGTAAGAAAAAGCCCCGCGTCATGCGGGGCTTTTTGTTTGGGGGTTGCTGGTGAAGCTGTGGGTGGCTGGTTCAGGGCCAAATCAGTTGATCGGGGTGTGAAAGGTGGATCAAGCGAGGAACGGACTGTCGCAGCGCACCGAGTGAGTGATATTGATGTGGTTTGGAACGGAAACTTGCAGAATCACTGCCCGCAATCGAGGCGGAATTGGGAATTCAAACCGGAGCTGTTGATTTAACGCGCTACTGCTCTTATTGTTGTGACCGCCTAGGATAAATACAGGGCAGATCTCTGAGCGCATTCGTTGTAGGGGGGTGGAGTTGACTGTAATTGCCAAGCCTTCGATCCAATCTTTGCTTTTGCAGATGCGGTTTAACGGTCAGACGCTTTCCACAGGAACAGGGTTCATATCTTTTTCAAAAAAAGGCCCTCTCCTGATCACTAATAGGCACAACCTTACCGGTCGGCGCCAGGACAACAATAAGCCTATGTCCTCAACTGGGGGTGTCCCAAATGAAGTCGCGGTTTATCACAATCTCAAAGGCCATATAGGATCCTGGCTGTGCAAATTAGAGCCGTTATACTCTGATCTCGACAACAGCAGGAAGCGATGGATAGAGCACCCTGCTTTGGGATCGAGGGCAGATATTGTTGCTCTACCACTAACGCAACTCGAAAACGTTGATCTTTATCCGCACGATCCTGGCAAACCAGGAGAAGATTTAATGGTGGGTCCCGCTGACACTGTCAGCGTTGTAGGTTTTCCATTTGGCATAACCGCTGGTGGCTGTTTTCCAGTATGGGCCACTGGGTTCATCGCCTCTGAGCCGTTTGTAGACTTTGATGACCTGCCGATCCAGTTAATTGATTGCCGGTCTCGCCAAGGGCAGTCGGGATCACCCGTAATTGCATATCGCTCGGGTGGTTCGGTTACTATGTCAGACGGGAGTGCTAACGTGTACAATGGGCCGGTTTGCAAGTTAATTGGTATATATAGTGGGCGTATCAACGCGGAATCAGATATCGGCATTGTGTGGAAAGCAAGCGCTATTTTTGAGCTGGTGAGCAGCGTGTAGATTGCCCATTGATCCAGGCATTATTGCTGATGAGTGAAGCTCTAGGGAAATCCTCTGCCCAACCAGGGTGTCAAATGATAGGCTTGCTCTGCACCTAACATGAGCGTCTCGACCAACGCAGGGACTGGTCACGCTCTGCGCTATCTTCGAATGTCTGATCTTGGCCGCGTATTTTAGCATATATGAATGTCGCTGATTCACTTGCCCTGACATCGTCGCCGATCCCCAGGCACCCCGCCTTCAATCCTTTTGCACGCCGCCGCGCCAGCCGTTAGCATGGGCGGGCAGGCAGGCCGGAGACTGGGATGATCACCGCATACCGCTCGCGCGGGGACCGGCTGGAACGGCTTGACCTGGACCGGCAGACTTTGGGCGAAAGCCGCTGGATCGACCTGGAACACCCCACGGCCGCCGAGGAAGACGCGGTCGAGGCGGCGCTGGGGATCGGCATTCCCACCCGCGAAGACATGCAGGAGATCGAGGCCAGCTCGCGCGCCTATACCGAGGACGGGGCGCTGTTCCTGACCGCCCAGGTTCTGGCCACGCGCGACGATGGCGGCTATGACATCGGCCCGGTGACTTTCGTGGTCATGCCCGAGCGGCTGGTCTCGGTCCATTACCACCATCCCGGCTCGTTCCAGTATTTCGCCGATTGGGCGGCGCGGCATGACACGCCGCTGTCCTGCGGCGCGGCCACGCTTCTGGGGCTGATGGAGGCGGTGGTCGACCGGCTGGCCGATATTCTTGAGGCCGAGGCGCGCAAGCTGGACCTGCTGAGCCGGACGATCTTCGACAGCAGCCGCCCCAACAGCCAGAATGACCGGCTGAGCGTGGTGCTGCAGCGGGTGGGCCGGGCCGAGGATCTGAATTTCAAGGTGAATGAAAGCCTGGCCACGGCGCTGCGGATGCTGAATGCGCTGGCGGCCCCCAGCCTGCCGGGCATGCAGGCGCCGCTGGCGGGGCTGGACCGGCCGCAGCTGAAATCGCTGATCGCCGATCTGCGGTCGTTGCGCGAAGTGGCCAAGGCGCAGTCCGAGAAGATCCGCTTTCAGCTGGATGCGACGCTGGGGGCGATCAACATCCGGCAAGCCGATATCGTGAAACTGTTCTCGGTCGTGGCCTTCGTCTTCTTGCCGCCGACGCTGATTGCCAGCATCTACGGGATGAATTTCGACCATATGCCGGAGTTGCACTGGAGCTGGGGCTATCCTTTGGCGCTGGGGGCCATGGTGGTCTCGGCCGTGGTGCCCTGGCTGTTTTTCCGCTGGAAGAGGTGGCTGTGACCGACTGGAACCCCGATGCCTACGCAGCCTTCCGCGGCTTGCGCCTGCGGCCCGCGCTGGATCTGATGGCGCAGATCCCCGACCTGCCGCCCGGCGATGTGGTGGATCTGGGCTGCGGCGACGGGGCGGCGGCGGCGGCGCTGCGGGTGCGCTTTGGCGGGCGGCGGCTATTGGGGCTGGATTCCAGCCCCGCGATGCTGGCCAAGGCGCAGGGCTATGACGCGCGGATCGAGGCCGATATCGCGGCTTGGCAACCCCGGACGCCGCCGGCGCTGATCTTTTCCAATGCGGCGCTGCAATGGCTGGGCGATCATGCCGCCTTGCTGCCGCGGCTGGCCGGGATGCTGGCGCCGGGCGGCACGCTGGCGGTGCAGATGCCGCGCAACCATGAAGCGGCCTCGCACCGGCTGCTGCACCTGACCGCCCGGGCGCTGTTTCCCGACGATTTCCCGCCCGATCCGCCGCCGCCCGCGGTGGCCAGCCCGCAGGATTATTGGGCGATCCTGGCGCCCCTGGGGCGGCTGACGATCTGGGAAAGCGACTATCTGCAACAGCTTGGCCCCGCCGAGACCGGCCATCCGGTGCGGCGCTTTACCGAAAGCACCTCGATGCGGCCGTTTCTGGAGCGGCTGTCGCCCGCCGACGGGGCCCGTTTCACCAATGCCTATGATGCGGCGCTTGAGACCGCCTATCCGCGGCTTGCCGATGGCGGCGCGCTGTTCCCGTTCCGCCGTCTGTTCCTGATCCTGACAAGGCCGCTCTGATGTCTGCTATACTTGCGACCGAAATCCGCGGCACCGTCACCTGGCTGGGTACCCAGCGCCGGCCGGTCGAGCGGCTGGAAATCTTCGGCGAGGAACTGGCCGAGATGCCGCTGACGCTGGCGGGCTATGCCGAAGAAGTGCATGCGGGCGAGACCCGGCCATCCTGCAGCCGGGTGCTGGCGCTGCATCCGCGCGGGACCGAGATCCGCAACAGCCGGCAATTGTCGGTGGTCTCGGCCGAGGAACTGGCCGAGGTGGCGCAGGGGCTGGGGCTGGACCGGCTGGATCCGGCCTGGCTGGGCGCCAGCCTGGTGGTGTCGGGCATTCCGGATTTCACCCATCTGCCGCCTTCCAGCCGGTTGCAGGGGCCCGATGGGGTGACCCTGGTCGTCGATATGGAGAACCGGCCCTGCCAGGAGCCGGCGGTGACGATTGCCAAGGCAACCGGCGGGCAGGGCAAGGGTTTCAAGGCCGCGGCCAGGGGCAAGCGCGGCATCACCGCCTGGGTCGAACGGGCGGGCGTGCTGCGCCCGGGCGATGCGCTGCGGCTGTTCGTGCCCGACCAGCGCGCCTGGGCGCCTTTGGCCGGGCTGCGCGGGGCCGCGGATTAGACGCAGGCGGAGAACGGTCCGCAGGCGTCGCAATTCACCGCCGGGAGGGCGACCCGCGCGGCTAGACTGGGGACCAGAACCCGAAATCGCCCGAGGGGGGAGACGTAGGATGGCATTCAGAACCGATATCGAGATTGCGCGGGCGGCCCGGAAACGCCCGATCCAAGAGATCGGCGCGCGTCTGGGCATTCCGGCGGAACATCTGCTGCCCTATGGCCATGACAAGGCCAAGGTCGGGCAGGATTTCATCCGCAGCCTGGCGGCCCGGCCGGATGGCAAGCTGGTGCTGGTGACCGCGATCAACCCCACCCCCGCGGGCGAAGGCAAGACCACGACGACCGTGGGTCTGGGCGACGGGCTGAACCGGATCGGCAGACGGGCGGTGATCTGCATCCGCGAAGCCTCGCTGGGGCCGAATTTCGGCATGAAGGGCGGGGCGGCCGGCGGTGGCATGGCGCAGATCGTGCCGATGGAAGAGATGAACCTGCATTTCACCGGCGATTTCCACGCGATCACCAGCGCGCATAACCTGCTGTCGGCGATGATCGACAATCACATCTATTGGGGCAACGAGCTGCAGATCGACGCGCGCCGGGTGATGTGGCGGCGGGTGATGGACATGAACGACCGGGCGCTGCGCGACATGGTCGTGTCGCTGGGCGGCGTGGCGAATGGCTATCCGCGCCAGACCGGCTTTGACATCACGGTCGCCTCCGAGGTGATGGCGATCCTGTGCCTGGCGCAGGATCTGGACGACCTGCAGAAGCGGCTGGGCGATATCGTCGTGGCCTATACCTCCGAGCGCAAGCCGGTCTATGCCCGCGATCTGAAGGCCGATGGCGCGATGACGGTGCTGCTGAAGGATGCGATGCAGCCCAATCTGGTGCAGACGCTGGAAAACAACCCCGCCTTCGTCCATGGCGGGCCCTTCGCCAATATCGCCCATGGCTGCAATTCGGTGATCGCCACCAAGACGGCGCTGAAGCTGGGCGATTATGTGGTGACCGAGGCCGGGTTCGGCGCCGATCTTGGCGCTGAAAAGTTCTTCGACATCAAATGCCGCAAGGCGGGGCTGCGGCCCTCGGCCGCCGTGATCGTCGCCACGGTGCGGGCGATGAAGATGAATGGCGGGGTGTTGAAGGCCGATCTTGCCGCCGAGAATGTTGACGCCGTCAAGCAGGGCTGCCCGAACCTGGGCCGCCATATTGCCAATGTCAAATCCTTCGGCGTGCCGGTGGTGGTGGCGATCAACCATTTCCACGGTGATACCGAGGCGGAAATTGCCGCTGTAAAGACCTATGTCGCCGATCAGGGCGCCGAGGCGGTGCTGTGCCGGCACTGGGCCGAAGGCTCGGCCGGGGCCGAGGATCTGGCGCGCCATGTGGTGGATCTGGTCGAGGGCGGCACGGCCGATTTCGCCCCGCTTTACCCCGACGAGATGGGGCTGTTCGAGAAGATCGAGACGGTGGCGAAGCGGATCTACCGGGCCTCGGAAGTCGTGGCCGACAAGGCGATCCGCGACCAGCTGTGCGCCTGGGAGGCGGCGGGTTACGGTCATCTGCCGGTCTGCATGGCCAAGACGCAATATTCCTTCTCGACCGATCCGTCGCTGCGCGGCGCGCCCACCGGCCATGCGGTGCCGGTGCGCGAGGTGCGGCTGTCGGCCGGGGCGGGTTTCGTGGTGGCGATCTGCGGCGAGATCATGACCATGCCGGGCCTGCCGAAACGCCCCTCGGCCGAGGTGATCCGGCTGAACGAGGCGGGTTTCGTGGAAGGGCTGTTCTAGCGTGCTGCGGTTGCGAAAGGGCCCTGCTTTGGCTATCCCGGCGCCAGCATGGGGGTGGGCATGAAAGCACCGCAGGACTGCGAGACCATGGCCGATGTGCGGGCCGGGATCGACGCCTTGGACGAGGAACTGGTGGCGCTGTTCGCGCGGCGCGTGGCCTATATCGACGCGGCGGCGCGGGTGAAGGCGCGGGTCGGGCTGGCGGCAAGGCTGGAGGACCGGGTCGAGGAAGTGGTGGCCAATGTGCGCCGGCATGCGGCGGCACAGGGGTTGCCGGAAGACGCGTTGGAGAAGCTTTGGCGCCGGATGATCGACTGGTCGATCGCGCGGGAAGAGCGCCATCTGGGGAAGGATCAGGGGCAGTGACGGCCAAGGTGATCGACGGCAAGGCGTTTGCGGCGGGGGTGCGGGCGCAGGTGGCTGCGCATGTGGCGCGGCTGCGCGAGGAACAGGGGCTGGTGCCCGGTCTGGCGGTGGTGCTGGTCGGCGAAGACCCGGC
>NZ_JAICBZ010000096.1:5000-13255 GCF_020179405.1 Xinfangfangia pollutisoli | reverse complement strand
GGCCACCGCCTCGGCCAGCGCGGCCGAGGTGGGGCCGAGGTTCGAGGCGCCCGAGGGCGTGGTGCCATAGCCGCTGGCCGAGGCGCGGGGATGCAGCCAGGCCGGGCCGGTGAAATCCTGCGCGACCAGCGCCGATCCGACCATTTGGTCGCCGCGGCGGATCAGGCTGCCATCGGCGGGCCCGGGAAGAAGCGTCTGGGCCAGGCCGGTCAGCGCCAGGGGATAGGCCAGGCCGGTCAGCAGGGTAAGGGCCAGGGTCAGGGCCAAGGCGGGGCGAAGAAGGGTCAACATGGGATGCTCCGGTTCTGGATCGGGGGCTCAGGCCAGGCCAAGCGCGGTGACGGCCAGGTCGATGGCCTTGATCCCCAGGAAAGGCGCGATCAGCCCGCCCAGGCCGTAGATGGCCAGGTTGCGCCTGAGCAGCGCCGCCGCGCCCGCGGGCGCATAGCGCACGCCCCGCAGCGCCAGCGGGATCAGCGCCACGATGATCAGCGCGTTGAAGATCACCGCCGACAGGATCGCGCTTTGCGGGCTGTGCAGGTTCATGACGTTCAGGACCGCCAGCCCCGGAAAGGCCGCGACGAACAGCGCGGGCAGGATGGCAAAGTATTTCGCCACGTCATTGGCGATCGAAAAGGTGGTCAGCGCGCCGCGGCTGATCAGCAGCTGCTTGCCCACCATGACCACCTCGATCAGCTTCGTCGGATCGCTGTCGAGGTCGATCAGGTTCGCGGCCTCTTTCGCCGCCGGCGTGCCCGAATTCATCGCCACGCCCACATCGGCCTGCGCCAGCGCCGGAGCGTCGTTCGAGCCGTCGCCGCACATGGCGACCAGCCGCCCGCCGGCCTGTTCGCGGCGGATGAAGTCCAGCTTCATCTCGGGCGTCGCCTCGGCCAGGAAGTCGTCCACCCCCGCCTCGGCCGCGATGGCGGCGGCGGTCAGGGGGTTGTCGCCGGTGATCATCACCGTGCGGATGCCCATGGCGCGCAATTCGGCGAAACGGTCGCGCACGCCGGGCTTGATCACATCCTTCAGATGGATCGCGCCCAAGATCGTGTCGTCCTGCGCCACCAGCAGGGGCGTGCCGCCCGAGCGGGCGATCTCGTCGATGCGGGCGCGCAGGCCGGGGTCGGCGTGGCGGCCGGTGAAGCGTTCCACCGCATCGACCGCGCCCTTGCGCAGCCGCCGCCCGGGCAGATCGACGCCCGACAGCCGCGTCTGGGCGGAAAAGGCGATGGGCGCGCCGGTCTCGGCCGGCTTGTCATCGGCCGGCAGCAGGCGATGCGCCAGATCGACGATGGATTTGCCCTCGGGCGTGTCATCCGACAGCGAGGCCAGCAGTGCCGCGCGGATCAACTGGCGGTCGATCACGCCCTGGGCGGGCAGGAAGGCATCGGCCATCCGGTTGCCGAAGGTGATCGTGCCGGTCTTGTCCAGCAGAAGCGTGTCGACATCGCCCGCCGCCTCGACCGCGCGGCCGGATTTCGCGATCACATTGGCGCGCATCAGCCGGTCCATCCCGGCGATGCCGATCGCCGACAGAAGCCCGCCGATCGTCGTGGGGATCAGCGTCACGAACAGCGCGGCCAGGGTGACGACCGGAATGGCGATGCCGGAATAGCGCGCGAAGGGCTGCAGCGTGACGGTGACCAGAAGGAAGATCAGCGTCAGCCCGGCCAGCAGGATGTTCAGCGCGATCTCGTTCGGGGTCTTCTGCCGCTCGGCGCCCTCGACCATGGCGATCATCCGGTCGAGAAAGCTTTTGCCCGGCTCGGCCAGGATGCGCAGCACCAGGCTGTCGGACACGATCCGCGTGCCCCCGGTGACCGAGGACCGATCGCCGCCGGATTCGCGGATCACCGGCGCGCTTTCGCCGGTAATGGCGCTTTCATCGACCGAGGCGACGCCGCGGATCACTTCGGCATCGGTGGGGATCAGGTCGCCGGTCTCGACCAGGACCAGCTGGCCCGCCCGCAGGCTGCCCGAGGCAACAAGCCGCGGGGCGGGGTCGTCTTCCTGGGCCAGCAGCTTGACCATGGTTTCCGCCTTGGTGGCGCGCAGGCTGTCGGCGCGGGCCTTGCCGCGGCCCTCGGCCAGGGCTTCGGCGAAATTGGCGAACAGGACGCAGACCCAAAGCCAGAAGGCGATCTGCAGGTTGACCCCGGCGCCCGGGGCGCCGGTGGCAAGGTCGCGCAGGGCCAGAAGCGTGGTGACGGCGGCGGTGGCGGCGGTGACGCAGATCACCGCATTGCCCAGCAGGGCGCGGGGGTGCAGCTTGGCGACCGAGGCGCGCAGGGCCGTGGCGTAAAGGCCCGTATGGGGCCGGGAATGGGGATGGCTGGACATGGTCCGGTCCTTGACGACGGGGAAGGGGGCGGCCCGGGCCTGGGCCGCCCGGCGGGATCAGAAGCTTTGGCCGGCCAGGCGCGCGCTTTCCTCGGCGATCGGGCCAAGGGCCAGCACCGGGAAGAAGGTCAGCGCGCCCAGCACCGTGACGGTCAGCACCAGCAGCGTCACGAAAAGCGGGCCATGGGTCGGGAAGGTGCCCAGCGTCACCGGGGCGCGGGTCTTGGCGGCCAGCGCGCCGGCAATCGCCAGCATCGGCACGATGATCGCATAGCGGCCCAACAGCATCAGCAGCCCAAGCGCGGTGGTCTGCCATTGCGTCGCCGCGCCGAAGCCCGCGAAGGCCGAGCCGTTGTTGCCGACCGCCGAGGAATAGGCATAGAGGATCTCGCTCAGCCCATGCGGCCCGCCCTCCTGCACCGAGGCCAGCGCCGCGGGCAGGCTGGCCGAGATCGCGGCCCCGCCCAGAATGCCCAGCGGCATGGACAGGAAGGCCAGCATGGCCAGCGTGACTTCCCGCGCCTCGATCTTGCGGCCCAGATATTCGGGCGTGCGCCCGACCATCAGCCCGGCCAGGAACACCGCCAGCACGACGTAAAGCAGCATGCCGTAGAGCCCGGCGCCGACGCCGCCGAAGATCACCTCGCCCACCTGCATGTTGATCATCTGCACCAGGCCCGACAGCGGCATGAAACTGTCATGCATCGCATTGACCGAGCCGTTCGAGGCCGCGGTGGTCGCCGCCGCCCAAAGCGCGGAAAGGGCGGCGCCGAAGCGTTGCTCTTTGCCCTCCATATTGGCGCCAAGCCCGCTGCCGGCGGTTTCGGCCCAGTAGATCACGGCCAGGCCCGCGACGAACATCACGCCCATGGCGGCAAAGATCGCCCAGCCCTGCCGCCGGTCGCCGGCCATGCGGCCGAAGAGGAAGCAGAACGCCACCGGGATCAGCAGGATCGACAGGCATTGCGCCATGTTCGACAGAATGGTCGGGTTCTCCAGCGGATGGGCCGAGTTCACGCCGTAAAAGCCGCCGCCATTGGTGCCCAGCTGCTTGATCGCGACCTGCGAGGCGACAGGCCCGCGCGGGATCAGCTGTTCGGCGCCTTGCAGCGTGGTGACATGGGCCGCGCCCGACAGGGTTTGCGGCACGCCCTGCGCGATCAGCAGCAGCCCCAGCACAAGGGACAGCGGCAAGAGCACATAAAGGACCGCGCGCGTCATGTCGGCCCAGAAATTCCCCAGCGCCGCGCCGCGGGGCCCGGTGAAGCCGCGGATCACCGCGACCCCCACCGCCATGCCGGTCGCGGCGGACAGGAAGTTCTGCACCGTCAGCCCCGCCATCTGCGCCAGAGAGCTGAGCTGTGCCTCGCCGGAATAGGCCTGCCAATTGGTGTTGGTGACAAAGCTGATCGCGGTGTTGAAGGCCAGATCCGGCGCCATGGCGGGGATGGCGTCGGGGTTCAGCGGCAGCGCGCCCTGCAGCCTTAGGATCGCGTAAAGCAGCAGGAAGCCCAGAAGGTTGAACAGCAGCACCGACAGCGCATAGGCCTTCCAGCCCTGGGGCTGATCGGCGCGGATGCCGGCAATGCGGTAGAAGCCGCGCTCGACCGGGCCAAGCGCGGGCGACAGAAGGCTGCGCCCGCCGGTGAAGACGGGCTGCATATAGGCGGCCAAAGCCCAGCCGCCGGCGGTCAGCGCGGCCAGAAACACCGCATATCCCAGAAGGTCGTGCATCGCCGCCTCCTCAGGACCGGCCGGGTCGCAGAAGCGCCCGGATCAGAAAGACGAAAATCCCCGCCGCAAGGGCAAGGCCGAGGATGAGGTCCAGCATCGCCGCCTCACATCCGTTCGATCAGGCGCAGCGCTGCGGCGAACAGGCCGAAGCCTGCAAGCGCAAGCGCAAGGTAGATGACATCTGCCATGACAGGTCTCCCGAGTGTCGATGACCCGAGAGATCGGACAGGGGCGCGTAAACGCGCTATGCGAGAAGGCGGGGGGGCGCGTAAAATCGGCGTAAATGCCGGCCGGTCAGTTGACGCGCAGCCCGCGGCGGGCGGTTTCGCGGGCCAGGATGTCGCGCGCGGGGTGGTCGGCGATCGGCACGGACGGGTCGGCCGAGATTTCCCCCGCCGCGATCAGCGCATGGTAGCGCGCGCAGCAGACCCTGAGAAACGAGGTGAAATTGCCCAGGTCATGGTCGGCATCCATCGCTTCATGCCAAAGTCGGGTGATCAGCTGCGCGACGGTCATTCCGTCGCGCGCGCCGATCTCGGTCAGGGTGTCCCAGAAATGCGCCTCGATGCGGATCGAGGTGGCGACCCCGTCGATGCGCAAGCTATGGGTGCGGCTTTGCCATTGCCCGGCATCGGCCTTGATGAACAATTCGCACATCGCGGGGCCTCCCTTCCCGGTGATGTCAGAGCAGCGCCATGAACTGCTTCAGCCAGGCCGGATGGGCGGGCCAGGCGGGCGCGGTCACCAGATTGCCATCGGTCACCGCCTCTGTCACCGGGATATCGGCGAAGGTCCCGCCCGAGGCCGTCACCTCATAGGCGCAGGCCGGATAGGCCGAACAGGTGCGCCCCTTCAGCACCCCCGCCGCGGCCAGAAGCTGGGCGCCATGGCAGATCGCGGCCACGGGTTTGCCGGCCTCGAAGAAGTGGCGGACCTTGGCCAGCACATCGGCATTCATCCGCAGATATTCCGGCGCCCGTCCGCCGGGCACGACCAGCGCATCATAGGCCGCCGGATCGGCGGTGGCGAAATCGGCGGTCAGCGCGAAATTGTGGCCGGGCTTTTCCGAATAGGTCTGGTCGCCTTCGAAATCATGGATCGCGGTCTTGACGGTGTCGCCCGCCGCCTTGCCGGGGCAAACCGCATCGACGCTGTGGCCGCAGGCCAGAAGCGTCTGGAACGGGACCATGGTTTCATAGTCCTCGGTGAAATCGCCGGTGATCATCAGGATCTTCGCCATCTTGCATCCTCCCTTGCTGACGGTCGGGTCAGGCTAGGGCAGGGCGGGGCGAAGCGGGTGTTAGCCCGATACTACAGCGCGGCCGGTTCGGGGCCGCGCGCTACGGGCAGCGCACAGGGGGCCGCGCGCGTCAAACCTTGGGCGTCAGACCTTCGGGCGGGCGAAGCGGCCTTCGATCGTGGCGCCGCTTTCGATGATCAGCACTGAATAGGTGACATCGGCCGCGACCTGGGCCGAGGCGCGCATGGTGAAGCTGTCGGTCAAGACCTTGCCGTCAAGCCGGCCCTTCACCTCGACCGTATTGGCGCTGACCGAACCCGAAAGCCGGCCCTCGATGCCCACGGTCAGCACATCGGCCGACAGATTGCCGTCGATTTCGCCCAGAACCTCGATCGTGCCGGACGAGGTGATCTCGCCGGTGATCTTCAGGTCGGAACCGAGGACGGACCGGCTGGCATTGGCCCCAGGCGTCGGACGGGGCGGGGCAGAGGTCGGGTCGGCGGTCTTGGAAAACATCGGCAGTGGTCCTGTGATCGGGATGGCCAGATAGGGCGCGAAGCCGGGCCCCCGGTCAAGAGCCGTTGCGGAAGCCCGCCCGGGACCGGCGGAAATCCCGCGAGTAAACGTCGTTTCGGGACCTGACAGTCCGGGCCCGGGATGGTTGGATGGCGGCGGGAATCGCGCGCAGGAAGGATGGCAGCATGGCGGAAGGCTTTTTCACTCCGGTCTCGGGTTTCGATCTGCCGCGATTCGCGGGCGTGCCCACCTTCATGCGGCTGCCGCATGTCGATTTCGCCCATCCGCGCTTTGCCGAGGTCGAGATCGGGCTGATCGGCGCGCCCTGGGATGGCGGCACCACGAACCGGCCCGGGCCGCGGCACGGGCCGCGCCAGCTGCGCGACCTGTCGACGATGATCCGGGCGGCCAACGGGGCGACCTGGGTCCGGCCCTTCGATCTGGTGAACTGCGCCGATCTGGGCGATGTGGCGCCCAATCCGGCCGATCTGATGGACAGCATGGCGCGGATGGAGGCCTTCTATGACCGCGTGGTCGCGGCGGGCGTCAGGCCGCTGACCGGCGGGGGCGATCATCTGTGCTCGCTGCCGATCCTGCGGGCGGTGGCGAAATCGCGGGCGGTGGGGCTGATCCAGTTCGACAGCCATACCGATCTGAACGACATCTATTTCGGCACCTCGCGCTACAATCACGGCACGCCCTTCCGCCGCGCGGTGGAAGAGGGGCTGGTGGACCCGAAACGCTATGTGCTGATCGGCATCCGCGGCACCGCCTATGGCCGCGACGACTGGGATTTCGCCGAAGCGAACGGCATCCGCATCATCCCGATTGCGGAATTCCACGCGCGCGGGGCGGAAGACGTGATGGTCGAGGCGCGCGAGATCGCGGGCACGGGGCCGGTCTATGTGACCTATGACATCGACTTCGTCGATCCGACCTTCGCGCCGGGCACCGGCACGCCGGAAGTGGGCGGGCCGAATTCCTGGCAGGCCTTGCAAGTGGCGCGGGGGCTGCGGGGGCTGGATATCGTGGGGGCGGATCTGGTCGAGGTCTCGCCGCCCTTCGATGCCTCGGGCGGGACGGCCTGGCTGGGGATCAGCCTGATGTTCGAGATGCTGTGTTCGATGGCCGAGGCGGTGGTGCGGGGGCGGTAGGCCCCGGGGGCTCTGCCCCCGGACCCCCGGGATATTTAGGGACAGATGAAGGAGCTTGGTCTTGCAGGCTGAGATGATCGTGACGAATGGCCGGGTGCTGACGATGGACCCGGCGCGGCCGCGGGCTGAGGCGGTGGCGCTGGCTGGCGGGAAGGTGCTGGCGGTGGGGACGGCCGAGGAGGTCGGGGCGCTGGCCGGGCCGGGATGCCGGGTGATCGACGCGGGCGGGCGCACGGTGCTGCCGGGCTTTGTCGAAAGCCATCTGCATCTGGTGCTGGGCGGGGCCGAGCTGACCAATCTGCAACTGGCCGATGTGATGGGCTTTGCCGATCTGAAGGCTGCCTTCCTGCGTTTTGCGGCCGCAAATCCCGACCGGCCTTTGCTGATGGCGCAGGGCGCGGCCTATGAGGTGCTGGACCGGCCGGTCACCCGGCACGATCTGGATGCGATCATCGCCGACCGGCCGATCGCCATGATGGCGCCCGATCACCACACGGTCTGGGCCAATACCGCCGCCCTGCGCGCCGCGGGCCTGCTGCACGGGGCCGAGATGCCGCATGGCCATGTGGTGGTGATGGCCGAGGATGGCACCGCCTCGGGCGAGTTGCGCGAATTCGAGGCCTTCGGGCCGATCCTGGCCCTGGGCGGCGCGGCGCATCTGCAGCTGGGCATCGCCACGGGCGGCGAGCCCGATCCCTGGCCCGATGCGGCGCAGCGCGCGGCCGACAAAGAGAAGGTGGCCGCGGGCCTGGCGCATTGCGCCGCCCATGGCGTGACCACGATGATCAATATGGACGGCAATCTTTATACCTGCGCCCTGCTGGCCGAGATGCAGGCCGAGGGCCGCCTGACCGCGCGGGTGCGGGTGCCCTTCCACTTCAAGCCGCATATGGATCTGGACGCGCTGGACCGCGCCACTGTCATGACCGAGGCGCATGATGACGACTGGCTGCGCGCGGGCATGGTGAAGATGTTCATGGATGGCGTGGTCGACAGCCGCACCGCCTATATGCTGCAGGACTATCCCGGCACCGCCGAGCGGGGCGAGCCCTTGTTCTCCCCGGCCGCCTTCGATGCGATCTGCATCGAGGCCGACCGGCGCGGGTTGCAGATCGCCGTCCATGCGATCGGCGATGCGGCAGTGCGCCAGACCATCGACGGCTATGAGGCGGCGCAGCGTGCCAATGGCCGGCGCGACAGCCGGCACCGGATCGAGCATATCGAGCTGATCGACCGGGCCGATGTGCCGCGGCTGGGTGCCTTGG
>NZ_JAICBZ010000095.1 GCF_020179405.1 Xinfangfangia pollutisoli | reverse complement strand
GCATGTCGCGCAGGGCGAACACCTCTTCCTGCAGCGCGACCGGGCGGGCCAGGAAGACCAGCCGGTAGCTGCCGATCCGGGAAAAGCCGATCGCCTCATAGGCGCGGGCGGCGGCGGGGTTGTTGGCAAACAGCACCGCCACGCGCGCGCCCCTGTCGCGCGCCTCGGCCAGAAGCGCGCGGGTGACCTCGCGCCCCAGGCCAAGGCCGCGCGCCGCTTCGGGCACATAGACCCCGCCCACCTGCACCAGATCCGCAACCTGCGCATTCAGCGCCGCCATGGCGACGGGACGGCCGTCTCGCAGCAGCAGCCGGCAGGAGCTGTCTTCGGCGCAGGCCTCGATGGCCCGGTCGCGGCACAGCGCGGCCTCTTCCGCGGGATCGGTCGGCGCAAAGCCAGTGCCGCGGAAATAGCCGCGGAACCAGTCCTGCAACAGCGGCTCGTCCCCCGGGCGGGGGCGGCGCAGCGGCGCCGGCCCGGGCGGCAGATCGGCCAGGGTCAGGCGGTAGAGCGGTTCGGTCGAATCGGCCCGCATCGCCGCGGGCCCCAGCCCCAGCGCCGGCAGAAGAGCCGCGATCTGGCCGGCCTCTCCGGTCAGGCCGGTCGCGCGTTCGCCGGCCAGGGCACCGGCCAGCGCCGCCACTTCGGCGGGCGTGGCGCCGGGGATCTGACACAGAACCACCCCGGCATTGGTCAGGCCCAGAACGGCGCGGATCGGCCCCTCGGCCGGCAGCCGCCAAAGCCGCGTCGCGTGCGGATGCGTCCCGCTGCCCAGACCGAAGCGCGCCAGATTGCCGCGCAGAAACATCGATGTCGCGGCATGGCGCGCCAGAAACGCCTCAAGCGCCGCCTCGTCGCCCGGGACGCAGCGCCGGATCACCGCCAATCCCCCGCCGCCGCCTGCCACAGCGCCAGCGCGGCCAATGCGGCGGTTTCCGCACGCAGGATGCGCGGGCCCAGCGCGATGGGGGTGACGAATTCCGCAGCCTCCAGCCGCCGGCGTTCGTCTTCGGAGAACCCGCCCTCGGGCCCGATCAGCAGCGCCGCCGGCCCCGGCGCCGCGGCGAAGGCGGCCGAGGGCCCGGCCGCGCCCCCCGCCCGCGCCTCATCGGCCCAGAACAGCCGCCGCCCGGCCGGCCAGCCCGCCAGGATCCGGTCCAGCGGCTGCAGATCGTCGACCGCTGGCACCCAGGTCGCGCCGCATTGCTCGGCCGCCTCGGCCGCATGGGCGCTGTGGCGGTCGGCGCGGAACCGCTCGGAGTTCATGTGCCGCGTCGCCACCGGCATCAGCCGTGCCGCGCCCAGTTCCACCGCCTTCTCGACGATGAAATTCGTCCGCTCTTTCTTCACCGGAGAAAACAGCAGCCACAGATCGGGCGGCGCCCCCTGCGGCGCGGTCTGGTCGCGGCAGACCGCCACGCCGCGGCGCTTGCCCGCCTCGGCCACCTCGGCGCGCCATTCGCCATCCTGCCCGTTGAACAGCAGAACCGCATCCCCGACCCCCAGCCGCATCACGGCAAAAAGGTAATTCGCCCGCGTCTCGTCCAGGGCGACGGCTTGCCCCGGACCGAGCGGCTGATCTACATAAACCCTGATCTTCGGCCCTGCCATGAGGCGAACCTATGAGCGACGCACAAGGAAAGCCAGAGCAGCCGGCATCGGGAATGGTCTTCGATGCGCCGCCCGGCAATTGGGTGGACCGCTGGGCCCCCCTGGCCACGCGGCCCTATCTGCGCCTGTCGCGCGCCGACCGGCCGATCGGAACCTGGCTTCTGTACATCCCCTGCCTTTGGGGCATCGCGCTGGCCGCCAATGACGGCAGCGGCTTGCGGCCCTGGGATCTGTGGCTGGCGCTGTCCTGCGGGATCGGTGCGCTTCTGATGCGCGGGGCGGGCTGCACCTGGAACGACATCACCGACCGCGACATCGACGCCCAGGTGGCGCGGACGCGCTCGCGCCCCCTGCCCTCGGGCCAGGTCAGCACGCGGCAGGCGCTGGTCTGGATGGTCGCACAGGCGGTGATCTCGGCCCTGATCCTTCTGTCCTACAACGGCATCGCCATCGCGCTGGGCGTGGCCGCACTGCTGCCGGTCGTGATCTACCCCTTCGCCAAACGCTTTACCTGGTGGCCGCAGGTCTTTCTGGGCATCGCCTTCAACTGGGGCGCGCTGCTGGCCTGGGCGGCGCATGCCGGCCACCTGCCCTGGGGGGCGATCCTTCTGTATCTGGGCGGGATCAGCTGGACGCTGTATTACGACACGATCTATGCCCATCAGGACAAGGAAGACGACGCGCTGATCGGTGTCAAATCCACCGCGCGGCTGTTCGGAGACCAAAGCCGGCGCTGGCTGCTGGGATTCCAGGCGCTGACGCTGCTGCTGTTCACCGCCGCCGTGGCGCTGACCATCGGGCCTGCGCGCGGGCTGTGGCCCATGGGTCTGGCGCTGGTCGGGATCTGGGCCTTCGGCCTGCATATGGTCTGGCAGATGCGCGGGCTGGATCTGGACGATCCCGCCGCCTGTCTGCGCGCCTTCCGGGCCAATCGCGATGCCGGGCTGATCCCTGTGCCGTTTCTTGCCATAGCGGCGCTGCTTTGATTGCACCTTGCGGCCTGAACCCCTAGGACACTGGCAGCGCCCGCGCGGCGCCCGATGCTGTTCCGATCCCGACGACCTGCCGCAAGAGCTGCCCCTTGCCCAAAAGATTGCTTCGCCTGTCGCCCTCGCTTCTGGCCGCGCTTGCCTTCGTTCTGGCCAGCGTGGTGATGCTGGGCATCTCATTCGCTGCCGCGCTGGTGATCGAAAGCCGCTCGGCCGAGGTGGTGCAAAGCCGGATGACCGAGGCCGGGATGACCTGGGTCACGGTCGAGACGGACGGGCTGCAGGTGCGCCTGTCGGGCACGGCGCCGAACGAATCCGCGCGGTTCCGGGCGCTGAACCTGGCCGGATCGCTGGTCGATTCGGGCCGGCTGCGCGACCGGCTGGATGTGGCCCCGGCCTCGACCGTCGCCCCGCCGCGCTTTTCGGTCGAGATGCTGCGCAATGATGACGGCATCCAGCTGATCGGGCTGTTTCCCGAACAGCCCGCCCCGGGCGGATTGTCGGATGCCGATCTGGCCGCCGCCGCCAATGCGCTGGCCCCGGATACCGAGATCGTCAACATGCTGCAGAAGGCGGCCTATACGCCGCCCGAAACCTGGGACGATGCGCTGCGCTTCGGGCTGAACGCGCTGAAGATGCTGAAACGGTCGAAGATCTCGATTGCGGCCGACCGGGTCGAGGTGACGGCGATTGCCGACAGTGCCGCCGAAAAGCGCCGGATCGAGGCGGATCTGCGCAAGGCCAAGCCCCAGGGCGTGGTTCTGGTGCTGGATGTCTCGGCGCCGCGGCCGGTGCTGACGCCCTTCACCCTGCGCTTCCTGAAGGACGAGACCGGCGCGCGTTTCGATGCCTGCTCGGCCGATACCGACCGCGCCCGGGCGGTGATCCTGGCCGCGGCCAGCGCCGCCGGCCTGTCGGGCGGCACGGCCTGCACCGTGGGCATGGGTACGCCCTCGCCGCGCTGGGGCGATGCGGCGGCGGCGGGCATCCGCGCGGTGGCCGCGCTGAACGCGGGCTCGGTCACCTTCTCGGATGCCGATGTGACGCTGATGGCGGGCGAGGGCGTCAGCCCGGCCGATTTCGACCGGGTGGCGGGCGATCTGCGCGCCGCCCTGCCCGATGCCTTCTCGCTGGACATGATCGGGCCGAAGACCGATGCCGCGGTGCAGGGGCCCGCAGAATTCACCGCCAAACTGTCGCCCGAAGGCCGGGTGGAACTGCGCGGCCGGCTGGTGGACGAGACCCAGCAGGCCGCCGTGACCGCCTATGCCCAGGCCCGCTTCGGCGCGACCAAGATCTACACCGCCACCACGCTGGACCCGACCCTGCCCGATGGCTGGCCGACCCGGGTTCTGGCCGGGATCGCCGCCCTGGCCGAATTGCATGACGGCACGCTTCTGGTGCGGGCTGATCGGGTCGAGGTGAAGGGCGTCACCGGCTCGCAGGACACGCGCGGCCGGGTGACGCAGATCCTGTCGGCTGAACTGGGCCAGGGCGCGACCTTCAAGGTCGATGTGCGCTATGACGAGGCGCTGGATCCGCTGGCCGCCCTGCCCACGCCCGAGGAATGCGCGGCCACGGTTCACACGATCATGGCCAGGCAGAAGATCACCTTCACCCCCGGCTCGGCCGAGATCGCGGCCGAAGCGGGCCCGGTGATCGAGGCCCTGGCCAAGGCGCTGGCCGATTGCCCGGGCTTGCCGCTGGAAATCGCCGGCCATACCGACGCCCAGGGGTCCGAGACCGGCAACCAGGCGCTCAGCCAGGCGCGGGCCGAAGCGGTGCTGATCGCGCTGCAGGGCCGGCGGGTCGATGTCTCGGCGATGTCGGCCAAGGGCTATGGCGAGGCGCGGCCGATTGCCGACAATGGCACCGAAGCCGGGCGCGAGGCCAATCGCCGGATCGAATTCGTGCTGAAGTCCGCACCGGGCGAAGCCGAGGCGGCGGATGGCGCCGCGGCAGCCCCCGCAGCAGGCCCCGGGGGCGCGACCGCGGCCGAAGGCGCAGATGCGGCGCCGGCCGAGGATCAAAGCCCCTCGCTTGCGCCCCAGGAAAAGACCATGCGCCCCAAGGCGCGGCCCGACCAGCCGGGCTGAGGCCGGCGGGACAGGAAGGACCAGATGAACCGCACCGAATTCGTTGTCGCCACCGCCATCATCCTGCTTCTGGCCTTTGCCATGGGCTGGTTCGCCCATTGGCTTCTGCACCGTTTCGCGCGCAATGCCGGCGGCGGCGATCTGGCCGAGATGGACCGGCTGGCCCAATCGCTGCACGAGGCCGAAGAGATGCGCGACCAGGCGGTGCTGTATCTGGAACAGCGCGAGGGCGAGTTGATGAACCAGATCTCGCAGACCGAGGCCGAGCTGCGCGCCGCGATGGAAGGCCTGCGCGACGCGCGGCAAGAGGTTGAAGAAATGCGCAGCTATATCGAACGGATGCACGCGAACGGCTGATCGGCGCGCCGGCCCGCTGCGCCGCTTCCGCGATCCGGCCAGCAGCCGGGGAACTGCGCCGCGATCTGGACCTATCGCCGGCGCGGAACTGGACAAGCGCCGGGGCGCGTGCCACCTAAACCGCAATCCCCTTTTCCGCCAGGAGGCCCGTGATGCTCGACTCCGTGACCAATCTGCGTGACCTGTTGAAGGACCCGTCGCTTCTGGTGACCAAGGCCTATATCGCCGGCGACTGGGTCGATGCCGCCGATGGCGCCACCTTCCCGGTCGTGAACCCCGCCCGCGGCGATGTGATCTGCCATGTGCCCGACCTGACCCGCGCCGATGCCGCCCGCGCCATCTCGGCCGCCCAGGCGGCGATGAAGGACTGGGCCGCCCGCACCGGCAAGGAACGCGCCATCATCCTGCGCAAATGGTTCGACCTGATGATGGCCAACCAGGACGACCTGGGCGCCATCCTTTGCGCCGAGATGGGCAAGCCCCTGGCCGAGGCCAAGGGCGAGATCGCCTATGGCGCCAGCTTCATCGAATGGTTCGGCGAAGAGGCCAAGCGCGTCTATGGCGAGACGATCCCCGGCCATCAGCGCGACAAGCGCCTGACGGTGATCAAGCAGCCGATCGGCGTTGTCGCCTCGATCACGCCCTGGAACTTCCCGAACGCGATGATCACCCGCAAATGCGGCCCGGCTTTGGCCGTGGGCTGCGGCTTCGTCGCCCGTCCCGCCGCCGAAACCCCGCTTTCGGCGCTGGCGCTGGCGCTGCTGGGCGAACGCGCCGGCCTGCCGAAGGGGATCTTGTCGGTCATCACCTCGAAACGCTCGTCCGAGATCGGCAAGGAATTCTGCGAGAACCCGATCGTGCGCAAGCTGACCTTCACCGGCTCGACGGAAGTTGGCCGCATCCTGCTGCGCCAGGCGGCGGATCAGGTGATGAAATGCAGCATGGAACTGGGCGGCAATGCGCCCTTCATCGTCTTCGACGACGCCGATCTGGATGCGGCGGTCGCGGGCGCGATGATGTCGAAATTCCGCAACAACGGCCAGACCTGCGTCTG
Source organism: Xinfangfangia pollutisoli (assembly GCF_020179405.1). Classification (GTDB taxonomy): domain Bacteria; phylum Pseudomonadota; class Alphaproteobacteria; order Rhodobacterales; family Rhodobacteraceae; genus Pseudogemmobacter; species Pseudogemmobacter pollutisoli. The sequence continues at coordinate 7,752 of NZ_JAICBZ010000095.1, read as the reverse complement.
CGCCAACCGCATCTATGTGCAGGCCGGCGTCTATGACGCCTTCGCCGCCAAGCTGAAGGACGCGGTCGCCAAGACCCGCGTCGGCGACGGCCTGTCGGAAGACGTGCAATTCGGCCCGCTGGTCAACAAGGCGGCGGTCGAAAAGGTCGAGGAACATATCGCCGACGCCACCTCGAAGGGCGCCAAGGTGATCGCGGGCGGAAAGCCGCATGCGCTGGGCGGCAATTTCTTTGAACCCACGATCCTGACCGGCGTCACCGATGACATGGTCGTCGTGAACGAGGAAACCTTCGGCCCCGTCGCCCCCCTGTTCAAGTTCGACACCGAAGAAGAGGTGATCGAGAAAGCCAATGCCACGATCTTCGGCCTGGCCTCGTATTTCTATGCCCGCGACATCGGCCGGATCACCCGGGTGCAGGAAGCGCTGGAATATGGCATCGTCGGCGTGAACACCGGCATCATCTCGACCGAGGTCGCGCCCTTTGGCGGGGTCAAGCAATCGGGCCTGGGCCGCGAGGGCAGCCGGCACGGGATGGAAGACTACCTGGAAATGAAATACATCTGTCTCTCGATCTGATCGCCCCACCCCGGGGCCCATCCCGGGGCTGGACATCGCAGAGACGACAATCGGGGCGGCTTGCCAGAAGCCGCCCTTTTTCAATCAGGAGCGCAGGATGACCGAACCCTATACCCCGCCCAAGGTCTGGACCTGGGAAGTGCCTTCGGGCGGCACGTTCGCCTCGATCAACCGCCCCATCGCGGGGCCCACGCATGACAAGACCCTGCCGGTGGGCGAACAGCCGCTGCAGCTGTATTCGCTGGCCACGCCCAATGGCGTGAAGGTCACGGTGATGCTGGAGGAACTGCTGGCGCTGGGCAAACCGGCCGAATATGACGCCTGGCTGATCGAGATTTCCAAGGGCGACCAGTTCGGCTCGGGCTTTGTCGAGGTCAATCCGAACTCGAAGATCCCGGCGATGATGGACCATTCCGTCACCCCGCCGCAGCGCATCTTCGAATCGGGCTCGATCCTTCTGTACCTGGCCGAGAAATTCGGCGCGCTGATCCCGACCGACCTTGCCGGCCGTACCGAATGCCTGTCCTGGCTGTTCTGGCAGATGGGCTCGGCCCCCTATCTGGGCGGCGGCTTCGGGCATTTCTACGCCTATGCGCCGGAGAAGATGGAATATCCGATCAACCGCTTCGCGATGGAGACGAAGCGCCAGCTGGATGTGCTGGACCGGCATCTGGCGGACAAGGACTGGATGGCGGGCGGGGAATACTCCATCGCCGATATCGCCATCTATGCCTGGTACGGCAATCTGGTGCTGGGCCGCGCCTATAATGCGGCGGAATTCCTGGATGTGGCCTCGTACAAGAACGTGCTGGCCTGGGCGCAGAAGATCGACGCGCGGCCTGCGGTGATCCGCGGCCGCAAGGTCAACCGCAACTGGGGCCAACCCTGGGAGCAACTGCCCGAGCGCCATTCGGCCGCCGATCTGGATGCCCTGCCCAAGGCGCCCTAAACCTTTAGAAACAAAGACGCTATCCGATATCAGGCCCGCGCTAGACCCTAGCGCGGGCCTGCTTTTGCCTAGCATCGCCGCGGCCCTCATCTTGGCCTCATCGCCCCCCGAACCGGCTGCCGGCCGGGGGGCCCGAGCCAAAGCAACCCCGATCAGGGAAAGGACCGACCCGATGTTTACTGCTGCCAAAACCTCGGCCATTGCCGCCATCGCCGCCCTTGGCGTCGCCATTCTTCCCGCCGCCCCCGCCCTGGCCTGGGGCAAGAAGGAACAGGGCTTCCTGGCGGGTGTCGCCACGGCCGTGATCGTCGACAAGCTGCTTGAGGCGAACCGCGCCGCCCGTGCCGCCCCGGCGCCGACGCCCTATTACAGCGCGCCGGCCTTCGTCGATCCCAAGCCGCGCTATGCGCCGGCCTATGGCACCACCAGCACCAGCGCGATCTACGGCACCCCCGCCGCCCGCGCCTTCAACAGCTATTCGCGCGACGAGCGCAAGGCGATCCAGCGCCAGCTGCGCTATCAGGGCTATTACACCGGCGGGATCGACGGCGCCTTCGGGCCCGGCACCTATGGCGCGGTGACCGCCTATGCCCGCGATGCTGGCGCCACCGGCAATCTGAAAAGCACCGGCGGCGCCTTCGCCGTCTATGACGGGCTGCTGTACTAAGCTTTCGCCTTGCGTTGCGGTCCGGCCGCCCTGTCCCCGTCCGGCCGGGCCTGGGCCCCCTTCCCCGTCCCCGGGAAGGGGGCCCGAGTTTTCGTCGAAAACTCGAAACGACGCGTTTTCGATGAAGACGCGCGGGCCCCTCAGGGGCGCAGGTTCCAGGTCAGCCAGGTCGTGTCATAGACCTGCCCGCGCTCGGCCAGAAAGGCCGCGACCTGATCGGCGGGGATCACCGCCCCCTTGCGCCGGAAAGTCCAGTCCAGAACCAGTTGCCCCGGCCCCGGCACGCTGGCCTCCCGGCGATAGGAAAAGCCCGCATTCTCGATCGCCAGCGCGGGCGGCGCGATCAAATCCACCGCCGCGCCCGACAGTTCGATCCGGTGCCGGAACACCGCCGGGCGGCCGGTCTCCATCGGCAGAAGCCGCGGCCGATCCAGCCTGTCGGGCAGGTTCGAGGCGAAATCCTCGGCCGCCAGCGGAAAGGCCGCGTCCAGGCCGCCAGCCTGCAGATCCGGCAATGCCAGCAGATAATCCTCGGTCATCTCCAGCCGGTTGGCGCCGCGATCATCGGTCAGCCGAACCTCGCCCTGCAGCCGCAGCCCCGGATAGCGCCCGGCATAATAGGCGAAATAATCCTCGGTCACCTCGCGATGCGGGCTGGTGGCCCAGCGGCGGCGCAGATCGTCGGCCGCGCCGCCCTGATGCGTCGACCGCACGGTCAGCGCCAGGCCCTGCGGGGTGAAGCGGAACTGTTCCACCACCTCTGAGGACCACAGGCTTTCCGCCGTCACCGGCAGCGGTTCCAGCCCGCGCTGGTCCGGCCCCGTCAGCGGCAGCGCCCAGCCGTAATCGGGCGGGGTGGCACTGGCATCGCGGAACCGCCCGCCCTGATGCGTGGCCGTCGGGTCAACCCAATGCACCTGACCGTCCAGATGCAGGCGCAGGATCATATGGTCGAAGGCGCCCAGCATCGGCACCTCGTCCGGCAGGGCCGCGCCGGCATCGCTGTCGGTCAGCGCCACTTCGGCCGCGATCCCCAGCCGGCGCAGCATCACCGCCAGCAACAGTGCCTTGTCCTTGCAATCGCCGAAGCCCGAGCCCACCACCTCGGCCGGCGCCCGGGCGAAATAGCCGCCCTCGCCCACGGAAAGCGAGACATAGCGCAGCTCGTCCTGCACCATACGCAGCGCGGCCAGGGCACGGGTCTCGGGATCCGGACTGGCCGCCGCAATCGCCGCCACCCGGTCCTCCCAGGCGCCAAGCGGGTAATCGGCCGCGTAATAGGGCGTCAGCGCGGCCGAGATCGCGCCCCAATCGGCATCCGTCGACAGGCGCAGACGGGCGGTCGGATCGTCGCCCGGCGGCACCAGATCCTCGGCCCGCGGCGGCACATGGCCGATGCGCTGCCATTCATGCCGCGTCGCGCCATCGGGCAGCGGGCCTTCGAAATGGCTGACCCGGTCGGGCAGGGCCGCCTGATGGAAGGGCCAGCCCGCGGGCCAGGCCACCACCGTGCGCGACAGCACGACCGGCACCGCCCATTCCAGCTGAGACACAACCGCCCGTTCGCCCGCGCCGACAAAGGGCCGCTCCTCGCGCAGCACGGCATAGTCGACCACATCGCCCAGCCGCACATCCGGCACTTGCAGATAGACGGTCAGCGCGCCGTCGATCACGCCTTCCTCCAGCCGTTCCTCGCGGCGCATCACCACCGCCTCGACCCGGTCTTTCAGGTCGATCTCGGTGCCGTCGCGCCAGATCGACAGCCGGGTCAGCGCCACCCGGTCGAAGGCCGGATCGTAATCGAAGGTGATCGTCGCGGCCAGATCCAGCCCGGCGCGGTCGGTCACTTCGGTCGCGGTGCGGCTCCAGTTCAGCCGGGTCTCGCCCTGCCAGCGCAGCTGATGGTCGGACAGCAGATAATGCACACCGTCGCGCGCCTCGGCCCGCAGGGCGGGATCGTCGGGCGGCAGCGGGATGTCGTCGACCCAGTCCGGAGTGGGGCGCCGCTCCAGCCCGTCGGCCAGCGCGGCCATCGCGGTCAGCAGCCACAGAACACAGGCGCGCAGCAGCTGCATGATCATCCTCCACAAGGCCTGCCATCCTAGGCGCTCGCCCCGCCGCGGCAAGCCCCCGGCCAGAAACCCGCGCCCCGACGCCAAGGATTGCCCGGCGGCGCGCGTCAGATTATCGGTCATGCTGATGGACACGCCCGACGAAACCCTTGCCCAGGCCGCAGCAGGCGGCGACCGCGCGGCCTTTGCCGCGCTGGTCGGCCGGCATTACGACCGGATCCAGGGCCTGGCCTGGCGGCTGACCGGCAGCCGGGCCGATGCCGAGGATCTGGCGCAGGACATCTGCGCCGCCCTGCCGGTGAAGCTGGCCCATTGGCGGGGCGAGGCGCGGTTCAGCACCTGGCTGTACCGCGTGGTGGTCAATGCCGCGCATGATCTGCGCCGCCGTCAGGCCACGCGCGCCCGCGCCGCCGATGGCTGGGGCGATTGGGAAGTCGCCCGGCAGGATGACATCGCCGCCTCGCGCGCCGCGCAGGACTGGCTGGAAGCGGCGATGGCGCGGCTGACGCCGGATCTGCGCGATACGGTGGCGCTGGTTCTGGGCGAAGAACTGACCCAGGCCGAGGCCGGGCAGATCCTGGGCGTCAGCGAGGGCACCGTCGCCTGGCGGATGTCCGAAGTGAAGAAACGGCTGCGGGCCATTGCGGCAGAGGAGGCGAGATGACAGACGAACTCGACGCCCTGAAAGCCGCGCTGAAAGGCGCCCCGGCGCCCGATCCGCAGGCCCGCGCCCGCGCCCTTGCCCTGGCGATGGAAAATTACGACCGGCTCCAAGCTTCCGGCGCCGCCCCGCGTCCGAAGGAAGACCGCCCCCGCAAGGCGGCTTTCCAAGGAGTGCGTTCAATGTTGAATTTCCTGACCTCCCGCCCGGCGCTGGCCGCCACCACCTCGGTTGCGGCGCTGATTGTCGGCGTCACCGTGCTTCTGCCCGTGGCCGAGCGGCTGACCCCGCCGCTGATGCCGAAGATTTCCGCCCCCGGCACCCCGCAGGGGCCCGGCTCGTCTCTGGCCGAGGCCGCCCCGCCTGCGGCCGATCCGGCGCCCGGCGGGGCGGCCGATGCGCCCGCCGCTGCGGCCCGCATCGCACCACCCGCGCCCGAAGCGCCGCCCGCCGCCGCCGAAGAGGCCGCCCGCCTGGCCGAACCGAAGCCCGAGGCCCAGGCCGTGGCAGAAGCCGAAGCGGATGCCGCGATGGCCGATAGCGATGCCCGCGCCCGCAAATCGGCCGCCGCCCCGGGAAGCGGCATCGTCGAGGCACCCGAGATGTATGCGCTGCCCGCGCCCGTCACCTTGCCCGACATCCTGCCCAGCCTGGAACCCGATACCGAAGCCTATGCCACGGCCGAGGCGAACCCGGTGAAGGTGACCGCGGAAGAGCCGGTTTCCACCTTCTCGACCGATATCGACACGGCGTCCTATGCGCTGGTCCGCTCGACCCTGAATATGGGCGTGTTGCCGACGCCCGATCAGGTGCGGGTGGAAGAGATGGTGAATTACTTCCCCTATGCCTATCCCGCGCCCGAAGGCGGCCAGCCCTTCGCGACCACCGTCTCGGTCATGCCGACGCCCTGGAATGCCGGCACGGAACTGGTGACCATCGGCCTGCAGGGCGCCCTGCCCGCCATGGCCGACCGCCCGGCGCTGAATCTGGTCTTCCTGATCGACACCTCGGGCAGCATGGAAGACCCAAAGAAGCTGGGCCTGTTGAAGCAGTCGCTGGCGCTGATGCTGCCCGAACTGCGCCCCGAGGATCAGATCGCCATCGTGGCCTATGCCGGCTCGGCCGGGCTGGTGCTGGAGCCGACCAAGGCCGCCGAGAGGGACCGGATCCTTGCCGCGCTGGACGGGCTGACCGCCGGTGGATCGACCGCCGGGGCGGAGGGGTTGGAGCTGGCCTATCAAACCGCGAAGGCGATGCAGGGCGAGGGCGAGGTCAGCCGCATCCTTCTGGCGACCGATGGCGATTTCAACGTGGGGGTCAGCGATCCCGAGGGGCTGACTGCCTATGTCGCGAAGAAGCGCCAGCAGGACGGAACCTATCTGTCGGTCCTGGGCTTTGGCCGCGGCAATCTTGACGATGCAACGATGCAGGCCCTGGCGCAGAACGGCAATGGCCAGGCCGCCTATATCGACACCCTGTCCGAAGCGCGAAAAGTGCTGGTCGACCAGCTGACCGGGGCATTGTTCAGCATTGCCGATGATGTGAAAGTGCAAGTCGAGTGGAACCCGGCCCAGGTCGCGGAATACCGGCTGATCGGCTATGAGACCCGCGCCCTGCAGCGCGAGGATTTCAACAATGACAAGGTCGACGCGGGCGAGATCGGCGCGGGCCTGCAGGTGACGGCGATCTACGAGATCACCCCCGTCGGTTCGGAGGCGCTGCGCAATGACCCGCTGCGCTATGGCACGGCGCCCGAAGCCAAGGGCGGCTCGGACGAGTTGGGCTTCCTGCGGCTGCGCTGGAAGGCGCCGGGCGCGGCCTCCTCGCAACTGATCGAACGGCCGATCACCGGCCAGGAAGCCGCGACCGACGACAGCCGCTTTGCCGCCGCCATCGCGGGTTTCGGGCAATTGCTGCAGGGCTCGGTCTATCTGGGCGACTGGTCCTGGGATCAGGCGATTTCGCTGGCGCTGTCGGCCCGCGGCGATGACCCCTATGGCTACCGGATCGAGGCGGTCAGCCTGATGCGGCTGGCGCAAAGCCTGGCGAAATGATCACAAGCCTGTGAAGTCGGGGCGGCGCCGGGATGAAACCTGCGCCGCCTTCGTCTGTTTCGCGGGTGGCCGATGGGGCCGCCCGCCCCGCCTCGGGCCGATGAGGCGCCTGGGAGATCAAGATGACCCGCACCCCGCTTGCCGCCGCCGTTCTGGCGCTGATGGCCGCCGGCCCCGCCCTGGCCGAACCGCCGATCCACGACGCCAACGGCATCCTGACCGATGCCAAGGGCATGACGCTGTACACGTTCGACATGGACAAGGATGGCGTCTCGGCCTGCTACGATGCCTGTGCCGCGAACTGGCCGCCCCTGCTGGCCGAAGCCGGCGCCAAGGCCGAGGGTGATTTCGGCCTGACCGCGCGCAAGGATGGCGCGATGCAATGGACCTATTACGGCATGCCGCTGTACCTTTGGGTCAAGGATGCCAAGCCCGGCGATACCACCGGCGATGGCGTCAAGGGCGTGTGGCATAGCGCGATGGCGAAAGAGTGACACCGCTTCTGGACGAGATCGAGGCCGCGATTCCGGGGCTGCGGGCCTATGCCCGCGCGCTGCTGCGCGACCGCGAGGCGGCGGATGATCTCGTCCAGGACACGCTGGAGGCCGCGGTGGCCCGGAGGGGCCAGTGGCGCGGCGAGGGATCGTTGCGCGGCTGGCTGTGCCGCATCCTGTTGAACCGCTTCCGCGATGGCTATCGCCGGCAAGAAGAAATAAGGGGAGCGCAGGAACATGGCACGTGATCCGAAAGCCGCTCGTGGCGGCAAGCGCAA
>NZ_JAICBZ010000094.1 GCF_020179405.1 Xinfangfangia pollutisoli | reverse complement strand
CCGCGATTCGGGCGCGCAGCAGTGCCGAGACCTGCGCCGTGCCGCCGGCCGGATCGCGCAGCGCGGCCGAGGCCGCATCCAGCGCGCCATCCTGCGACTGCCGCGCCAGACCCGACAGGAACCCCGCCAGATAGCTGCGCCGGTCGGGCCCGGGTTCGGGATCGGCCTCGATCACCGCGACGGCCTGGATCAGGTCATCGGTCAGCGCCAGCGGATCGGGCCGGACCTGGCCGGGCACCGGCCCCGGCCGCCGGTCGCCGCCGGCCAGCTGCGACAGGATCAGCGCCTGGAAGACCGCAAGCCCCGGCACCGGCTTGTCCAGAAAACCGCTGGCCCCGGCCGCCAGCGCCGCCCGGCGCCCGTCGGGATCGCCGCTGGTGCCCAGAACCACCATCCGCCCCGCCTGCACCAGGCTGCGGATCAACCCCTCGCCCGGGCCATCGGGCAGGCCCAGATCGACGATCACCACATCGGGCCGGTAGCAGCGCAGATGCGCCTGCGCGACGGCCAGGCTTTCCGCCCGCCGCAGCCGCGCGCCCGAGCGCTGGCACATCAGCCGCAGCGCGTCGCTGGCATAGCGGCTGTCTTCCACCGCCAGCACCGTCAGCCCCTGCAGGGGCAGGGTGCCGCGCAGGGGTTGCGGCTGGGCGAACAGCGCGGGATCGGGCAGGTCGGGCGGCAGATCGGCAGGGCGGGGCATGGCGGCGCCTTTCGTGCAGCAGGCGGCAGAGGAAGCGGGGGGCGGCAGAAGCGGCCAGCCTAGCCGCGTCAGGGTGAACACCGGGTTAACCCGCACCGCGCGCCGGCCGGCAATTGCCGAAAATCCGCGCGGCCCGCCCCACCCGTGTCCCTCCTGTGCCCCGCCTGGGCGCCGTCTGGACCCGGACTGCGGCAGGGCGCCCCCTTGCCGCGCGCGCGCCCCGCGGCGATAAGGGGCAAAGCCGGGCCGGAAGGAGAGCCAGATGATCGGACGCCTGAACCATGTCGCCATCGCGGTGCCCGACCTTGCGGCCGCCTCGGCGCAGTATCGCGATACGCTGGGCGCCAAGGTCGGCGCGCCTCAGGACGAGCCGGACCATGGCGTGACCGTGGTCTTCATCGAATTGCCGAATACCAAGATCGAACTCTTGTATCCCCTGGGCGAGAACTCTCCGATCCAGGGCTTTCTGGACAAGAACCCGGCCGGCGGCATCCATCACATCTGCTACGAGGTCGAGGATATCCTGGCCGCGCGCGACCGGCTGAAGGCCGCGGGGGCGCGGGTTCTTGGCTCGGGCGAGCCGAAGATCGGCGCGCATGGCAAGCCGGTGCTGTTCCTGCATCCGAAGGATTTCAACGGCTGTCTGGTGGAGCTTGAACAGGTATGAATCTGACCGGCGGAATTGTCATCTATGCAGTGGTCTGGTTCCTGACCTTCTATATCGTGCTGCAGATCCGCACCCGCACCCAGGAAGAGGCGGGCGAGATCGTGCCCGGCACGCATGCCGGCGCGCCGGCGCAGGAAGATGTGGGCCGCAGCGCCAAGATCGCCACGGTCTTCGCGACGCTGATCTGGGCCGCGATCGCGGCGGTGATCCTGTCGGGGCGCTTCTCGGTCGATGACATGAACATCTTCGGGCTGGAAGCGCCGGTCACGGCCGACCAGTAACGCTCCGCGCCGGCGCCCCCAGCGCCCCGGCGCGCCCGCCGCCTATCGGTCCGAGGCCGCCAGGCGGTGGAAGATATGGGTGAAGGTCGCCGTGCCCAGAACCGGCACCAGCAGGTTGACCAGCGGCACCGACAGCGGCGCCGCCATCAGCGTCCCCGCGGCCCAGATCGTCAGCGCATTGCGGCGCCGCATTGCCACGACCTGATCTTCCGGCAGGCGGCGCAGCGCCACCATGGTGAAATATTCCCGCCCCAGAAGAAAGCCGTTCAGCACCCAGAACAGCAAGGGCGACAGCGGCCCCACGACCAGGACCATGATCAGCGCGACGATGTTCACCAGAACCAGCAGCCCGATCAGATTGACCGATGAGCGCAGCCCCTCGGCCCAGCCCAAAGGCCGGGCAGGGGGCAGGAACGGGTAATGCCGGTCCTCGACTGCCTGGGCCACGTCATCGGTGAACAGCCCGGCAAAGGCCGCTGCCGCCGGGATCATCAGGAAGATCGACAGCGCCAGCATGAAGAAGAACGAGGTCCAGCCCAGAAGCTCGTGCAGGCCCGAGACCGGGCCGATCACCGGCAGTTCGACGATATCGGGCGTCAGCGTCGCGATCATCAGCAGGAACAGCGCATAGACCGCGACCAGCAGCGCGAAGGCCAGCGCCACGCCCAGCACGACGACCCGGCGGAAGCGCGGATCGCCGAACTGGCCCAGGGCCGCGAAGAAGGCGCTGAAGATCACGATTGCGCATCCGCAGGCATGGCCAGGCCGCGGGTCAATACCCGCTCCAGCGCCGGGCGGGGCCGGTCGGGCGCCTCGGCCGCGGCCGGGGTGGCGATATGGATGATCCCGGCCACGGTTTCCGCGCCAGAGCAGCCGAAGGCGCGGGCGCAGAACAGCGGGTCATGCGAGGGCCAGCCGCTCAGCCATTGCGCCCCCCAGCCCGCCGCATGGGCCGCATGCAGGATGTTCATGCACAGCGCTCCGGCCGACAGGACCTGCTCGGCCAGCGGGATCTTCTCGGACGGTTTCGGCGACGAGATCACCGCCACCGCCAGCCGCCCCAGATCGTATTGCCCGCGCCCCTTGGCGATCTTTTCGGCATCGCCGCCCAATTCGCGCGCCCGCGCCTCGGCCAGATCGGCCAGCTGCGCCAGATCGGCGCGCTGCAGCAGCACCAGCCGCCAGGGTTCCAGCTTGCCGTGATCGGGCACCCGCAGGGCGGCGGTCAGAATGCGGTGAAGCGCCGCCTCGTCCGGAACCGGATCGCGAAACAGCTTGGCCGAGGCCGAACGGCGGGTTTCCAGGCAGGCAAGGGCTTCGGGGCAGGGCTGGGGCATGGGTCTCTCCGGGTCTTTGCGCGCAGACTAGGCCCGGGCGCGGGGGTTTTCAAACCGGTTCCCGGCGCGGGGTTGCGCTTGGCGCCTGCCGGGGGCAGGGTTCGGGCGCGAAAGGACGCGCCCTTGGCCAAAGACCTGCCCGATCTGACCCATCTTGCCCAGCCCGGCGCCGAAATCGCCGTGCGGGTGACGCCGAATGCCCGCCGCGCCGGGATCGAGCCGGGTGGGCCGGTCCTGCGCATCGCGGTGACCGAGATCGCCGAGGATGGCCGCGCCACCGCGGCCGCCCAGGCGCTGCTGGCGCGGGCCATGGGGGTTGCGAAGACGCGCCTCAGCCTGCTGCGCGGCACCAAGGCGCGCGACAAGCTGTTCCGCCTGGATTAGGCCGCGCGCCCGCCTTTCCTGTCAGCCTGCCGTGCCGCCCTTCGGCGCGCGGTCCAGCCGGTAGCTGCCCTCGGGCAGGTTCAGCGCCGCGGCCAGATCGGCCACCTGGCCCAGGGACAGGGTGATCCGCACCACCTCTTCGCTGTCGGGATCAGCCTGTTCCAGCGTCACGCAATCCTCGAAGGCGGTGACGGTGACATCGCCGGTCAGCGGCAGATCGCCGCCTTCGTCGATCAGGGTGACGACCGTCGCGTCGAATTCGTGCTCGATGGTGAACATGGGCCAAGGCTAGCCAAGCCCGCGACGCAGGACAATGGGATTTGAATGCCGATCTGTGCGCGCGGATCTGCCTGTGCCGCTGGCCGCCACCCGGCTAGGGCAGGCGGGGGCGGGCCGGTTGGTTACAGTCGCGTGATGCGGCGCAGGTCGGGGGTTCCCTCTGCCGCCCGCTCTGATAGCTTTGCAGATGCGGCATCGTCGCGCTTCCCCTGCAGATCCAAGTCCGGTGCCCCCGATGGCCCTTTCCGCCGCCCGTGCCCTGTTCCGCCTGTCCTGGGCGTTGTGTTTTCTTGCCCTGGCCGGATGCCTTCCGGGCGCGGATTGGGGGGCGGGGCCGGGCAGCGCGCCCCCGCCCGGAACCACGCCGGAATTCGTGCTGGCGGCCGAGCGGGTCGAGCCGGTGGCGCGCGCGCTGTGCCGCGAAAGGCGGATCGCGCGGCGCTGCGATTTCGTCTTTGCGGTCGATTCGCGTCCCGACCAGCCGCCCAATGCCTTCCAGACCCTGGACCGCAGCGGCCGGCCCTGGGTGGTGCTGACCCCCGCGCTGATCGCCGACGCGCGCAATGCCGACGAACTGGCCTTCGTCATGGGCCACGAGGCGGGCCATCATATCCTGGGCCATATCCCCAAGCGCGAGGATCAGGCGCGCGAGGGCGCGGCGCTGGCGGCGGTTCTGGCCTCGGTCGCCGGGGCCTCGCCCGACGAGGTGCGCAAGGCCCAGACGATCGGCGCGGCGCTGGCGGCCGAGCAGTATTCCCAGGATTTCGAGCTGGAGGCCGATGTGCTGGGCGCCGAGATCGCCTGGCGCGCGGGCTTCGATGCGGTCAAGGGCGCGGGCTTCCTGGCCCGGCTGCCCGATCCGGGCAATCAGGCCTGGGGCTCGCACCCGTCCAATGCCAGGCGCCGGGCGCTGGTGGCGCAGACCGTGGCCGTGCTGGAGGCGGGCGGATCCTAGCCGCAGGGGCGGGGCCCGGGCCTTGAGCTGCGGGCCAAAGGGTGGCCTCGGGGCGCGGTTGATCTGCGTCAAGGCGCCGCGGGGGGCGGGCTGACAGGCTGGCGCCATATCGCCGCCCAAACCGCTGCAAGGAGACCGGGAATGATCGGATACACGGATGCGCCAGTCGCATGGGGCCTGACGCGGGGCATGGCGCGGCTCAGCGGCGTCAACCTGACCCGCGCGGTCATCGACGGCTGGCTGAAGCGCAGCGAGCTGGACCAGATCATCGCCCGCTGCGAGGCCTGCACCTGCACCGACCGCTGCACCGCCTGGATGGCGCAGTCGGCCGAGGCGCGGGGCATGCCGGGATTCTGTCCGAACAAACCCGCGATCGAGGCACTGGCCGCCAATTGACGGCGCCGCGCTTCGCAGGCCGCCCGGAAAATTGACCCCCGTGCGAGGGGGCACGGGGGCCAGAAGGGCGGGCCTTGCGGAAGCAGGGGCGATCCGCGGAAGGGTCGGGGGACAGTCCCGCCCGGATGGCCCTTTCTAGCGGGCCGAGGATTCAGCGATGTGACAGATCGCGCGGGGCTGGGGCCAGGGCGGGGGCCGGGGCGGGGGGCGCCGGTTCGCGGCGCGCCAGCCGGCGCAGCCTGCGGCGCAGCATCCGCGCCGCCAGCCCCTGCGCCAGCGCGGCCGCCATCGCGACCAGTGCCCCCAGAAGCCCGATCAGCCCGAAGATCAGCGCCGCGGCCTCGTCCGACCAGCGCAGCGCCGCGCGCATGAAGCGCGACTTGCCCAGCACCTCCAGCGTGCCCAGTGTGCGCGGCCCCAGGGTTTCGGCGGCATTGGCGATGTGGCGGGCATCGTCGGGCCCGTCGACATAGCGCAGAAGATGCAGCGTCCGCGTGGTGCCCAGCGTCTCGCCCATCCGGCCCAGATCGGCCGCCACCGCGGCCACCGGCGCCACCACCTCGGGCACGATCAGCCGGGCCGGATCGGTCACGCTGTCCCAGCGCGCCAGCGCGTCCCAGCGGATGCCGCGGCGGGCCGCATCGGTGATCAGCCCCAGCAGCCGCGGCGGCAGAAGGCTCATCTTGCGGGCCAGTTTCAGAATCGAGGTGCCGGCCTTCAGCGTGTAGGAGGTGCCGCCCGTGGCCACCACCGCAACCGTGGCGCCCAGGCCGATGGCCGACAGGGCCAGGTCCAGCTGGTCGACCTCGTCGCCGCTGGCCGCCGCCACACCGGCGCGGCCAAGGCCGATCACATCGCCGATGGGCGTCAGCGCCACCGGGGCATTGCAGATCAGCGCCTGCGACAGCGAGCAGTTGGCCGCATCGACCATGCAGGACAGACAACCGCCCGCCGTGGTCAGAATGCCCGAGTCTTCCTCCCAGGCGGCATTGCGCGCGGCGGTCAGGGCGGGGGGCAGCAGGATGCCGCGCGCCGCCGCCAGCTCTTCCAGCGCTTCGATGGCAATCCAGTTGCGCGGGGTCTCGGCCAGCCGCGCCTCAAGCCGTGCCGCCACCGCCTCAGGCGTGGCTTCCCGCGCCATCTCGCGTTCCAGCCCGGCGGCGAAACCGGCCAGGCTGCGGTCGATCAGCGGGCGCAACAGCGGATCCTGGGCAATGCGCAGCACCGCCCAGCCGCCGGTGACGGTCGAGATCACGATCAGCGCCAGCAGCGCGGCCCTGGCAAGCCAGCGGACCGCGCGGCGCATCGCTTAGCCTCGTGACCCGCGCGAGCGGATCATGCCGACAATGTCATAGACCTTGTCGAGGATCGGCCGGGCGATCGCCTCGGCCCGGTCGGCGCCCTGGCCAAGGATCCGGTCGATCTCGGCCGGGTCCTGCAGCAGGCGGTTCATCTCGGCGGTGATCGGCCCCAGCTTGGCCACCGCCAGTTCGGCCAGTTTCGGCTTGAAGGTGCCGAATTGCGCCCCGGCATTCTCGGCCACCACCTGCGCCGCGGTCATCCCCGACAGGGCGGCATAGATGTTCACCAGATTGCGCGCCTCGGGCCGGTCGCGCAGGCCTTCCAGCGTCTCGGGCAGCGGTTCCGGGTCGGTCTTGGCCTTGCGGATCTTGGCGGCGATCGTGTCGGCATCATCGGTCAGGTTGATGCGGCTTTGATCCGAGGGGTCGGATTTCGACATCTTCTTCGTGCCGTCGCGCAAAGACATGACGCGCGTCGCCTCGCCCTCGATCACCGGCTCGGTGACGGGGAAGAAATCGACCTTGTAATCGTTGTTGAACTTGATCGCGATGTCGCGGGTCAGTTCCAGATGCTGCTTCTGATCCTCGCCCACCGGCACCATCGTGGCGTGATAGACCAGGATGTCGGCGGCCATCAGCGCCGGATAGGCGAACAGGCCCAAGGACGCCGCTTCGGCATTCTTGCCGGCGGTCTTGTCCTTCCATTGCGTCATCCGGCCCATCCAGCCCATCCGCGCGACGCAGTTGAAGATCCAGGCCAGTTCCGCATGGGCCGAGACCTGCGACTGGTTGAACAGGATCGAGCGCGCCGGGTCGATCCCGGCGGCGATGAAGGCGGCCGCGCCTTCGCGGGTCTGCCGGCGCAGGCGCTCGGGGTCTTGCCAGACGGTGATCGCATGCATGTCGACCAGGCAGTAGATCGTCTCGATCCCCTCGTCCTGCTTTTCGACAAAGCGCTTCAGCGCGCCCAGGTAATTGCCCAGCGTCAGCCCGCCCGAGGGCTGGATGCCCGAGAAGATCCGGGGCTTGAAGGCGGCGTTCGGGGTATCGGTCATCTCAGCGCTCCGCTGCGGCTGGCAAAAGGGCCGAACCGGGGGTAGACCAAGGGGCGCTGGGCGTCAACGGGCCCCGCATGTCGCCAAGAGAGAGCCCATGGTTCACCGAGACTACAATGCCGCCCCCCTGAACCCCTTGCCCTGGATCGTCTGGGCGCTGGCCCTGCCGGTGATCGCGGTCGAGATCGTGGTGCAACTGCATGCGCTGGGTCTGGCCGGCGGCGGGGTGGCAGTGGATTGGCGCTTTACCGCGGTGCAGTATTTCGCCTTCGCGCCCGACTGGTTCCGCGACGGGCTGGCGACGGGGCGGGGCGGGGCCGATCTGTACCGGATCGTCAGCTATGTGCTGGTCAACCCGACGCTGACCTCGACGATCTTCGCCGTGGTCATGCTGCTGGCGCTGGGCAAGATGGTGGCCGAGGTCTATCGCTGGTGGGCGGTGGTGATGGTCGTGCTGGGCGCGACCGTGGCGGGGGCGCTGGCGCATGCCTATCTGATCCCCGGCAATGTGAATCCTCTGCTGGGCACCTTTCCGGCGGTCTACGGGCTGATCGGCGCCTTCACCTTCATGCTTTGGGTGCGGCTGGCCGCCACCGGCGGCAGCCAGGCCCGCGCCTTCACGCTGATCGGCTTTCTTCTGGGCTTTCAGCTGCTGTTCGGGCTGTTGTTCGGCGGCGGGGTGCAATGGGTGTCGGATCTGGGCGGTTTCGCCGCGGGCTTTTTGCTGAGCTTCATCGTCTCGCCCGGCGGCTGGCGCCGGGTCATGGACCGGCTGCGTCAGCGCTGAGACCGCGACCGGCGCAGCGCCTTCAGATCGGCGGGGCGCACGGCCCGCAGCGCCAGGGCCGCGACGGCATAGCTGGCCATGCCCAGCCCGATGAGCCCGATCAGCGCCAGAATGCGGGTGCCGCGATCTTCCAGCAGCGGCTGCAGCAGCGCCCAGCCGCCCCAAAGCGCCGCCCCCATCAGCGCCGAGGCCGCCGCGATCCGCCAAAGTCGCGACAGGAAACGGGCGTCGAACTTCGTCTCGTCGCCCAGCCGCCTTGCCCCCCACCACAGCTGGGCCACCATCACCCAGGCCGACAGCGTCGTCGCCCAGGCGGCGGCGGAAAAGCCGATCCAGGGCATCAGGCCAAAGGCCAGCGCGGCATTGATCGCCATCGACCACAGCGCATAGCGGAACGGGCTGCGCGTGTCTTCGCGGGCATAGAACAGCGGCTGCAGCGCCTTGTGCAGCACGAAGGCCGGCAGGCCCAGCCCGTAGATCGCCAGCGCCAGCGCCGTGGCCGCGCTGTCATTGGCGTCGAACAACCCGCGCTGATACAGAACCTCGGTGATCGGCCGGGCGATCACCACCAGCGCCACCGCCGCCGGCAGCGTCAGCAGCAGCGCGAATTCCGTGCCGCGGTTGAAGGCCTCGCGCCCGCCCGCCGCATCACCCGCCCGCAGCCGCCGCGACAATTCGGGCAGAAGAACGGTGCCCACGGCAATCGCCACCACGCCCAAAGGCAGCTGATACAGCCGGTCGGCATAGACCAGCCAGGAAATCGCGCCCTCGGTGCCCGAAGCGACCTGACGCGAGACCAGAAGGTTGATCTGCACCACCCCGCCCACCAGCAGCGCCGGACCCATGTTCACCATCAGCCGGCGGAAATCCGGTGTCAGCCGGGGCAGGCGCAGCCGCGGGACAAAGCCGATCCGCCGCGCGGCGTAAAGCGTCCAGCCCAGCTGGGCCAGCCCGGTGACCGGCGTCGTCCAGGCCAGCGTCCGGCCCATATCCCAGCCCATCCAGCCCGCCAGCGCCATGGCGGCGATGAAGACCAGGTTCATCAGAACGGGCACGGCGCCCGCTTCCGCGAAATGGCCATGCGCGTTCAGGATGCCGGACAGCAGCGCGAACAGCGAGATGAAGCCGATATAGCAGAAGGTGATGCGGCCGAAATCGACCGCCATGTCGAAGCGCCCGTCGCCCACGAAGCCCGAGGCCATCGCCCAGACCAGAAGCGGCATGGCCAGCGTGCCGATCAGGCTGAACAGGACCAGAAAGCCCGCCAGCCCGGAAAAGGCGTTCTGCGCGAAATCCTCGGCATCCTCGCCGCCTTCCAGCTTCTTGGCGTAAAGCGGCACGAAGGCCTGGTTGAAGGCACCCTCGGCGAAGAAGCGGCGGAACATGTTGGGCAGGCTGAAGGCCACGTTGAACGCATCGGCCACCGGCCCCGCGCCCAGATAGGCGGCCATCATCAATTCGCGCACCAGCCCCGCCCCGCGCGAGATCAGCGTCCAGCCGCCCAGCGTCACGATGTTGCGGATCAGGCTCATGCCCCGGTTCTCATGCCTTGGCCCGTTCCGCCCCTTCGACGATGGCCTGGCGCAAGCGCCGCTCCAGACTTTCCTGCCGGCTTTTCTGATAGAGTTTCAGCCCGAACATGTCCTTGACATAGAAGGTGTCCACGACCTGGGCGCCATAGGTGGCGATCACCGCCGAGACGATCGAGATGTTGTTGGCGGCCAGCGTGCGGGTCAGGTCATACAGCAGCCCGGGCCGGTCGCGGGTGTCGACCTCGATGATCGTGTAGATGTCGGAGCCTTCATTGTCGATCATCACATGGGTCGGGAAGCGGAACTCGCGTTCGCGCTTCTTCACCTTGTCGCGGTCCTTCAGGGCCTCGCGCGCGATGACCTGGCCCTTCAGCGTCTTCTCGATGATCTGGCGCAGCCGGGGCAGGCGGGCGGCCTCATAGGGCTTGCCCTCGATATCCTGGATCCAGAAGACCGGCGTCGCATAGCCGTCTTTGGTGGTGTAGGTCCGCGCGTCGCGCACATTGGCGCCGACCAGCGCCAGGGCGCCGGCAAGGCGCGAGAAGATGCCCGGATGGTCGGCCAGCGCGAAACAGGCGCGGGTCGCGTCGCGGCCCTCATCGGGATGCAGGTCGATGCGGATCTCGTCATCGGCCAGCCCGCGCAAGAGGCGCGCGAAGATCTCATGCGTGTCGGTCGACAGCGCCTGCCAATAGGGCGGATAATGCCGCTCCAGCTCGGCCCGGATGTCGCGCGGCTCCCAGCCCGACAGCCGCGGCTTCAGCGCGGCCTTGGCCTCATCCTCGCGGTTTTCGCGGTTCAAGGTTTCCAACCCGGCTTCCAGCCCCTCGGCCGTCAGCTTGTACAGCTGGCGGATCAGCATGGCCTTCCAGTTGTTCCAGGTGCCCGGGCCCACGCCGCGAATGTCGCAGACCGTCAGCACGGTCAGAAGGTCCAGCCGCTTGCGGGTCTTCACCAGCTTGGCGAAATCCTTCACCGTGCGCGGGTCGCCGATGTCGCGCTTCTGCGCCATGTCGGACATCAGAAGGTGATAGCGCACCAGCCATTCGACCGTTTCCGATTCCTCGTCGGTCAGCCCCAGCCGCGGCGCGACCCGGCGGGCGATCTGGGCCCCCAGGATCGCATGATCCTCGGGCCGGCCCTTGCCGATGTCATGCAGCAGAAGCGCGACATACAGGATCTTGCGGTTCACCCCCGCCTTCAGGATGCCGGAAGACAGCGGCAGATCCTCGACCAGTTCCCCCCGCTCGATCTGCGCCAGGCACGAGATGCATTGGATGATATGCTCGTCCACCGTGTAATGGTGGTAGACGTTGAACTGCATCATCGCGACGATCGGTTCGAATTCCGGGATGAAGGCCGCCAGCACCCCCAACTCGTTCATCCGCCGAAGCGAGCGTTCCGGGTTGCCGTGCTTCAGCAGCAGGTCCAGGAAGATGCGCTGCGCCTCGGGGTCTTCGCGCATGTCATCGTCGATCCGGTCCAGATTGGCCGTGACCAGGCGCATGACATTCGGGTGCAGCAGATAGCCGGTGCGCAGGCCTTCCTCGAACACCCGCAGCAGGTTGAGCTTGTTTTTCAGGAAATCCGCCGGATCGCGCAGGTCGATGCGGCCCTGCACCAGCTTGTAGCCCGATTTCACCCGCTTGCCGCGCCGGAACAGCCCGCGCAGCGAGGCTTCGCGCTTGGCATGGCGGGCTTCCAGCTCGGTCAGGAAGACCCGCGTCAGCTCGCCCACGCGGGTGGCCTGGCGGAAGTAATCCTGCATGAAGACCTCGACATCGCGCCGCCCGCCCTGGTCGCGATAGCCCATCCGGGCCGCCACTTCGGGCTGCAGGTCGAATGACAGCGTGTCGGTGGCGCGTCCGGTCAGGAAATGCAGATGGCAGCGCACGGTCCACAGGAAATCCTCGGCCCGGGCGAAGGCTTCGTATTCGTCGCGGCTGAACAGGCCCGCATCGACCAGCCCGGCCGCCTTGGGCACCCGGTTCAGGTATTTGCCGATCCAGTACAGCGTTTGCAGATCGCGCAACCCGCCTTTGCCTTCCTTCACGTTCGGCTCCAGCACATAGCGCTGGCCGCCCTGGCGGCGGTGCCGCTCGGCGCGTTCGGCAAGCTTGGCCTCGATGAATTCGGGCCCGGTGTTGCGGAAGAGATCGGTCCACAGCTTTTCGGCCAGGTCCGCCGCCAGAGGTGCGTGGCCGGCGATGAAGCGATGCTCCAGAAGCGCGGTGCGGATGGTGATGTCCTCGCGCCCCAGCCGCAGGCAATCCTTCACCGTGCGCGAGGAATGGCCGACCTTCAGCTTCAGATCCCACAGCATGTACAGCATGCTTTCGATCACGCTTTCGGCCCAGGGCGTGATCTTCCAGGGCGTCAGGAACAGCAGGTCCACATCCGAGAAGGGCGCCATTTCCGAACGGCCATAGCCGCCCACGGCCAGGATCGCCATCTGCTCGGCCTCGGTCGGGTTCGGCCGCGGATGCAGTTCGCGCGCCACGGCGAAGGCCGTGGTGACCAGCGTGTCGGTCATGTCCGAGATCGCGGTGATCAGCCCGCGCGCGGCGCGCGGGCGGGCGGCGAAACCCGCTTCCAGCACCGCCATGCGCGCTGCCCGCGCCTCGGCCATCTGGCGCACGGCGATGCCGCGGATCGTGCGGGCAAGTTCGGTCGCGTCGCCGATCTCGGCGCCCAGCCCCCGCGCTTCGGCCAGGATGGCGGCGGTCAGCGCGGCCGCGTCGATCGGTGCGGCCTCGTCGCCCGGCGGCAGGGCCAGTGCAGGGCCCTTGGGCCGGGCAGCAGGATCGGGGGCGTGCGTCGGTCTGGCGGCCTGTGCCGGCTCAGAAGCCGGCGCCGGCGAAGCTTCTGGGTGCTGGGTCAATCACGACGACCTGATTCTGGCGGATTTCCGCGATGGCGAGGCCGCGTTCATTACTGCCGTCCGGGCGCAGGCGGAAGATGCCCGAGACCCCGGCGAAGCCCGCGCCCTGCGTCAGCGAGCCGGCCGACAGGTCGCGGCGTTGCTTGGCCAGCGCGCCGATCGCGGCGATGCCGTCATAGGCCAGCCCGGCGATCGGATGGGGCGGATTGCCATAGGCGCCCTGGTAGCGGCTTTGGAACTGGGCATAAAGGCCCGGATCGGGCAGGGCGAACCAGCTGCCCTGCAGGGCCGGCAGCGACAAGGTTTGCGCGGGGATGTCCCAGCGGGTCAGGCCCAGGAATTTCATCGCATTGCGGTCCAGCCCGGCATCGACCAGCGATTGCGACAGAAGCGGCAGGGCGCCCGCGGTATCGGCGGTCAGGAACAGCGCCGTCGCGCCGGTTTCGCGCGCCTTCTGCACGATGCCCGGCGCCGCGGCCGAGACGCCCGATTGCGAGAACTCATACGAGGCCGCGCCAACGACCGTGCCGCCCGCGGCCGAGACGCCGCGCTGGATCGCCGCCCGCGCGGTCTCGCCCGCGGTGTTCTGGTCCGAGACGATCAGGATCTGGCTCTTGCCGGCGCGCACCGCGTAAGAGGCGACGCGGCGGGCGGAATTGTCGAAGGTCGGGCCCAGGACAAAGACATTGCCGCCGGCAATGGCGGTGTTGTTCGAGAAGGCCAGAACATTGATGCCGCGCGCGGCCATGGCCACGCCCACCGCATTGGCCTCGGCCGCGTAGACCGGGCCCAGGATGACCTGCGCGCCCTCATCAGCGGCCAGAATCGCCTGGGCGCTGGCCTGGCCGGGATTGCCGGCGGTCTGATAGATGCGCAGGTCGATCTTGACGCCGCCAAGATCAGCCACCGCCATGCGGGCGGCATTGACCAGACTGTCGGCCAGAACCTGATCGGCACCGCTGCCGCCACCGGGCACCAGAAGCGCCACCTGCACGCCCTCGCGGGTCGAGGGGCCGCCGGCGCTGGGGCCTTCGCTGGGCACACAGGCCGACAGAGAAAGGGCGAAAAGCGGGGCAAGAAGGGCAAGAACAAGCCGTCCCAAGGACTTGCGGGCCGAATGGAATGCGGACAACATGGAATCCTCTCTGGACGAACAGGTCTGGCACAGTGCGGGTCAGGTTATTCCGTTCCGGGGGCGAAGTAAACTTGCGCGGGGGCAGGCGATGAACGGTCCGGCGGGTTCCGGCGCGGAGGGGGGAGATGCGCCCCCGGCGGCCGCAGCCGCAACGGCGGGGCCGGGCTGGTCGGCCGGTCCGGC
>NZ_JAICBZ010000093.1 GCF_020179405.1 Xinfangfangia pollutisoli | reverse complement strand
CGGGTCTCGCGCGGCGCCAACGCCGGCGCGGGCCGCCAGCCGGGGGGACCCGGCGGGGTCTGCGCGGCCTTCACCGCCGCAAGGGCGGTTTCCAGCCCCAGAAGCGTGCAGACCCCCTGCTCCATCATCGCGGCCACCCGCGCCTCGCCGAAATTCTCGGCGATCGAGGCGACCGGCAGGGCAGGCTTTCCGGTGGCCTTCTGCGCGGCGACGATCGCGTCCAGCGCCGGCTGGTAGCTGGACGGATCGCAGCGATCGGTCCGCGGCGTGTCGATGATGTAGAGCCCGGCATCATAGGCCTCGAGCATGGCCGAGAAGACCTCGGTCGTCTTCGGCCCGTCGCCCCAGATGAACGTGTGGTAATCCAACGGGTTGGAAATCGTCGGGATCTCGCCCAGCACCGCGAACAGCCGGTCATGCGTGGCTTGCGGAACGGGCGGGAAGTCGATGGCATGCGGCGCGGCCAGATCGGCCACCAGCCCCGCCTCGCCCCCCGAACAGGACAGCGAGCAGATCCGCGTGCCGATCTGCGGGCCATGGCTGTGGAAGATCTTCAGCGTCTCGATCAGTTCCGAAGGCGTGTTCACCTCGGCCACGCCGATCTGGCGCAGGAAGGCGCTGGAGGCAGCCCCGCCCCCGGCCAGCGAGGCGGTATGCGAGGCCGCGGCCGTGCGCGACAGTTCGGTCTTGCCCGACTTGATCGCGACGACGCCCTTGCCCAGCGCGCGTGCCTTTTCGGCCAGCGCGGCAAAGGCCGGGGCATCGTCGATCCCCTCGATATAAAGCCCCACGGCGGTGACGCGCGGATCATCCAGCAGGGCGCCGGTCAGCTCGGCCAGTCCCACGACCGCGGCATTGCCCAGACAGGCCACATAGGCAACCGGCAGGCCGCGCTGCTGCATGCCCATGTTGATCACGATGTTCGAGGATTGGCTGACCAGCGCCACGCCGCGGTCGATGCGGATGCCGCCATGCTGGTCGGGCCAAAGAAGCGCGCCGTCGAGGTAATTGATCACCCCATAGCAATTCGGGCCAAGGATCGGCATCTCGCCCGCCGCGGCGATCAGCCTGTCCTGCAATTCCGGCGCGCCGGCCTCGGTCCATCCGCTGGCGAAACAGATCGCGCCGCCCGCGCCCATGGCGGCAAGCTCGGCCACCACGTCCAAGGTGGCATGGCGGTTGACGCCGATGAAGGTTGCATCCGGCGCTTCGGGCAGGTCGGCAAGCGACGGATAGGCTTTCAGCCCGCCGATCTCGGTCTTGGTCGGATGCACCGGCCAGACAGGGCCCTGAAACCCCATCTTGCGGCATTGTTCGATCACATTCAGCGCCCAGCCGGCGCCCAGAACGGCGATGTGACGCGGGCGGAGCAGACGGTCGAGACGGCTCATGCCCGACCTCCACGCTTGCGGACACCGCCGGGGGCGCTGCCCCCCTCGCCAGCGGTCTCGGACCGATGGCGCCTCGCTGGCTCGCCACGGGATTTTTGAGAAGAGAAGAAAGACCGTCGAGGATCGGGGCAACACCCTGCCCCGCTTTGGCAGAGCAGGGTGCCTTCTCCCCTTACGGTCATCGGCGTCCCCGCCTGTACCGTGGACTCAGGATCGCGGATCAGGGTTAACATTTCGTTGTTTCTTCTCTTCGTAAATATCCCACGGGGGTCCGGGGGTGTGAAACCCCCGGGGTCCGATGCCGGAGGCCCCGACCGGGTCTCATGCCCCCAGAGGCCGCAACAATTCGCGGCTGATGATGTGGCGCTGGATTTCCGAGGTGCCTTCCCAGATCCGCTCGACCCGGGCATCGCGCCAGATCCGTTCCAGCGGCAATTCGTCCATCAGCCCCATGCCGCCATGGATCTGGATCGCCTCATCGGCAATCTTGGCCAGAACCTCGGTCGCTTTCAGCTTGGCCATCGCCATATCCGCCTCGGTCACCGTGCCCTGGTCGTATTTCCAGGCCGCCTCGCGGGTCAGCAATTCGGCCGCCTTCAGCTCCATCGCCATATCGGCCAGCTTGAAGCTGATGCCCTGGAACTTGGCGATCTGCTGGCCGAACTGCGTGCGCTCGGCCGCATAGGCCAGCGCATGGCCCATCGCTCGTTCCGCCCGGCCAAGACAGGTCGAGGCAACCTGCAGCCGCGTGGCCCCCAGCCATTTGCCGGCCACCTCGAAACCCTTGTGAACCTCGCCCAGGATCTGGGATTTCGGCAGCCGGCATTCGTCGAATTCCAGCACCATGTTGTTATAGCCGCGATGGCTGACATTCCTGTAGCCCTCGCGCACCGAAAACCCGGGCGTGCCCTTGTCGACCAGGAAGGCGGTGATCAGCTTCTTGCGGCCGCGCGGCGTGTCTTCCTCGCCGGTGGCCACCCAGACGATGGCGAAATCCGCCACATCGGCATGGCTGATGAAATGCTTCGTGCCGTTCAGCACGAAGTCATCGCCATCTTGACGGGCGAAAGATTTCATCCCGCGCAGGTCCGAGCCGGCGCCCGGTTCCGTCATCGCCTGGCAATCGTGCTTTTCGCCGCGGATGCAGGGGAAGAGGTAAGCCTCGCGCTGATCGCCTTCGCAGGCCAGCAGAATGTTCGACGGGCGCGAGACGCAGGTCCAGTGCAGGGCGTAATTCGCCTTGCCCAGTTCCTTTTCGTACAGAAGCCAGGTCAGGGTATCGAGCCCCGCGCCCCCGACTTCGACCGGCATGTTGGCAGCGTAAAGACCGGCGGCGATGGCCTTTTGCGCAATCTCCTTGCGCAGCTCTTCGCGCAGGATGCCGGTGCGTTCGACTTCGGCCTCATGCGGGTAAAGCTCGGCTTCCACAAAGGCGCGCGTCGTGTCGACGATCATCTGCTGTTCTTCGGTCAGGCCGAAATCCATGGTCTCAGTCCTTCTTCTGGCCCACCGCGCGGCCCGCACCTTCCGGCAGGGGCAGGCCGGATTGCGCCTCGGCGATGGCCTTCAGCTTCGCCCAGACCTGCGGCGCGGCGGGGGCGGATTTGCCCGCCGTCATATCGACATGCAGGCAAAGTTGTTCAATCGTGGCAACGGTTTCGTCGCCCTTCATCACCCGCACGAAGGACCGGAAGCGTTTCTCGTCGGCCGAGATCACCTGCAGGGTGCAGGTCAGCCGATCGCCCAGTTTCGCCTCGCCCAGATGGCGGATATGGGTTTCGGCCGAATAGAAGGAATGGCCGCCGGCGACATAGTCCATCCCCGCCCCGATCAGGCGAAGGAAATTGTCGACCGCTTCGGAATTGGCGAAGTAATAGCGGCTTTCGGTCATATGGCCGTTATAGTCGATCCAGCCCGGCAGGACCTGCAGCTGGGCCATGACCAGCGGTTCGGCTTTCGGCGCGCTGTCAAGATCGCCCAGGAAGGCGGCCGCGCGGCGTTCGTCATGTTCGCGCAGCACCTTGCCCGCGCCCCAGTTCCGCTCTTTCAGCGCGCGCAGGAAGCCCACCAGATTCTGATCGCGGATCCGTTCCAGCTCGCGGATGCCATAGGCGCCGGATTGCGCGTCGGACTGGTTCGCCACCAGATCGACCAGCTCGTCGTTGAATTCGGGCACGTCCATCAGCTTGGTCCAGGGCCATTTCAGCGCCGGGCCGAATTGCGCCATGAAATGCCGCATGCCGGCCTCGCCGCCGGCGATGCGATAGGTTTCGAACAGGCCCATCTGGCCCCAGCGCAGGCCAAAGCCCATGCGGATCGCCTCGTCGATTTCCTCGGTCGTGGCGATGCCGTCCTTCAGCATCCACAAGGCCTCGCGCCAGACGGCTTCGAGGAAGCGGTTGCCGATGAAGGCGTCGATCTCATGCCGGATCACCAGCGGGAACATCCCGATGTCCTTCATGATCTGCACCGTCTTTTCAACGGTTTCGGCGGTGTTCTTCGGGCTGCCCGAGATTTCCGAAAGCGGCAGCAGATAGACCGGGTTGAACGGATGCGCGACGATGATGTTTTCCGGCGCCGGGCTGCCCTGTTGCAGGTCGCTGGCCTTGAAGCCCGAGGTCGAGGAGCCGATCAGCACGCCCGGATTGGCCTGTTGCAGCTGGGCATAGACCTTGTGCTTCAGCTCGATCCGTTCGCTGACGCTTTCCTGCACATATTCCGCACCCTCGACCGCGTCGCCGATCGTGTCGTGGAAGGTCAGCGTCCCCTCGGGCGGCATCGGCACGTCCGACAGCGCCGGCAGCGCCAGCCTTGCATTGGCCATGACCGCGGCGATCTTGCGTTCCGCCTCGGGATCGGGATCGAAGACGCCCACGTCCCAGCCATTCAGCAGGAAGCGCGCGGCCCAGCCGCCGCCGATCACCCCACCCCCGATAATTGCAACCTTGCGCGCCATTTGCGGCCTGTTCCTGTCTGTAAATGTTCGATTGTGTAAGGTGACGCCGGGCTTACTTCGCCACCGGCGCGCGCTTTTCCAGCTTCAGCCGCGCCCGCACCTCGGCCGGCGTGATCACCCGCGCGCCCAGGTTTTCAATGATCGTGGCGGCGCGTTCCACCAGTTGCGCGTTGGTGGCCAAGACGCCCTTGTCGAGCCAGAGATTGTCTTCCAGACCCACCCGCACATTGCCGCCCGCAATGACCGAGGCCGCAACATAGGGCATCTGATGGCGACCCAGCGCGAAGGCCGACCAGTGCCAGTGCTTGGGCACATTGTTGACCATGGCCATAAAGGTGTTCAGGTCATCCGGCGCCCCCCACGGCACGCCCATGCACAGCTGCACCAGCACCGGATCGGGGATGATGCCTTCATCGGCCAAGGCCTTGGCCAGCCAGAGATGGCCGGTGTCGAAGGCCTCGATCTCGATCCGCGTGCCCGAGGCCACCATGCGCTTGGCCATGTCGCGCAGCATGCCGGGCGTGTTGACCATGACGTAATCGGCTTCGTTGAAATTCATCGTGCCGCAGTCGAGCGTGCAGATCTCGGGCCGGCATTCGACGACATGGGCCACGCGTTCCGCAGCACCGGCCATGTCGGATTTCTGGCTCATCCGGTTCATCGCCTCGGTGCCGTCGAACATCAGGTCGCCGCCCATGCCAGCGGTCAGGTTCAGGACGACATCGGTGTCCGAATCACGGATGCGTTCGGTCACTTCGCGGTACAGCGCCGGATCGCGGGCGGGTTTGCCGGTTTCGGGGTCGCGCACATGGCAATGCACCACCGCCGCCCCCGCCTTGGCCGCCGCAATCGCGCTTTCGGCGATCTGCTGCGGCGAGCGCGGCACGTGGGGCGAGCGGTCCTGCGTGCCGCCCGAGCCGGTGACGGCACAGGTGATGAAGACTTCGCGATTCATGGTCAGCGGCATGGGGCCCTCCTGTCTTGGCGGCAGCTTAGCCCCCTTGCGCGGGCATGTTTTGCACTTTACGAAATTCGGATGGCGGAAAATGCAATCTTCACGCCGGCGCGCGGCCCGCTGACCATCGCGCTGCTGGTGCTGCCCCAGGCCTCGATCCTTGAGGTCGCCTCGGCGCTGGACCCGTTGCGCAACGCGAACCGCCAGCTCGGGCATGAGGCCTATCGTTGGCGCGTGGTGACGCCCGATGGCGCGCCGGCGCCGCTGACCTGCGGGCTGTCGCTGCCCTCATCGGGGCCGCTGGCGGCGGCGGTGGGGGCCGAGGCGCTGATCGTGATCGCCGGCTATCGGCTGCAAGAGGCGGTGACGCGCGGCCTGATCCGCGATCTGGCCCGCATCGCGCCGCGCTTCGCGCTGGTGGGGGGGGTCGATGCGGGCCCCTGGGTTCTGGCCCGGGCGGGGCTGCTGAACGGCTATCGCGCGACCGTGCATTGGGAGGATCTGGAGGATCTGGCCGCCAGTTTCCCCGAGGTCGAGGTGGTGCCTGACCGCTATGTGATCGACCGCAACCGCGCCTGTATCGGCGGTGCAGCCCCGGCGCAGGATTTCATGCTGCATCTGATCCGGGCGCGGCACGGGGCGGCGCTGGCACGGCAGGTCGCGAACAGCTTCCTGACCCGCGCAAGGCCGGGGGCCGAGCCGCAGATCGCCCCGCCAAGTCGCGATCCGGTGCTGGATGCGCGCGTCGCGGCGGCGCTGGCGCGGATGGAGGCGCGGATCGACGCGCCCGAGCCGGTTTCGGAAACCGCCGCCGCCGTGGGCCTGTCGCCCCGCAGGCTGGAGGCGCTGTTCCGCGCCGCGCTGGGCATCACACCGGGCGCACATATGCTGGGGCTGCGGCTGCAGGCGGCGCGGCGGATGCTGGCGGAAACCCCGCTGCCCCTGGCCGATGTGGCGCTGCGCACCGGGTTTACCAGCCCCGCCACGCTGAGCCGCGCCTTCAAGCGCGCCTATGATCAGGCGCCGGGGCAGGTGCGGAAAGGGCGGGCCGGGGGCCAGCCCCCGGGCCCCCGGGATATTTAGGCAGAGAGGAAGGCATAAAAGCCTGCGCTGCGGCCTTCCTCTCTGCAGAAATATCCCGGGGGAGCGCAGCGGGGGGCAGCGCCCCCCTACGCGGTTTCCAGCAGGCCCCGCCCCTTCAGCAGCGCCTCGACCCCCGGCATCTTGCCGCGGAACTGCAGGTAAAGCGCCTCGGCCTCTTGGCTGCCGCCGGCCGAGAGGATGAACTTCTCCAGCTTGGCCGCGATCTCGGGATCGAAGGGATCGCCCGCTTCCTCGAAGGCGGCGAACGCGTCGGCATCCATCACCTCGGACCACATGTAGCTGTAATAGCCCGAAGAATAGCCGTCGCCCGAAAAGACATGGGCGAAATGCGGCGTCGCGTGGCGCATGCGGATCGCATGCGGCAGGCCCATCGCTTCCAGCACCTCGGCCTGTTTCTGCATCGGATCGGCCGGCGGGGCGCCGGTGTGGAATTCCAGATCCACCAGGGCCGAGGCGATGAATTCCACCGTGGCAAAGCCCTGGTCATAGGTGCCGGCCGCCAGCAGCCGCTGCAGCAGGTCGGGCGGCATCGGCGCGCCGGTCTGGTAATGCCGCGCATGGGCTTCCAGCACGGCCGGCACTTCCAGCCAATGTTCGTACAATTGGCTGGGCAGTTCGACGAAATCGCGCGCGACCGAGGTGCCCGAGATGAAGCCATAGGTCACATCCGACAGCATCTGATGCAGCGCATGGCCGAATTCGTGGAACAGCGTGCGCGCATCGTCATAGGACAGAAGGCAGGGATCGCCCTTGGCGAAGTTGCAGACATTGACCACGATCGGGCGCACGTCGCCGCCCAGTTTCTTCTGGCTGCGCATCGCCGAACACCAGGCGCCCGAGCGTTTGGAGCCGCGGGCGAAGTAATCGCCCAGGAAGACCGCGACATGGGTGCCGCGCCGGCTGACCTCCCAGCCGCGCACATCGGGATGGTAGAAGGGCCCGTCGATTTCGCGGAACTCCAGCCCGAACAGCCGATGCGCGCAGTCGAACATCGCGCCCAGCATCGCATCCAGCGACAGGTAGGGCTTCAGCGCCGCCTCATCCAGATCATGCTCGGCCTTGCGGCGCTTTTCCGAGTAATAGCGCCAATCCCAGGGTTCCAGCGGGCCGGCAATGCCATCGGCCCGCAGCATCGCCTCCAGCACGGCGGCATCTTCCAGCGCCTTGGCGCGGGCCGGCGCCCAGACCCGCATCAGCAGGTCGCGCACCGCGGCCGGGGTCTTTGCCATTTCCGGCTCCAGCTTGTAGCTGGCGAAATCGGCATAGCCCAGAAGCTGCGCCCGTTCATGCCGCAGCGCCAGGATTTCCGCCGCGATGCCGCGATTGTCGGTCGCCCCGCCATTCGCCCCGCGCGACACCCAGGCCGCATAGGCCTTTTCGCGCAGGGCCCGCCGGGGCGAGAATTGCAGGAAGGGCACGATGAGCGAGCGGTTCAGCGTGACCACCGCGCCCAGACCGCGCTCGGCCCCGGCGCCGCGCGCCGCCTGCACCACGAAATCGGGCAGGCCTTCCAGATCGGCCTCGGCCAGTTCCATGTACCAGGTCCGCTCGTCGGCCAGCAGGTTCTGGCTGAACTGCGTGCCCAGGATGGCCAGCCGCGCCTTGACCGAGGTCAGCCGTTGCGCGGCCTCGCCGTCCAGCGCCGCGCCCGAGCGGACGAACATCCGCCGGTACAGATCCAGCACGCGCTGCTGTTCCGCCGTCAGATCCAGCGTCTCGCGCGCCTGCCACAGCGCCTCGACCTTGGCGAAAAGCGCCTTGTTGTTGGTGACTTCCGAGGCGAAGGCGCTCATCTTCGGGGCAAGCTGGCGCTGCAATTCCTCGCGTGCTTCGTTCGAATCCGCGCCGGCAAGATTGTAGAAGACCGCCGAGATCCGGTCGAGATCGGCCTCGGCCAGTTCCAGCGCCTCGATCACCTCGGCAAAGCCGGTGCCAGGGCCTTCGGCGATCGCCGCAATGGCGCTGCGGGCGCGCGTCAGCGCCTCGTCAATCGCGGGCGCGAAATCCGCGTCCTGGATCTCGGCGAAAGGCGGCAGGCCGAATGGGGTGGCCCAGTCCTTCAACAGCGCATTCATGACGGAATCCTTCCTTCGGCGATGCTGGCGCCGGCGGCGGCTGCGCGGGGCCTGTGCCGTTCTAGCGGGGCGCGGCGCCGGTTTGAAAGCGGAATCGGCCGCGATGCCGGGGCAGTGAAGGGCGGGCGGGCCCGGGGGCCCGGTCATCGCTCTTTCGCGGCGGCGCGGCGCTGCCTATAGTGGCGCAAAACCGCAAAAGCAGGCAGGCAATGGCCGAAAAGCGCCCCGAAGGGCAAGCGTTCAACATCGTCGCCGTCGTTCAGGACGGGCGGCTTGGCTATGAGGCGCTGCTGCTGGCGGCCTCGCTGCGGCGCAGCTGCCCCGGATTCAAAGGCCAGCTGTTTCTGGCCGAGCCGCAGCCCGGCCCCCTGTGGCCGCGCGACCCGCGGCTGACCGATCCGGCGCTGCGGGCGCGGCTGGAAGAGCTGGGCGCGACTTTCCTGCCCTTCGAGTCAAAGGTCTTCGGCGCCACCTACCCGCATGGCAACAAGATCGAGGCGCTGACCGCCCTGCCCGAGGCCCCCTTCCTGTTTCTGGACACCGACACTTTGGTGACCGGAGATCTTTCCGCTGTCAGCTTCGATTTCGACCGGCCCTCGGCCTCGATGCGGCGCGAGGGGACCTGGCCGCAGATCGAATTGTACGGGCCCGGCTATGCCCAGACCTGGAAGGCGCTGTACGACCGCTTCGGGCTGGATTTCGCCGCCTCGCTGGATCTGCGCCAGCCCGATGAATATTGGCAGCGCTACCTGTATTTCAACGCCGGCTGGTTCTTCCATGCCAGCCCGCGCCGCTTCGGCAGCCGCTTGCTGTCCTATGCGCGCGAGATCCGCGACAACCGGCCCGAGGCACTGGTCTGCCAGGAGATCTATCCCTGGCTGGACCAGATCGCCCTGCCGCTGGCGATCCACAGTTTCGGCGGCGGGCGTCCGGGGCCGGACCTGGCGGGGCTGGATGGCGATCTGACCTGCCATTACCGCACGCTGCCGCTGCTTTATGCCAAGGAAAGCGATCTGGCGGTGGCGGTGCTGGAAGAGGTGGCGGAAGACAAGCCGAACCGGCGGATCCTGCGCGACTGGGCGCCGGTCAAGCAGATGGTCTACCAGAATGGCGGGCGCAAGGCGCGGGCGCTGTTCGACCGCGCGGCCCTGCCGCATCGCGAGCAGGTGATCCGCAACACCTTGAAACGCGAAGGGTTGTGGCTGCGCTAGGCCCGGCTAGATCTGCATCTGCAGCACCGGCCAAAGCGAGGCTGTCAGCAGGACCGCCATGGTCCAGTTGAAGGCGCGCAGCGCGGCGGGCCGGGTCAGGGCATGGCGCAACCCCTGCCCCGCCGCGGCCCAGATCGCCACCGTGGGCAAGTTCACCGCCCCGAAAACCGCGGCAACGGCCAGGCTGCCGGCGGGGCTGGGCACGGGCAGATAGGCCGCCAGCGCCCCCAGCGCCATGGCCCAGGCCTTGGGGTTCACCCATTGAAAGGCCGCGGCCTGCAGAAAGCTCATCGGGCGCGGCCTGGCCTCGCCCGCGCCCGGCGCGCCGGCCCGGGCGATCTTCCAGGCCAGCCACAGCATGTAGACGACCGAGGCCGCCTTCAGCGCCAGCAGGCTGGCGGGAAAGCTGCGAAACAGGCCGGCCAGGCCCAGACCGACCAGAAAGGCCATCACCACGAAGCCGCCCGCCACGCCGGCCATATGCGGCAGGGTGCGGCGGAAGCCGAAATTCACCCCCGAGGCCAGAAGCATCATGTTGTTCGGCCCCGGCGTCACCGAGGTGACGAAGGCAAAGCCGATCAGGGCGAGAAGCGTGTCCAGGGTCATGGCGCAATTCTGCAGCGTGGACTTGGACAAAAGATTGCGAAGATGCGCCATCTTCGGCTATTTCTGCAATCCATGACGAAGATTGACGCCATAAACGACCGAATCTTGCAGGAACTGTCGCGCGATGCGCGGCAAAGCAATCTGGCCTTGGCCGAGCGTGTCGGCCTGTCGCCCAGCGCCTGCCTGCGCCGGGTGCAAGAGCTGGAACGTGCGGGGGTGATCAAGGGCTACCGCGCGGTGCTGGATGGCGAAAAGCTGGGCACCGGCTTTGTCGCCTATGTCACGGTCGGGCTGAACAGCCACACCAAGGCCACGCAAGAGGCCTTTGAACGCGCCATTTCGAGGGCGCGCGAAGTGCGGGAATGCCACAACGTCACCGGCACGGTGGAATATCTGCTGCGCATCGAGACCTTCGATCTGGCGGGCTACAAGCATTGGCATACCGAAGTGCTGGGCGTGCTGCCGCAGGTGCGGTCGATCACCACCTATGTGGTCATGGGCAGCCCCAAGGACGACCGCGCCTGAGACCGCGCCTGATCGGCCAGGGACGAGGGCGCGCGGGGGGCGCGGAAGGATGTTCCCGACGCGGGCCCCTGAATGAAACGCTGTCATGGTCTTGATGAAAAACTCGGCAAGCGCGTTCCACTCGGCCCCATTGCCCGCCGCTTTTGGCTGACCTAACCTCGCGCGCAACCGCAAAGGGAGGCAGACATGACCGACACGCCGGCCGAAAGGCCCATGGGATTCGACACTTTGGCCATTCACGCCGCGACCGCGCCCGACCCGGCGACCGGGGCGCGGCAGGTGCCGATCTACCAGACCACCGCCTATGTCTTCCGCGATGCGGATCACGCGGCCAAGCTCTTCAATCTTGAGGAAGTGGGCTACATCTATTCGCGGCTGACCAATCCGACCGTCTCGGCGCTGGCCAATCGGGTGGCGGCGCTGGAAGGCGGCGCGGGGGCGATTGCCTGTTCCTCGGGCCATGCGGCGCAGATCATGGCGCTGTTTCCGCTGATGGGGCCGGGCAAGAACATCGTCGCCTCGACGCGGCTTTATGGCGGCACGCTGACCCAGTTCAGCCAGACGATCAAACGCTTCGGCTGGTCGGCGAAATTCGTCGATACCGAAGATCTGGGCGCGGTCGCGAAGGCCTGCGACAAGAACACCCGCGCGATCTTCTGCGAGACCATCGCCAATCCGGGCGGCTATGTCACCGACATTCCGGCGCTGGCCAAGATCGCCGACCGCAAGGGCATTCCGCTGATCGTCGACAACACCACCGCCACGCCCTGGCTGTGCCGCCCGATCGAGATGGGCGCCACGCTGGTCGTGCATTCGGCAACCAAATACCTGACCGGCAACGGCACGGTGACCGGCGGGATCGTGGTTGACAGTGGCAAGTTCGACTGGTCGGCCAGTGACAAGTTCCCCAGCCTGTCGCAGCCCGAACCCGCCTATCACGGGCTGGTCTTCCACCCGACCCTGGGCAACATGGCCTATACGTTCCACTCGATCGCCGTGGGCCTGCGCGATCTGGGCATGACGATGAACCCGCAGGGCGCGCATTACACGCTGATGGGGATCGAGACGCTGGGCCTGCGGATGGAGCGCCATATCCAGAACGCCCAGAAAGTGGCGGAATGGCTGGAGAACGACCCGCGGGTCGAATTCGTCACCTATGCCGGGCTGAAATCCAGCCCCTATGCGAAGCGGGCGAAGAAGCTGTTGCCCAAGGGCGCGGGCGCGCTGTTCACCTTCGCGCTGAAGGGCGGCTATGACGCCTGCGTCAAGCTGATCGACAATGTGAAGCTGTTCAGCCATGTCGCCAATCTGGGCGATACGCGCAGCCTGATCATCCATTCCGCCTCGACCACACATCGGCAATTGACCGAGGAGCAGCAGATCAAGGCCGGCGCGGCGCCGAATGTGGTGCGCCTGTCGATCGGGATCGAGAATGTCGAGGATATCATCGCCGATCTGGATCAGGCGATGACCAAGGCCACAGCCTGATCTGGCGGCCTGATCCGGCGCGACATCAGCGCCCGAACTGCGCTAGACATGCAAAACGCCCGGGGAATTCCCCGGGCGTCCTGCCTTCATCCGACCGGGATCACTCGGCCAGTTGCCACACGACGGTGACATTGGCCGAATAGCCGACTTCGCCGCCCGCGGTGGGCACGCCGGCATCCTGGGCGAATTTCTCCATCACCATCACCGGCGCCGAGGCCACGCCGCCTTCGGTGATCGACACGACCTGCCCCAGCTTCACCCCGGCCGCCTCGGCCAGCAGCGTGGCGCGCGCCGTCGCATCGGCCACCGCCGCCTTGCGCGCCGCATCCAGCACGGGCTTCGGATCGGCCAGCCCGAAGCTCAGCCCGTTCAGCGTATTGGCCCCGTCGCTGACTGCCGCGTCC
The DNA here is from genome assembly GCF_020179405.1 of Xinfangfangia pollutisoli. Taxonomy (GTDB): domain Bacteria; phylum Pseudomonadota; class Alphaproteobacteria; order Rhodobacterales; family Rhodobacteraceae; genus Pseudogemmobacter; species Pseudogemmobacter pollutisoli. Next base: position 1,218 of record NZ_JAICBZ010000093.1, on the reverse strand, counting down.
AGCACGCCGCCCAGGCCTTCCAGCGCGCGCACCCGCACCGTCAGCATGTTCGAGGCGGTGTAGCCCGAGATCTGCGGCCCGCCCACGGACGAGCTTTCATAGCCGGTCCAGTTCGGATTGACCGACAGGCCCGTGGTCTGCAGATCGCGCGCGGCGATCCCGGCCGCGGTCAGCCGCGCCATCACCGCCTCCATCGCGGCATTGTTGGCCGCCAGCGCCTCGGCCGCGGTCTTGCCGGTGCTGGTCACGCCCAGCTGGATCGTGGCGATGTCGGGCGCGGCCTCGACATTGCCCTCGCCGGTCACGGTGATCGTCGGCACCATCTGGGTCTCGGCCCGAAGCGGCATGGCCAGCGCCAGGCAGGCAAGTGCGGCCAGCGGAAGCGCCCGAAGGCCTTGCGGGAAGTGGGTCATGATCTGCTCCTTTGGTTTTGCGCAGTTTCAACGATAAGACGCGGATGCGACAGTGTTCCTTGGCGCGCTCACGGGTGTTTTTCTTCCCTTCGGCGAAAAGCTGCTGTAGGAAGGCGCGACCCCGGCCGGGCGCGTTCCCGCGCCCCGTCTCCCTATGATAGACCGGCCCGCATGAAACCGAACTTCGCGCTCAACCTCAGCGATACTTCCATCGCGCTTCTGCACCGGACGGCTAAGGGCTGGACGCAGATCGGCGAAACGCCTTTCGATGCGCCCGACCTGGCCGAGGCTTTGGATTACCTGCGCAAGACCGCTCTGGGGCTGGAACCGGGCGGGATCGCGACCAAGCTGGTGATCCCGAACAGCCAGATCCTGTATGCCGAGATCAGCGCCCCCGGCCCGTCCGAGGACGAGCGGCGGGCGCAGATTCAGGCGGAACTGGAAGACCGCACCCCCTATCGGGGCGACGAGATCGCCTTTGACTTCTCGGGGCGCGGCAAGGTGGTGAAGATCGCCGCCGTCGCGCGTGAGACCCTGGCCGAGGCCGAGGCTTTCGCGACCGAACATCGCTTCAACCCGGTCTCCTTCGTGGCGATCCCCGAAGCGGGCAGCTATTCGGGCGAGCCGTGGTTCGGCACGACCGAGGCGGCAAAGGCCACGCTGGCCCCGGGCGAAGTGGTGGAACGCGACCGTAGCGCGATTGCGCTGCCGGGCGCGCGCGCCGCCGCGGCCGAGGCCAAGGCGGCGGCGATGGCGGCCCCCGTCGCCGATGCGGCCGGGCCAGAGGCGGATGCCGCCCCTGTGG
>NZ_JAICBZ010000092.1 GCF_020179405.1 Xinfangfangia pollutisoli | reverse complement strand
CGGGCGATGGCGCGCCGCTGCAGCGGCTTTGCCCCGAAGGCGGGCCGATCTGTCTGATCACCGATGAGGCGGCCGGCCTGCGCGTCGGCCTGCCGCCGGGCTGGGGCATGGAAGAGGCTTTCGTGATGGAAACCGCGGCCGGCGTGGCGGGCGAGGTCTTCGCCGCCTTCCAGCCGCTGGGCCCGGGCGGGGCCGCGCGCCAGGTGGCGCTGAACCCGCGGCAATGGGATGCGATGCTGGGCCCCTGCGAGGCGGTCGGGCCGGGGCTTCTGTGCCGCGGCGCCGATCTGTCGGGCGCCGATCTGCAGGCCTATCAGATCCTGCGCGTGACCCTGGACCGGGTCGCCGCAGCCGTCCCCCCGCCGGCCGATATCCCCTCGGCAGGCGGGGGCGATCCGGCGGGGGTGGCGCGGGAAATCCCGCTGACCCTGCCGGAAGGCTTTGATCCGCTTGAACTTCTTGCCCCGCAACTGGCCGCCCCCGAAGGAGAGCGCTGATGCAGAAGATCCTGATCGCGGCGCTGATGGCGCTGCTGCCCAGCCTTTCGCTGCTGCCCAGCCTGGCGCTGGCCCAGCAAGGCGGGGGCGAGAAGCTGGTCGTGGCCAAGTGCAGCGCCGGGCAGGGCTGCCGCTGTGCGCTGTCGGATTTCGACCTTGAGACGGTGTCCTTCCTGACCGGGCAGGACCTGCCGCCCGAAGCGGTGAAGGGCACCTATGTGATGATGGACGGCGCGGCCCATCTGTCGCCCCTGTCACCCGATGAGGTGCATCGCCAGGCCGGCGGAACCGGGCGCTGCGAGATGGCGCTGTTCGACCCTGTCCTGCCGCGCGACGGGCTGTGGCAGGGCTCGGTGCGGGTGCAGTCGATGCAGGGCTGCCATCCGATGGTGGCCGAGATGGTGCCGGCCATCGCCGCCGGGATGGAGATGCGCCAGCAGATCGACTGGGACGGGCGCTTCCATCCGCAGAAGCTGGCGGCGGGCGAGACGGGAGATGTGGTCGACTGGCGGGAACAGGGGCCGGGCAGTTTCACCGGCCGGCTGCGCGTGCCGCAAAACGACATGCTGACAATCACCAGCGGCCTGACCGCCCGGCTGGTCACCCCCGACCGCGCGACAGCCACCCTGCGGTTGCGGCTGGCGGCACAGGGAGGCAATAAAGCGGTGATGGAAGCCGCCGGCATGGCCGATTGCCGCAGCTTCGCCGTCTACGACTTCCGCCGGATCGGCGATTAGGCGGGGGCAGGGCAGGGGCCGCAGGCCGCCGCACGGGCCGGGCTGAGCGCCCTGGGCGCTTAGCCCTGGCCGGCTTCGGCCAGCATCTTCAGCCGGACCTGATAGCCCGACAGGATATGCCGCCTTGCCGCCCGTTCGGCGCGGTCGCCATTGCCTTCGGCAATCGCGGCGACGATCTCTTCATGCTCGGCCTGGGCGGCCTCGATCCGCTCGGGGATGGCATAGGTTGACCCCGACAGCAGGCTCAGATGCACACGCAGATTGCTGAGCGCGTCGATCATGAAGCTGTTATGCGAGGCCTGAACGATCAGCCGGTGCAACATCTTGTTGCGGTCCAGCAGCCGGACCGGATCGGTCAGCAGCCGGTCGGCCGCAACCATTTCGCGCAGAAGCGCCACTTCCGCGCGCGACGCATGTTCGGCCGCAAGCCGCGTGGCCATGCCTTCCAGCCCCTCGCGCACGGCGAACAGCTGGCGCAGCTGGTCATAGCCGATATGGGCGACGATCAGCCCGCGCTGCGGCCCGTGATCGGCCAGACCCATCGCATGCAGCCGGTGCAGCGCCTCGCGCACGGGGGTGCGGCTGATGCCCAGGCGCTGCGCGAGATCGACCTCGGTCAGGCGGCTGCCGGGGCGCAGCTCGCCCTGCTCGATCAGCCCCATGATATGGTCCAGCGGCGTCCGCCGGGCCTCTGTCGCTTCGCCGTCATGCTTCATGCCTGTGCCTGGCCCTTTCACGTCACTGCCGGCCCGGACCGGGGCGGCGGGGGCATCTGGTTCAGCATATGTATACAAATGTCCCGCGTCGCGCGCCAGCGCCGAGGCCGGCCTGGGCCGGCACGGGCCGGCCCCCCTGGCGCGGCCGGGCGCGGCTTGGCGCGGAAAGGGCGCGGAAAACGGCAGTCGCGCCCGATCCGCACCCTTTCCGCATCCGATCAGCCTGCCAGCCGGTCGAATCCCTGGCGCAGCTCGTCGATCAGATCCTCGGGATCTTCCAGGCCCACATGGATGCGCACCGTCTGCCCGCCCGGCGCCCATTGCGTGGCGCTGCGATAGACCGAGGGGTTCGCGGGCACGAGCAGGCTTTCGAACCCGCCCCAGCTGGAGCCCATGCCGAACAGTTTCAACCCGTCGAACATCCGGCCCAGGGCAGGGCGGTCGGGCTGGGTGATGACAAAGCCGAACAGGCCCGAGGCGCCGGTGAAATGCTGCTTCCACAGCGCATGGCCCGGATCGCCGGGCAGGCCCGGATGCATCACCCGCAGCACTTCGGGCTGCTGCAGCAGCCAGTTCGCGACCTGAAGGCCGCTCTTGTGGTGCTGCGCCATCCGCACCGGCAGCGTCCGCAGGCCGCGCAGCGCCAGAAACGCGTCGTCGCCGCCGATGCAGACGCCGAAGCGCAGATAGGTTTCGCGCAGCCGGTCATAGACCTCGGCCCGGCAGGCAATGGTGCCCAGCATCAGGTCGGAATGGCCGGCAATGTATTTCGTGCCCGCCTGCACCGAGATATCGGCGCCCTGGCGGATCGGCTGGCAGAAATAGCCGCCGCTCCAGGTGTTGTCGATCGCGGTGGTGATGCCGCGCTGGCGGGCGATGGCGCAGATCGCGGTCACGTCCTGCACTTCGAAGGTCTGCGAGCCGGGCGATTCCATCCAGATCAGCCTTGTCTCGGGGCGGATCAGGCTTTCGATCCCGGCGCCGATCGTCGGATCGTAATAGCTGGTCTCGACGCCGAACTTCTTCAGCGTGAATTCGCAGAATTTCCGCGCCGGGCCATAGCTGCTGTCCGACATCAGGATATGTGCGCCGGGTTCGGCGAAGGCCATCAGAATGGTGCTGATCGCATTCACGCCCGAGGGCGCCACCAGGGCGCGGTCGGCGCCTTCCAGCTCGCAGATCGCATCTTCCAGCGCATGGGTCGTGGGCGTGCCGCGGCGGGCATAGCGCAGCTTCGCGCCTTCCTTCGCCTCAAGCGCGGCGAGATTCGGGAAAAGGATCGTCGACGCCCGATAGACGGGCGTGTTCACCGCCCCGTTCTGCGCGGCCGGGTCGCGGCCGGCATGAAGCAGCCGCGTCTCAAACCCCAGATTCTCATTGCTCATTCCCGGCATCCTCGCTGGATCAGCACTCTATTGCATGCAGTGTAAAACATATGTATACAGTAGTTCAGCGGGCGTCAACCTGATGATTGAAAAGGCCCGGGAGACAGAGAGGGAAAACATGCGACTGACGAATCTTTCGGGTCTGGGCGCCGTTGCGGCGCTGACGCTGGGCCTGGTGGGCGCGACCGCCGTCGAGGCGAATTCCGGCGATACGCTGGCGGCGGTGAAGGCGCGGGGCGAGCTGCTGTGCGGCGTGCATCCGGCGCGCCACGGCTTTGCCGCGCCCGACAGCCAGGGCAACTGGAGCGGCTTCGAGGTCGACTTCTGCCACGCCATCGCGGCGGCGATCTTCGGCGACGCCTCGAAGGTGCGCTTCGTGGCCCTGTCCTCGCAGCAGCGCTTCCCGGCGATCCAGTCGGGCGAAGTGGACGTGCTGGCCCGCAACGTGACCGCCACGCTCAGCCGCGACACGGCGCTGGGTCTGAACTTCGCGCCGCCGATCTTCTACACCGGCACGGGCTTCCTGGTGCGCAAGGCCGACGGGATCGAGAAGGTCGAGGATCTGGACGGCGCGGCGATCTGCATGGCGCCCGGCTCGACCACCGAACGCAATGTGGCGCAGATCTTCGCCGCCCGCGGCCTGACCTATACGCCGGTCGTGATCGAGAACAACAAGCAGCTGGTCGACGCCTATGTCACCGGCCGCTGCGATGCGCTGACCAAGGACAAGGCGGCCCTTCCGGGCGTGCGCGCCTTTGACACCGAAAATCCCGACGATCACATGATGCTGCCGGGGATCTATTCCAAAGAGCCGCTGGCCATGGCCGTCCGTCAGGGCGACGACCAGTGGTATGACCTGGTGAAATGGGTCACCTACGCGACCTTCAACGCCGAGGAACTGGGCTTGACCCAGGCCAATGTCGACGAGATGAAGGCCTCGGACGATCCCGATATCCAGACGCTTCTGGGCGTGATCGGCGACAATGGCACCAAGCTGGGCGTCGACAACACCTGGGTCTATGCCATCGTCAAGCAGGTCGGCAGTTACGAAGACATCTACATGCGCCATTTCGGCCCGGAAAGCCCGGTGGCGCTGGACCGTGACCAGAACGCGCTGTGGACCGAGGGCGGGCTGCTTTACGGCTTCCCGATGCAATAAGCGCAGCGCCGACTTCGCCCGTTCCCTCCGCAGTGGTCTGCCCGCTGCGGAGGGGATGCCGCCTTCGCCATTGCCGGGACCAAGACATGACCGATGCCACTCCGGGCCGCGCGGCCAAGCCGCCGGCGCGTCGCCTGAAAGACCTCATCTACAGCGAATTCTTCCGCACCGTGATCTACCAGATCGCGCTGGCCGGGGCCGTCGTGCTGCTGGGCTTCTATCTCTACCAGAACGTGGTCGAGAACCTGAGCCGGCAGAACATCGCCACCGGCTTTGGCTTCCTGAAGGAAGTCTCGCAATTCGAGATCGGCGAGACGCTGATCAGCTATTCCTCGCGCGATACCTATGGCCGGGCGCTGCTGGTCGGGCTGATGAACACGCTGTCCGTCTCGGCCGCCGGCATCGTCGTGGCGACGGTGATCGGATTTTCCATCGGCATCATGCGGGTGTCCAGCAACTGGCTGCTGCAACGCATCGCGCTGACCTATGTGGAAATCGTCCGCAACATTCCGGTCATCCTGCAGGTGATCTTCTGGGCTGCGGTGATCCGCAACCTTCCCGCGCCGCGCCAGGCGCTGGAGCTGTGGGGCCTGGGCTTCCTGTCGAACCGCGGGCTGACCTTCCTGCTGCCCGTCGCCGATCCGGCGCATGCCTGGATGCTGGCCGCGCTGGGGATCGGCATCGTCGCGGCGCTGATCGCCGCCCGCCTGGCGCGCCGCCACCGTGAGGCGACCGGGCGCTATATCGACATGCTCTGGCCCTCGGTCGGGCTGATCCTGGGTCTGCCCCTGCTGACCTGGCTGGCCTTCGGCGCCCCGCATGAGCTGAGCTTCCCCGAGCGCCAGGGCTTCAACTTCCGTGGCGGCGCCACGATCAGCCCGGAATTCGTGGCACTGATGGCGGGGATTGCGCTGTATTCCTCGGGCTTCATCGCCGAAATCGTGCGGGCCGGCATCCAGGCCACCCCGCGCGGCCAGGTGGAAGCCGCCCGGTCGATCGCGCTGCGACCGCGCTTCATCCTGCGCTATGTCGTTCTGCCGCAGGCGCTGCGGGTGATCGTGCCGCCGCTGACCAGCCAATATGTCAGCCTGATCAAGAACAGCTCGATCGCCGTCGTGATCGGCTACCCGGATCTGGTGAACATCGGCAACACGGTGATGAACCAGACCGGCCAGGCGGTCGAGGCGATCGCGGTGATGATGGTCGTCTATCTGATCGTCAGCCTCGTCACCTCCATTGCGATGAATTTCTACAACCGCCTCGTCGCGATCAAGGAGCGCTGAGCCATGGCCCTTGCAACAACAGAAGCTGCGGCGCCGGTCCGGGCCTATGACCCGAACGCCCGGATGTCCGCCGGGCTGTGGCTGAAGACCAACCTCTTCAGCTCGGTCTGGCAGACGCTGCTGACGCTGGTCGTCGCGGCGGTGGTGATCCGCGTGCTGTGGTTCGTGCTGGATTGGGGCGTCGTGAACGCCGTCTTCTACACGACCGACCCCGATGTCTGCCGCGCCGCCACCGGCGCCTGCTGGGCCGTCATCGTGGAAAAGCACCGGCCGATGCTGTTCGGCCTTTATCCCTATGACCAGCACTGGCGTCTGGTGCTGGTGATGGTGATCTACCTGTCGACGGTGGTGCTGTCGCTTTGGCCGCGCTGCTGGAACCTGCGCTTCCTGGTGCCGCTGTGGATCTTCGCCGTGGGCTCGATCGGCATCCTGATGTTCGGCGGCGTCTTCGGCCTGCGCTATGTGCCCACCTCGGAATGGGGCGGGCTGCCGCTGACCATGCTTCTGTTCACCGGCACGGTGCTGATCGGCATGCCCATCGCGGTGCTTCTGGCCCTGGGCCGGCGCGCGCCCTTGCCGGTCGCCCGGGGCGTGTCGGTGGTGTTCATTGAATCGCTGCGTGGCGTGCCGCTGATCACCATCCTTTTCGTCGCGGTGAACGTCTTCCCGCTGTTCCTGCCCGCCGGTGTCGAGGTGAACAAGCTTCTGCGCATCACCGTGGGGATCGCGATCTTCTTTGCCTGCTATCAGGCCGAGGTGATCCGCGGCGGCCTTCAGGCCATCCCGCGCGGGCAATACGAGGCGGCAACCTCGCTGAGCCTGACCTATTGGCAGACCACGACCCGCATCATCCTGCCCCAGGCCCTGCGCATCAGCCTGCCCGCGATCACCAATCACATCATCGCGGCGATGAAGAACACCTCGTTCGTGATCATCATCGGTCTCTTCGACATCCTGACCGCGACCACCGCCGTCATGCAGGACCCGCTTTGGCGCAAGTTCTATGTCGAGGCCTATCTCTTCGTCGCCGCCGTCTACCTCTTCTTCGGCTATGCCCTCTCGCGTTACGCGCGGCAGGTGGAGAAGTGGATCGCTGCGGGCCGCATCTAGCGCCCCTTCCCGGAGTTTCCCATGACCCAGACCGCCCCCACCCCCCCGCTCGCCGCCCAAACCGCCACGGCCGCCGAGCCGGTCATCCAGATGAAAAACGTCTCGAAATGGTATGGCCAGTTCCAGGTCCTGCACGAGGTCAGCCTTGATGTGGCGAAAGGCGAACGCGTCGTCGTTTGCGGCCCTTCGGGGTCAGGCAAATCGACGCTGATCCGCTGCATCAACCGGCTTGAGGTGCATCAGTCCGGCGATATCTTCGTGAACGGTCTTGAGATGACCGACAATGTGAAGAACATCGACAAGATCCGCCGCAACATCGGCATGGTGTTCCAGAACTTCAATCTGTTCCCGCATCTGACCGTTCTGGAAAACCTGACGCTCGGGCCGATGCTGACGCGGCAGATGAAGAAATCCGCCGCTGAAGAGCTGGCGATGCATTTCCTGCGCAAGGTGCGCATTCCCGAACAGGCGCAGAAATATCCGCTGCAACTGTCGGGCGGCCAGCAGCAGCGCGTGGCCATCGCGCGCAGCCTGTGCATGGAGCCCGAGATCATGCTCTTCGACGAGCCGACCTCGGCGCTTGATCCCGAGATGATCAAGGAAGTGCTGGATACGATGATCGAGCTTGCCGAAAGCGGCATGACGATGATCGTCGTGACCCATGAGATGGGCTTTGCCCGCACCGTGGCCGATCAGGTCGTCTTCATGGCTGAGGGCCGCAAGATCGAGGCGGCGCCGCCCGAAGAATTCTTCGGCAACCCGCGCGAGGAACGCACGCGCGCCTTCCTTGACCAGATCCTGAAACACTGATGCCGCGCCCCCGGTCGAAAGGCCGGGGGCCGCGCCTTGAAGGAGCTTCCCGCGTGACGTCTTTGACGCCCGAACTGGCGGCCCGTGCCGCCGCGCTACGCCTTGACGATCTTCCCGCCGCCGTGCGCCACTGGGCCAGCCGCGCCCTGGCCGATACGCTGGCCTGCGCCGTGGCCGGGGCGTCCGAGGCGGTGGTGGGGCAGGTGCAGGCCGTGCTGCCGATGGCGCCGGGCGCCTCGGTGCTGATCGGCCAGACCGGCCGGGCCCATGTGCTGGATGCCGCGCAGATCAACGGCGTCGCGGCCCATGCGCTGGATTTCGACGATTGCAATCTGGAGATGGACGGCCACCCGTCGGTGTCGATCGTGCCCGCCCTTGTGGCGCTGGCCGACCGGCAGGATGCCAGCGGGGCCGATCTTCTGACCGCCTATGTCGCGGGGGTCGAGGCCGAGATCCGCATCGCGCGGCTGTCGAACCCAGCCCATGCCGATCGCGGCTGGCATCCGACCGTGACCTTCGGCGTTCTGGGGGCGGCCGTCGCCTGCGGGCGGCTGCTGAACCTGCAGGCGCCGCAGATGGCGGTGGCGATCGGCATTGCCGCCTCTTGCGCTTCAGGGCTGCGGGCCAATTCCGGCACGATGACCAAGCCGCTGCATGCGGGGCAGGCCAATCGCAACGGGCTGCAGGCGGCCTTGCTGGCGCAGGCGGGCTTCACCGCCAATCCGGCGGCGCTTGAACACAAGTTCGGCTATATGGCCGCCTTCAACGGCAGCGTGCCGGCCGATCTGTCGCCGGCGCTGGACGGCTGGGGGCAGGATTATGCGCTGCTGGCGCCGGGGATCGCGATCAAGCAATATCCCTGCTGCGCCTTCATCCATTGCGCCATCGACGCCGCCGCGGCGCTGCGCGACGATATCGACGGGGCCGAGATCGCCGCGGTCGAGGTGGCCCTGCATCCTCGCCGGCTGAAGAACATCGACCGGCCGCAGCCGCGCGACGGGCTGGATGCGAAATTCTCGACCCAGTATCTGACCGCGCGGGCCCTGCTGGCCGGCCGCGTCGGCTTTGCCGATTTCGAGCCGCCCTTGCTGGACGATGCCGCGACCAAGGCGCTGGCGGCGCGCGTGCGGCTGAGCGCGCATGACGCGGACGATCTGTCCTTGGGCCATGTGACCGTGACCCTGGCCGATGGCCGCCGGCTGAAGGCCAGCGCCAGCGTCGCCATGGGCCGCGGCCCCGCCAACCCGATGACCGAAGCGCAGTTCCGCGCCAAGTTCGACGATTGCACCCGCGCGATCCTGTCCGCCGCACAGGCCGATGCGCTGCATGCGGGCCTGGCCGCGCTGGCCGACCAGCCCTCGACCCGGGCGCTGACCGCCTTGATGCAGCCCGCTTCCCTTCCCTCTCCCCGCCCCGAATCCGACCGCGCCGCCCCGGGCGCGCAGCACGAAAGGTGATCCGATGACCTCCATGCCTCTGTCCCGCGAACTCGCCAAGCGGGTTGTCGCGCTTGATCCGGCGGGGTTCGACCCCGAGGCGGTGAAATGGGCCCGCAATGCGATTGCCGACATGATCGGCTGCACGCTTCTGGGCGCGCCGACCGAGACGACCGATGCCGTGCTGATGCCCGATCTCTACGGGCCGGGCCCGTGCCTGGTGCTGGGCCGCAAGGTGCGGCTGGGCGCGCTGGATGCGGCTTTCGTGAACGGCACTGCCGGCCATGCGCTGGATTATGACGACACGTCGAAATCGCTGTCGGGCCACCCGACGGTGATCATCATTCCGGGCCTTCTGGCCCTGGCCGAACAGCGCGGTGCCACCGGCAAGCAGGTGACCGACGCCTATATCATCGGTGTCGAGGCCGCGACGCGCTTTGCCCGGGGCGTCAACTTCCAGCATTACGAGAAGGGCTGGCACCCGACCGCCACGCTGGGCATCTTCGGCGCCGCCGTCGCGGCCTGCGTGCTGATGGATCTGGACGAAGAGCAGATCGCCAATGCGATCGCGATCTCGGCCTCGCTTGCTTCGGGGCTGAAGGCGAATTTCGGCACCTCGACCAAGCCGATGCACGCCGGCATCGCCGCGCGCAACGGGCTGTTTGCCGCGATGATGGCGGCGCAGGGCGTGAACGGGGCGCCGGTCGCGCTGGAGCATCCGCAGGGCTTCCTGGAAGTGTTCAACGGCGCGGGGAATTACCAGGCCGAGCGGATGCTGACCGGCTGGGCCGAGCCGCTGGACCTGCTGGCGCCGGGGATCTCGATCAAGAAATACCCTTGCGTCTACAGCGTTCATGGCGCCATCGACGCGGCGATCATGCTGCATGACGGCGCGCTGAAGGGCGCGGCGCAGATCAGCGATGTGCTGGTGCGCATGCATCCGCGCCGCCTGCTGCCGCATGTGCGCAATCCCGCCACCAGCGCGCTGAACGCCAAATTCTCGCTGCCCTATGCGGTGGCGCGCGGGCTGGTCAACGGCGCGGTGCTGCTGGAGCATTTCGAGGATGCGGCGCTGCAGGATCCCGAGGTCACCCGCGTCTCGGGCCTGATCCGGATGGAGCCGCATGACGATGACGCCAATGATTACGGCGCCGAAGTGGTGGTGACGCTGGCCGATGGGCAGGTGCTGCGCCAGGCGGTGGCCGCCCCCCTGGGCCGTGGCCCCGAAGTGCCGCTGCCGCAAGAGATGCTGGAGGCGAAGTTCCTCGATTGCGCCCGCGCCAGCCTGACGCCCGAAGGCGCGCAAGCGGTGTTCGACCTGCTGATGCGCCTCGACACGCTGCCCCGCGCCGCCGACCTGACCGCCGCCATCGAAGCCGCGACCCGCTGAAGGAGCCCGAGAGATGAGTTTTGCACGCGAACTGGCCCGCCGCGCCCTTGGCATCCGATACGACACCCTGCCCGAAGAGGCGCTGCATATCGGCCGCCGCGCCCTTGCCGACACGGTCGGCGTGGCGCTGGCCGGCGCCGATGCGCCGGCGCTGGATGCGCTGGAAGACGTGTTGGCCATCGGTGCCGCACCGGGGCAGGTCACGCTTTGGGGCAGGGGGGGCAAGCGCGCCTCGATCCTGCATGCGGCGCTGATCAACGGCACCGCCGCCCATGCGCTGGATTTCGACGATTGCTCGACCACGATGGGCGGCCACCCCTCGGCGCCGGTGGTGCCGGTGGTGCTGGGTCTGGCGGAAGCCTATGGCCTGCCGGCGCGCAAGGTGCTGGAAGCCTGGGTCACCGGGGTCGAGGTGGAAACCCGGCTGGCGCGCGGCCTTCTGCCGCATCATTACGAGAAGGGCTGGCACCCGACCGCCACGCTGGGCGTCTTCGGCGCCACGGCCGCGGCGGGGCGGATGCTGGATCTGGACGAAGACCAGATGACCACCGCGCTGGCGGTGACCGTGTCGATGGCCTCGGGTCTGAAATCCAATTTCGGCACGCCGGTGAAACCCCTGCATGTGGGCCAGGCCGCGCATAACGGCATCATGGCGGCCCTGGTCACCCAGCGCGGCATGACCGCCAATCCCGAAGCGTTTGAACATACTTACGGCTTCTTCAACCTGTTCAACGGCGCGGGCACCTATGATGCCGATGCGATCCTGGCGGATTGGGACGGGCCCCTGGAAGTGCTGAGCCCCGGCATCGCGATCAAGCAGCATCCCTGCTGCGGCAGCGCGCATTCCGCCATCGACGCCGCGATGCGCATCGTCGCGCGCGAGGGGCTTCTGGCCCCCGATGCCATCGCCCGGATCGACACCAGCACGCATGAACGCCGGCTTGCCCATACCAACCGGCCCACGCCGCGCTCGGGTCTGGATGCCAAGTTCAGCGTGCAGTTCCTGACCGCCAAGGCCCTGACCACCGGCCGGATCCGCCTTTCGGATTTCGACGATGCCAGCTTCCTGACGCCCGAGATCGCGGGGCTTCTGCCGCGCGTCCACTCGGTGGGTCACCAACAGGCCGATGCCTATCTGGGCGAGGTCCGGGTCGAGATGAAGGACGGCCGGGTCTTCACCGATCACGCCTCGACCAATTTCGGCCGCGGGCCCTTGAACCCGATGTCGGATGCCGAACTGGGCGACAAGTTCACCGATTGCGCCGCTGACCGGCTGGGCGATGGCGCGGCCGATGTCTATGCCGCCTTCCTGGCCCTGGGGCCGGACACGCCGCTTGCGCCGCTGATGGCGCGGCTTTCAGGAAAGAAGGGCTGAGCAGATGTTGAAAGTCTATGGACGCGCCAATTCCTCGAACAGCGCCAAGGTGTTCTGGCTGCTGGACGAATTGGGCGAAGACTATGAGCTGATCCTGACCGGCCGGGGCTTTGGCGCCACCGATACGCCGGAATTCCTGGCGCTGAACCCGTTCGGCAAGGTGCCGGTGGTGCAGGATGGCGAGACGGTCGTGTGGGAATCGAATGCGGTCCTGCGCTATCTGGCCGGGCGGCAGCCCAATGCGCTGTGGCCCGCCGACCCGGCCGGGCGCAGCCTGGCGGATCGCTGGATGGACTGGGCCTCGATCTCGCTGACCCCGCCGCTGACCCGTCTGCGCAAGGCCCGCGCCGCGGGCAAGGCCGAAGCCGAGGCCGATCTGGCCGCGGTGATCAAGGCGGTCGAGGCGCTGGACGCCTGGCTGGCCAGGCAGCCCTACCTGGCCGGCGAGACGCTGTCGCTGGCCGATATCGTCGCGGCCCCTTCGGTGCATCGCTGGTTCCGGCTGCCGGAAAGCAGCCTGCCCCTGCCGGCACTGGCCCGCTACCGGGATCGGCTGGAGACGAACGAAGGCTATTGCCGCCATATCCGCACGCCGCTTTAACCGATCCCGGCCGGTGTCGGCCGCGTCTTACGAGGCGGCCGACATCCCGTCGAAGGCATCCAGCGTGCGGGCCGAATAGACCAGCGCCGCGCCCGCATTCAGGGCGATGGCAACCCCCAGCGCCTCGGCGATTTCCTCACGCGTGCAGCCATGTTTCAGCGCCGCCTCGACATGGCTGGCGATGCAGCCGTCGCAGCGCGTGGTGACGGCAACCGACAGCGCGATCAACTCGCGTGTTTTGCCGTCCAGATGCTGGGCCTTCTCGCCCGCCGAGGCGAGTGCCGCATAGCCCTTCATCACATCGGGCACGAGGGCCGCGAATTCGCCCACGCGCTTCTTCACCTCGCCCCGGTAGTTTTTCCAGTTCAGCATCGCCGCATCTCCTTTGTTGTCGCGGGAAAGTCCGACGCATCGGCCGATGCGTCACGTCTTCGAACGGCGCAGCAGGCGGAAGACCGCTGTGGCGCCAAGATTGATCATCAGGATCCGCAGCAGCTGGCTTGAGGTGACCAGTGCCACCTCGGCATGCAGCGCCAGCGCGATCAGCGACATTTCCGCCGCGCCCCCGGGCGCCATCGGCAGGAAGATCACGCTCCAGGGCAGGCCCGCCAGGGGGGCGGCGGCCATCGCCACCAGAACGCAGATCGTGCAAAGGATCGGCACCAGCACCAGCCCGTGCAGAAAGCCATGGCGCACCAGGCGCCATTGCGTGCCCAGAAAGCCCGAACCCAGGGCCGAGCCCAGCACCACCTGCGAGACCAGGATCAGCACCGAAGGCGGGGCGGCGGTGGCGATGCCGGTCAGATGCAGCGCGGCGCTGAGGATCAGGGGCCCGATCATCGCTGCATTGGGCAGGCCGATGCGCTTGCCCAGCGGCCAGCCGATCGCGCCCGCCAACACCAGCCACAGCCAGTCCAGCGCGCCAAGTTCGGTGATCGCATGCGACAGCAGCGGGCTTCCGGCCGAGCGCACGCCATAGCTGGCCGCGTAAAGCAGCGGCACGACCATCACCAGCAGGAAGATCCGCGTGCTGTGGACCAGCGCGATCTGGCGTTCATCGCCGCCGGCCAGCCCGCCCTGCAGCGTCATCTCCTGAATGCCCGAGGGCATGCCGGCGAAATAGGCGGTGACCGGATCGAAGCCGGCGATCCGGCGCAGATACTGATAGCCCGCGATCCCGCACAGGATCGTGGCCAGCCCGGTTGCCGCCATCACCACCGCCCAGGCCTGGCCCTGGCCCAGCACCGAAGGCTGGAAGGCCGAGCCCAGCGTGACGCCGATCACCGCGGCGAAGGGCGGGCGCAGCGGACGGGTGCGGCGCAGCGGCAGGCCCAGCATCGCGGCCAGCATGGTCAGGCACATCGCGCCCATCATCCAGGGCAGGGGCAGGCGCAGCGCGTGGAAGGCCCAGCCGCCAAGACCGGCGATCAGCAGCGTCAGCACCAGGCGCCAGGACAGAAGGGTTTCGAAAAACGGTCTGATCGGCATGCCGGGGCTTTCAACATCAGGCAAAAGGACTTGGCGGCCGGGCGGGCAGGCCGCCCGGCACAGGGTTCGCAGCACTGATCGCCGGACTGGGCGGCGGCGGCGGGGGCCGGTGGGGGCCGGTGGGGCCGTGGCGCGGCGCGGCGCGGTCAGGCCGCGGCGGCGTTCCCCGTGGCGACCGGCGTGTCGCCGGGCTGGCCCCAATCCGCCCAGGCCCCGTCATAGACCGCGGCTTCGGA
>NZ_JAICBZ010000091.1 GCF_020179405.1 Xinfangfangia pollutisoli | reverse complement strand
CCGCGGGTCAGGCGCTGCCGCCGGTGCTGAACTGCGCCGCCGCGCCGCCCTTGACCATGGGCGCGCTGCTGCAGGCCTCGGGGCGCGACTGGGCCTATGGGCCGGCGCGGCCCGGCGTGGTTCCGGTGGCCACGCTGGAGGTGGCGCGGCTGCAGGCGCTGTGCCCCCTGCCGCCGGCCACGCCCGAAGGCCTGATCGCCGAACTGGCCGAGGTGCTGCGGTGACCCTGTCGAAACGCCTTCTGGATCTGACACTTGCGCTGTTTCTGTCCCTTCTGCTGGCGCTGCCCACGCTGGCGCTGGTGATCCTGCTGCTGCTGCGCCAGGGCCGGCCGATCCTGTATCGCAGCGAAAGGATGCGCAGCGCGACCCGGCCCTTCCAGCTGTGGAAGTTCCGCACCATGACGGTCGCCACCAGCGATACCGGCGTGTCGGGGGGTGACAAGTCGGCCCGGATCACGCCCGTCGGGCGCTGGCTGCGCCGCTACCGGCTGGACGAGATCCCGCAGCTTTGGAACATCCTGCGCGGCGACATGAGCTTTGTGGGCCCCCGCCCGCCGCTGCGCCAATATGTCGAACGGTTTCCCGGCCTATATGCGCGGGTGCTGGCCAGCCGCCCCGGGCTGACCGGGCTGGCCACCCTGCATTTCCGCCGCCACGAAGAGCGACTGCTGGCCGCCTGCACCTCGCAGGCCCAGACGGATGCCGTCTACGCGCGCCGCTGCATTCCCCGCAAGGCGCAGCTTGACCTGATCTGGCAGCGCAACCGCAGCACCTGTGGCGATTTCCTGCTTATCCTGGCCACGATCGGCCAGGTTCTGGGCCGAAAATGAAGGGTTTTGCGGTGCAGCAAAGCCACGCGCCGCGGGTGCGGCGGTCAGAGATATTGCCGACTTGCCGCGCAGGGGGCATTCTTGGCGGCAGTTGAGGTGCAGGTGAGTGGGGAATGACCGGATTTCGAATTAAGCTCTTTCAGTTTTCACAGATGCTCAGCCGGCATCAGAAGCAGTTCCTGATCTGGCTTATCGACATTCTTGCGGCCCCCTTCGCCTTCTACCTGTCCTGCGCCTCGGTCTATTCCGCCCTTTGGCCCACCGTTCAGATCGACCGGCTTGCGCTGCTGTTTCCCCTGCTGGCGCTGATCGGGGGGGTCGTGTCCTTCTCGCTTGGTCTGCCGCGGATCAAGCTGAAGACCTATGAGAATTTTGCCACGGTCGGCACGCTGCCCTATGCGGCGGTCATGGGCCTGGCGGCCTTCTTCCTGACCACGCTGCCCGGCCTGTCCTTTCCGGTGGTGGGCACGCTGGCCTTCACGCTGATCCTGTTCCTGCTGGTGATCGGGGCGCGCACTGCGCTGTTGCGGCTGCTGATCTGGGTCTTGCGGGCCGGCAAGCCGCGGGTGCGGGTGCTGATCTATGGCGCGGGCAGCACCGGGCTGCAGCTGGCCTCGGCGCTGAAGACGCATGAGACGATCAACGTCGTGGCCTTTCTGGATGACGATCCGGCCCTGCATCGCCAGAAACTGGCGGGGCTGCGGATCTTTTCGCCCGAGCGGATCGACGAGGTCATCCGCAACCATGACATCACTCGGGTCATTCTGGCCATCCCGTCGCTGTCGATGCCGAAACAGCTGCGGATCGGCCGGAAGTTGCAGCTGCTGGGGCTGGATGTGCAGGTCCTGCCGTCTTTCGCCCAGCTGGTCGGCGCCGAACAGATCGTCGATGCGCTGACGCCGCTGGCGGCTGGCAATTTCCTGGGCCGCGACCATCTGGATCAAAGCCTGCCCGATGGCAGCAAGGCCTATCACGGCAAATCGGTCATGGTGACCGGCGCCGGCGGCTCGGTCGGGTCGGAACTGTGCCGACAGCTGCTGGCCTGCGGGCCGAAGCGGCTGGTGATGTTCGAAGTGTCGGAACTGGCGCTTTACAATATCGAGCGCGAACTGGCCGAGATGCTGACCAAGACCGGCACCCAGCTGGTCGCGGTTCTGGGCTCGGTCACCGATGCGCGGGCGGTGCGCCAGGCGCTGGCCGGGAACGGCGTTGACATCGTGATGCATGCCGCCGCCTACAAGCATGTGCCCCTGGTCGAGGCCAATCCGATTGCCGGGCTGGTCAACAATGTGCTGGGCACGCGGACCCTGGCCGATGTCTGCGTGGAAGAGGGCGTGAAGCGCTTTCTGCTGGTCTCGACCGACAAGGCGGTGCGCCCGACCAATGTGATGGGCGCGACCAAGCGCCTGGCCGAGCTGGTGGTGCAGGATCTGGCGCGGCGCAGCGCCGGGCGGACGCATTTCTCGATCGTGCGATTCGGCAATGTGCTGGGCTCGTCCGGGTCGGTCATTCCCTTGTTCAAGGAACAGATCGCCCGCGGTGGCCCTGTCACGCTGACGCATGAGGATGTGACGCGCTATTTCATGACCATCACCGAAGCGGTGCGGTTGGTGCTGATGACCGGCGCCTTCAGCGACGAGGGCAGCGTGGCGCGCGCCGATGTCTTCGTGCTGGACATGGGCCAGCCGGTGCGGATCCGCCAGCTGGCCGAGCAGCTGATCCATGCCGCCGGCTATACCGTGCGCGACGAGCACAATCCGGGCGGCGATATCGACATCAAGGTGATCGGCCTGCGCCCGGGCGAGAAGCTGCATGAAGAGCTGCTGATCGGCGAGGGGCTGCTGACGACGCCGCATCCGAAGATCCTGCGCGCCGCCGAAGAGGGGCCGGGCCAGATGTCGGTGCCGCTGGCGCTGCAGCAGCTGGGCCGCCTGGCCGCCGAGGGCGATGCCGAAGCCGCGCGGCGCATGGCGCTGGATCTGGTGCGCGGCAGCGACCAGATGCCGGCCGCGCGCGAACCTGCGGCAAGCGCGTCATGATCCGGCAGGAATCCGGGTCCCGACACGCAGGGCTCTTGCCGTGCGCAAAAAGCCCCCGCATAGAGAGCGGGACGGAGGATTGAACTTGGCTCGCATCGGCAAGCGCCTGACCCTTTCCGCGGCCACTCTGGCCCTTTTCGCCGGACCCGCTTTGGTGCATCGCGCCCTGGCGGAAATGGCGACGACGCCCAACCTGTCCGGCGCGGCCGGGGTGATCGACATGCCCTCGGGCGAGGCGATGCCCGATGGCACCGTGACGCTGTCGCTGGGCGTCTTCGGCCCGGTCACCCGCAGCACCATGAGCTTTCAGGCCACGCCCTGGCTGTCGGGCAGTTTCCGGGTGCAATATATCCGCGACTGGAATGCCGACGGCTATGACACCTATGACGATCGCAGCTTCGATCTTCGGCTGCGGCTGCTGGAGGAATCCGCCTATCTTCCGGCGCTGAGCCTGGGGTTGCAGGACATTGCCGGCACGGGCCTGTTCTCGTCGGAATATATCGCCGCGACCAAGACCTTCGGCGACCGGGTCAAGGTGACTGGCGGTCTGGGCTGGGGGCGGCTGGGCAGTTCGCATTCCTTCGGCTCGCCCTTCGGCGAGCGGCCCGAGGTCGAAGTCGGCCAGGGGGGCGAGCCCAATCCCGGCACCTGGTTCAAGGGCCCCGCCGCGGCCTTTGGCGGGATCGAGTGGAAGGTCAACGACAACTGGACGGTGAAGGCCGAGTATTCCTCGGACGCCTATACGCTGGAAACCGTCGACCACCAGACCTTCGAACGCAAAAGCCCGTTCAACTTCGGCGTGGAATATCAGAAAGGCCCCAATCTGCGGATCGGCGCCTATTCGATGTACGGGTCCGAATTCGGCATCGGTTTTCACCTGATCCTTGACCCGAAGAACCGCGAGACGGTGGGCCTGATGGCCGATGCGCCCGAGCCGGTGAAAGTGCGCCCCTCGCGCGCGTCGGACCCGGAAAGCTACGATGGCGGCTGGGTGACCCAGCCCGATGCGGGCGACCTGCTGCGCAAGAACCTGGCGCGGCGGCTGGCGATCGACGGCATGGTGATCGAGGATTTCTCGTATACCGCCACCAAGGTTCAGCTGCGGGTGCGCAACACCAAGATCGACGCCGGCGCCCAGGCCGTGGGCCGCGCCGCGCGCGCGCTGAGCCATGTGATGCCCGCCTCGGTCGAGGTGTTCGAGATCGTTCCGGTGGTGCAGGGCATGGGCGTGTCGAAGGTGACCGTCCGCCGCTCGGATATCGAGGCGCTGGAACATGCGCCCGGCAATGATGCGCTGCTGCGCGAGCGGGCGCAGCTGAGCGATGCGGGCGCAGCACCCCTGGATGGCAGCGGGCCGGATCCGAAGCTGTATCCGAAATTCACCTGGCGGATCATTCCGGGCTTCCACCTGACCGATCCGCTGGAAGGCGATGTCGGTCTGCGCTTCTCGGCCAGCTATGATCTGCGGCCGGGGGTCGTGCTGTCGGGCCAGGTCTTCCAGCGCATCGGCAAGAATTTCGGCAATCTGCCGCATTCCTCCAGCGCCCTGCCGCCGGTGCGCAGCGATTCCGAGGAATATCTGGAAGACGGCGAAACCGCGGTCGAGCGGCTGACGCTGGCCTGGTACAGCCATCCGGCCGAGAACATCTATACCCGCGTCACGCTGGGCTATCTGGAACGGATGCATGCCGGTGTGTCGGGCGAAGTGCTGTGGAAGCGCGTCGACAGCCCGCTGGCGCTGGGGGTCGAGCTGAACTATTCGGCCCAGCGCGATACCGATGGCGGCTTTGGCCTGTCGCAATATGATTACCGGATCGCGACGGGCCATGTGTCGGCCTATTACGATTTCGGCAATGGCTTCCTGGGGCAGGTCGATGTCGGCCGCTATCTGGCCGGCGATTACGGCGCGACCTTCTCGGTCGATCGCGAATTCGGCAATGGCTGGAAGATCGGCGCCTTCGCCAGCTTCACCTCGGCCAGTTTCGACGATTACGGCGAAGGGTCCTTCGACAAGGGCTTCCGCCTGACCATGCCGCTGAACTGGATCCTCGGCCAGCCGACCCGGCAGGAAGTGTCGAAGACGATCCGGCCGATCCAGCGCGATGGCGGGGCGCGGCTGTCGGTGGACGGGCGGCTGTATGAATCGATCCGCGATTATCATATCGGCCGGCTGGACGACCAATGGGGGCGGGTATGGCGCTAGGTTCGAAGGCGCGGATGCGCGCGGCACTGGCTGTGGCACTGGCCGCGGGCCTTGCCCTGTCCGGCTGCAGCAATGACAAGTCCGGTCAAAAGACCGTCGGCGCCGCGCTGGCCGCGGCGATCAAGGATACGGTCGGTGGAAAGGGCGGCGGCGCGGCCCCGAAGACCCCCGATCAGATGACCCGGGCCGAACTGGCGGCGCAGGGCCGGCCGGTGATGCGCGTCAAGATCGCCTCGCGCGGGGTGGACCGGTTCCTGGTTCTGTACCAGCGCTCGGGCGACATCTCGGTCTGGACCGATGGCGACGGCACGACCTTCACCTTCCGCAACGGCGTGTTGATCGAATCCCGTGGCATGGGCGGAGAGCTGATGTCCTCGGCCGTGCCCACGCCCGGCCAGATCGCGGGCGGCGGCAGCTACCGGCGGACCTATTTCGTCAACGGGTCGGAAGACCGCAACGAGCGGCGCGATTACAGCTGCCAGGCCGGATCCGATGGCGGGCAGGTTCTGGTGCTGTTCGGCCGCAGCCACACCACCCGCCATGTCGTCGAAACCTGCGAACGGGCCGAGGGCCGGCTGACCAACCAATACTGGTTCGAGGGCGGGACGATTCGAAAGTCGCGCGAATGGCTCAGCCCCAGCGTCGGCTATGTGGAATTCGAACGCATCATCGACTGATCGTCCTGAATCGCCCCGGTTCGCGGCAGAAGCGGCGGTTTTCCGCGTGCGGCTGCATTGCGGGCCGCGAAACTGCCCGATCGCGATGCGCCATTGCCACAATCGCCTTGGTTTGTTGAAGGTTTGCCTTTGAAAGAAGGTGGTTTGATGGTAATCGTCGCCTGAGTAGCTCTCGGAGGTCTCTATAATGATGAAAGTTCTTACCGCTGCCGCCGCCATCTCGATGCTGGCTTCGGCATCCTTCGCCGGTGGCCCGGTTGTCGTGATCGACGAGGGTGAACCCACCGTCGTCACCAAGCCGGGCTCGCAAGGCATCCTGCCGCTTCTGGCGGGCGCCGTGATCATCTGCGCAATCGCCTGTGGCGGCAGCGACGATGACAGCAGCAGCAGCACCTCGGAGCCGGTTGCCCAATAAGGCAACCCGTTTGGGTGAAACGAATACGGGCCGGCCCTCTGGGCCGGTCCGCTCTTTTTTGGGCCATCCCCTCCGCTCAGTCGGCAAAGCCGATCCGGCGGCCATTCGGCATCGCGGGGGCCGAGCGAAAGGCGATGCGCAGCGCCTGGGGGCTTTGGCCATAGCGGGCGCGGAAGGCGCGGTAGAAGGTCGACGGATCGTCGAAGCCCGTCGCAATGCCGATTTCGCGGATCGACAATTCGGAATAGTGCAGAAGATGCAGGGCCCGTTCCAGGCGCAGGCTGCGATAGGCCTCGATCGGGCTGCGGCCCAGCTGCCCGCGGAACCGCCGCTGCAACTCGCGCAGGCTTAGCCCCACCCGGCTTGCAATCTCGGCCAGGGCCAGCGGTTCTTCGATATGCGCGGCCATCAGCGCCCTGGCCTGGATCAGCGCCCGGTCGCCGCTCCGGTCGCCATTCGGGTCGCCCTGCCGCGGCGCGGGCGGTTTCCTTTGCCGCTGGCCTTCGCCGTCCGGCGCGCGGGGGCGCACCACCAGGTCATCCTGCACCGCCTGGAACATTTCCGGCGACACCACCCGTTTCAGCAGTGCAAGCGCCAGATCCAGCACCGCGATCTGCCCCGCACAGGTCGCGATCGTGCCGTCGATCACATACAGCGCCTCTTCCAGCTGCACATCGGGATGGCGTTCCGCCAGCGCGTCCAGCGCGCTCCAATGCGCGGTGGCGCGGCGATTGGCCAGCAGCCCGGCCTCGGCCAGAAGCAGCGGCGCGGCATCCAGCCCGGCGATCAGCGCCCCCTTCTGCCGCATCGCCCGCAGCCAGGCCAAGAGCCGCGGCTTGTCGCGCGGCTCGGTCTCGTAACAGGCCAGAACGAAGACCAGATCCAGCGCCTCGGTGATCTCGGCGCAGGCCCGCACCGGCAGCGGAATGCCGATCATCGTCTGCAGCGTGCCGCCGGTCAGGCCGACGAATTCGATCTGGAACGGCTGGCGCTGCCCCAGCCGGTTCGCGGCGCGGAACGGTTCCACCGCCAGAAGCGCGCTGTGCAGCGACACTTCGCCAACCGACAGAATCGCCACGCGATAGGCGCCCATGTTCCGCTTCACCCGCCTGTGCTGCGCGGCCGCATGCCGCTGAATTGGCGCATGACGCATGATTTCTGGCGCGAATTGCAATCGGATTTTGCCGGCCTCGCCAATGATGCCCATAGAAAACATCATTCAGGGAGGACTGCGATGGCATCAGCATGGCGTGAAACCGGGGCCCGGGTCGGCTTGGCCGCCCTTGCCCTGCTTGCCTTTTCCGGCACGCAATCGCCCGCCCGGGCCGAGCAGGGCGTGGTCATTGCGCGCGACATGGATCTGAACTCGCTGGATCCGGCGCGGGCGTTTTGCGACACCTGCCAGATCTATCTGAGCGCGGTCTACGCGCGCCTGGTCGATCTGGATGGCGATGGGCGCACCATCGTGCCGATGCTGGCCGAAAGCTGGCAATCCGATCCGGCGCAGACCGAATTCACCTTCCATCTGCGCAAGGATGCGGTCTTTTCCGATGGCAGCCCGGTGCAGGCGAAGGACGTGGTCTGGTCGCTGAGCCGGCTGCAGCACATCACCGCCGGCGCGGGCTATCTTCTGGCCGGGATCGAGACGATCGAGGCGGTGGACGACCAGACCGTGGCGATCCGCCTGAAGGATCCGAACTCGGAACTTCTGGGCCTGCTGTCGGCGCCCTATGCCGGCATCCTGAATTCGGATCTGGTGGCCGAACATGGCGGCCTTGCCGATGAAACCGCCGATACGGCCGACACGGCCGAGGCCTGGCTGATGGAAAATTCGGCCGGGGCTGGGCCTTTCGTGCTGTCCAGCTACCTGCCCGGCGAAAGCCTGCGCCTGACGCGGAACGAGACCTATTGGGGCGACAAGCCGCAGATCGAAGGCGCCACGCTTTTGCAGATGAAGGAATCCGCCAGCCAGCTGCAGCTGGTCCAGTCGGGCGGCGCCGATATCGCGATGCAGGTCGATGCGCTGACGGCCAGCCAGATCAGCGGCGATGCGGTCTCGGTCAGCTTCATGCCCTCGCAGGCGCTGGTCTATCTGGCGCTGTCCCCCGGGGCGAAGGGCAATGAGGTGCCGCTGAACGCGAAGGTGCGCGAAGGGATTTCCCATGCTCTCGATTACGACGCGCTGATCGACCTGACGGTCGAAGGCAAGGGGCGGCGTCTTGCCTCGCCCGTGCCTTTGGACTTCCCGGGCGGCAGCGGGCTGGAGCCGCCGGCCTACGACCCGGCGCTGGCGCGCAAGCTGCTGGATGAGGGCGGGGCGCCGGCGGAATTCACCCTGCATGCGGCCTTCCCGAATGTGCGCCAATACGGGGTGGATTTCACCGTGATGATGCAGAAGGTGCAGATGGATCTGGGCGCCGTCGGCATCAAGCTGGATCTGGAGCCGCTGGAATTCCCGATCTGGCGCGAGCGCGCAAATGGCGAGGGCATCCCGCTGACGGCGGTGTTCTTCGTGCCGGATTTCTACGGATCGTCCCAGTATTTCAACTATTTCGGCATGTTCGACGGCACGACCTGGTACAAGCGCGCCGGTGGGGCAAGCGATCCGTCCTTGACCGACAGCGCCGGGCCCGAGATCCTGAAACAGGCCCTTGGCACCAGCGGCGCCGAAAGCGAGGCCGCCTTTGCCCAGCTTTCCGCGCTGATGGCGCAAGACCGGATCATCCTGCCCATCGTGGCGCCGGATACGATCCTGGTCACGACCCCCGCCCTGAAAGGCGCGCGGATCTCGGCCTGCTGCAATCTGGTTCTGAAGGATCTGCACTGGGAGAAGTGACGCCGTCACCCCTCGATTTCAGGCGGGGGCGTCCCCGCCTGAACCGCACAGTTAACGGGAAAGACGAATATGGATCGTGTCGAAAGGCGCCAGGTCATCGTGATCGGTGGCGGGCTGTCGGGGCTTTATGCGGCGCTGCAGCTGAAGGAAGCGGGCAAGTCGGTTTGCGTGCTTGAGGCGCGCGACCGGGTGGGCGGGCTGACCCTGTCGCCGCACAGCCCGGTTCTGGGCCGCCGGGTGGATCTGGGCGGGCAATGGGTCTCGCAGCAGCATCGCCGGATCTATGCGCTGATCCAGCGCTATCAGGTGCCGCTGGTACGGCAGTTCGCCACGGGCGAGCGGGTCTGCATTCAGGAAGACCAGGTGTTCCGCGGCCCGATGGGCACCATCCCGGGCATGAACGCGCAGGATTGGCAAAGCTACGGCCAGGCGTTCGAGACGCTGTACAAGGTCTTCGACGACCTGCCCGCAAACCCCTGGGAGGGCGAGCTTGCCGCCCGGCTGGACCGGATGACCTATGACAGCTGGGTGCGCGAGATCCTGCCCCCGGGCATGGCGCGCAATGCGCTGCTGCGGCTGCCGGGCGCCTATTACGGGGTGCTGCCCGAAGAGGTGTCGGCGCTGGAGCTGATCCAGAAGCTGCGGGGCTGCGGCGGCCCGCGCTTCATGTCGGATGTCGAAACCGGCGGGATGTCGGAACACATGTGGGGCTCGCAGCTGGTGTCCGAAGGCATGGCGGGCGATCTGCAGGGCGATGTCTTCCTGCAGGCCGCCGCGCGCCGGGTGGACTGGTCGACCGCGGGTGTCGCCGTCCAGACCGATGCCGGGCGGTTCGAGGCCGAGCGGGTGATCTTTGCCTGCGCGCCCGCGATGATCCAGCAGGTGGGCTTTGCGCCTGCGCTGCCGGCGGCGCGGCGGCTGTTGCACCAACGCTTCCCGAATGGCCGCAACACCAAGGCGGTCGCGGTCTACGACCGGCCGTTCTGGCGCGACAAGGGCTTGAACGGGCATGTGATTTCCACCAGCGGCGCCCTGACCGCGGCGCTGGACATCAGCGGTGCCGATCCCGACCGCGGGGTGATGATCGCGCTGTTTTCGGGCAAGGCCGCGCTGCGGGTGGATCCGCTGGACGTGCCGGCGCGGCGGCAGATGGTTCTGGGCGTTCTGGCCCAGGCGTTGGGCGCCGAAGCGCTGGCGCCGCAAGAGTTCCACCTGCAGGTCTGGGCCGACGAAGACTGGTCCGGCGGCGCCTCCAGCCCGTTCCTGGTGCCGGGGCAGCTGACCCAATACGGCGAAAGCCTGCGCGCGCCGACGGGCCCGTTCCACTGGGCGGGGACGCATATGGCCACCGAATACCGCGGCTACATGGAAGGGGCCCTGGCCGCGGGCGAGGCGGCGGCCCGCCAGATACTTGAGACGCCGAAGGCGTGACGTGAAGGAGAATACGATGTCTGAAGCCAAACTTTGCCGCATGGCCGATCTGCAGAAGGCCTGGTCGCCGCGGGGCGGATCGACCCATGTGCAGATCGACGACAAGGACGATGCCAGCATGGCCGCCGGGACGGTGTGGTTCCGCGACTGCGATATCCCCTTCACGCTGTGGTATGACGAGGTCTGGATCTGCCACAGCGTCGAGCACCGGTTCTCGATCGAGATCGACGGCCAGGATCACGTCATGCAGCCCGGCGACATGATGTGGCTGCCGAAAGGCACGGCGCTGCGCTACAAGTCGACCGGGACGACGGGCGGCTTCTTTGTCGTGACCCCGCCCAACTGGGCGGATCTTCGCCCCGCAAGCTAGCGCGCGGCGACAGGCCGGGGCGGGGCAGGCGCGGCGAGCGCTCCCCCCGCAAGGCGCGGTTCCGCCCCGGACCTTCGGCGCAGCACAGGACCAGGATCAGCCCGGCACCAGCCCGAAGAATTCGGCCACCAGCTTCGGTTGCGGCTTCAGCATCTCGGCCCCGGGGATGACCGCGCAGCCGCGCGCGGCGGCCTGGGTCAGAAGCCGGGTCATGGGCGGTTGCACCACCACTTCGGCGACAGTGCAGCTTGCGGTCAGGCCCGACAGATCCAAGGGCAGCGGGTCTTCGGGGGCCATGCCCAGCGACGTGCCGTTGACCAGAAGATCGGCCCCGGCCAGCGCGGCCGCGGTGTCGTCCGGCGCGGGCACCGACACGGCGCAGCCCGGCACCAGCGCGCGCAGATCCTGCGCCAGGGCTTCGGCCTTGCCGCGGTCGCGGTTCATCAGCGCCAGCGATGCCACCCCGGCTTCGGCCAGGGCAAAGGCGATCGCGCGGCCAACCCCGCCAGTGCCCACCAGCAGGGCCCGCTTGCCGGCAGGGGCGAAGCCATTCGTCCGCAGCCCGGCCACGAAGCCCGCCCCATCGGTATTGGTGCCGGTCAGCGTGCCATCGGCATTGCGGCGCACGAAATTCGTGGCGCCCATCCGCTGCGCCACCGGGGTCAGCGCATCGACCAACGACCAGGCGGCCACCTTATGCGGAATGGTGATGCCCAGGCCCGCGACATTCTGCATCCGGCGCACGGACAGCAGGACCGTGCCCAGATCGGCGGGCCCGACATGAAGCGGCAGGATCACCGCATCCAGCCCCAGACCGGCCAGAGTTTCATTGATCAGGGCCGTGCCGCGGATATGCGCGACAGGGTCGGCCAGCATCAGCAGGATCGCGGTCTTGCCGGTGATCGGGGTCATCCGGGGTTCCTTCGGAACAGAGTGGGGCACGGGGCAGGGCGATGGTGGGCGGGGGGACGGCGCGGGCTGCAGGGCCCGCGCCGCCATGCGATGGCGGGCGGCGATCAGCCCTTGCGCGTCACCAGCCGGGTTTCCAGATAGGCGTCCAGCGCCTCGGACCCGCCTTCGGTGCCATGGCCCGAATCCTTCATGCCGCCGAAGGGAATCTCGGGCAGGGCCAGGCCCAGATGGTTGATCGTCATCATCCCCGCCTCGACTTCCGCGCCCAGCCGGGTGGCGGTGGCGGTGTCGCGGGTGAAGGCATAGGCGGCCAGCGCGAAGGGCAGGCGGTTCGCCTCGGCAATCGCATCGTCCAGCGCCGAGAAGCGGTTGACGATCGCCACCGGGCCGAAGGGTTCCTCGTTCATGATCCGGGCCGAGACCGGCACATCGGCCAGCACGGTGGGTTCGAAGAACCAGCCCTCATTGCCGATCCGCCGCCCCCCGGCCAGCAGCCGGGCACCGCGGTCGACCGCATCATTGACCAGCGCCTCAAGCGCGGGAATGCGGCGTTCATTGGCCAGCGGGCCCATTTCGGTGTCGGGCAGCATGCCATCGCCGACTTTCAGCTTGCGCGCCGCCTCGGCGAAGCGGTCGGCGAAGGCATCGGCCAGCGGGTCCTCGACCAGAAACCGCGTGGGCGCGACGCAGACCTGGCCGGCATTGCGGAACTTGCCGGGAATGATCGTCGCGGCGGCCAGATCCAGATCGGCATCGGCGGTGATGATCACCGGCGCATGGCCGCCCAGTTCCATCGTCGCGCGCTTCATGTGCTGGCCCGCCAGCGCCGCCAGATGTTTGCCAACCGGGGTCGAGCCGGTGAAGCTGACCTTGCGGATCACCGGATGCGGGATCAGATATTCCGAAATCTCGGCCGGCACGCCATAGACCAGGTTTGCCACCCCGGCGGGCAGGCCTGCATCGGCAAAGGCCCGGATCAGCTCGGCCGGGCTGGCCGGGGTTTCCTCGGGGCCCTTCACGATGATCGAGCAGCCCGCCGCCAGCGCCGCCGACAGTTTGCGCACCACCTGGTTGATCGGGAAGTTCCAGGGCGTGAAGGCCGCCACCGGCCCCACCGGCAGCTTCAGCGTTATCTGCAGCACATCCGGCGCGCGCGACGGGATGACCTGGCCATAGCTGCGCTGCGCCTCGCCGGCGAACCAGTCGATGATATCGGCGCCCGCCAGCGTCTCGATCCGGGCCTGGGCCAGGGGCTTGCCGTTTTCGCGCACCATCAGCCGGGCGATCTCTTCGGCGCGCGCGCGCAGCAGCTCGGCCGCCTTGCGCATCAGCTTGGCGCGGTCGAAGGCCGAGGTCCGGCGCCAGATCTGGAAGCCGCGTTCGGCCGCGGCCAGCGCCGCATCCAGATCGGCGCGGCCGGCATGGGCGACGGTGCCGATCTGGCCGGCGGTTGCCGGGTTCAGCACCGCAAGCGCGCGGCCATCCGCGGCCGGGCGCCATTGGCCGTCGATGTAAAGCTGGACGTCGGGGTAGGAATTCACGGCATTGCCTTTCGTTCGGTCTGGAACATCGGTCCACCTTTGGCACGGGGGAAGCCGTAGCCATGGACCTGGACAAGATCTATGTCGGCGGGGCTGGCGGCAATGCCCTCGTCCAGGATTGCCCGGCCTTCCGCTGCCATCGCGCCGATCAGCCGGCCCAGGATCTGTGCGGCGGGCAGGGTCTGGCGGGGGCCGACCAGCGGCGCAATGATCCGCTCGGCCTCGGCCGAGGGCTGGGGATCGCGGGCGCCCGGGGCGTAATCGTACCAGCCGCCACCGGTCTTCATCCCCTTGCGCCCGGCCCGCACCAGCAGGTCGCCCGGGGTTTCGGGAACATCCTCACCCCGCGCGCGCGCCGCCTGACGGTTCAGGAAGCTGATGTCGAGACCGGCCATGTCCTGCATCTGAAACGGGCCCATCGCATAGCCGAAGCCGCGCATCGCCGCGTCGATCTCGGCATAGGGCACGCCGTCGCGCAGCATCGCCTCGGCCTCGGCCCGGTAGCGTTTGAGAATGCGGTTGCCGATGAAGCCCTCGCAGATCCCGGCGCGCACCGGCACCTTGCCCAGCCGGCGGGCCAGATCATAGGCCGAGGCCAGAACATCGGGGGCGGTGTCGGGCAGGGGGATGATTTCCAGAAGCTTCATCACCTGGGCCGGGCTGAAGAAATGCAGGCCGATGAAGCGGTCGGGGCCCGGCAGGCCCTGGGCGATCTGCCGCGGGTCGATGTAAGAGGTGTTGGTGGCCAGGATCGCATCCGGCCGGCACAGCCGCGCCAGGTCGGCAAAGACCGCGCGCTTCACCGCCAGATCCTCGAACACCGCCTCGATCACCAGATCGCAATCGCCCAAGGCCTCGGGCCCTATGCAGAAGGTCACGCCCGCACGCCGCGCCTGCGCCTCGGCCGCCGGGATCAGCCCGCGCCGGGCGGCCGCGTCGAAAATGCCGTCAAGGCCTGCCTGCGCGCGCTCCAGCGCCGCGGGATCGCGTTCGGACAGGATCACCGGCAGGCCGGCGGCGCGGAAGGCG
>NZ_JAICBZ010000090.1 GCF_020179405.1 Xinfangfangia pollutisoli | reverse complement strand
AGCGCCACGCCGACCGGGCCCAGGGCCGAGCGTCCGGTCTGCATCGCCCAGACCAGCAGCCCCAGCGCCAGCGCCAGCGCCGCCACCGGCAGCAGCGCCCTGAGCGCCCGCTTCAGATCGCCGCGCTTCCAGGCCAGCATCGCCCCGGGCGGCAGGATCACCGCCAGGGCCACGAAGAAGGGCGTGAAGGCCGCGTTGAAGAAGGGCTCGCCCACCGAGACCACGCGCTCCATCAGCATTTCAGAGATCAAGGGCCAGATCGTGCCGATGAAGACCACGAAGGCCGAGACGGCCAGCAGGATGTTGTTCGCGACCAGCGCCGATTCCCGGCTGACCATGCCGAACAGGCCCTTGGCCTCCATCGCGCCGGCGCGCAGCGCGTAAAGCACCAGCCCGCCGCCGGTGAAGAAGGCCAGAATGCCCAGGATGAACACGCCGCGGGCCGGATCCGAGGCGAAGGAATGCACCGAGGTGATCACCCCCGAGCGCACGATGAAGGTGCCGATCAGCGAGAAGCCGAAGGCCAGGATCGCCAGCAGGATGGTCCAGCTTTTCAGCGACTCACGCTTTTCCACCACGATCGCCGAATGCAGCAATGCGCCGGCCAGAAGCCAGGGCATGAAGCTGGCATTCTCGACCGGGTCCCAGAACCAGAACCCGCCCCAGCCCAGTTCGTAATAGGCCCACCACGACCCAAGCGCGATGCCGATGGTCAGAAAGACCCAGGCGGCCAGCGTCCAGGGCCTGACCCAGCGCGCCCAGGCGGCATCCACCCGCCCCTCGATCAGCGCGGCCATGGCGAAGGAAAACGCCATGCTGAGGCCGACATAGCCCAGATACAGGAAGGGCGGATGGAAGGCCAAACCCGGATCCTGCAGCAGCGGGTTCAGGTCCTGCCCGTCCAGGGGCGGGGTCTGCAGCCGCCAGAACGGGTTCGAGGTGAACAGAAGAAAGCCCAGGAAGGCCACGCCGATCAGCCCCTGCATGGCGATCACCCGGGCGCGCAGCCGGTCGGGCAGATTGCCGCCGAACCAGGCCGCCGAGGCGCCGAACAGCGCCAGGATCAGCACCCACAGCATCAGCGAGCCCTCGTGATTGCCCCAGACGCCGGTGACCTTGTACAGCATCGGCTTCAGCGTGTGGCTGTTGGCCGTCACCACCGCCAGCGAGAAATCCGACACCACGAAGGCCCAGGTCAGCACGCCGAAGGACAGGGCGATCAGCGCGAATTGCACCACCGCCGCGGGGGCGGCCACGGCCATCAGTACCGGATTGCCGCGCTGCGCCCCCCACATCGGCAGGATGGCCTGCACGATTGCCACCATCAACGCCAGGATCAGCGCGAAATGCCCAAGCTCGATGATCATGCAGGATCTCCCTTTGGCGCCATCCTACCGGCAGGCGGGCGGGCTTCCAATCCCTGCGCGCATGGGTCGCGGTCTTGTCATGTCGCGATGCAGGATCGGGGCGCAGGATCCGGGCGCGCGCCGCCGCCGCCTTGTTCAGGCGCCTTGCGGCCGATAGGCCGTCACTTCGATCTCGATCTTGTGGCGGGCGTCGATCAGCCCGGCCTCGATCATCGTCGCCGCCGGAGGATGCGCCGCGAAGGCCTGGGACAGCAGCGGCCAGCAGGGTTCGAAATCGGCGCGGTCGGGCAGGATGTAATGCACCCGCACCACATCGGCGAGGCCGGCGCCGGCCTGGGCCAGGGCCTTCTCGATGATCGCCAGCGCCAGCGCGCATTGATCGGTCACGCTTTCGGGGATGGTGCCGGTCGCGTGATCGGTGCCCGTCGTGCCCGAGACATGCACCCAGGGCCCCGCCACCACGGCGCGACAATAGCCGATCTTCGGCTCCCAGGTCGATCCGGTGGAAATGCGTCTGATGGTCATGTCCGCTCCTGTCTGACATGGAAAAACGCCGCCCCGGAGGGGACGGCGTTGGAATTCTGGTCGCGGTGCATCGGCATCAGCCGGCCGCGGTTTCCTTCTTCTTCGGCTCGGTATGCACCAGCAGCGGCTTCGCCCCGTTGTTCACCGCCTCGTCCGAAACCACGACTTCCGAGACATCGCCCATGCCGGGCAGTTCGAACATCGTGTCCAGAAGAATGTCTTCCATGATCGAGCGCAGCCCGCGCGCGCCGGTCTTGCGCTTGATCGCACGCTTGGCGATGGCCGACAGCGCCTCGACCGAGAAGGTCAGCTTCACGCCTTCGATTTCGAACAAGCGCTGGTATTGCTTGACCAGCGCATTCTTCGGCTCGGTCAGGATGGTGACCAAAGCGGCTTCGTCCAGGTCTTCCAGGGTCGCCACCACCGGCAGACGGCCGACGAATTCCGGGATCAGGCCGAATTTCAGCAGATCTTCCGGTTCAAGTTCGCGGAACAATTCTCCCACGCCGCGGGATTCCGGGTCTTTCACCTCGGCGCCAAAGCCGATGCCCGACCCCTTGCCGCGCTGCGCGATGATCTTTTCCAGACCCGCGAAGGCGCCACCGCAGATGAACAGGATGTTCGTCGTGTCGACCTGCAGGAATTCCTGCTGCGGATGCTTGCGCCCGCCCTGCGGCGGCACCGAAGCCACGGTGCCTTCCATGATCTTCAGCAGCGCCTGCTGCACCCCTTCCCCGCTGACGTCGCGGGTGATCGAGGGATTGTCGGACTTGCGGGTGATCTTGTCGACCTCGTCGATATAGACGATGCCGCGCTGCGCGCGCTCGACATTGTATTCCGAGGCCTGCAAGAGCTTGAGGATGATGTTTTCCACATCCTCGCCCACGTAACCGGCTTCGGTCAGCGTGGTCGCATCGGCCATGGTGAAGGGCA
Organism: Xinfangfangia pollutisoli; assembly: GCF_020179405.1. Taxonomy (GTDB): domain Bacteria; phylum Pseudomonadota; class Alphaproteobacteria; order Rhodobacterales; family Rhodobacteraceae; genus Pseudogemmobacter; species Pseudogemmobacter pollutisoli. The sequence goes on along the minus strand of NZ_JAICBZ010000090.1, from coordinate 11,501 downwards.
CGTCCAGAATGCGGGCCAGCGTCTGCGCCAGCAGCGTCTTGCCGGTGCCGGTCGGGCCGATCAGCAGGATGTTCGACTTGGCAAGCTCCACATCCTGCTTCGAGGAATGGTTCAGCCGCTTGTAATGGTTGTGCACGGCAACCGAGAGGACGCGCTTGGCATGCATCTGGCCAATCACGTAATCGTCCAGCACCTTGCAGATCTCGCGCGGCGTCGGCACGCCATCCGTGGCCTTCAGACCGGCGGTCTTCGTCTCCTCGCGGATGATGTCCATGCACAGCTCGACGCATTCGTCGCAGATGAACACCGTCGGTCCCGCGATCAGCTTGCGGACCTCATGCTGGCTTTTGCCGCAGAACGAGCAGTAAAGCGTGTTCTTGCTGTCGCCCGAATTCGTAGCCATCCGTCGCCCTCTGCCGTCTTCCCGCGCCTGTCCTGACGCCCTGCCCGCGCTGTAGTCCCAAAGTCTAGGACAAGGCCCGGGCCTCCACAACGCCAAATCGCCCCCGCGCGCCGACGTCGGCGGGGGCGGGTCTTCCTACTTGCTGGTCGAATCCATCTTGCCGCGATCGGCCAGGATCTCGTCGATCAGGCCCCAGGCCTTGGCATCTTCGGCCGACATGAAGTTGTCACGCTCCAGCGCGGCCTCGACCGTTTCGTAATTCTGGCCGGTATGCTTCACGTAGATTTCATTCAGCCGACGCTTCAGCTTCAGCGTTTCCTGGGCATGGATCCAGATATCCGTGGCCTGGCCCTGATAGCCGCCCGAGGGCTGGTGGACCATGACGCGGCTGTTCGGCAGCGAGAAGCGCATGCCCTTTTCGCCAGCGGTCAGCAGCAGGCTGCCCATCGAGGCCGCCTGGCCGATCACCAGGGTGGAAACCTTGGGTTTGATATATTGCATCGTGTCGTAGATCGACAGGCCCGAGGTCACCACACCGCCGGGCGAGTTGATGTACATCGAGATTTCCTTCGAGGGATTCTCGGCTTCCAGGAACAGAAGCTGGGCGCAGATCAGGCTGGACATGCCGTCATGCACCGGGCCGGCCAGGAAGATGATGCGTTCTTTCAGCAGGCGCGAATAGATGTCATAGGCCCGCTCGCCGCGGCTCGTCTGCTCGACCACCATCGGCACGAGCGTGTTCATGTAGGTGTCGATCGGATCGCGCATCGGGCCAGCCTTTTCAAGTGAGGGACAGCGTTATCGCCGGAAGGTTTCCAGAGTCTTAGTGGCGCGCCGCGGGGGCCGCAAGGGCAGCCGGCGCGCGGAGTGTCCGGTGCCTTCGGTGCGTCGCTGCACCGAAGCGCCACGGCCCGGGCCCTGAGGGGCAAAGAAAGACGCGGCCCAGCCCCTGCCGGGCCGGACCGCGCGATTTCGTAAGTCCTTGAAAGTCGGCTGGAAGATCAGCCGAAGACCTTGGTCAGCGCCTTGTCGATCGTGCCGGTGATCTGGTCGATGTCATCGGTCGTGGCGATCAGCGCCGGCGACAGGCACAGCGTGTTGTTCAGCCCGGGAAGCGAGCGGTTGGTCGCGCCGATGATCACGCCCTGCGCATTGCACTCGGCCACGACCTGCTGAACCAGCTTTTCGGGCGCGGGTTCCTTGGTCGCCCGGTCGGCCACCAGCTCGGCGCCCAGGAACAGGCCCTTGCCGCGCACATCGCCGATGACCTTGTGCTTTTCCATCAGCGCCTGCAGGTTGGCCAGGCAGCGGTCGCCCATCGCGGTGGTGTTGGCCAGAAGCCCCTCGTCCTCGATGATCCGCATGTTCTCCAGCGCCGCCGCCGGACCGCTGGTGCAGCCGCCGAAGGTGGAAATGTCGCGGAAATAGCTCATCGGATCGGACGGGTCGTCCTTGAACATCTCGAAGACGCGCTCGGTCGTGACGGTGCAGGAAATCGCCGCATAGCCCGAGGCCACGCCCTTGGCCATGGTCACGAAATCCGGCTTGATGCCGTAATGCTGATAGCCGAACCAGGTGCCGGTGCGGCCGACGCCGCAGACGACCTCGTCGATATGCAGCAGGATGTCGTATTTCTTGCAGATCTCCTGCACCCGCTCCCAATAGCCCTTGGGCGGCACGATCACGCCGCCGCCGGCGGTCACCGGCTCCAGCACCAGCGCGCCCACGGTATCGGGGCCTTCGCGCAGGATCACCTCTTCAATGGCATCCGCGGCGCGTTCGCCGTAATTTTCCACATCCCATTGCTTGCGATATTCCAGGCAATGCGGCACGCGGACAAAGCCGCCCGGCAGGGGCCCGTATTGCATCGCGCGTTCATCCTGCCCGCTGGAGGCCAGCGTGCCCAGCGTGGTGCCGTGATAGTCGCGGTCGCGGTACAGGATCTTGCCCTTCTTGCCGCCATGCACCCGGTGCGAGATCTGCCGCACCATCTTGTAGACCTTCTCATTCGCCTCGGAGCCCGAGTTCGAATAATAGACCCGGCTCATGCCCGGCATTTTCGAGATCAGCTTCTCGGCGAAGAGCGCGCCGGGAACCGAGCCCGCGGCACCGGCGAAATAGTTCATCTTCACAAGCTGTTCATAGACGACACGCGCCATCGTCTCGCGGCCGTAGCCGATGTTCACCGTCCAGACCCCGCCCGAGACGGCATCCAGGAATTCGCGCCCCTTGGCATCCCAGACCCGCAGCCCCTTGCCTTCCACGATCACCCGCGGATCGACGGTCTCAAAGGCCTTGTGCTGCACCAGATGGTGCCAGACATGGGCGCGGTCGGCCTCGACCACGCGTTCCATGTCATTCATCCCGCTCATGCCTTCCATGGCATATCCTTTCGCGACGCAAATCCCGGCCGGCAGTATCGGCGAAAATCCCGCGTCGCATTAGGACCAGACGCGCCGCCCGGATAAGGCCAGAGCGAAGGCGCGCCCAGATGCCGGATCAGACCCCGTAATAGTCGCGATACCAGGCCACGAAGCGGCGCATGCCCTCGCGGATATCGGTCTTCGGCTGGTAGCCGGTCAGGCGCTTCAGCAGCGCGGCATCGGCCCAGGTGGCCGGCACATCGCCCTTCTGCATCGGCATGTAATTGCGGATCGCCTTCTTCCCCAGCACCTCCTCGATCGCATCGACGAAATCGAGAAGCTTCACCTTGTCGGAATTGCCGATATTCACCACCCGCCAGGGCGCATCCTTCGACAGGCTGTCACCCTCGGGGATCGCCTCGCCCGGGGCCGGCCGCACCGGGGGCACGTCGATCAAAAGCCGGATCCCTTCCACCAGATCGTCGACACAGGTGAAATCGCGCCACATTTCGCCGTGATTGTAGATGTCGATCGGCCGGTCGTTCAGGATCGCGTCGACAAACTTGAAATAGGCCAGATCGGGCCGGCCCCAGGTGCCGTAGACGGTGAAGAAGCGGAACATCGTCGTGGGCAGGTTCCACAGATGCGCATAGGCATGGCCCATGCTTTCGGTGGCCTTCTTGGTCGCCGCATAGATCGTCAGCTGGCCATCGGCCTTGTCGGTCTCGCGGAAGGGCATGCTTTCATTGGCGCCATAGATCGAACTGGTCGAGGCCATCAAGAGATGCTGCACCCCCAGCCGCCGCGCCGCCTCCATCACGTTGAAGGTGCCGATCACGTTCGATTCGACGTAAGAGCGCGGGTTTTCAAGGCTGTAGCGCACACCGGCCTGGGCCGCGAGATGCACGATCACATCGGGGCGGAAGGCGTCGATCGCGGCATCCAGCGCGCTGACATCCTCGAGCATCGCCTCGGTCGCGGTGAAGCCCGGCATCTGCAGCAGCGCCGCATGGCGGCGCCGTTTCAGCCCGACATCGTAGTAATCGGTGATCCCGTCATAGCCCGCCACCTGCCAGCCATGCTGCAACAGCAGCCGCGCCAGATGAAAGCCGATGAACCCCGCCGTTCCGGTGATGAAGATCCTGCGCATGCCCTGCCTCGTTTTGCGGCGACCTTGCGCGCGGGCCGCGCCAGCGTCAAGCCGCGGCCGCGACTGTGGACAGGTTGAACGAAAAGCCATCAGCGAGCCGCAAGCGCAAAACGATTCCTTAAGCCTCGACACCTTATCCATAACAGGCCGACCGGCAGTCCGCCGGCGGGATCAGCCAGTTCAGGGGGCCGCCGCCGCATGCCCGACACCGTCGATTTCGATCTTCCCGAGCGTGTCTCCGTCACGGGCGAGAACACGCTTCTGCCCTTCCTGCGGCAGAACCCCGATGTGCCATTGGACATCTCGGCCCTGCGTCTGCGCCGCTTCGACACGCCGCTGGTGCAGCTTCTGCTGGCCGCCGCCGCCGATCGCCGCGCCCGCGGGCTGCGGCTGCGCGTCACCCGGCTTTCCACCGACCAGGCGGCCGAGCTGGCCGCCCTGGGCGTCACCCCCGACCTGCTTGAGACCGAGGTGCAAGAATGACGATCCGGGTTCTCGCCATCGATGATTCCCGTACCATCCGCAATCTCGTCCGCAAGGCGATGGAGGATGCGGGCTTCGCCTGCACCACCGCCGATGACGGCGTCGACGGGGTCGAACGCTTTGCCGAGATCGATCCCGATGTGGTGATCACCGATATCAACATGCCCCGGATGGACGGGTTCGGCGTGATCGACGCGATCCGCGGCGGGGCGCAGAACCGCAATGTGCCGATTCTGGTGCTGACCACCGAAAGCGCGGACGAATTGAAGGCGCGCGCCCGCCGCGCCGGCGCGACCGGCTGGATCGTCAAACCGTTCGAGGACACGGCCATCGTCTCGGTGGTGCGCCGCGTCACCGGCGCGCGCGGCTGAGGGGGGCGACCATGGCATCGATGAATTCGATCCGCGACACGTTTTTTGAAGAATGCGAAGAACTGCTGGAGGCCCTGGCCGAAGGCCTGCAGCTGATGGAGGCGGGCGAACATGACGGCGAAACCGTCAATGCCGTGTTCCGCGCCGTCCATTCGATCAAGGGCGGCGCCGGGGCCTTCGCGCTGAATGCGCTGGTGGCCTTCGCGCATCGGTTCGAAACCGTGCTGGATGCGCTGCGCTCCGACAAGATTGCCCTCACGCCCGAGGTGATGCATGTGCTGCTGCGCTCGGCCGATCATCTGGCCGATCAGGTCGAATCCGCCCGCGAGGAACGCGAAGTCGATGCCGAGGCGACGGCGGGCTTCCTGACCAATCTCGACGCCTGTCTGGGCGAGATCGAAGCGCCCCCCGCGCCGGGCTCGGCCGAGGATGAAGATCCCTGTTTCGGCTTTGCCGCCGTGTCGCTGGATTTCGGCCCGATCGAGGTCGAGCCCGCGCCTGTGGCCGAGGCCCCGCCCGATCCCGCAGCCCCCCCGGGATATCAGATCCGCTTTACCCCGCAGCCGGCGCTTTACGCCAATGGCCATGATCCCGCGCTGATCTTTGCCTCGCTGGCCGATCTGGGCGCCTTGCAGGTCACACTCGATGCCTCGGCACTGCCCGACTGGGACGGGTTCGATCCGGCCGGCAGCTACCTGTCCTGGACGCTGCGCCTCGCCACGGCCGAGCCGGAAACCGTTCTGCACGAGATCTTCGAATTCGTCGAAGGGCTTTGCACGCTGGAAATCGGCCCCGCCCCGGCCGAGACGCCGATGGACTCCGCCCCGCCCGAAGCGCCGCCCGCCGACAGCGCCGCTGCGTCGGAACACGCCAACGATCATACCGGCGATCCGCAGGCCTATTCCATGGTCTCCCCCGGCGCCGAGCCGCCCCCCGCCCTGCCCGACCCGGCCGAGGCGCAGGCCCTGCCCGCCGGAGCCAAGCCGCGGCGCGATGCCCGCCCGGCCGAGGATGACGGCGCCTCCGGTGGGCCGAAGCCGACGCTGCGGGTCGATCTGGAACGGGTGGACCGGCTGATCAACGCCGTGGGCGAATTGATCATCAACCAGGCGATGATCGAACAGTCGATCCTGGATCTGTCGCTGCCGACCGATGCCGAAGTGATCACCCATGTCGAGGATTACCGGCTTCTTGCCCGTGACATCCAGGAAGCGGTGATGGCGATCCGCGCCCAGCCGGTGAAACCCCTGTTCCAGCGCATGTCGCGCATCGTGCGCGAAGCGGCTGAGGCCACAGGCAAAAGCGCGCGTCTGGTGACCGTGGGTGAAGCGACGGAAGTCGACAAGACCGTGATCGAGCGGCTGGCCGATCCGCTGACCCATATGATCCGCAATGCGGTGGATCACGGGCTGGAAAGCCGCGAGGCGCGGCTGGCCGCCGGCAAGGATCCCGAGGGCACGATCCGCCTGCAGGCCGCCCATCGCTCGGGCTCGGTCTTCATCACCGTGCGCGATGATGGCGCCGGGCTGAACCGCGCCCGGATCCGCGACAAGGCGGTGTCGAAGGGCCTGATCCCGGCCGAGGCCGAATTGACCGATGCCGAGATCGACAATCTTCTGTTCATGCCCGGCTTTTCCACCGCCGAGCGGATTTCCAACCTCTCGGGCCGCGGTGTCGGTCTTGACGTCGTCAAGAATGCGGTCACCGCGCTGGGCGGACGGGTCGCGATCACCTCGCAACCGGGCGAGGGCACCGAATTCATCATCTCGCTGCCGCTTACCCTGGCGGTGATGGACGGGATGGTGATCTCGGTCGCGGGCCAGACCATGGTGATCCCGATCGCCTCGGTGATCGAGACGATCCGCCCCGGGCCCGGCGATCTGCATGACATGGGCACCTCCGAGAAGCTGCTGTCGATCCGCGGCCGCTTCCTGCCGATGATCGACGTGGCGCAATGCCTTGGCTTTCCGTTGCGCGACAGCGACGAGGCGCCGCTGCTGCTGCTTGTCGAAACCGAAAGCCAGACCCAATGCGCGCTGATCGTCGATGCGGTGCATGACCAGCGCCAGGTGGTGATCAAGGGGCTGGAATCCAATTACGGCTCGATCCCCGGCGTTTCGGCCGCGACCGTGCTGGGCGACGGCCAGATCGCCCTGATCCTCGATTCCGAGGCCCTGACCTCGAACCGTTCCTTCACCGGCCATATGCAGGGCCGCAGCTTCCCCTCCAGCGCAGGAGTTGCCCATGTCTGATCCCGACACCCGCTCGGACGCCGAATTCGTCACCTTCCAGGCCGGCGGGCAAAGCTTTTCGCTCGACATCACCCATGTCCGCGAAATCCGACGGTGGAGCGCGGTAACGCCGCTGCCGCATGCCCCGAAAGAAGTGCTGGGGGTGATGAACCTGCGCGGCTCGGTGATCCCGATCTACGATCTTTCGGCGCGTTTCGGGCTTGGCCCCACGGCGGAAAATCCGCGCAATGTCGTGGTGGTCGCCATGATCGAAAACCAGACCGTCGGCCTTCTGGTCGAGGCGGTCTCGGAAATCCTGTCGGTGCAGCGCAGCCAGATCCAGGACACGCCCGATATCCGTTCGGAAAGCACGAAACAGTCGATCACCGGCGTCATCCCGATCGAAGAGGGCATGACCCGGGTGATCGACCTGGCAGCGGTGATCCAAAGCCGCGGGCGGCAGGCGGCATGACCGCGCTGCACCGCGCCCATCCGGCCGAAGAACCCGACGAGCCGCGCGGCGAAATCCCTTTCACCAAGGCCGATTTCGCCCGCATCGCCGCCTTCGCGCATCGCGAATACGGGCTGAACCTGCAAGAAGCGAAGAAGGACCTGGTCTATTCGCGGCTGATCAAGCGGCTGCGCAAGACCGGCTGCCCCGATTTCGCCAGCTATTGCGACCAGTTGGAAGGCGATCCGAACAGTCCCGAACGGGTCGAGCTGATCTCGGCCCTGACCACCAATGTCACGCATTTCTTCCGCGAAGAGCATCACTTCCGCCTGCTGACGGAGCTGATTCTGAAGCCACGGCTCGACAAGCTGCGCGCCGGGCAAAGGCTGCGGATCTGGTCGGCCGGCTGCTCGGCCGGGCAGGAACCCTATTCCATGGCCGCGACGATCTTTGACACCCTGCCCGAGGCACCGCGGATGAACATCCGCATCCTTGCAACCGATATCGACCCCGCGATCCTGGCCAAGGCCCGCGCCGCACAATACCCCGCGGATGAGATCAAGGGCGTCCCCGACCGGCTGCGCGGCCTGATGTTCGAACGCGACAGCCCCGGCGCATCGACACAGCAGGTTTCGGCCCGGTTGCGGGGCCTGGTGCATTTCGCCGAGTTGAACCTGATGACCGACTGGCCGGTCCGCGGCCCTTTCGACGCGATCTTCTGCCGCAATGTCGCGATCTATTTCGACAAGCCGACCCAGGCCCGGCTCTGGCAGCGCTTTGCCGCGCTGCTGGCACCCGGCGGGCTTCTGTGCATCGGCCATTCCGAACGCCTCTCCGGCCCCGCGGCCGATCAGCTGGCCACGGCCGGCATCACTGCCTATCGGCGCCCCGGCGCCGCCCCCTGACCTGAAAGGACCCCGCATGAGCCTCAAGGAATCGCTGCGCGTGATGATCGTCGACGACATGTCGGTCAGCCGCGCGCTGATCTCGCAATCGCTGGAGGAGATCGGCATCAAGCATGTCGCCACCGAATCCGACAGCAAGACCGCATTGGGCAAACTGGCCGCGAACCCGGTGCATCTGGTGATCTCGGACATGAACATGCCGGGCCTGTCGGGGCTCGACCTGCTGGGCGCCTTGCGACAGAACAAGAACACCCAGCGCATCGGCTTCATCCTGATCACCGGCACGCCCTCGCCCGAAGTGATGAGCAGGGGCCAGCAGCTTGGGCTCAACAACCTGATCCGCAAGCCGTTTACCACCGCGACCGTGAAGGCCTCGATCGAACGCGTGGTGGGCCCGCTGTGACGATACCCGCGCCCCGGACCCTGGCCGAAGTGATCGCCCGCACCGCAGAAGAGGTGGCGCGCTGCCGCAGCATCGTGCTGCGGATCGAAGAGGCGGTGCATCGGCTGGTCGACGCGGGCGAGATCCGGGGCGAACGGCCGCTGGCCGAGATCCAGTCGATCGACCTTCTCGATCAGCGGCTTGACGATCTTGCCCGCTGGCTCAGCGCCATCGCGCCGCTTACCGGGGCCGCGCCCCTGCCGCAGCCCGCGCTTGATGCGCTGGCCGCGCTGCGGCTGGAAGAGCTGCGCCATGCGCTGGGCGGGCGGCAGCGCAACCAGGAGGACAATGCCGGCCTGACCGAATTGTTCTGATGGCCACCGGGTCGGGCTTAACGGCTTGTTTGGACCCGGCTGGAATACTCACCGCACGACCGCGTCCGGTCCGCCCGCATCGAAAGCATGACATGATCCGCCTGTCTCTTCCCATCCGCTGGAAAGTGCCGCTGGCCGTGATCGGCTTCAGCCTGTTGATCGAGATCGTCACCCAGGGCCTGTCCTATCTTGCGGTCCAGGACCTGTCCGACCGCGCCGCGCGCGAGGCGCTGATCCGCTCGACCGACCGGCGGGCCGAGGCGATCGACAGCTGGCTGACGACGGTCCGCGGTGCGGCCAGTTCCGCCGCCGCGAACCCCACCATCGTCCGGGCCTTGCAGGATTTCAGCACCTCGCTGGCCGATCTTGGCCCCGATCCCCTCGGCCAGTTGCGCCAGGTCTATATCACCGACAATCCGCTGCCCCCCGGCCAGCGCGGCGCGTATGACGCGCCCGATCTGCCTGGCAGCTATCACCTGCGCCATGCCGCGCTGCAGCCCTATTTCCGCACGCTTGCCCAGGACTCCGATCTCTACGACATCTTCCTGATCTCGCCCGCGGGGGATGTTCTCTATACCCTTGCGAAGGAGGATGATTTCGGCACCAACCTGCGGGACGGGCCCTATGCCGAAACCGAATTGGGCAAGGTGTTCCGCGCCGCCGAGGGGCTGGGCCCGGGCGATGGCACCCTGTCGGATTTCCAGCCCTATGCCGCGTCGGCCGGCGCGCCGGCGATGTTCGCCGCGGCCCCGGTGCGCGACGCGCAGGGCAAGATCGTGGGCATGATCGCGATGCAGATCCCGATCGACGCCTTGCTGCACATGATCCATCTCGACGACGCATTGGGCCAAAGCGGTCAGGCCTTCATCCTTGGCCCAGACGGTCGTGCCCGCTCGCCCTCGCGGCAACCGGGGGCGTTCGATATCACCAGCCGGCTCGAGACGGCGGATCTTCTGTTGGCCTCCGGCCCAGACGACCGGCTGGTCGACGACATCCCGCTGGAAGGCGGGGCGGCGGGACTGATTTCGATCCAGCCCCTGGCCGCCAGCCCCTCGGGCTGGTCTCTGGTGCTGGAGCGCAGTTTCGCCGATATCCACGCCGAGACCGCAGGGTTCCGCCAGCGTGCGCTGCTGACGGCGCTGATCCTGATCGGGCTGATCGCTGCGGCCGGACTGCTGCTGGCCGGGTCGATCACCCGGCCGATTTCCCGGCTTTCGGCCGCGCTGTCCCGCGTGGGCGCGGGCGATCTGCAGACCGAAGTGACCGGAACCGACCGCCGCGACGAGATCGGCGAGATGGCCTCGACGCTGGAAGGGCTGCGCCACAAGCTGGCGCTGGCCCAGGCGGCCGAGGCGGATCAGGCGCGGATGCGCGCCGAACGCGATCTTGTGGTCGAGCAGCTGCGCGCCGCCTTGCAGGCCCTGGCCGCCGGCGATCTGACGGCCCCGCTGCAGGATCGCTTTCCGGACGGGCTGGATTCGCTGCGCGACGATTTCAATGCGGCGCAGCGACAGATGAACCAGGCGCTGGCCGGCGTGGTTCTGTCCTCGGGCCGGATCGACGAGGCCGCCGGTGCGCTTGGCCGTTCGGCCACAGACATGGCGCGCCGGACGGAAACCCAGGCGGCCACGCTGGAACAGGCTGTCGCGGCCCTGGACCAGATGACCGCAAGCGTCCGCGCCACGGCCGAGGCGGCACGCAATGTCGAACGGATCGTCAGGGATGCCAGCACCGAAGCGGCCCAATCGGGGGCCATCGTGCGCAATGCCGTGACCGCCATGCAAGAGATCGAGACCTCGTCGGGACAGATCAACCAGATCATCGGGGTGATCGACGACATTGCCTTCCAGACCAATCTCCTGGCGCTGAATGCCGGGGTCGAGGCCGCCCGCGCCGGTGAGGCCGGCAAGGGCTTTGCCGTCGTCGCCTCGGAAGTGCGGGCCCTGGCCCAGCGTTCTTCGCAGGCGGCGCGGGAAATCAAGGGCTTGATCGCGACCTCTGCGCAGCAGGTCGAAGGCGGCGTGGCCCAGGTCGGGCTGACCGGCGAGGCGCTGGGGCGGATCGTCGCGCGCGTGCAAGAGATCGCCGATCTCGTCTCCGAGATTGCCGGCGCGGCATCGGAACAGTCGACCGGGTTGAACGAAATCAATTCCGGCATGACCCAGCTGGATACGGTGACCCAGCAGAATGCGGCCATGGTCGGCCAGTCGGAAGAGGCCTGCCTGGCCCTGCAGGACGAAGCCTCGGCGCTGCAGGGACTGGTCGGGCGCTTTCGCACCGCGCCTGGCGGGGCCGCCAAGGACGGATCGGGCGCAGGTCCCACGCTTGGGCACGCAGCCTTACCCCAGGCGACGCAAGCCCGGGGCGGCGCACCGCCCGGCGGCGCGG
>NZ_JAICBZ010000009.1 GCF_020179405.1 Xinfangfangia pollutisoli | reverse complement strand
CGCGCCGCAACCGGCCGCTTCGCGCCGCCGGCGCCGCCCCTGCCCTCGACCCGCGCCTCGCTTCTGGCCACGGCGGTGCCCGAGGATCACCTGCGCGAAGCGGTGATCCTGGCCGCGCTGCTGCGCTTTCCCGATCTGATCCCGCGCTTTGAAACCGCGCTTGAGCGGCTGGATTTCGCGCTGGACGACCATCGCCGGCTGCGCAACCTGCTGTTGACCCATGGCCATGACCCCGATTGCGCCGGGCTGATCGAGACCGACAGCCCCGCCGCCCTTGATCGGCTGCGCGCCAATCCCCATGTCCGCATCGCACCGGCGCTGCAGCCCCGGGCCGATGCCGAATTTGCCGCGGCCTGTGTCGAAACCGATCTGGCCAGCCTGCAGGCCGACCGCGCCCATCGCGCGACCGTGGCCGAGGCCGAGGAAGACCTGCGCCATCTGGCCGATGAAGGCGTGACATGGCATCTGTCGCAGGCGGCTGAGGCCCGCCATTCTGCCGCGCGCGGGCCGAAGGAACAGAAAACGGAAGGGTTGATTGCGCCCAATGGAGTGGAGCTGGATCGCGAAGAACTTGAGCGCGCGCGCCGCTTGCGCGACACGATCGACTTCTCTCGCGGCGGGCGCAGCCGCAACTGATTGATTCGGGGTTCGATCTCCCCGTGATTCGCGCTAATGATTCGTCTGCCTCCGTTGATTCGCTGGCGGCGCCGCTGACCGAAGGAATGCCCATGGCCCTCAAGGATACCGACGACGTCAAGCCCGAGACCGATGACGCCGACCTCTCGCTCGACATGAGCCAGGCTGCCGTCAAGAAGATGATCGCCGATGCGCGCGAGCGCGGCTTCATCACCATGGCTCAGCTGAACGCCGTCCTGCCCTCGGATACCTCTTCTTCCGACCAGATCGAGGATATCCTCGCGATGCTGGACGAGATGGGCATCCGTGTCGCCGAAGAGGATGAAGACACCGAGGATGGCGAGGCCGCCGCCACGGGCGATCTGGTCGAGACCTCGTCCTCGCGCGAGATCGCGCTGGCGGGCACCGCTTCGGAAACGCTGGACCGCACCGACGATCCGGTGCGCATGTATCTGCGCGAGATGGGCAGTGTCGAACTGCTGTCGCGCGAGGGCGAAATCGCCATCGCCAAGCGGATCGAGGCCGGCCGCAACACGATGATCGCCGGGCTTTGCGAAAGCCCGCTGACCTTCCAGGCGATCACGATCTGGCGCGACGAACTTCTGTCGGAAGAGATCCTGCTGCGCGACGTGATCGACCTTGAGGCGACCTTCGGCCGCTCGCTGGACGGGGACGAGGATCTGGAAGGCCCGCCGCTGGACGGCATCGATCTGGAAAGCCAGGCCGCCCCCGCCGCGGCGCCGCGGCCGCGTGCCGCCTCGTCCGAGCCGGAACTGGATGCCGATGGCAATCCGATCATGCGCGAAGACACCGAAGACGATGACGACGAAGGCTCGAACCTGTCGCTGGCCGCGATGGAAGCGGCGCTGAAGCCCAAGGTTCTGGAAACCCTGGCCATCGTTGCGCGCGACTATGCCAAGCTGGCCGAGATGCAGGACAGCCGGATGAATGCGACGCTGTCCTCGACCAGCCGCTATTCGGCGGCCGAGGAAGCGGCCTATCAGAAGCTGCGCTCGGAAATCGTGCTGCTGGTGAACGAGCTGCACTTGAACAATTCGCGCATCGAGGCGCTGATCGACCAGCTTTACGGCATCAACAAGCGGATCATGTCGATCAATTCGAACATGGTGAAGCTGGCCGATGCCGCGCGGATCAACCGGCGCGAATTCATCGACGAATATCAGGGCTACGAGCTGGACCCGACCTGGGTTGACCGCATGGTCGCCAAATCCGGCCGCGGCTGGCAGGTGCTGTTCGAAAAGAGCCGCACCCAGGTTGAAGACCTGCGGACGGAAATGGCCCAGGTCGGCCAATATGTCGGCGTCGACATCTCGGAATTCCGCCGCATCGTGCAGCAGGTGCAGAAGGGCGAGAAAGAAGCCCGCCAGGCCAAGAAGGAAATGGTCGAGGCCAACCTGCGCTTGGTGATCTCGATCGCCAAGAAATACACCAACCGCGGGCTGCAATTCCTGGACCTGATCCAGGAAGGCAATATCGGGTTGATGAAGGCGGTGGACAAGTTCGAGTATCGCCGCGGCTACAAGTTCTCGACCTATGCGACCTGGTGGATCCGTCAGGCGATCACCCGCTCGATCGCCGATCAGGCGCGCACCATCCGTATCCCGGTGCATATGATCGAGACGATCAACAAGCTGGTGCGCACCGGCCGGCAGATGCTGCATGAAATCGGCCGCGAGCCGACGCCGGAAGAACTGGCCGAAAAGCTGCAGATGCCGCTCGAGAAGGTTCGCAAGGTGATGAAGATCGCCAAGGAACCGATCTCGCTGGAAACGCCGATCGGCGACGAGGAAGACAGCCAGCTTGGCGACTTCATCGAAGACAAGAACGCGATCCTGCCCTTGGATTCCGCCATTCAGGAGAACCTGAAGGAAACCACGACCCGGGTTCTGGCCAGCCTGACCCCGCGCGAGGAACGGGTTCTGCGGATGCGCTTTGGCATCGGCATGAACACCGACCACACGCTGGAAGAGGTGGGCCAGCAGTTCAGCGTTACCCGCGAACGGATCCGCCAGATCGAGGCCAAGGCGCTGCGCAAGCTGAAACATCCCAGCCGCTCGCGCAAGCTGCGCAGCTTCCTGGATCAATAAGGCCCCCTAAGTCATGAACATTGCCGATCTGCGAGACGAGATCCTGGCCGCAGATGCGAAGGCAGCGTTTGATGTGCTGGTCAGCGGCTTTTCAGGGCTTGCAGGAGTGACCCTGCACGCCCATGAGCAAGGCTTCCTGAACAGCCTGCGCATCCTGCGCGAAGCGGATTTCTGCTTCGCCGCAATTCCCAATGACGACTGGGTGCTGGCCTATATCCGCAAGCCGGAATTGCGCCGCGGCCGGCTGACCGCCCAATCCGTGCGGGCGCGGTTCCCCGAGGCCCGCCTGACCGCGAAGGGCGAGATCACGCTGCGCATCGCTGACGCGGCCACCGCGACCCGCTGGCTGGACATGATCCGCGACGCAGCCTAGGCGGCCCTTGCTTTTTCGTACGCAATCGCGTACATTTGCAGCCATGCGCACCCTCTCCTCCACCGAACTTCGGCAGAACCTCTCCTCGGTCATGGACCAGGTGAATGACGATCACGAGCCGGTCATCGTCACCCGCGCCAAGGGCAAGCCGGTGGTCATGGTCAGTCTGGAAGACTGGTCCAGCATGGATGAGACCACCTATCTTCTGGCCAGCCCGGCGAACCGGGCCGCGTTGCTGCAAGCCATTGCCGAAAGCCATGAGGGCAAGGTCGTGGTCAAGACCATGGAAGAGCTTCTCGCCTACGAAAAGGAATGAAGCTGACGTTTCAGGATCATGGGTGGGAAGACTTTCAGCACTGGATCGAGAATGATCGAACCACGCTGAAGAAGCTGAACCGGCTGATCCAGGAATGCCTGCGCCATCCGTTCGAAGGCACCGGCAAGCCCGAACCGCTGAAGGGCGACCTCGGCGGCCACTGGTCCCGCCGCATCGACCGCGAACATCGTCTGGTCTACCGGGTCGAGGGCGAGGCGCTGGTCATCGTGCAGTGCCGTTATCATTATTAGCCGCGCGGGAACCCGACCCGCCCTCTGGCCGTTGTCCCGATACCCTGTCGGAGGACATGCGCCGTGACCCGATCCCCGAAACCCAGCCCCGCCCCCGGGGCCACCACCAAGGCCCCGCCCGGCGGCAAGGACATGCCGCCCGCCAAGACGATTTCGGAAGAGAACAAGGAAACCCGAAAGGGCGGCAAATAGGCGGCCTTCCCGGGCGCAAGCCGGCAGGCGCGGGTCCGGTTCCCCGCCCCTTGCCGCCGCGCCCTGCACCGCGCAAACTGGTCCGCAAAGCGGAGACCCCGATGCGTGCCCTGTCCCTGATCCTTGCCCTGTCCCTGCCCTTTCCGGCCTTCGCCGATTGCGCCGGCGAGCTGCTGTTTTCCTGCCCGATCAAGGCCGCAAGGCTGGAGGTCTGCCTGACCGGCGCCACGGCCACCTACAGCTTCGGCCCGGCAGGCAAGCCCGACCTCACGCTGGAAACCCCGGTCGCCGATCTGGACTTTCAGCCCTGGCCCGGCATCGGCCGCGCGATCTGGCAGACCGTGCGCTTCCACAATCGCGGCGTCGTTTACGAAGTCTGGTCCTCGCTTGAAAAGCAGATGGAAGAGAACCAGCCCGAGCCCGCCTGGCAGGGCGGCGTCACGGTGCAGCAGGGCGACCAGGTGCTGGCGGAGCTAAGCTGTTCCACCGCCCCCGATCCCTCGGATCTGGATCTGATCTTCCAGGCCAAGGAAGCCGCCGGCCAGTGCTGGAACTACTCCACCCAGACCTGGCAGAATGGCGGCTGCTAAGCCGCCGCGCAAAGCCCCGGCCTGAGTCCCCTCCGCCACACCCCCTGCCCCAGATCGGGTGGGTCGAAAAAGCCCTTTGCCCAGATGCTGAACCTGCCCCTATAGTCGGTGGCAATCACGGGGGCACACCCCCGGACTCTGAGGCAGGCACATCAAGACCATACGAGGAGGGCGCCCATGCGCTGCCCGTTTTGCGGGAACATCGACACCCAGGTGAAGGATTCGCGCCCGGCCGAGGATCACGTCTCGATCCGCCGCCGCCGCTTTTGCCCCGCCTGTGGCGGTCGTTTCACCACCTACGAGCGCGTGCAGCTGCGCGATCTCGTCGTGATCAAATCCTCTGGCAAGCGCGAGGATTTCGATCGCGACAAGCTGGAACGCGCCATCCGCATCGCCATGCAGAAACGCCCGATCGACCCCGAACGCATCGACCAGATGATCTCGGGCATCGTGCGGCGGCTGGAATCGCTGGGCGAGACCGATATCCCGTCGAAGCAGATCGGCGATATCGTGATGGAAAGCCTGGCGCGGATCGACACCGTCGCCTATGTGCGCTTTGCCAGCGTTTACAAGAACTTCCAGGCCGCGGGCGATTTCGACCGTTTCGTCAGCGAGCTGCGCCCGGGCGAAAAGCCGGAAGAGTGACGCCGGATCAGATCCATATGGCCCATGCCCTGCGCCTGGCCGCGCGGGGCAATGGCACGACCTGGCCCAACCCCTCGGTCGGCTGCGTGATCGTCAAGGACGGCCAGATCCTGGGCCGCGGCACCACCCAACCCGGCGGGCGGCCCCATGCCGAGCGTGTGGCGCTGGCCCAGGCCGGCGATGCGGCGCACGGCGCCACCGCCTATGTCACGCTGGAACCCTGCGCGCACCACGGCAAGACCAGCCCCTGCGCCGAGGCGCTGGTCGCGGCCGGCATCGCCCGCGTGGTCACCGCGCTGACCGATCCCGATCCGCGCGTCTCTGGCGGCGGCCATGCCATCCTGCGCCGTGCGGGGATTGAGGTCACCGAAGGCGTGCTGACCGAAGCGGCCACGCGCGTCACCCAAGGCTTTCTCAAACGCCTGACCCGGGGCCTGCCGCTGGTCACGCTGAAACTCGCCGCCTCGCTGGATGCGCGCACCGCGCTGGCCTCGGGCGAAAGTCGCTGGATCACCGGGCCCCAGGCGCGCGCGCATGTGCATCTGCTGCGGCTGACCCATGATGCGGTGCTGATCGGATCGGGCACGGCCCTGGCCGACGACCCCGATCTGACCGTGCGCCATCTGGGCCGCACCGGCCACCAACCGCTGCGGATCGTGCTGGACAGCAACCTGCGCCATTCCCCCGACAGCCGGCTTGGCCGCTCGGCCGAAACCCATCCGGTCTGGATCCTGCACGGCCCCGACGCGCCCCAGCCCCGCCGCTTGGCCTGGGCCGAAACCGGCGCAAGGCTGATCGAGGTCGCAACCACGCCCAATGGCCATATCGCCCTGCCCCAGGCCTTTCGCAGCCTGGCCGAGGAAGGCCTGACCCGGATCCTGGCCGAATGCGGCGCCACGCTTGCCGCCGCGCTGGTTGCCGAAAGCCTTGTCGACGACCTGGCGCTGTACAGCGCCGGCCTTCTTCTCGGCGCCGAAAGCCGCCCGCTTCTGGGCCCGCTCGGGCTGGACCGCCTGGCCGACGCCCCGCGGCTGACCCTGCGCGAGACCCAGACCCTTGGCCCCGACCAGTTCAGCCTCTGGTCTTTCTAGCGCCTTCCTCTCTGCGAAAATATCCCGGGGGTCCGGGGGCAGAGCCCCCGGCCACCAGCCAAATTCCCTACCAATGCCCGCTATTCTCCATGCTCACCCAGGGCTCGGCCGGTGCCTTCGCCGGCCCCGCCTGCAAAAGCTCGATCGAGATATTGTCGGGCGAGCGGACAAAGGCCATCCGGCCATCGCGCGGCGGGCGGTTGATCAGCACGCCATTGGCCTGCAGATGCGCGCAGGTCGCATAGATGTCGTCAACCTCATAGGCCAGATGGCCGAAATGCCGACTGTCCGAGGGCAGGCCCTCGTCGCCATCCCAGTTGTAGGTCAGTTCCACCGGGCAATCCGGCTGGCCGGGCGGCGCCAGGAAGACCAGCGTATAGCGCCCGGCCTCGCTGTCGTGGCGACGGGTCTCTTCCAGCCCCAGCAGCCGGAAAAACGCGATGGATTTGTCCAGATCCAGAACCCGGACCATGGTGTGAAGATATTTGATCGGCATCAGACGCCCTCCTGTCATGACGCCGATCCTAACCCGGTGCTGCGGCAAAGCGACAGGGTGGATCGTCCGGGCGGGTCGGCTGCGGCAGAAATCGGCGCCGGGCGGGTCAGAATTTCGAGCGGATCGCCAGGCCCAGGCCCAGGGTCTCGCTGTCATACAGGCTGACATTCGAGTCGGTGCGCTGCGCGCCCAGCGTCATCACCGGGATGAACCCCATGTAATCGACCTTCTCGAAGCCCAGCGAAACTTCGGCCCCCAGCGTCACATCCTCGCGCCCGCCCGCGGCATAGCGCGACTGCGCATAATCCCGCGTCTCGGCCCACAGGCCCAGCGACAGCGTCGCCGCTCCGGCCAGAACCGGCCGTGCCCGGTCCCAGTCCAGCCGCAGCCGCGCCGCAACATGGTCGATCTCGGTCGCGCCCGATTGCGTGTCGCGCGCGGTCAGGCCCAGCACCAGCCGGTCGCCCGAGGCGAACCGCCGCGTCGCGCCCAGCCGAAGCGTGAAGACATCCGCCGAATTCCGCGCGGAATCGAGCCGGTTCTGCCGCTCATAGCCCAGCCCGGCGCTCAGCGTCAGGCGCTTGTCCAGCGCCTTGGACAGGCCCAGATCGACGCCCAGATAATCCGACAGCTCGGCGCCGCCATACCAGCTGTGCCCCGCCCGGCCCGCAACCGTGATCTCGCCGCCCTCGAAGGGCTTCCAGGCATGATCCAGCCCCGCCTCGATCGCGGCATAGGCATAGTCCGACCCCCGGGCGTCAGGCGCCTGCCGCTTCGCCTCATCCGACAGGATCACGAAGCTTTGCACCATCCCAAGCCGCAGATCGGTCTTGGCGCTTTCGGTCTCTTGCACGCGCCAGCGCAGCGAGATCGCCAGATCGCCCTCGGTTCCCGACAGGGCCATCGCATCGCCCGACAGGACGAAGGGCAGGCCGTAGAACCAAAGAACCGAACTGGACGAGCCGTTGTTGACGTTGGACGAAGGCCGGAGCGAGGCATCAAAGCGCAGCCACAGCCGGCTGCGGGTGCGGACATAGCGGAAATCGCGCTCGGCCGCGCGGCGGGCGGCGGCATCCGGGGCCACTTCCATCGCCCGGCGCAGCCAGAACTGGGCACGGAATTTCGACCCGCCCGAGGCCAGGCCCTGGGCCATCACCATGGCCGCATCGTATTTCTGCCCCGGATCTTCCGCCGCCTTCCAGGCCAGCCGCGCCGTCGCCACCGCCTGATCGGTGCGGCCCAGATCGCGCTCGGCCCGCGACTTCACCGCCAGCGCCCCGGCATCGCCGGGATCGCGCTGCACCAGCGCCTCGGCCATGGCCAGCGCCTCGGCCGGGCGCTGGCTGTCCAGCATGATCACGGCAAGCCGCAGCAAGTTGGCCGGGTCCAGTTGCATCGGCTCTGCCGCCGCCGGGGCCGGCAACAGTGCCAGCATCAGCGCCAGAGCCCGCAGCCGCTTCGTGACGCGCCCGCCGCTCATCGGTAGGCGATGAAGCCGCCGGTCTCGCGCACCGTCACATTGTCAAAATAGGGATCGGCGGATTCGACCACGATGATGCCGACGATCTCTTCGGCATTCTCGCCCGCGATGATCGCGTAGTAATTCCCGGTCTCATAGGTCACGACCTGCGCGCCGCCGCTGCCGTAATCCACCAGGAAACTGTCGACCATGCCGCGGATTTCGCCATTCGCGTCAATGGCCCCTGGCCCGACCCGGAAGGACAGCACCGGCAATTCACTGATATCGTTCCCGCCGATCCGGTCCGGGTTGAATTCGTCATTCAGCTGACCGATCACCGCCGCGGTGATGTCATTGCCGTTCACGTCAAAGATCTGGCGGTTGTAGATCGCGCCCTGCACCGCATCGCCATCGTTGAAATCGGCAAAGTCGATGGCCACCTGCGCCTGGCCGGTGACATAACGCAAGCCACTGGCACCCTTCGCATCCTGGATCGCGGCATAATCCCCCAGATAGCCGGCCTGGCCCGAACTGGGCAGGTTTACCCCGCCCTCGCGTTTCATCACGAAACCGCCAAAGCCGTAATCCATATAGGCGCCGGTCCGCACGATGGCGAAGCTGGTCTTGCCCGAGTCTGACACGCCGGCCAGCAGCCGGTGTTCGAATTGCGGGATCATCCGGTGCGAATAGGGATCTTCGACGACTTCGCTGGCCTCATAGACCCGATAGGGCCCCAGACTGGCCACCGCCATGCCGCGCCTGTACAGGTTGTCGCCGTCGAACCCCAGATTGTCGACCGAGAACGTATCGTTTTCCGCGTCATAGGTGATGTTTTCGGCATAGCCATTGCCATTGCCGTCTTCGCGCGCCTCGTATCGGGTGATCGACTTGCTGGCCGAGGGCTTTTCGGTTCCGGGCAGTTGCTCGACCGGGTTCGCCGGCTCTTCGCTGGGCTCGTCGGGAAGGAAGGGGTTGCCCCCGCAGCCGGCCAGGAAACCCGCCAGAACCAGAACCTGCGCATAGCGTTGTGACATACCGCCCACCCGGCCGTAAAGAAATCCACATAAGGAATGCTGTCAAAGCCCTTGAAAGTCAGAGCAGAAACGGGTTGTTCACAGCTTTCGGCCCGGCCGTTTCCGGCCCGCATCACGCTTGATCCTGCGGTTTTCGGATGCCGCACCACCAGATATAGTCGTCGCCGACTCACTCCCCACAGAAAGGCCCGCCCCATGCCCCTGACCGATGACCAGCGTGCCGAGATCGAAGCCGCCCGCGCCACGCCGCGCCCGACGTTGCGTGCGGTGTCCGAAGGGATGGAGGCGCATCTCTACCGTGCGCATGAGGTGCTGGACCACGGCTTCATCCGGGTCATCGATTACATGGGCGATGACAGTGCCATCGTGCAGGCGGCGCGGGTCAGCTATGGCGCCGGCACCAAGCATGTCTCGAATGACGAGGGGCTGATCCGCTATCTGATGCGGCATTGGCATTCGACCCCGTTCGAAATGTGCGAGGTGAAGCTGCATGTGAAATTGCCGGTCTTCGTGGCCCGGCAATGGATTCGCCACCGCACCGCCAATGTGAATGAATACTCGGCGCGCTATTCGATTCTGGACCGCGAATTCTACATTCCGGCGCCGGAACAGCTGGCCGCGCAGTCGACGGTGAACAATCAGGGCCGCGGCGAGGTACTGGCCGGCCCCGAAGCCGCCCGCGTGCTGGAGATGCTGAAGCGCGACGCAGCGCAATGCTATGACGATTACGAGGCGATGCTCAGCCAGACCCAGGCCGATGGCACGCCGCAGCAGGGCCTGGCGCGGGAATTGGCGCGGATGAACCTGCCCGCGAACATCTACACGCAATGGTATTGGAAGACCGACCTGCACAACCTGTTCCACTTCCTGCGCCTGCGCGCCGATGCGCATGCGCAATACGAGATCCGCGTCTATGCCGAAGCGATTGCGGATTGCGTGAAGGATTGGGTGCCCCTGGCCTATGCCGCCTTCGAGGATTACCGGATGGGCGGCACGACGCTGTCGGCCAAGGCGATTGCGGTGCTGAAGCGCCGGCTGGCGGGAGAGACGGTAGGCCAGGAAGGCTCGGGCATGTCCAAGGGGGAATGGCGGGAATTCGAGGCGGTCTGGGGCTGACCCCAGCCCCTGCCCCGCCCCTCATGTCGGCCCGCCAGCCCACCGGCGGGCCCCGATCGACAGAATAGGCCCCGCCCCCTGCCCGGGGACGGGGCTTTTTCTTGCTTCCCGGCGACTTAGATCCCGGTATCTTAGATCCCGGTATCGACCCGGATCTGCCGCACCTGATCGGCGGTCAGATAGCCGGTCACGGTCTGGCCCTCGTCCCGCTGCCAGGCGGAAATCGCGGTGCGGGTGTTGCGCCCCCAGACGCCATCGGCGCCATAGGTGTTGTAGCCCAGCCGCGTCAGCCCGCGCTGCAGCGCGATCTTCTCGGATCGGGTCAGGCCCAGCAGGCTTTCTTCCAGCGCGGCATCACTGCCGGCCTCGGGCTGCGGGGCGGCGACCTTGCCGGCCTGCTTGGCCATCAGCGTGACCTGGGCGCCGGTGACATAGCCGGTCTGGGTTTCCTTGTTGGCCTTCTGCCAGGCACCGATCGCGGCGCGGGTGCGGCTGCCCCACAGGCCATCGGCCACCCCGGCATTGTAGCCCAACTGGGTCAGCTGGCTTTGGATCTGGATCCGCTCGCTGCGCGACAGGCGCAGCTGCGCCTCGGTCTCGGCCGCGCTCATCGCGCCGCCACCGGCGGGATCATTGGGCGAAATGCCGCCCTCGCCATCCTTCAGCAGCGTCTTCAGCTGCGGCGCGGTCATATAGCCCGTTGCCGTCAGCCCGCTGTCGCGCTGCCAGGTCGCCAGCGCCGAGCGGGTGTTGCGGCCCCAGACGCCATCGGCGCCATAGGTGTTATAGCCCAGCCGGGTCAACGCGCGCTGCACGCCGATCTTCTGGCTGAGCGTCAGGCCAAGGCTCGCCTCGGTCTGCGCCGCCGTGGGCGAGCCGTCGGCCGTGCCGCCCAGACGGATGATCGCCTGTTCGGCATTGGCGCGGTACAAGCCCTTGGGGTATTTCGCCAGGTAATCGCGATAGGCGCTGATCGTATTGGCCTCGCGTGCGGCGATATAGGCGTTCTTGTCCAGCTCTTGCTGGATCAGCGACTGGGCGACGCCGCTGATCACGTCGCCAAGATCGGTCTCGGCGCGCAGCGGCGGCGCGAAGGCGATGCCGGTCGCCAGGCCGGTTGCCAGAAGGATGGGATGGGTAAACTTGCGCATGATCGTCTCGCTTCCTGCTGCGGGCCAGACTGGCCACAGGGTCTGACAGATCAACGCATGAAGCGGGAAATGGTTTCACACCCGCCTTGCCCAGGCCCGATGCCCGGGCGGCTTCCGGGGCCAGGCGCAATGTGTTAACAGGGGGCGATCCGATCCCAAAGCCGTGCAAGTCCAGCGGCTTGACCCATCCGCCCGCCAGGGGCGCCCAGGAAAGGCCCGGCCATGATCCTTTACGGCATCTCGACCTGCGACACCTGCAAGAAGGCGCTCAAGGCGCTGGAACGGGCCGGAAAGCCCGTCACCTTCCGCGATATCCGCGCCCAGCCGCTGGACGAGGCGGAAATCGCCGCCATCGTCGCGGAATTCGGCGACAAGGCCGTGAACCGCCAGTCCACCACCTATCGCAGCTTCAGCGATTTCCTGAAAGCCTCCGAGCCCGAGGCCCAGATCAAGGCCCAGCCCACCGTGATGAAGCGGCCCGTGATCCAGGCGGACCGCTGGTACCTGGGCTGGGATGCCGAGACCGAAGCCACGCTGACGGCCTGAGGCGCGGGGTCACCCCCGCACCGGCTTACAGAAGCTTCAGATCGCCTGCGGAAGACCGGCCATCGCGGCCCGAAAGCAACTCGTACGACACTTTCTGATTGTCGTTGAGGCCTTTCAGACCCGCCCGCTCGACCGCCGAGATATGGACAAACACATCCTTGCCGCCGTCGTCAGGCGCAATGAACCCATATCCTTTCGTTGCGTTAAACCACTTCACGGTGCCTGTCGGCATTCCGCCTCTCCCCATTCGAAACCTCCCGGCGCGTCATTACACCGGGCGTAGCCGCCAGGTCTTCCGGGCCTTTCTTCAGTGAGAGGCAGCAAGAAAGTCTGTCGTTACTGACAGAAGAATGACACGCCCGGAATGAAAATCAAGAAATATGGCGCATTGCGGCCAGGCGCCGCCACAAGCTGCCCAGAAGACGGTCAGCCGAAACCGCGCCGCCGCCTTTGCTGACCAGCAAAGCCAACAGAAGAAGCCAGAAGGCGCGCTGATCGGCGATCGCGCTGTCGGGTGCGGCATCGAACCAGGCGCCGGGGGCGGCGCCATGGCCGAAGATGTCGGTCAGGCTTTGCACGCAGACAAAGCCCGCCATGGCCAGCGCCGCCGGCCGCGTCATCAGGCCCAGCACGATCAGCGCCGGCAGCAGGATCTCGGCCCAGGTTCCGGCCAGCACGGTCAGATCGGCAAAAAACCCAAGCGCCGCAGGATCATAGCCCACCGCCTCCAACTGGCGCGGAAAGATCTGCGCATAGGCCCCGGCCGAGGGCGCAAAGGGCCCCGTGCCGAATTTGGTCAGCGCCGAGGCCCAGAAATAGCGCAGCAGCACCGCGGCAAAGACCAGCCGCGCCAGCAGGGCCAGCGCCCCGTCCTGCCGCGCAAGCCAGGCCGAAACCCGGTTTGCCGCCCCGATCACTCTGCGCATTCCACACCCGCCACGGCGCCCTGCGCCAGCAAAAGCCCCAGAACCGCCGCGGCATCGCAGCCTTCGCCGCCCGCATCCATCGCCGCCCCCAAGGTCGCGCCGCCGATCAGTGCCGCCAGCATCGCGCCGCCGCCGGGGGGCAGAAGATGCGGCTCGGGATCGAATCCCGCCCGCAGCACCAGCACATCCTCGGCCCGCCATGCCGGAGACGGCCCGCCCTGCAGCGCCGCCGCCCGGATCGACCGAACCGGCCAGGCCGACCGCAGCAGCCGCGCCGAGGGCGCCAGACGCAAGCGACAGCCCAGCAAGGCCTCGGGCGGGATCGCGCCCAGATCGGCAGGGCGGTGATCGGCGGCGTGATAGCTGTCGCGCAGCGCCTGCTCCAGCCGCGCCACATCGGGCAGATAGGGCAGATGCGCTACCGGCGGAAAGTGCTGCAGAAAGCCAGGGAAATCGGCGCCGTACAGCATCAGGATCCGGCTGCGCGGCGGATGCGCGCGCAGGAAGACGCCGGCCATGGCGGCAAAGAAGTCGGCCCCCACCAGCCTGCGCAGGGCCGGAAAGCCGGCTTCCAGCACCCGGGTCAGCCCGCCCGCCACGGTGTTGCGATAGACATCAAAGCGCCGCCCGGCGGGGGCGCCATCGGGCGCGACCAGCCCCGCGGGCACCGGCAGATCGGGATCCAGCAGCGCCGCGACAAACCCCGCCTGCATCATGCCGCCCCCGCCAGCACCCGCGCCGCCCGCGCGGCCTCGGCCTCCAGCACCGGCCAGTCGGGCAGGTCGTCATCCCATTCGATCAGCGTGGGCTTGGGCCCGCCGCGGGCAATCACCCGGCGGTACAGGGCCCAGACCCGATCCTCGACCGGCGCCGCATGGCTGTCGATCAGCAGCACCGCGCCCTGGTCATCGCGATCGGCATGATGCCCGCCCAGATGGATCTCGCCCACCAGATCCAGCGGGAAAGCATCCAGATAGGCCTCGGCCGAGCGCCCCTGGTTCACGGCCGAGACTTGCACATTGTTGACATCCAGAAGCAGGAAACACCCGGTCCTCCGGGCGATTTCTTGCAGAAATTCAACTTCCGCCATCTCGCTTTCGGCAAAGGCCAGATAGGTCGAGGGGTTTTCCAGCAGCATCCGCCGCCCCAGCGCCTCTTGCACCTGGTCGATGTGATCCGCCACCCGCGCCAGCGTCGCCGCCGTATAGGGCAAGGGCAGAAGATCGTTCAGGAAGGCGCCCTCATGCGTCGACCAGGCCAGATGTTCGGAAAAGGACGCCGGCTGCAGCCAGTCACACAGCGCCTTCAGCCGCGCCAGATGATCCGCGTCCAAAGGCGCCTCGCCGCCGATCGACAGGCCGACACCATGGACCGAGATCGGAAACCGTCCGGCCAGATGCCGCAATTGCGCCAAGGGCCGCCCGCCGTCGCCCAGGTAATTCTCGGCATGGATCTCCAGCCAATCCACCGCGCCCGGATTTTCGAGCAGCGCGGAAAAATGCTGCGGCTTGTAGCCCACGCCCGCCCGCGCGGGCAAATCCCTGTCCACCCGATCAAACATCCCCTGTCCTTTCATCTGTTCAGAAATATCCCCAGGGGGCGACCCCCGGTTTCGCCACCGGCTCGAGAAACCGGTGGCGAGGGGGGGCGCGAAGCCCCCCGGACGCCTGCCAAAAGCGCCTACATCGCCATGTCGCGGTCCAGCGGTTCCATGCTGCCCATCCGCGCCATGCCATCCATGCCCGCGGGCAGTTCCATCGTGGTGCAGGTGCCGGCCGGAACCAGCTTCCAGGCATTGCCCTGGTAATCGACCTTCGAGGTCCCGGCGCAGGTCGTGCCCTCGCCCGCCTTGCAGTCATTCTGCCCGGCCAGCGCCACGCCGTAGCATTTCTCCATCTCGTCGGCCTTGGCCGCGCCCGAAAGCTGCACGGTCATCGCACAGGCCAGGGCCGAGGCCACGGCCAGGGTCTTCGCTTGCATCGTCATGTCGGATCTCCCCGTTCAAAGGTTCACGCACCGCTTGCCTGCGATACGCCTGTCCTTACGGGGCCGCGGCCGGGCGCATTACGCGGCCGGGCGCAGGAAAATTTCTTCGTGATCGCGTAACGCGCAATTCCCTTGCGACGAAGCAAAAGGGCCGCCGCGATCCTCTCGCGACGGCCCCCAATGCTTTCAACGGCTTGGGCTTCGGCTCAGACCAGATCGGGCGGCAGCGCGGCCTTGGCGAATTCGGCCACCGCGGCCTCGATCGTCATGGTCTCGGTCCGGGTCTCGCCCAGGCGGCGCACCGACACGGTGCGCTCTTCCACTTCCTTCATCCCCACGGCCAGGATCACCGGCACCTTGGCGACGGAATGTTCGCGCACTTTGTAGTTGATCTTCTCGTTGCGGATATCGGCCTCGGCCCGGACGCCCACCTTCTTCAGCGCCGCGACCACTTCGGCCACGAAAGGATCGGCATCCGAGACGATGCTGGCCACCACAACCTGCCGCGGCGCCAGCCAGAACGGCAGTTTGCCGGCATGGTTCTCGATCATCATGCCGATGAAACGCTCGAACGACCCCAGCACGGCGCGGTGCAGCATGAAGGGCCGGTGCTTGGCGCCATCCTCGCCGATATAGGCCGCATCCAGCCGCTCGGGCAGGTTCGGGTCCAGCTGCAAGGTGCCGCACTGCCAGTCGCGGCCGATCGCGTCGGTCAGCACGAATTCCAGCTTCGGCGCATAGAAGGCGCCCTCGCCCGGGAAGATCGTATAGCTGTAGCCGGCCGCGGTCACCGCATTGGCCAAAGCGGTTTCCATCTTGTCCCAGATCTCATCCGAGCCCACGCGCTTTTCCGGCCGGGTCGACAGCTTGATCCGCCATTTGTCGAAGCCCAGTTCGGCATAGATCCGCGACAGGAATTCGATGAACTTCTTCGATTCCGCCTCGACCTGCTCCAGCGTGCAGAAGATATGCGCGTCGTCCTGGGTAAAGCCGCGCACCCGCATGATGCCATGCAAGGCGCCACTGGGTTCATAGCGCGCGCAGCTGCCGAATTCGGCGATGCGCAAGGGCAGGTCGCGATAGCTTTTGATGCCCTGGTTGAAGATCTGCACATGGCAGGGGCAGTTCATCGGCTTCAGCGCGTTGATGACCTTTTCCCGCGCGCCTTCCTCGTCCACTTCGACGATGAACATGTTCTCGCGGTAGTTTTCCCAATGGCCCGAGGCTTCCCAGAGCTTGCGGTTCACGACCTGCGGCGTGTTGACCTCGACATAGCCGTCCTCGCGCTGGCGGCGGCGCATATAGTCTTGCAGCGTGGTGTAGATCGTCCAGCCATTCGGATGCCAGAACACCTGGCCCGGCGCTTCCTCCTGCATATGGAACAGGTCCATCTCGCGGCCTAGCTTGCGGTGGTCGCGCTTGGCGGCTTCCTCAAGCATGTGAAGATGCGCCTTCAGGTCGTCGCGGTTCTTGAAGGCCAGGCCGTAGATGCGCTGCAGCATCGGGCGCGAGGCATCGCCCAGCCAATAGGCGCCCGCGACATGGGTCAGCTTGAACCCGTCGGCCGGCACCTGGCCCGTATGCTGGAAATGCGGCCCCCGGCACAGATCCTGCCAGTCGCCATGCCAGTACATGCGAATGTCTTCGCCTTCGGGGATCCGGTCCAGCAGTTCCAGCTTGAAGGGTTCGCCCTTGCCGCGGTAATATTCCACCGCGGCGTCGCGCGACCAGACCTCGGTCCGCACCGGCTCGCGCGCGTTGATGATCTTCTTCATCTGCGCTTCGATGGCGCCCAGATCTTCCGGCGTGAAGGGCTCGGCCCGGTCGAAATCGTAGAACCAGCCGTAGTCGCGCACCGGGCCGATCGTCACCTTGGTGTCGGGCCACAGCTCTTGTACGGCGCGGGCCATGATATGGGCGCAGTCATGGCGGATCAGCTCAAGCGCCGGGCCGTCATCCTTCAGCGTGTTCAGGCTGATATTGGCGTCTGCGGTGATCGGCCATTGCAGATCCCAATGCTTGCCGTTCAGCTGGGCCGAGATCGCGGCCTTGGCCAGCGAGGGCGCGATGCTCTGCGCCACTTCGGCGGCGGTCACCCCGGCCGGGTAATCGCGCTTGTTGCCATCGGGGAAGGTGAGGGAGATTTGGGCCATGGCCTGATCCTCGTCGTTCTGGCGCCTACGAAACGCCCGGTTGCGGGTTATATGGGGCGCCTGATTGCCCCCGGGCCCGGGCGTCGTCAAGCCCCCGCCTTGCCGTGATCGGGCGGAACTGGCAGTTTCGCCGCAGCAGGACAGGAGGCCCCCATGCGTGCATTCGCCGAGATCCTCGCCATCGCCGCCGCCCGCAAGGGCAGCGCCGAGGCTGTTCTGGCCGGCGCCGCGCCGGTCAAATCGGCGGCCGAACTGGCCGCCATCCCCGACGACCGCTGGCTGGCGCAGATGGCCAAGGGCATTTTCCAGGCCGGCATCAGTTGGTCGGTGGTCGAGGCGAAATGGCCCGGCATCGAAGCGGCCTTCCACGGCTTCGCGCCCGGCCGCGTCGCCCTGATCGAGGGGGACGAGTTGGACGCGCTGCTGTCGGACCCGCGCGTGATCCGCTCGGGCGCGAAGATCGTGGCGATCCGCGACAATGGCGTCGAACTGGCCGCCAACCCCGGCCTTGGCCGCCGCGTGGCCGATTGGCCCGCCAGCGATTTCGCGGGCCTTCTGGCCGATCTGAATGCGCGCTTCAGCCGGTTGGGTGGCAATACCGGCGCCTATATGCTGCGGTTCATGGGCAAGGAGGGGTTCTTGCTGTCGCGCGACGTGGTGGCGCGGCTGCAAGAGGAAGGGGTGATCGCGGGCCCCGCCACCTCGGCCAAGGCGCTGAAGGCGGTGCAGGCGGCCTTCAACGCCTGGCAGGCGGAATCGGGCCTGACGCTGACCCAGATCAGCCGGGTTCTGGCGCAGTCGATCGACGCGGGCTAGGCTTGCCCCCGACAGGAGACCGCAATGCCCGACCATCTGACCACGCCCACCGGCCGCCGCCTGGCCTATGAACAGACCACCGGCAAAGGCCCCGGCATCGTGTTTCTGGGCGGGTTCAATTCCGACATGCAGGGCTCGAAGGCCAGCTACCTGCACGATTGGGCCCGCGCCCAGGGCCGCGCCTTCCTGCGCTTCGACTATTCCGGCCATGGCCAATCCTCGGGCGCCTTTGAAGACGGCTGCATCGGCGACTGGGCCGAAGATGCCCGCGCCGCGATTGAAACGCTGACGACGGGGCCGCAGGTGCTGGTCGGCTCGTCCATGGGCGGCTGGATCTCGCTGCTGATGACGCGCCAGATCCCCGACCGCATCGCCGGTCTGGTCACGATCGCCGCGGCGCCGGATTTCACCCTGCGGACCTGGCGCGACGAATTGACCGAGGCGCAGCGGCACGAGGTGGAAGCCACCGGCCGCACGCATCTGCCTTCAGACTATGGCGCGCCCTATCTGTTCACCAGGCGCCTGTTCGAGGATGGCGCCCGGCAGCAGGTGCTGACCGCGCCGCTGCCCCTGCCCTTCCCGGTGCGGCTGCTGCAGGGCACGGCCGATCGCGACGTGCTGCCCGAGGTGGCGCTGACGCTTCTCGACCATGCGACCGGCCCCGATCTTCGGCTGACCCTGGTCAAGGGCGCCGATCACCGCTTCTCGACCCCCGACTGTCTGGCGCTGATCGCCGCGGCGGTGGACGACGTGCTGGGGCGGGTCTGAGATGCGGCGGATCGGGGCGCGGATCGCGGCGGCGCTGCTGGCGCTGGCCGCGGTGCTGGCGCTGATCTGGGCGCTGGCGCCGCAAGACCGGGTGGATCGCGAGATCAGCTTCGACCCGGCGCGGCTGGGCGCGGATCTGGACCAGTATCTGGCACGCGAAGAAGCGCGCTTTCCCGACATCACCCCCGGCACGCAGAAGCGCATCCTCTGGGCCGGCGCGCCGGGTGTGCAGACGCCGCTGGCAGTGGTCTATCTGCATGGCTTCTCGGCCACCGGCCAGGAAATCCGCCCCGTCCCCGACGAGGTGGCAAAGGCGCTGGGGGCCAATCTGTTCTTCACCCGGCTGGCCGGCCATGGCCGCGGGCCGGATGCGATGGCCGAACCCGAGGCCGGCGACTGGATCGAGGACACGGCCGAGGCGCTGGCGATCGGGCGGCGGCTGGGGCAGCGGGTGCTGGTGATTTCCACCTCGACCGGAGGCACGCTGGCGGCAATCGCCGCGACCGACCCGCTTCTGAACCCGGATCTGGCCGGAATCGTCATGGTCTCGCCGAATTTCGGCCTGCGGCTGAGGGGCGCCTTCCTTCTGGACCTGCCCTTCGCGCGGGTCTGGGCGCCCTGGATCGCCGGCGACACGCTGGGCGTCGACACGGGCAATGCCGAGCGCGCGCGCTATTGGACGACGCGCTACCCTTCGGTCGCGGCCTTCCCGATGGCGGCGCTGCTGCGCGAGGCGCGGGGGCTGGATTACACCCGGGCGAAAATGCCGCTTCTGGTGATCTATGCGCCCGAGGATCAGGTGATCGACCCGGCGGCGATCTGGCCCGTCACCCAGGCCTGGGGCGGCAAGGTGCGGATCGAGCCCCGCCAGATGCAGGCCGGCGACGATCCGATGCGCCATGTGATCGCCGGCGACATCCTGTCGCCCGGCCAGACCGAAGCGGTGGTGGATCTGATCCTGGACTGGGCCAAGGGCTGGGCTCAGGACTGAAAAAGGGGCGCCGTGGCGCCCCTGCCCTTACGCCCTAGTTCGAGGCCGCCAGCTTGATCGGCGCTTTCTTCTGCGGACGCGGCGCGCCGGCATTGGCGTCGATGAAGCTTAGCACCAGCGGGCGGATGTTCAGCCGCCAGCTCTTGCCGGCGAAGATGCCGTAATGGCCCGCGCCCGGCTCCAGATGGTTGGCCTTCATCGAATCCGGCAGCCCGGTCAGCAGGCGCAGCGCCGCGACGCATTGGCCGGGGGCCGAGATATCGTCATTCGCCCCTTCCACCGTCTTGACCGCGACCTGGGTGATCTTGCCGATATCCACCCGCTTGCCCGCGACGGTGAAGATGTTCTTCGCGATCTCGCCATTCTTGAACAACCGCTCGACGGTCGACAGGTAGAATTCCGCCGTCATGTCCATGACCGCCAGATATTCGTCATAGAAGCGGTTATGCGCGTCGTGATCGCCCGCCTCGCCGCGCGCGACCCGCAGGATCTGCTCGCCAAAGGCCTGGGAATGCCGTTCGGCATTCATCGACATGAAGCCCGCCAGCTGCAGCAAGCCCGGATAGACCAGCCGCCCCGCGCCCTTGTATTTGAAGCCGACACGCTGGATCGCCAGATGTTCCAGCTGCCCCATCGTCACCCGGCGGCCGAAATCGGTGACTTCGGTCGCGGCGGCGTCCGGGTCGATCGGGCCGCCGATCAGCGTCATGGTGCGCGGCTGGGCGGCGGGGTCTTCCTCGGCCAGATAGGCCACGGCGGCCAGCGCCAAAGGCGCGGGCTGACAGACGGCGATCAGATTGGTGTCCGGCCCCATATGGCGCAGGAATTCAACCAGATAGAGCGTGTAATCCTCGACGCAGAACTTGCCCTCGCTGACGGGAATGTCGCGGGCATTGTGCCAGTCGGTCACATAGACCTCGGCATCGGGCAGAAGCGAGGCGACGGTTGACCGCATCAGCGTGGCGTAATGGCCCGACATCGGCGCGACCAGCAGGATCTTGCGCGCCATCGGCGCCCGGCGGCGGACCGAGAAATGGATCAGATTGCCGAAGGGCTTTGCCACCACGGTCTTCACATCGACCAGATGGTCCTGGCCCTCGGGGCCGACGATCGAGCGGATGCCCCAGTCGGGTTTCGTGACCATCCGTGCGAAGCTGCGCTCGGTCACTTCGCCCCAGGCGGCAAGAAGCGGAAGCATCGGATTGGGCGACAGGGCGAAAAGCGGGTACGAGGCCAGCGCGCGGGCCGAGGCGCCCAACCACTCATTGGTGTTGCGGACGCTTTCCATCAGATCGTAGGTCGCCATATACTTCATCGCGTCTCCTTGCCCGGGAGAGGGGCCCCGGCTGTTCCGCCGCATGTCCCCCCGAGGCCGGCGACGCTATGCTGCGTGGCAGCAAGATAGGGGGGAATGAGGATCATGACAACGGGCTCTGATGACGCGGTCCTGCGTCAGGATCGACTGAACACCAATCTGCAGAAGATGGACGACCTGTCCAAGCGCCTGGCCGCCGCCCTGGCCCAGCGCCGCCTGCACGACCCGGCGCTGGATGCCCCCTCGTCCGAGCTGTATATGAAGGCCGCCACCGCCTATCTTGCGGAAATGATGCAGAATCCCGCCCGGGTTCTGGAACATCAGATCGCCTATTGGGGCAAGACGCTGAAGCATTATGTCGAGGCGCAGCAGCTTTTGGCCAAGGGCGAATTGAAGGCGCCCGAGGATCCGAATCCGAAGGATCGGCGCTTTCAGAATCCGCTTTGGGAAACACACCCTTTCTTCAATTTCCTCAAACAACAGTATCAGATGAACTCCGAGGCGATCATGACCGCCGTCGGGGACATGGAACAGCTGCCCCCGGAAGACCGGCGCCGAGTCGAATATTTCACCCGCCAGATCGTCGACATGTTCAGCCCGACGAATTTCCTGGGCACCAATCCCGAAGCGCTGGAAAAGGCGGTCGAAACCGACGGCGCCAGTCTGGTGCAGGGGCTGGAGAATCTGGTCCGCGACATCGAGACCAACAAGGGCGAGCTGATCGTCACCCTGGCCGATACCGAAGCCTTCAAGGTGGGCAGCAACCTGGCCACCACCCCCGGCTCGGTCGTCTACCGCAATCACCTGTTCGAACTGATCCAATACGCGCCCACGACCGAGACGGTGCATCAGACGCCGCTGCTGATCTTCCCGCCCTGGATCAACAAATTCTACATCATGGATCTGAAGCCGCAGAATTCGCTGATCAAGTGGATCGTCGATCAGGGCTTCACGCTGTTCGTGGTGTCCTGGGTCAACCCCGACGCCTCTTATGCCGAGGTGGGCCTGGATGACTATATCCGCGACGGCTATCTGCGCGCCATGGCCGAGACGCGGCGCATCACCGGCGAGAAGCAGATCAACGCCGTGGGCTATTGCATCGCCGGCACCACCCTGTCGCTGACGCTGGCGCATCTGCAGAAGGCGGGCGACCAGACGGTGAAGACCGCTACCTTCTTCACCACCATGACCGATTTCTCGGATGCGGGCGAATTCGGCGCCTTCCTGACCGATGATTTCATCGACGGGCTGGACCGGCAGACCGCGGCGGACGGGATTCTGGACAAGCTGTACATGCAGCGCACCTTCTCGTTCCTGCGATCGAATGACCTGATCTATGGGCCGGCGATCAAAAGCTACATGCTGGGCGAAACGCCGCCGGCTTTCGATCTGCTGTTCTGGAATGGCGACTCGACCAATCTTCCCGCCAAGATGGCCATGCAATACCTGCGCGGCCTGTGTCAGCAGGACAAGCTGGCGCGCGGCGAATTCAAGGTCTTTGACCGGCCGGTCTCGCTGGCGGATGTGAAGGTGCCGCTGTGCGCCATTGCCTGCGAAACCGATCATATCGCCCCCTGGAAGGCCAGTTTCTCGGGGATCCGGCAGATGGGATCGGAAGACAAGACCTTCATCCTGTCGGAATCGGGCCATATCGCCGGAATCATCAACCCGCCCTCCAAGGGCAAATACGGCCATTACACCAATCCCGGCCCGGTGGCCGGCACGCCCGAGGCCTGGCTTGCGGCTGCGTCGAAGACCCCGGGCAGCTGGTGGCCGCGCTGGCGCGACTGGCTGGCGCAGTCTTCGGGGCCGATGGTGCCCGCGCGCGTGCCCGGCAGCACGGGCGCGCCGATCCTGGCCGCCGCGCCCGGCACCTATGTCCTGGGCGCCCCCGCCACGCCCCAGACCTGATTCGCCTTTCCGGCGTTGCGGCGACGGGCCGGCCCCCTGGGGTCGGCCCTTTCGCTGACGGATGGGGGCCTGCCGCCGCCCGACCGGCGCCCCGGGGCCTGTCCGGCAGGCCCGCGGCAAAGGTGCGCCAGCGCGGCGGCGCCCCGGGTCTGGCTGCGGGAAATCAGCCGCCGTCAAGCACTTGGCCGACAGCATTCATTGACGCAGCGTCATTCCACTTCCGGCTGAATGTCATAGCGCTGCAATCGACTCCTGCTAATGCTGCATTGCAGAAATATACTTGAAATGCTGCACTGCAGCATGTATATAGTGCTTAGGAAACAGGCAGACCCTTTCCTCAGGAGAAACCGAAATGACCAAGACCCCCGACTTCACCAAAGTGATGCAAGAGATGATGGCAGCTTTCCCGGTCGACACCGCTGCGTTCCAGAACGCGTTCAAGAACCAGGCCGCTTTCGGCGAGAAATTCGCCAAGGTCGCGCTGGAAGCTGCCGAAAAGTCGACCGAGATCTCGGCCAAATGGGCCAAGGACGCGATCGCCAAGATCGGCGACGTCGCCAAGGCCAAGGCTGACCCGGCCGATTACACCAAGTCGGTGACCGATTTCGCTTCGGCCGCTGCTGAAATGGCCGCCGAAAACATGGCCGCTTTCGCCGAAGTGGCGAAGAAGGTGCAAATGGAAACCGTCGAGCTGATGCTGGCCGCCGGCAAGGACATGTCGGCCGAAGCTTCCGCCGCGGTGCAGAAGGCGACCGCCGAAGTGACGACCGCCGCCAAGAAGGTTGCCTCGGCCGCCAAGTAAGGCGCCCAAGGTCGGCCCCAGGCCGGTAACAAGTAAGATCGCAGGGCGGGCTCATCGAGCCCGCCCTTGCTTTTTGTTCCGCCCAGCCCTTAAGCTTCTCTGCACACGCAAAAGCCGGGGAGGTGCCGCAGCATGGCCGATACGGATAAACCGCTGCTGATCAAGCGCTACGCCAGCCGCCGCCTCTACAACACCGAGACGTCGGATTATGTGACGCTGGAAGACATTGCCGGCTTCATCCGCAAGGGCCGCGAGGTGCAGATCGTCGATCTGAAGACCGGCGACGACCTGACGCGGCAATATCTGCTGCAGATCGTGGCCGAGCATGAATCGAAGGGCGAAAACGTTCTGCCCGTCGATGTGCTGACCGATCTGGTGCGCAGCTATGCCACCGGCATGCAGTCGGTGATGCCGCAGTTCCTGGCCTCAAGCTTCGAGATGCTCAGGAACAGCCAGACCAAGATGATGGAAAACCTGACCACCTTCCCGCTTCCCATGGCCTCGCTGCCGGGGTTCGAGGCGCTGCGCAAGCAGCAGGAGGCTTTCCTGAAATCCATGATGGGCGGTGTGCCGGGCTGGGCCGGGTCGGGCCCGGGGCGCGAGGATGACACGGGCGAAAAGCCCGATGACATCGCCGAGATCAAGCGCCAGCTTGCGGAACTGCAGGCGAAACTGTCGAAGCTCTGACCGCGCGCAGGGGGCGCCGCCATGGCCGAGGCCGAGGGCCGCGTCACGCTTTGGGGGATCGAGATCTTCCTCGCCGCCGCCGAAGAGGGCGCGATCTCTGCTGCGGCGCGGCGGCTGGGGGTCAGCCCCTCGGCCGTCAGTCAGCAATTGTCGGGGCTTGAGACGGCGCTGGGGGCGCCGCTTCTTGACCGCTCGTCGAGGCCGATGCGGATGACGCCCGCGGGCGCCATGTTCCGCCGCCATGCCCAGGTGATGCTGAACGCCGCGCAGGAAGCCCGGGCCGAACTTGCGCGGGCCGATCTGGCGGGGCTGACGACGCTGCGGCTGGGCATGATCGAGGATTTCGAGGCCGATGTGACCCCGCATCTTCTGTCGGATCTGGCGGCCGATCTGAAGGGCTGCCGGTTCCTGCTGGAGACGGGCCCCTCGCACCGGCTGATCGACCAGCTGGAAACCCGGGCGCTGGACGTGGTGGTGACCGCCGACATTCCCGACGACCCTTCGGCCGAGGCCAGCTGGCGCGAAGTGCATCCGATCCTGCGCGAACCCTTTGTCGCGGTGACGCCGCGCGGACGCGCGCCCGAGGATCTGCCGCTGATCCATTACACCGCGCGGCACATGATGGGCCGGCAGATCGGCGCGCATCTGGCCAAGATCGGCCTGCGCCCGGCGGCGCGGTTCGAGCTGGACAGTTACCATGCCATTCTGGCGCTGGTGGCGGCGGGCGGCGGCTGGGCGATCCTGACGCCCCTGGCGCTGCACAAGGCACGGCGCTTCCGCGAGGCGGTCGATGTCCGCCCCCTGCCCTTCGAGCCCTTCGAGCGCAGCCTGTCGCTGTCGGCGCGCGCGGGCGTGCTGCAAGAGATTCCGGGCCAGATCGCCACGCGTCTGCGCCGGCGCATCACCACCGAAGTGGTCACGCCGCTGCGCACCGCCTGGCCCTGGCTGGGCGAGGCGCTGACGGTGTTGTAGCGCGCCCGATTTTTCGACGAAAAATCGGCGCCGCGCCGGTCAGCCCTTCACTTCGACCGCCGCGCCCACCAGGGCCTCGGCGATGAAATCCAGCTCGACCCGCGTCAGCCGCGTCGGCAGCCGCACGTCGCAGGCCCGCATCAGCATCGCCCGCGTCGCCGGCAGCTCGGGCAGATCGCCCAGGAACTGCCAGTTCCAATAGGCCCGCGCATTGCCCTCGCTCAGCCCGAAGACCTGCACCGACACGCCGCGCGCCTTGGTCGCGCGCTGGAAGGCCCGCGCCTCGTCATCCGACCAGTCGCCCGCCAGGTTGAACTGGATCGAGTCGGGCGCGCGCTGTTCCGGGCCCAGGGGCGCCGGCACCTCAAGCCAGGGGCTGGCGTTCAGCCGGTCGGCCACATGGTCATGGTTCGCCCGGCCCTTTTCCACCCGTTCGGCCACCAAGGGCAGCTGCGGGCGGATCACCGCGGCCGACAGGTTCTGCAGGCGCAGATTGTACAGCGGCAGCTTGTTCTGCCAATGCGCGCAGCTGTTGGCCAGACCCGGATGCTTCTTCCAGTTTTCCTCATAGGCGCCCGACATGATGATCGCCCGCGCCGCGACTTCCGGGTCGTCGGTGATCAGGATCCCGCCCTCGCCCGCATTGACCATCTTGTAGCTTTGGAAGCTGAAACAGCCGATCTTGCCGATCGTGCCGATCTTGCGCCCATGCCATTCCGTGCCCAGCGAATGCGCCGCATCCTCGATCACCGGAATGCCGGCCGCATCGGCCAGCGCCATGATCGCATCCATGTCGCTGGTATGGCCGCGCATATGGCTGATCATCACCGCATCCGCGCCCGGCAGCTTGGCGGCGAAATCCGCCATGTCGACGCGGTAATTCGCCCCCACCTCGACCAGAACCGGCACGCAATCGGCATGCACGATCGACGAGGGCACGGCGGCGAAGGTGAAGGCCGGGATCAGCACTTTCGCGCCGCGCGGCAGATCCAGCGCCTTCAGCGACAGGAACAGCGCGGCCGAGCAGGACGACACCGCCAGCGCATAGCGCGCGCCCATCAGCGCCGCGAATTCCGCTTCCAGCAGCGCGACCGGCGCATCCTGCGGCGCGGTGTAGCGAAACAGGTCGCCCGACAGCAGCAGCCGGTCGATCTCGGCGCGCGCGGCGTCGGGGATCGCTTCGGCATCATAGACATTGGGGGCGAGGGTCTGTCCGTCGGGGGCCATGTTTTCAGCTTTCCTGAAACTCCGCTTCAGGTTCTGTGTAAACACGATGGCCGTAACGCGCCAGTGACAAATGTAACAGGCGGCCGGATTCCGCTGTTCCCGGCCGGCTTTGCCACCAGATCTTGGGGGGCCGCGCCCGCGCTATACCGTCAGCGCCGCGCGGGCGGCCAGATGGGCCTGCACCTCGGCCAGTTCGTGCCAGGCGGTGCGCGCCATCGAGCGGAAGGTCAGGATCTCG
Source organism: Xinfangfangia pollutisoli (assembly GCF_020179405.1). GTDB lineage: Bacteria > Pseudomonadota > Alphaproteobacteria > Rhodobacterales > Rhodobacteraceae > Pseudogemmobacter > Pseudogemmobacter pollutisoli. Next base: position 42,876 of record NZ_JAICBZ010000009.1, on the reverse strand, counting down.
AATCCGCTCTCGACCCGCAGGATCACCGCCGGCATGTGGTTCAGCCCGGCGCGGATCGCCCGGCCCGGCGGGAAGGCCTGCGCGCGCAGGTCGACCGGCACCAGCCGCGCCAGCACCGCCTCGGCCGCGCTGCACTTCAGCGCCAGCGCCGCCCAGCCATCCGACTGGTCGGTGATCGCCGCCAGCCCGGCCAGGGCCTCGAGCGGCTCGGCCCCGATCAGGAAGGCCTGGTCGCGCCCGGTCCAGACCAGCCGCGCCCCGGCCTTGCCCTGCAGCCACTGCCCCGGCGCCGGAAAGCCCAGATCCAGCGGCTTCAGCGCCTGTTCGGCAGCCTTCGCCTGGCCCGGGAACAGCGCCAGCGACCAGATCGGCCCCAGCGCCAAGGGCGCCAGCACCGCCCCACCGGCCGAGACCGGCTCTTGCCCGTCGAACGGGCCCTTCGCGATCAGCTCAGCCACGCATCCGCCCTCCATCCGGGTCAAGGAAGACCGGGTCCTCGACCGTACACAGCGTGTCGATCCCGCGCAGGTGATCGACCAGCCGGACATGCTGGCCATGGCGCGCGCGGCCATCCTTCAGGAAGGCCAGGCCCAGCCAGGCGCCCAGCGTGGGCGACCAGCAGACCGAGGTGACATAGCCCTCGTCATTCTCGCGCTCGGCCGCGAAGCCGGGCTTGAAAAGATGCGCGCCCGCGGCGATCGGCTGGTCGGATTTCAGCCCGACCAGCTGCTCGCGCTCGGGGCCCAGAAGCCCGGGCCGCTGCGCCGCCGCCTTGCCGATGCAATCCTTCTTCGCGCTGACCATCTTCGCCATGCCGATGTCAAAGGCGGTCACGCGGCCGTGGATCTCGGCATGGGTGATGAAACCCTTCTCGATCCGCAGCACATTCAGCGCCTCCATCCCGTAGGGACCGCCGCCCATGGTTTCGGCCCGGGCCAGCAGGTCGCGGAACAGCGCCTCGCCATAGCGGGCGGGCACCGCGATCTCATAGCCTTCCTCGCCCGAGAACGAGATGCGGAACAGCCGCGCCGCCACGCCCCCGACGGTGGCGGGCGCCACCGACATGAAGGGGAAATCGCCCAGGGGCGCATCCAGGATCGAATCCAGCAGCGCCCGCGCCTTCGGCCCGGCCACGGCGAATTGCGCCCAGGATTCGGTGACCGAGATGAAGCGCAGGTCCCAGCCGGCACAGAAGGCCTGATGGATGAAATCCAGATGCCGCATCACCGGGCCGGCGGCGGCGGTGGTGGTGGTCATCACATAATGGGTCTCGCCCAGCCGCGCCGTGGTGCCATCGTCGAAGACATGGCCGTCTTCGCGCAGCATCAGCCCATAGCGCACCCGCCCCACCGGCAGGGTCGAGAAGGTGTTGGTATAGACCAGGTCCAGGAAGCGCGCGGCATCGCGGCCCTGGATGTCGATCTTGCCCAGGGTCGAGACATCGGCCACGCCCACCGCATTGCGCACCATCGTCACTTCGCGGTCGCAGGCCTCCTTCCAGGTCGTTTCGCCCGGTTTGGGGAAGTAGCTGGGCCGATACCACAGCCCCGCCTCGATCATCGGCGCGTGGCGGTCGCGGCTGGCCTGATCGCTGGTCAGGAAGCGTTGCGGCGCAAAGCCCGCCCCGCGCCCGCCGGCGCCCATCGCGGCGATGGACACTGGCACATAGGGCGGCCGGAAGGTGGTGGTGCCGGTTTCCGGGATGCCGCGGCCCGTCGCATCGGCCAGAACCGCCAGCGCCGAGACATTGGACGTCTTGCCCTGATCCGGGGCCATGCCCTGCGTCGTGTAGCGCTTCATATGCTCGACGCTGGAATAGTTCTCTTGCGCGGCCAGCCGCACATCCTTGGTGGTCACGTCATTGCCGAAGTCCAGCCAGGCGCGGCCCTTGCCGTCAACGGCCCACAGCGCGCGGACCGCATAGGGCGCGTCCTCGGCTTCCGGCAGCGGGGCTGCATCGGCCCTGCGGCCCAAGGCCTGCAGCACCGCTTCGGCCGCAGTCCGGCCGGAAGACAGCGCGCCATGCGTCGACATCGTGCCATTGGCCGCCCCCACGGCGACCAGGCCCGGCACCGCGCCCTCAGACGGCACGAAGGCCGCCAGATCTTCCGACCAGCGCGGCCGGCCGCCCATATGGCAGGTCAGATGCACCGCCGGATTCCAGCCGCCCGACATGGCCAGGCAATCGGTTTCCACCTTGATCTCGGCCCCATCGGCCTGGCGCACGGTGATCTCGTGCAGCCCGTGCCGGCCGCGCGTGCCGCTGACCACGGCGCCGCGATGGACGGGGCAGTCTTCCAGCGCCGAGGCCTCGGGCCGCGGGTCGATGATCGCGGCGACGGTGACGCCGGCGGCGGTCAGGTCGCGGACCAGACCGCGGGCGCTGTCGGTATTGGCGAAGATCGTCACCCGCTTGCCGGGGCTGACGCCGTAGCGGTTCAGATAGGTGCGGACGGCGCCGGCCATCATGATCCCGGGCCGGTCGTTCATCGGGAAGGCGATCGGGCGCTCCAGCGCTCCGGCGGCCAGGATGGCGCGACCGGCGACGATCCGCCAGAAACATTCGCGCGGCAGGTTCGGCCGGCCCTTGCGATGCAGCCCCACCCGTTCCAGCGCGCCATAAGTGCCGCCATCATAGGCGCCGGTCACGGTGGTGCGGGTCATCACCCGGACATTGGGCAGCGCCGCCAGTTCGGCCTGAACCGCTGCCAGCCAATCCGCCGCGGGTTGGCCGCCAATCGTGCCACCATCGGCCAGAAGCCTGCCGCCCAGTGCCGGCGTTTCCTCGGCCAGGATCACATCCGCCCCGGCCCGCGCCGCCGTCAGCGCCGCCATCAGCCCGGCGGGCCCGCCGCCGATCACCAGAAGGTCGCAGAAGGCATAGGCCTTTTCATAGGCCCCTTCGTCATGCTTGCCCGACAACCGCCCCAAGCCCGCCGCCCGGCGGATCATCGGCTCGTACAGCCTTTCCCAGAAGGCGCGCGGCCACATGAAGGTCTTGTAATAGAAGCCGGCCGAGAAAAACGGCGCCAGCAGGTCATTCACCGCCAGAAGATCATACCGCAGGCTGCCCAGCCGGTTCTGGCTGCGCGCCTCCAGCCCGTCGAAGACTTCCTGCACCGTCGCGCGCACATTGGGGGTCTGGTTGGTCGGACCGTGGATTTCCACCAGCGCGTTGGGCTCTTCCGAGCCGGCGGTCAGAATGCCGCGCGGGCGGTGATATTTGAACGACCGCCCGACCAGCCGCACGTCATTGGCCAGAAGCGCCGAGGCCAGCGTGTCGCCCTTGAAGCCCGCATATTCGCGCCCGTCGAAGCGGAAGCGCAAAGGCTTGCTGCGGTCGATCAGCCCCTTGCCATCAATCCTCATGCCTTGCGCTCCGCCACCAGTTCGACCTTGGAAATCGCATGCGTCACCGTGTTGCGGCTGACCAGCAGCCACTGCGCGCAGCCGGCCTCGTGATACCACAGGTCCCTGGTCTCGCCCGCCGGGTTGTCGCGCAGATGCAGATAGCCATCCCAATCGGCCAGAGGCGCCTCGGCCGCGGGGCGGTGCAGGTAATCCTCGGCGCCGTAATAGGTGAATTCGCGCCGGTCACGGTCGCCGCAAAGCGGGCAGGTCAGGCGCATGATGCGGTCTCCATCTGGGCAGGCGTCGCAAGTAAGGGGCGCGGGATCCGGGCCATGATCAATGCAGGTTATGCTGGCTGCCGGTGCCTTCTTCGTCCAGAAGATGGCCGGTCAGGAACCGGTTCAGGGTGAAGCGGCGGGCGACGGCATGGCTTTCGCCGGTGGCCATCAGATGCGCCATGCACCAGCCCGACGCCGGCACCGCCTTGAACCCGCCGTAGTTCCAGCCGCAATCGACGAACAGGCCTTCCACCGGGGTCTTGTCGATGATGGGCGAGCCGTCGGGCGTCATGTCCATGATCCCGCCCCAGCTGCGCAACACGCGCGCCCGGCCGATCATCGGCATCAGCGTCATGCCGGCCTCCATCACATGTTCCACCATCGGCAGATTGCCGCGTTGGGCGTAGCTTGTGTAGAAATCCAGGTCGCCGCCGAAGACGAGCCCGCCCTTGTCGGATTGCGAAATGTAGAAATGCCCCATCCCGAACGAGATGACATGGTCGATGACGGGCTTCAGCCCCTCGGTCACGAAGGCCTGCAGGATGTGGCTTTCGACCGGCAGGCGCATGCCGGCCATGGCCGCGACCTGGCCCGAGCGGCCGGCCACGACCATGCCCACCTTCCCCGCCCGGATCGCGCCGCGCGTGGTTTGCACGCCGGTCACGCGGCCATTCTGAATGTCGATCCCGGTGACTTCGCAATTCTGGATCAGGTCGACCCCGCGCCGGTCGGCGCCGCGGGCATAGCCCCAGGCCACCGCATCATGCCGCGCCGTGCCGCCGCGCGGATGCAACAGGCCGCCATAGATCGGGAAGCGGGTCTGGTCGAAATCCAGATAGGGCAGCATCTCGCGCACGCCGTCGCGATCCAGCAGCACCGCATCGTCGCCCTGGTTGATCATCGCATTGCCGCGGCGCGCGAAAGCATCGCGCTGGCCGTCGGAATGGAACAGGTTGATCAGCCCGCGCTGCGAATGCATCACGTTGTAGTTGAGATCGGCCTCAAGCCCTTCCCACAGTTTCAGGCTGTGGCTGTAGAATTCGGAATTGCCGGGCAGGAAGTAATTCGCGCGCACGATCGTGGTGTTGCGCCCGACATTGCCGCCACCCAGATAGCCCTTCTCCAGCACGGCGATATTGGTCAGCCCGTGGTTCTTGGCCAGGTAATAGGCGGTCGACAGCCCATGCCCGCCGCCGCCGATGATCACCGCATCATATTCGGCCTTGGGGGCAGGGTCGCGCCAGGCGGGCCGCCAACCCTTGTTGCCGAACAGCCCTTCGGTGAAGACCTTCAGGCCCGAATAGCGCATGACCGCCCCCGTCTTTCCGGCCGCGTTTCCGGCACGTCCTTCCGGCCCGAGTGAACCGGCTTTGACCGAGGTTTACAAGCGCAGGGGACAGCCGACCAGCATCTCAGCGACGAAATCCTGTCGCTTCCTGACAATGTGACCGGCTGCCCCCGCCCCGCCGCGCCGGGACCGGCGCCGCTACAGCCCCTTCGAGCGATAGGATTTCGCCACCCGGTCGATTGCCACGATATAGGCGGCGGTGCGCAGATCCTCGACATCGTCGCGGCTGCGCCAGACCTCGCGCATCGACTGATAGGCGGTGCGCATCGTGTCATCCAGGCCCGAGCGCACCAGTTCCAGCTCGTCCGAGCCCTGCAGGAAGCGATCCTTGAAATCCTCGGCCAGCGTCCAGCCCAGCCCCTTGTCCGAGGACAGCCGCTCCAGTTCCTCGACCAGCAGCCGCGAGCGCGCCTCTTCGGCGCGGCGCTGCATCCGGCCAAAGCGGATATGCGACAGGTTCTTGACCCATTCGAAATACGAAACCGTCACGCCGCCCGCATTGGCATACATGTCGGGAATGATCACCGTGCCGCGCTGGCGCAGGATTTCATCGGCACCGAAGGTGATCGGGCCATTGGCCGCCTCGACGATCAGGGGCGCCTTGATCCGTGCGGCATTGCCCTGATGGATCACCCCCTCCATCGCCGCCGGGATCAGGATGTCGCAATCCAGTTCCAGCGCCGCTGCCCCGTCGGGCGTCAGGCCGGTGCCGGGATAGCCCGCCAGCGATCCCTCATGCTGGCTCATCCAGTCGCGCACCGCCTGCACGTCCAGGCCGTTTTCGTCGACCAGCGCCCCGTCGCGTTCGATAATGGCAATGATCCGGCAGTCGTCTTCCTCGGAAAGCAGCTTGGCTGCATGATATCCCACATTGCCCAGGCCCTGCACCACGACCCGCTTTCCGGCCAGACCGGGGGTCAGATGCGCGGCCGCGACATCTTCGGGATGACGGAAGAATTCGCGCAGCGCATATTGCACGCCCCGGCCCGTCGCCTCGACCCGGCCCTTCATCCCGCCCATATGGGTGGGCTTGCCGGTGACGCAGGCCCAGGCGTTGATATCGGTCGTATGCATCCGCGCATATTGGTCGGCGATCCAGGCCATTTCGCGCTCGCCCGTGCCCATGTCGGGCGCCGGCACGTTCTGCGCCGGATGGATCAGGTCGCGCTTGATCAGCTCATAGGCGAAGCGGCGGGTGATCTGTTCCAATTCGTGCGTGTCCCAGGCGCGCGGGTCGATGCACAGCCCGCCCTTCGAGCCGCCGAACGGCGCCTCGACCAGCGCGCATTTGTAGGTCATCAGCGCCGCCAGCGCCTCGACCTCGTCCTGGTTGACCGACATCGCATAGCGGATGCCGCCCTTGACCGGCTCCATATGTTCGGAATGGACCGAGCGGTATCCGGTGAAGGTCTCGATCTTGCCGCGCAGACGCACGCCGAAGCGCACCGTATAGGTCGAATTGCAGACCCGGATCTTCTGTTCCAGCCCGGGGCTGAGATCCATCAGCCGCACCGCGCGATTGAACATCAGATCGACCGATTCCCGGAAACTGGGCTCGTTTGTCGCCAGCATATGCCTTCCTCCCTGCCGAGACGCCCCGGCGCGCGGGCCCGCGTGCCGGTTGCCGAAAGCCAGCCTAGACCGCAGGGCGCCGCGCTGCACGGGAAGTTTGTTCACGACAGGCAGGTAAGCGCCGCACATCTTAACCGAAAATCCGGCAATCTGAGTCCTTGGCGGGGCGCGGCCCGTCCGGGCGCGGTGATTCGCGGCAGGGCGTGCCGGCGGCGTTCCGCGCAGGCGAACAATCCGCACTGCGGCAGAACACCGTTTCCAGGCCATCGAAATGTACCCGGCCCGTCCGCGCCGCGCCACAATTCCGCCTGATCGCGGGGGCTTCCTGCCAGCGGTTCCGGTTGCCCGGTCAAGGGCGGCCCTGGGTACAGGATGGACTAGCCATGGTGACGGATCATTTCGGGCCCCTGCTGCGCGACGCCGCTTGCCGCTTGCGCCGCTTTGCCCGCTCGGAAGCCGGGGTCATGGCGCCGATGGTCCTGATCTTCTTCTTCCTGATGCTGCTTGTGGGCGGGGTCGCGGTCGATGTGATGCGCTTCGAAACCCGCCGCGTCGCGGTGCAGAACACCATGGACCGCGCCACGCTGGCCGCGGCCAGCCTGCGCCAGGAACTGGATCCCGAGGACGTGGTGCATGACTATTTCGCCAAGGCCGGCCTTGGCCAGGAACTGGACTCGGTCCGCGTGACCGAGGGGATGAATTACCGGATCGTGAAGGCCGATGCGACGGTGATCTCGGACAATTACTTCATGTCGATGATGGAAGTGCCCACGCTGCAGGGCGCCAATGTCAGCGAAGCCGAACAGCGCATCACCAATATCGAGATCGCGCTGGTGCTGGACGTGTCGGGTTCGATGTACAATTCCTATTCGCGGATCACCAACCTGAAATCCGCCGCGAAGAACTTCGTCGACAAGGTGCTGACGGGCGATGACGAGAACAAGATCTCGATCGCGATCGTGCCCTATAACGGCCAGGTGAATATCGGCCCCGATCTGTATGCGAAATTCACCAAATCCGGCGCGCACAGCTACCCCAACAGCTATTGCCTGGATCTGCCGACCTCGACCTATTCCTCGACCACCCTGTCACGCATAACCGCCTATCCGCAGACGCCCTTCGGCGACAGCTGGTCGGGCACGACGCAGCAGACCAGCTATCTGGCGATCCAGGCGCCCAGCTTTGACTCGTCGCGCGGGCTTTACGGCAATGTCTGGTGCCAGCCGGTCGCGGCGAATTATGTGCGCCCCTTCGGCAACAACCGCACGACGCTGAAAAGCCAGATCGACGGGTTGGTGGCGATCGGCGCCACCTCGATCGACCTGGGGATGAAATGGGGCACCTTCCTGCTGGACCCCTCGTCGCGCTCGATCAATGCCGAACTGGCGGATGCGGGCAAGGTGGCCAGCTATTTCCGCACCCGCCCCGCGCCCTATGACGATACCGAGACGCTGAAAGTCGTGGTGCTGATGACCGACGGCGAGAATTTCACCCAGGAACGTTTCGGCGACACCTTTCGCGGTGACCCCTCGCCAATCTGGAAAAGCACCAAGGACGGCTATCTGTCGATCTATCATGACAGCAAGGTCGACTATTCCTCTTCGACCACGATTGCAGCAAGCAAGCCCTTCTGGGTGCCGCATCGTGGCACCTGGCAGACCCAGCCCTGGAATGGCACCGCGCCCGGCACGACGGTGAAATATGTCCCGACCGCCAGCTATACCGGCGTCAACCGCCTGACCTGGAATGGCGTCTGGCAGATCGCGCGCACCGATTGGGTGGCCTGGCAGATGTATGCCCGCGCGCTGTGCACCACCTCGTCCTGCCGGAGCTCGACCTATAACAGCTGGGAAACCGCTTTCGCCGATTACACCGATACCGGCACGATGGACACGCGGCTGAACACGGTCTGCAGCACGGCCAAGGCGCAGGGCGTATTGGTCTATGGCATCGCTTTCGAGGCCACGAGCGCGGGGGCCACGGCGATCAAGAACTGCGCTTCGAAACCCTCGTCGAATTTCTTCTTCGACGTGATCGGGGCCGAGCTGGACATTGCCTTCACCCAGATCGCCTCGAACCTGTCGCAGCTGAGGTTGACGCAATGATCGGCGCCCGTCTTCGCCGCTTCGGCCGCCGCCTGGCCCGGGGCTTCCGGCGCGAGGACGGCACGGCGACGATCGAATTCGTCTTTGTCGTGCCGATCGTGCTGACGATCTTCATGGCCTCGATGGAATCGGGCCTGTACATGATCCGCCATGTGATGATGGAACGCGCGCTGGATCTGGTGATGCGCGAATTCCGTCTGGGCCGGCTGGGCACGGTCACGCATGACCAGCTGCGCAACCTGATCTGCGATGCCTCGCCCTATCTTTCCGATTGCCGCTCGGTGCTGAAAGTCTCGCTCGAACCGATCGACACCACGACCTGGAAGATGCCCGCAACGCCGCCCACCTGCGTGGATCGCGGCGGCACGATCGAGAACGAGCCGACCTTCAAAAGCGGCGATGAAAACGAGATCATGGTGGTGCGGATCTGCGCGATCCAGGATCCGATCTTCCCGACCACCGGGCTTGGGCTGGAACTGAAATCCGACAGCCAAGGCGGCTACCAGATGATCGCCGCCACCATCTTTGTGAACGAGCCCAGCTAAGCGCATGAGGGCGAGGAGCCTCCGCATGACCCGTCTGACACAGCGCCTGCGCGACTTCCGGAACCGGGAAGACGGTCTGATTCTGACCGAATTCCTGATCCTGCTGCCGCTGCTGATTTGGACCTTCCTGGCGATGTTCGTCTATTGGGATGCCTTCCGCACCATCAATCAGGCGCAGAAGGCATCTTATGCGATCTCGGACCTGATCTCGCGCCAGAAAGAGGTGGATACGAAGCTGGTCGACGGCATGAGCAATGTCATGCAGTACCTGACCAGCGAATCCGATGTGCAGGTCCGCGTCACCTCGGTGCAGTGGATGCAGGCCGAGAACAAGTATTACGTGCTGTTCTCGCGCTCGCCCGGGGGCAAGATGCCGGCGCTGACCGCGGCCAATGTCTATGCGCTGCGCAAAAGCATTCCCGCCATGTCCGACCGCGACAGCGTGGTCATCGTCGAGACGCTGACCGCCTATCGCCCGGCCTTCGACATCGGCATTCCGGCCAGCACTTTCGACAATTTCGTCGTCACCCGGCCGCGCTATTACCGGCGGATCTGCCTGGTCGGCGGCGGCAGCTGCCCCAGCAATCTGTGACCCGGCGCCGCCGGGGCCCGGGGCGAAGGCTTGCCCTTCCCCGGCCCCGCCCCTAGGGTTGCGGCCGATGTGATCCAGCCCCGTGCGCCCGTGCCCAAACCCCTGCCCCGTCGCCTGTCCCTGTTTGCCGTCGCGGCCTGCGCCGCGCTGACGGGCTGCGACAGCTTTCCCGAAGTTGACCGCGTCGCACCGCCTTTGGCGCCCGCCCCGCCGCCGGCTTTGCTGCCGCTGGATGCGCTGCTGGCGCAGGCTCAGGTGGCCCCGCGCGCCACCGAGGAAACCGCCGAAGCGCTGACCGCCCGCGCCGCCCGGCTGCGCGCCGAGACCGCGGCGCAGCGCTAAGCGCCACCCAAGTTGCAAGGCCCGCGCCGAACGGCTAACAGGCGGGACACATCTCTGCCGAAAGGTTCTTCCATGTCTGCCGCGCCGCTTCGTCTTGGTCTTGCCGGTCTTGGCACTGTGGGCATCGGCGTGGTGAAGATCCTGGACCGCGAAGCCGCGCTGATCGCCGCCCGCGCCGGCCGGCCCGTGACCATCACCGCCGTCTCGGCCCGCGACCGCAGCCGCAACCGCGATGCCGATCTGTCGGGCTTCGCCTGGGAAACCGATCCGGTGGCGCTGGCGCTGCGCGAGGATGTCGATGTCTTCGTCGAGGTGATGGGCGGGTCCGAAGGCGCGGCCAAGGCCGCGACCGAGGCCGCGCTGGCGGCCGGCAAGCCCGTGGTCACCGCGAACAAGGCACTGCTTGCGCATCACGGTCAGGCACTGGCCGAACTGGCCGAGGCCAAGGGCACGACGATCCGCTTCGAAGCCGCCGTCGCGGGCGGCATCCCGGTGATCAAGGCCCTGACCGAAGGTCTGGCCGGCAACCGCATCAAGCGCGTCATGGGCGTGATGAACGGCACCTGCAACTATATCCTGACCCGGATGCAGGCCGCCGGTCTGCCCTATGAGACGGTGTTCGAGGAAGCCCGCCAGCTGGGCTATCTGGAAGCCGACCCCAATCTTGACGTTGGGGGGATCGACGCCGGGCACAAGCTGTCGCTGCTGGCAGCCATCGCCTTCGGCACACGCGTCGCCTTCGATGCGGTCGAGCTGGAAGGGATCGGCAATGTCTCGATCGACGATATCCGGCTCGCCGACGAGATGGGCTACCGGATCAAGCTTCTGGGCGTGGCACAGATGACCGGGCGCGGGCTGGAACAGCGGATGACGCCCTGCCTGGTGCCGACCGACAGCCCCTTCGGCCCCTTGATGGGCGGGACGAACATGGTGGTGCTGGAAGGCGACAGCGTCGGCCAGATCGTGCTGCGCGGCCCCGGCGCAGGCCAGGGCCCGACCGCCAGCGCGGTCATGGGCGATGTGATCGACCTGGCGCGCGGCTTCCATGTGCCGACCTTCGGCCTGCCCGCGGCGCAACTGGCCCAGGCCGTCCCCGCCCTGGCCGCCACGCCCGCGCCCTATTACCTGCGCATGACGCTTCTGGACAAACCCGGCGCCCTGGCCAAGATCGCCACCTGCCTGGGTGAGGCTGGCGTCTCGATCGACCAGATGCGCCAGATCAACCAGAAGGGCGATCAGGATGACGATGCGATCGTGCTGATCGTCACCCACAAGGCCGCGCCCTCGGACATTGCCGATGCGCTGTCGCGCTTTGCCGCCACGGGCGTTCTGGTGGGCGCCCCGGTCGCGATCCGCATCGAAGAGGTCTGAGCCCGCCACCCGGCGCGCAGGCCCGCCCGCCGCCCCCGTCCGGCACAAAGCCGCGGCCCGCCGCCCGATTTCCAGCATCTGCCCGCCGCCGCCCGCGCGGCGCGGCTGCCGTTAGCGTCACCATCCTTGCCGCCCGGCCCCGGCGCCGCTAAGGCTTTGCCGGAACGCCTCTTCAGGGAAAATCAAATGTCCGACCCCGTCGAATTTCACGACCGTCTGTTGTCGCTTGGCCTTGCGCGCGTCTCGGAAGCCGCCGCCCTGGCCTCGGGCTGGCTTGTTGGCCGTGGCGACGAAAAGGCCGCCGATCAGGCCGCCGTCAACGCGATGCGCGACCAGTTGAACCAGCTGGATATTTCCGGCGTCGTGGTGATCGGCGAGGGCGAGCGCGACGAGGCGCCGATGCTGTATATCGGCGAGGAAGTCGGCACCGGCAAAGGCCCGGCGGTGGACATTGCGCTCGATCCGCTGGAAGGCACCACGCTGACCGCCAAGGACATGCCCAATGCCCTGACCGTGATCGCCATGGCGCCGCGCGGCTCGCTTCTGCATGCGCCCGACGTCTATATGGAAAAGCTGGCGATCGGCCCGGGCTACCGCCCCGGCACCGTCACCATGACCATGACCCCGTCCGAGCGCGTCTCGGCCCTGGCCGCGGCCAAGGGGGTTTCGACCGAGGACATCACCGTCTGCGTGCTGGAACGCCCCCGCCACGAGGCGCTGATCGCCGAGATCCGCTCGACCGGCGCCGCGATCCGGCTGATCACCGATGGCGACGTGGCGGGCGTGATGCATTGCGCCGAGCCGGAAGTGACCGGCATCGACATGTACATGGGCTCGGGCGGCGCCCCCGAGGGCGTTCTGGCCGCGGCGGCGATGAAATGCATGGGCGGGCAGTTCTTCGGCAAGCTTCTGTTCCGCAACGATGACGAACGCGCCCGTGCCAGCAAGGCCGGCATCGTCAATTTCGACCGCGTCTATACCCGCGACGATCTGGTGCGCTCGGACGTGATCTTCGCCGCGACCGGGGTCACCAATGGCTCGCTGGTCCATGGGATCAAGCGCGAGCCGGGCTGGGTCACCACCGAGACGCTGCTGATGCGCTCGAAGACCGGCTCGGTGCGGCGGATGATCTACCGCAGCCCCGCCGCGCAATCGCGGACCTAAGCCGGGAAGGCCCGCGACAGGCGGCATTCCCCTTGCGCGCGGCCCCGCTTTGCGGCAGGGCTGCGCCATGGTCGATGAGGCATTTCTCAAGGTCGAGCAATCGCTGACCGGGCGGCGCTGGCGCGGACCCGAGCCGGCGGCGGAACGTCTGGCCGAAGCGATGGTGCAGGCGACCCGCCTGCCCCTGCCGCTGGCCCGGGTGCTGGTGGCGCGCGGCGTGCAGCCCGCCGAGGCCGAGGCCTTCCTGGCGCCCACGCTGAAAGACCTGCTGCCCGATCCGCGGTCGCTGCGCGACATGGAAAAGGCGGCGGCGCGGGTGATCGCGGCGCTGCAGTCGGGCGAAAAGATCGCGATCTTCGCCGATTATGACGTGGATGGCGGCTCGTCCGCCGCCCTGCTGCTGGCCTGGCTGCGCAGCCTGGGCCGCGAGGCGACGCTGTATATCCCCGACCGCATCGACGAGGGCTATGGCCCGAACGTCCCCGCCATGCAGGCGCTGGGGCGCGCGCATGGGCTGATCGTCTGCGTCGATTGCGGAACCCTGTCGCATGAGCCGGTGGCGGCCGCGGCGCCGGCCGAGGTGGTGATCCTTGACCATCACCTCGCCCTGCCCGAGTTGCCCGCCGCCCATGCGGTGGTGAACCCCAACCGCCAGGACGAAGACGGCAGCCTGTCGCATCTCTGCGCGGCCTCGGTCGTGTTCCTGATGCTGGTCGAGGCCAATCGCCAGCTGCGTGCCGCCGGCCAGGCCGGGCCCGATCTGATGGCGCTGTTGGATCTGGTGGCGCTGGCCACCGTGGCCGATGTGGCGCCGCTGCTGGGCGTCAACCGCGCCTTCGTGCGCCAGGGGCTGAAGGTCATGGCGCGGCGCGACCGGCCGGGCCTGCGGGCCCTGTCCGACATCGCCCGGATGGACACCGCCCCCACCGCCTATTCGCTGGGCTTCCTCTTGGGCCCGCGCATCAATGCCGGCGGGCGGATCGGCCAGTCGGATCTGGGCGCGCGGCTTCTGGCCACCGCGGATGAGCGCGAGGCCCAGGCCCTGGCCGAAAGGCTGGACCAGCTGAACACCGAACGCCGCGAGATCACCGAACGCGTCCGCGAAGCCGCCATGGCCCAGGCCGAGGCGCGGGGGCTGGACGGCCCGCTGGTCTGGGCCGCCGATGAGGGCTGGCATCCGGGCGTCGTGGGCATTGTCGCGGCGCGGCTGAAAGAGGCGACGGGGCGGCCTGCCGTGGTCATCGGCATGGATGGGGCGGTCGGCAAGGGCTCGGGCCGCTCGGTCGCGGGGGTGGATCTGGGTGCTGCGGTGCAGCGCGTCGCGGCCGAGGGGCTTTTGCTGAAAGGCGGCGGCCATCCGATGGCGGCGGGGCTGACCGTCGCGCGCGACGGGCTGGAGGCCGCGATGGCCCGGCTGGCCGAGTTGCTGGCCCGCCAGGGCGCCGGCACCGCGCCGCCGCGCGATCTGCGCATCGACAGCCTGTTGATGCCCGAGGCGGCGACCCTGGCCCTGGCCGAGCAGATCGCCTCGGCCGGCCCGTTCGGCGCCGCCGCCCCTGCCCCGCGATTCGCGATTCCCGCCGCGGTCTTCACCGCGCGGCGAATCGGCGAGATGCATCTGCGCCTGACCCTGGCCGGCCCCCGCGGCGGGCTGACCGAAGCCGTGGCCTTCGGCGCCTTCGAAACCGCGCTGGGTCCGGCGCTGGAGAACCCCGGCCACCGGGCGTTTCACCTGGCCGGCAAGGTCGAGGTGAACACCTGGGGCGGCCGGTCGCGGGTGCAATTGCGCCTTGATGACGCCGCTTTGGCCTGACTGTCATTTTTCCTCTTGCGCTCCCCCGACGCCCCGATTATTCACCGCCCACCGACAGCGTGGCCCGTTCGTCTATCGGTTAGGACACCAGGTTTTCAACCTGGGAAGAGGGGTTCGACTCCCCTACGGGCTGCCACTTTTATTTTTTCCCCAACAAAATCAGCAACCTAGCGTTCGGTTTTGTCCCACCGTGTCACACGGGGGTCAAAAGTGGGACACTTTTGTTCAGCTTCTGGTCCCGGTCAGCTTTGCCAGCGCGGACTCCGCGCGTAGCCTTTGCGATGCGGCCTTGGTGTAGCGTGTGACCTCCTTGCTGGTCTGGTGGCCGGTGATAGCCATGATCTCAAATTCGGTGCAGCCAAGTTCCGCCAGACGCGCGGCGGCGGCCTTCCGAAGACCATGGGTCGAGCAATCCGACAGTTTGGCCTTGTCGCACCATTCGCGCATCCGGTTGCCGAATCCTGCCGCTGTGAAGGGCTTGCCGTAGGCCGTCGCAAGGAAGGCCAGATCGCCCGTCGGGGATGCGTCAATGATGCGTTGCAGTTCCGGGATGATCGGAAGTTCAAGCCGGACAGGCTTGTTCTCGCGCCCCTTGAATTGCGTGAAGACCAGCCACCCGTCCCGGACGTGTTGCTTTCCGAACTTCACCAGATCGGAACGCCGCTGGCCGGTATAGAGCGCCAGAGCCAAGGCCAGCCGCGCGGTGGTGCCGACGGGATGGACCGACTCGAACTTCTCTATCTCTTCCAGCGTCCAGCTATGATAGCCGTCGCCCTTGGACTTCAGCGGCTCCACATCGGCGGCAGGGTTGCGGTCCAGATGCTCATACTGGACGGCGAACTTGAACACCTGCTTGATGGCCTTAAGCATGGTGTTCGCGGCCTCGGGTGTTGCCACCAGCGCGTCACGCCGCAACCGGATATGCTTGGCCTGAAGCTGGTCGAACGGCTTTTCGCCGTCCGGCGCGGTGCTGCCCTTGGGGACGTTGTTACAGAAGCGTTCCAGCGTTGCCCGCCGGTCCTTCTGGGTCTTGGCCCCTAGTTGCTTGAACATGCCCGATGCGGTGTATTGGGCCACCAGCCAACGCATGGTGCCCTTCTGGATCGTGCCGGGAATGGTCTTCTTTTCGCCCCTGACCTTGGGCGGCGGTTTCAGCGCGGCGTGATACTCGCGCCAGAACTCGGGCGAGCCCAAAGGCCCGCGCAGGCGGACTTTCCGGCCGTCTTTGCGCAGGTAAACGCGGACGTTTCCATGCCGGTCGGTATCCTCCACCACATACTTGATTCTCACTTTCATGTTGCACTCCATGGGATCAGTCCCATGGGTTCCCAGCTTGCGGGGAATCATCACCACCGGGCAAGGCATCAATTGCGGCGTCCAGCGCCCGAACGTCCCACAAGACGCGGCCATAGACCCGCTTGGGGCCGGGCATCATGCCGTCGGCCACCATGCGGTCAAAGGTGGAAGGCGACACGCCAGCATAGGCCGCCCCCTCAACCCGCGACAGGAGTCGCGCGGTCGGGGGCGGCAAGACCCTATGCTGGCGGGTCGCGGTCTGCATGTCAGCCGATCTTCACATGGACGCTTGCAACGCCCGATCCGGCGGCCGTGACGGCAAGGCCCAGCAGCGTGAAGGCAACCGGCGTCGGGGTGCCCCCGTCGTCTTCCTCCACCGTCACCAGCCCGTCGCCGTCGGCAAAGACCAGATCGCCCACGGCGATAACGTCGGTGCCGACCTTGGGCAGATCGAACACGCCCACCGTCACCACGTCCAGCGGTTCGCCCGTGGCCGCGTCACCGGCCGCGATGCCGACCAGTTCGCCAATGGTGACGACAGTGCCGCCCGTGGTGGTTGCCGGGGCCGCAACCGTGATCGTGTCGCCCCGCTGCACATAGTTCTTCATCGGTCGAGTCCTCTCGATGTTCTGGGAAGGATGCGGCTGGCGGGCTTGGCCGCCATGGCCGCGATTTCGGATTCCAGCGCCGCCATGGCCGCCGCCAGTTCGCGGTCGGATCGGTATTCGATCCGTTCCCCGTTCTGGTCCTGAAAGACCCGCGCCCCGGAATAGCGGGCGGCGCGCAAGTCATCGCGGAAGCGGATCAGGTCGGCCAGCGTTGCCACGATCAGGCCCCCGGATTGCGATACGCGCCGCGCCAGTCGGTGGCCCCGCAACCGAAGTCGAGAACGACTCGGAACTCGCGGCCCAGCACGTCCCAGCCGTCGCGGCTGGACAGTTGCGGCCCCGGCGCGCTGGACAGATAGGCGTATTCCAGCACCGGGGCCGTCGCCGGGTCTGCGAAGACATACCAGCCGTTGCCGGTCAGGCGCGGTTCCACCAGCAGAGTGAGCCGGATCGGCTGCACATCGTCGGTGGTGGCCGCATAGATGCTGGCCAGCAGCTTTTCGGCTTCCGTTTCCAGCGCCGGGCCGACCAGCAGGAAGCGGGGAACCACGTTGATCGGGGTCTTGCCGTCCAGCCCTTTCATCGTGCGCAGCGCCTGCCGGGCAACGGAAAGCGTGTCCACGTCCGGCGCGGCGGCAAGGCTGGACAGGTTTCCATGGTCGGCATGGAACAGGCGCTTGCCGTCTTCGCCCATCATCGGCCCGGCCCCGCTGGATTGGGTCAGCAGCGCCAGCAGTTGCGCGGCTTCCGTCTCGGCGGCGGCCCGGCCCATCATCTCGCCCCAGCGGCCGAAGGCCCCAAGGTCATCATTGACCAGCGCCTTGCGCGACAGGGCGAAGGTGCCAGCGAAGGTTTCCAGCGCATAGCCTTCCTTGGCCTCGCCCGTGGTCATGGCCTTGACCTCGCCGTGTTCGCTGACCTTCTGAAGCCCGCTGAAGGTGCCCAGCTTCAGGACGGAAAGCGCCCGGAAGTCGTTCGCCGTCCGCTGGCGCGCGATGGCCTTCAGGGGGCTTTGGGCGGCCTGATAGGCGCTTGCCAGCGTCCGGTTGCCGGACTCGGTCAGCAGGGCCGGAAAGTCGCTGGTGCCGTGCATGGCGCGCGTCAGCAGGTCTTCGGCACCAAGGCCCCGCGTGGCGATGCCAGCAGCGGCCAGCGCCTCGCGGGCGTGATCGGCAAGGCCGTAGCCCATGAACGGCCGGGCGGCTTCCGACGGGGCCGTGCCCATCATGCGGCAGGCCAGCGCCTCGGCTTGCCGGGTGCGGATCACGGCCGGGTCATCGGCCGCCGGGGCGGCGGTGCGGATGACTGGCGCGGTGCGGGTCTGGCGGGCCGCCTGCGCGGTTTCGCGGGCATCCGCGATCACTTCCGCGTCGGTCAGCACGTCGCCCGCCTCTTCCATGCGGGTCGCCCATTCGTCGCCAAGGGCGGGATGCGCGGCCCGGCAACGCGCGATCAGCGCGGCGCGGTCTTCGGTTTCGGGAGTCGTTGTATCCTTCGGCATGGTCGTTTCCTCTTGCCTGATGATTGCCTGCGGGTCGGCCGGGATCGCCACGATTGACACTTCCCGGATCACCGGGCGGCCGGTCCTGACCCGCTGGCCGCCTTCGGTCGTCTCGCGCCACTGCTGAACGCCATAGCCAATGCTCACGCCCTTCAGCGTCCCGTCGGCCACCCGTGCCCAGATCGGTTCGGCGTCGGGCGCGCTGGTTCGGCGGATGGTGACGACAAGGCGGCCGTCTTCCATCCGGGCAGCGGCGATGCTGCCCACCACGTCACGCGCCCCGCCTTGGCGGTGCCCGTCCAGCACCGGCAGGCCGATCAGGGCCGACGTGTCCAGCCCGGCCGGGTCCAGCCGTTCCAGATAGGGGCCGCGCGTATCGCGGCGCTTGACCGGGGCGAAGGTGGAAGCGACGGCTTCCACCGTGCCCGCGTCGGGGTCATAGGTGCCGGGTCGGAACTCGGCTGCGCGAATGTGGATCATGTCGGAGTCCCTTCAGGCTTGGTGCGCGGCCGGAACGAGTCCAGGGCGATTTCCGAGTCCAGATCGGCCAGCGCCCAGCCGCGTTCGGCCACGGCCTTTTTCCGGCTGGTAAGGCCCGCGTTGATCTCGGCAACCGTGGCCTCCACGTCCTTCAGCGGATCGACTTGCATCGGGCGCGGCGGAAGCCATTCCACCGACAGGAAGCGGCGCGGGTCGGACTCGAACTCGGGCAGTTCGCCAGCGGCGGCGGCCCAGCGGATGACCTCGCGCCAGATCGGCCCCAGCAGTTGCGGGACAAGGACGTGATACTGGATTTGCTCCACGCGCTGGCGGAACGGCAGCAGCCCCGCGCGCAGGCTGGAATAATTCGCGTTTGTCAGATCGCCCGATAGCAGATGCTCGGGAAGCCCCAGCCCGGCGGCCAGCATCTGAAGATTCAAGCGGATGAATGGCGCGACCTGTTGCGCCTGCGCCGGGGTGGCGAATTTAACGTCCCACCCACCCGCAAGACGCTGAAGAGTCCCCGGTTCAAGGCTGGGCTGCGTCTCGCCGTCAAAGGGATCGTCGCCCCCGACAGCGTTCTGATTGACCACGAATCCGGCGAACATTGCGCTGACCTTGGTGCCGACCAGCAGCGCGTCAATCAGTTGATCGAACTCGCCCGCCGGAAGGATGACCGGGGCCAGCCACGACACGCCCCGGACCTGACCCGGCCCCAGCGGCTTGAAAATGTGCAGGATTTCAGCGGCGGGGATGCGAACGGGCGTGCCAGTGGTGGCGAAAACGTCGGTCGGCCGGGCGGGCAGAACGTGGTAGTGGGAACGGGTGCCATCGGCGTTGAACTCCACGCCCGACACGATGAATCGGCCGCCGGGCAGTTCGCGGGTCATCGACTCGTCCACCAGTTCGGACGGGATCAGGCGCAGGCGGGGGCCGTCTGACGTGTCGATAATCTGAACGAATGATTCCCCGTCCACGACCAGCGCCCGCGCCACGTCGGCCTGAAGGCCACGCGCATCTGTCCGCCCGTCAGCGTCGGCCACGTCCGCCCATGCGTTGTATGCGGCCACGGCCGCCGGGTCCGCCGTCGGCTCAATTCCGGGGCCGATCAAAGCGCCGGTCCAGTTGGCAACCGCTTGGGAAATCCACGGGTTATTGTTGGCAAGGTATCGGGCGCGGGCGCGCAAGGTCGGCCCGGCCGCCATGGTTTCCGCGCCCGTCCGGCCGAAACCGCCAAGGCCGAAACCGCGACGGCCACCCGCAGCACCGTCGAATCGGCGGACGTGGGCGGGGCGGTCGATGCGGCGAAAGAGGCGGTCCAGCAGGCCCATGGTCAAGCCCCGGACTTGGCAATCAGATGGTCGAGGATCGGCCGCACCAGAGCGGTGAACGGAATGAACCGTATCTCTTCAATCACGCGCCCCGGAATGAACACGTCGGGGTCCATGGGGTCAGGCTCTCCGAAGCGGACGCCGTTAGGCAGCCAGAGGATGGTAGCGGCCTGCGTCCCTTTCTCGTCCCGCGACTGGACAATTTCGAGGGTCCACCGCTTTTTGCGGATCGTCTGCACGGCCTCGTCCAAAGATAAGATGACGTGCTTCCCGTCGGGAAGGGCACGCCGCACCTCTACGCGAAGCGCGTCTGCGAAGACTTTCATGTCTTCGCCGGACATGCCGCTGTCGAGCGCGCGCATCAGGACACGCGCAAGCGCGACCTCAACAAGCGGGAAGCGCATCGCCCCCTTCGGCCCGTGAGTGTCCTTGTGCTTCAGAAGGCCGCGCTGCGCTGCCCCCTTCAGTTGCATGAACACCCGTTCAGTGTCCGGCCGCTGTTCAACGGTCGTGATTGCGTCGGTCATCTCGCGCAGGGTGGCAAGGGTCATGGCGGCCTCCTTCATCTGGGCCGACCCTACATGATTCGTAATTGACGATGCAACTAGAATCTGTAATTACTGATTCCGCTGCCGGTTGGTTGATCCCGGCGGTTCTTCGCCGGGGCGAGTGGTGTCCCCCGGCCTCCTTGTGCGGCCGCCGGGGGCGGGACTCATCTCCCCCGCCCCCGGCAACTTTACCCAAAGGTGACGCAATGACTCTTCCCTACGCCCGGCATCTCGCTGGGGGCGGCGGACCCGGCCGCGATAACCGATCCCCGAACGCCTTCGCGCGGTCAGATCGTCAGCGCCGCCGTGCCTTTCGGGCCGCCGCCGCCAAGCTGCCCCGCGACCTCGCGCCAGAGGCGCGGGAAACGGCGCTGGCGAAGTTGCGGGCTCGATTTGGACTTTGACCCGTCTACGAAATATTCAGGTCGATACGAGAAAGAAGCCAGCCGACGGGAAAGTGGTGTGATGTGCCACAAGCCTTGCAATCCGCAATCTCGCAAATAAGGAATTTGGCAAGGTCTGCCTTCCTAATCGAAATATCATCGCCGCAAGCCGGACAATTCAGGAATTGCTTGAACTCCTTGTTTATCATCGCTGCCGTATTGGAGCGACCAGCGGCAAACAATGACTCGTACGAGCCGATAGCGGTAAAAAGAAGCCAATCAAGATAGCCCTTCTTCTTCAACCCCGTCCGCCCAACCAACTCTACCTGCATCACATGGCAGAATAGAAGCAGAACCGACAGCTTCCGGTAAATTGACGAGTAAATATCATTGTCTTCGGGGTTCTTGAAGATGAAATTTAGGTTGTAGTCCTCGGTGGCAATCTGCTGGTTCTCAGTTACCAAATGAGTCGCCTTGTCGAACAGCGGAGCAAGGCCATCAATATTTTTTCGATCAAAAGCGATAGAATAGATTTGATCGGAATTTGCGAACGCAGAACCCCTACACCTTTGTTTCGCAGACTCGATAACTTGAATGATTCTTGCCGGATCAAGTTCTTTTTTATTAAGCAAGTTCTTAGCGTCACTCTTCAGCTTCTCGAAGAATTTTTCTTCATCCGCACAGGCAAGAGCGGCAATTAACATATTCTCCTTGAATGGCTTACGAAGTAGATTTAGGCTAACCGAGAATTTTCGTTTTTCGAGCGCCAGCAACCCCTCATAAACGAAATGAAGCATGTCGGAAAACAAAGCTGCGGTCACGTGATTGACCACAGCCCGCCTCTCTAGATTCCCTCGGCCCGTCCTACTCAGAAAATCAAGTATATGTGCCCCCGACTGAAGGGCGCTCAGGTCTTCTTCGGTTTCGATCTTGAAGGAGACCATGCCGCTTCTTTTGGCCTCCATCTCCACAAGAAGGCCAACCATCAGATCATGTATATGGAAGCAAAATTCGTGATCGGCCCTATATTGGAGAGGGATATTTCGCAGCCGCTTTTCTTCGATCCGCCCCAGAGTCGGCATTCTATCCCCCCTGCAACCACTTGGACCGGATCACGGTAGCCGCTTTCGCTGGGGCTGTCACTTGGGCGACTTCCGTTTCGCGGCGGTCCAGATCAGCCCCGATCAGCCCACGGGCGGCCAGCGCATAGACCACGGCGTCAAGCGCCTCTGCCCGCTTGCCGGGGATGCGCTCGAACCGGCGGACGGGCTGGCCCTTGTAGTATTTCACCACGCGCCGTTCTGAAGTCAGTTGCTCGAAGAACACGGGCTCTAGATCGGCGCTGAAGCGGAAGCCGGACCCGCGCGCCAGCCGCTGGAACAGTTGGGCCTTGATCGCATCCACCCCGATCAGGAACAGCGGTGCGCCCTTTGCCCCTGACCTCTGGATGAACGGCCGCGCGAAACCCGGCACGCCCTTGCCCGACACGATGCGCCGCCCAAAGCGCGGCCGGGTGAAGGCGTGGACAAGATCAGCGTGGCCGCCGTCGCCCGAGTCGATCACGGCCGCGTCCACGCGCAGCGCGCCGCCTGCCGGGTGTTTCCAGACGCTGCGCAGGGCGTCGTCAAGTTCCAGCCATGTCGTTTCCGCGTCCACCGCGCCCCAGATGACGCTATGCGCAAGAATGAAGGTGGCATCGCCCTTCCCATGGCCGGTGAAGACCAGTTCCAGCCGGTCGTCTTGGCAATCGACTCCGGCGGTCACGATCAGCACTTCAGGCGGCAGACGATCCGGCAGGCCGAAAGGCTCGCGCTTCGCGGCCAGTTCGTGTTCGTCCAAGTCGTCCTGCGTCTCGCGCCATGGTTCGCCAAGGGTCAGGTTGATGAAGGTCTGAAGCGTGGCCGGGTTGTCCTTGGCCCGAATGAACTCGGCCGCCAGCTTGCCCCACGCGGCGTTCGCGTGGGGGCTCACAAGCGCGTTGATCCGAAAGCCCGCATGACCCGTCACATGGGGCGCTGTGGCCCGCCAGCGGCCCCGGCTGACCATGGCGGCCTTGTGCCGCTCGGGGATGATGCAGCCGCAGCCGGGACAGGCCCATGCGGCTTCCTCGGGTCGGCCGTCGGGCCACTGGATTTCGGACCAGCGGATTTCGTGGAAGTCGCCACACTCGGGACAAGGAACCTCGAACACCCGCTGGTCAGATTCCGCATAGAGGCGCGACACGGGGCCATGGTCAAAGATCGGGGTGGACCCGGCGATGATCTTCCGATCACGAAAGGCCAAGGTGCGCATTTCCGCCAGCTTGATCGGGTCGCCTTCCTGCCCGATCTCGAATCCGTCTATTTCGTCCAGCAGCAACACGCGGGCATTGTGTCGGCGCAAGTTGCGGGGGCTCTTGGCGGCCACAAATTTCAGGCTGCCACCGGGGAAGCGGCGGGCCAGCAGGGTTGACCGGCCGGACTCGTCGGCTTCCGCGTCCAGCAGGCCGCGCAACGCCGGGCTGGCGTCAAAGGTGCCTTCCACGTCCCCCACCGAATAGTCGCGGCAGTCGTCTTGCGTCGGCAGAACGGCCAAGATCGGGCTGGGCTGGTTGGCGACATAGGACGCGATGACTCCGGTCAACAGGCTGGTGTAGCCGATCCGGGCCGACTTGATCACAGTGACCCGCTCAATTTCCGGATCGTCAATGGCCTCGCAGATGCCCCGCTGATATGCCCAGAGGCGGACCCGACCCGGCAGGGCGGAAACCGTCGCCGGGAAATGGATCGTGGACTCGATCCAGTCGGCCAGCGGCAGGACGGGCGGGGGCATCAGCGCGCGCAGGGCATCGCGGCGGACTCGGTCAATCGCGGTCATCGGCTTTCCCTTCGGCAAGGTCGGACAGGGCAGCGGCCAGTTCGCGGGCGATCTCGCCCACGTCATGGGCCGACAGATGCGGCAGGCGCGACCCGATCCGGGACGGGGCGGCCAGCACGGCGGCGCGAACGTCGCGCAGGACAGATGCCCACTCGCGCGCCACGTCGGCCGCGTCCAGCAGATCGCCCCGCGCCTTGGCGTTCGCCAGCGCCAGTTTGTCGGCCTGTTCCCGCGCCAGCCGCAGCTTTTCCGCGTCCAGTTCCGGGGTCGCGCTGCGCTTGGCTTCCATGCCCATGTCGGCCACATGCGCCGCGATGCTGGCGCGGGCGTCGTATCGGTCGCGGCCGACCTTCACCCAGACGCGGGCGGCCAGATCACGGGACCGGGTTTCCGAGACTCCCAGCAGCGCGCGCAGTTCCCCACGGGTGACGATTGCGGGAATCCCGGCGTCGGGGGATTTCACCACGGGGGAGTCCCCAAGGGGGGAAAAGCCCAGCAGATCGAGAACGTCGGGGGGAATGTCACCAGCGGCCATATCAGTTTTCCGATTCAAAATTTTCTGTGGGGGATGAAGTGTCGGGGCTCCGCGCCCCCCGCAACCGGCCCCCATGGGGAAGGACCCGTCGCAACCGATGGTAGGTTGTCCCAAGAACACCCCGAAACCCCATCAAACTGGTGCATCGGGGACGCGACACGCGACACCCCTATAGGGGGGTGTCGTGTCGTGTCGCGCCCAACCGCCGCTTTGCCGGACACGACAAGACGCGATTGTCGCGCGACTGTCGCGCCTTGTCGCGTTGCCCGGTGACTACAGTTTGCCATCGGTTGTTTCCCCCTCTGCATCGTCAAACCTGTCCGCAATCCGCCCGTGGGGATTCACCCGGCGGATTTCGCCCCCGGATTCGATCAGTCGATTTGATCGGGCCAGCATCTCGAACGCCCGCCGGAAGGCAGCCCGCCGGGAGTCGGGTTTGTCGGAAGCGTTCACCCGTGGGGATTCGATGCAGGCTTGTCGCCATGCCTCCACAGAGACAGCCCCGCTTTCCCCGGCCAGTTCATGGAAGATGTCCAGCGCCGCCTTGGCCGATGGTGATAGGCGCGCGGGCTTGGCGTCCACGTCGCCCGGTTCCAGATCGCGGGCGAAGGCGGCGCGGATTTCGTCCCCGTCTTCATCCTCCCCCAAGACTCGGGTGGCGATGGTGAAGGCCAGATCAACGTCGGCCGAACCGTTCCTGTTCTTGGTCGGGCGGCCCCGCACCACGTTGCCGTCGCGGGTCAGATGCAGGCTCATGTCCAGCGCGCCGTTCAGGATGGAATGGCCACGCGGCAGGCCCTGCGCCCCGTCCTTTGTATCGTGATGCACCAGCACCACGGCCGCGCCCCATTTGGTCAGGGCACGGGCGGCGGCCACGACAAGGCCCATGGATTCGGCCTCATTCTCGCGCAGGCCGGGGAAGGCCATGGCCAGCGTGTCAATGACGATCAGCACCGGGCGGCGGGCCTTCACGGCCGCACGCAATACCTTGTGGTCGCCGTCCGGGAACAGGCTTGTGACGCCACCGACCAGAGCGAAGTCGGGCGCATCGCCGTATTCCTCGCGCAGTGCCGCGACACGGGCGCGCATCCCGGACTCGTCTTCGGCCGCGACATACATCACGCCCCCTTGCCGGACCTTCAGCCCGAACGCGGGGCTGCCTTGTGCCACGGCATAGCCAAGCCGGGGGGCGATCAGCGACTTGCCCACGCCCGGCGCACCGACGATTGCGGCCACGTCGCCAGCGGCCACCAGCCCCTTGACGACATAGCGCCGGGCCGTGGCCGTGGTGCAGTCGGCCGGGGAAAGGAAGGTCAGGCCACCGGCCGCCGGTTCGGCGGGCTTGTCGTCAAAGCCCAGCAGCGCGGCCGTCATGGCGTCCAGATCGTCGTCGGGATCGTCATAGAGCGACAGGATTCGCCCCGTATCGGTCCAGCCGTGTTTCGCGGCTTCGGCAAGGATCGTCGCCCCGGTGCGCAGCGCGCCGTCCCGGCGGCGGAAGGACTGCCACACGGCTTCGGCGGCTTCCGGGTCATGGCCGGGCCAGCGGGCCGACCAGTCCAGCCAGAGGTCCAGCCCTTCGGCCGATCCGCCCGTTTCATAGTGCAGGCCCGCGCCGATGGTCAGCCACCAGTCGCGCGAGTCGGAGTCAGGGTTCGATCCGTCATTTGGAACGGCCAGCAGCGCGGCGCGCAGCGTCTCTAGGGCGATCTGGCCGGGCTCGGCTGGCGGCGCATCATCGGCCGATCTGGCGCGCGGGCGCAGGGCCTCGGGCCACTCGGGCAGCATTTCCGGCCCGACCAGCAGCAGGTCCACCAGATCGTCGCCCTTGGCCCTATAACGGCCCATGGGGCCTCTGGCCCCCGGCGCGATGACGTAACCGCCAGCGGCCCGCACGTCCACGCCAGCGGGCATCCCGGCCGGGCTGTTGCCCATGCCCTCTGGCCAGCGAAAATAGGCGTGCAGGCCGCCCGATGGCGTGGCGATGGTCACGGGGGACAGGGCGGCCGGATCGTGCCCCAGCTTGCGCAGGGCGGCCATGCCGTCCTTGCCGTTCTTCCGGTCCACGTCCAGCACGGCCAGCCCGGATCGGCGGCCCATGGGCAGCGCGGGCATGGCATCGGGCCAGCGCCGCCACCAGCGCCGGATTGCCCCCGGATCGGCCGTCGCGCGGGCCTGCCAGTCCTTCACCAGCGGCCGCTTGTCCGGCCCGGCCGGGAAGACCGGAAGGCCCCGCTTGGCAAGACCCAAGGCGCAGGAAAGATTGGGGTTTCCATCACCGACCAGCGCCGCAACAGCTTGTTCGGGGGTCGGGATTCCTGTATGATTGTGGTGCATTTTCGCTCCCTTCAAGCGTATGCAGATTCAGGCCGCCGCCCCGATGGCACTCGGGGCGGCGGTTTGCGTTCAACCTGTCTGCTAGGCCGCTGAAATGGTGGGACAAAAATCCTAGAAAACCTTGGAAACCTACAGGAAAGCGCCAATGTCCCACCGGCCTTAACCTGTTGATTTTTCAGACTTTCCGCAGCCCCCTACGGGCTGCCACTTTCCCCGCCAAGATACTGGAATGCATGAGGTTTTTCCTCGTGCCCGCGCAGGCTGCAGCGGCGGGTCGCCGTTTTCGGAATGTTGGCGGTACCGCGCAGCTTCTGCCGCGACTGGGGACCGAGACGTCCGTGGTTGGCTTTGCCCGTGGCGCGGCGCGCCTCTGCATCGGGCCTTCGGAACGCGCGGCGCTTCCCTGCGTGATGGCTGCGTCCCGCCACGGCCAGATGCCCTGCGCAGCCCCTGCGATGAGCCGTTGAACCGCCCCGCCTCGGCCCCCTGATCCCGTCTTTCGTATCCGGGCTTCACCGCCGAATCGGGGGGGCAATTCTCCGTCATCCGGAGGGTGGGGGCGCCCGTTCAAACAACCGCCTGCGCCGCCTGCCGTAGGGTCGCCAAAGGCGTAACCCGTTGCGCAGATCGTGCCGCGCCGCCTTCCCGCCCCGGTTTCTCGCCCGGATCAGGAACCGGACGGCGCTGGAAATGCCCGGTCGAACACCGCCAATCCCCACGAATCCCCCATCAACATCATGTTATCGCCTGCAAATTCCAAACAGGAATGAATTAATCGAATCAATTCCTTTGACTACCGATCCTACGTCACAGAACGTGCACAAACCATTCAGGAGCCCCCATGCAGACCCACTTCGTCGACGTCGATGGCATCCGCACCCGCTATATCGAAGCCGGTCACGGAAGCCTGCCAGTTGTCTTTGTCCATGGCGGCACCATCGGCGATGCAAGCTCTGCCTCAAGCGCCGACGACTTCCTGCCGCTGGTCGAAGCCTGCGCGCCGACGCGCCGGGCGATTTCCGTCGACCGGCTCGGGCATGGCTACACCGACAACCCGCCCCTTGACGATATCGAGGGCTGGACGATGGACGGCTCGGTCAAGCATTTCATCCGCTTCCTGGAAGTGATGAATGCCGGCCCCTACCACCTGGTCGGACAGTCGCGGGGCGGCTATGTCGTCACCCGCACCACGCTGGAGCGCCCCGACCTTGTCGCCTCGCTGACGATCGGCGACAGCAACACGGTGGCGCCGGGCGGCGCGCGCAACGAAGGCATCCACCTGCGCAATCCCCATCCGCCCGGCAGCATCGAGGCGATGGAATTCACCACCAATCTTTACTACTTCTCGCCCGAAACCCTGTCGCGCGAGCTGGCGCAGAAGAAGCTGGATATCCTTGCCACGCCGAAAATCCGCGCCGCCATCCAGCGCATGGGGCCTGGCGGCTATCGGGTGAAGCACTATCTTCCCGGCCTGCTGAAGGCGCGCGAAGAGCTGTTCATGCGTCTGAAGCATGAACCGCTGAAGCGGCGCGTGCAGATCATCTGGGCCTTCAACGACCCCACGGCACCCATCCAGATGGGCTATGACCTGTTCGCGCTGATCGCCCGGCATCAGCCCCGCGTCTCGATGCATGTGGTGAACCAATCCGGCCATTCGGCCTATCGCGAGCGCTTCGAACCCTTCATGCGCGTACTTGGAAATCATCTTGAGGCGGCCGACGATGGGATTTGAAGCAATGCAATCCTTTGCCCGGACAACGGTTCTGGACGAGATCGAAACCCGCTTCTACAGCGCGGGCTCTGGCGAGACGGTCGTGCTGCTGCACAACGGACATGCGGGTGCGCCGACCGAGGTGGCGTCCTCGCTGATGTGGGGCAGCGTCTTCGGCGCCTTTGCGGCAAAGTTCCATACCGTGGCGCTGGACCGGCTTGGGCAGGGGCACACCGCCAATCCCGCCACGTCCGCGGGCTATGGCCATGCGGCCAGCGTCGCCCATACCCTGGCCTTCCTGCAATCGCTTGGCAGCGGCCCCTATCACCTGGTCGGCCATGACGAGGGTGCCTTTGTCGCGGCCCAGTTGGCCTGCGCGCATCCCGATCTTGTGGCCAGCGTCACCCTGGTCTCGGCCAATTCGCTGACCCCGGGCTCCGACCGGCGCGGCATCGTGCTGTCGGATCCCTTGCTGCCGCTTCTGTCCTCGGCCAGCCTGCGCTGGCATTACGAACGCGCCTGCCAGTCGCATCTGGCCGTCACCGACGCCTGGATGGATGAGGCAACCGCTGTCGCCGGTCTGGACAAGACGCGCGCCGCGATCGCGGTCATGGCCGATGAAGAACTGTATCTGCGCCAGCAGGTCGGCCAGTGGAACGCGCAGCGCGCGGCGCTGCACCGGATCATCCATGCCGAGGGGCTGCCCTGCCCCACGCTTATCGTCTGGGGCTTCAACGATCCCATCGCGCCCTTCGAGAATGCGCGCTACCTGATGGAATTGCTGGCGGTGCGCCAGCGCGACACCGAATTGCGCGTGCTCAACGCGGCCGGGCATTTCCCGCATTGGGAACAACCGGCGGCCTTTGCCCGCGCGGTGACCTCGTTCGTGGCACAGGCCAAGGCTCTGGCCGCCGCCACGCGCGCCCGTCCGCCTGCCAAGCGGGTGGGCTAAGGATGCTGCGCTTCGTTCTTGGCCGCATCCTGTCGGCGATCCCCACGCTGCTGATCGTCAGCGTGACCGTGTTCTTCCTGATCCGGCTGGTGCCGGGCGATCCGGCGGCGCTGCTGCTGGGCGACCATGGCGACGCGGCGGCGCTGGCCGAGTTGCGCGCGCAGCTGGGCCTTGACCAATCGGTCCTGACCCAGTTCCGCATCTGGTTCTTCAAGGTCCTGTCGGGGGATTTCGGCACCTCGATCTGGGTCGGCGAGCCGGTGCTGCCGCTGATCATCCAGAAATTCCTGGTCAGCGTGCAGGTCGTCATTCCGGCGGTGATCCTGGCGACCCTGATCGCGGTGCCGGCCGGCATCCTGGCGGCGGCGCGGCAGAACAGCGTCGTGGACGTGGGGCTGATCTCGGTCGCGACCCTGCTTCTGTCCATCCCGACCTTCTGGCTTGGCCTGCTGTTCCTTCTGGTCTTCGGCCTGCATCTGGGCTGGTTGCCGGTCGTGGGCTATGTCTCGGTCCGCACCGATTTCGTGGGCGGGCTGCTGTATCTGATCCTGCCCATCCTGACGCTTCTGCTGCACGAGATCGGCACGATCATCCGCATGTCGCGGGCCTCGACCCTTGAAGTGCTTCGGCTGGACTACATCACCCATGCACGCGCCAAGGGCCTGTCGGAAGGCGCGATCCTGTGGCGCCACACGTTCAAGAATGCCTTCGGCCCGACGCTGACCCTGCTGGGGCTGATCCTGGGCAATCTCCTGAGCGGCATTGCGGTGATCGAGACGGTGTTCACCATACCCGGGCTGGGCCGTCTGATGGTCGATGCGATCTATGCCCGCGACTACCCCGTCATCCAGGGCTGCATGCTGTTCATCGCCTTCATCTACATCCTGGTGAACCTGTTCATCGACCTTCTCTATTCCTTCTTTGATCCCAAGGTGATGACTCAATGAGGCGCTTTGCCCCCAATGCGCTGATCGGCGGGGTGCTGATTGGTCTGCTGTTCGGCGTCGCCGCGCTCCAGACATTCTGGATGCCGCATGATCCGCTGAAACTTAACTTCGCGGCCCGCCTGCAGGCGCCTTCCGCCGAATTCCTGCTGGGCACCGACGAATTCGGCCGCGACATTGTCAGCCGGCTGATGATGGGCGCCTCGACCAGCGTGTCGATCGCGCTGATGACGGTGGGCCTTGCCGTCCTGCTGGGCACCACGATCGGCCTTGTCAGCGGCTACAACCGCGGCCTCGTCGACCGCATCATCATGACCTTCAACGATGCGCTTCTGGCCTTTCCAGGCATGCTGCTGGCGCTTGGCCTGCTTAGCGTGTTCGGCGCCAATCAATACGGCATCATCGTCGCCCTTGGCCTGGCCTATACACCGTCGGTGGCGCGCGTGATCCGCGGTGCGGTGATGTCGCTGCGCGAGCGCGAATTCATCCGTGCCTCGCGCACCATGAGCAACAGCGAGATCTACACCATGATGCGCCATGTGCTGCCCAATTGCCTGGCGCCGCTGATCGTGCTTGCCACTTCGATGTTCGGCTGGACGCTGTTGTCGGAAAGCGCGCTGTCCTTCCTGGGCCTGGGCGTGCCCCCGCCGGCCCCGACCTGGGGCAACATGCTGGCGGCCGGCCGGCCCTTCATCGAGCAGGCCTCGTGGCTTGCGATCTTCCCGGGTCTTTGCATCTCGTTGACGCTGCTGGGAATCAACCTGCTGGGCGATGCGCTTCGCGACCGGCTTGATCCTCAGATGCGGGGAGCCGTCTGATGTCGCTCCTTGAAATCCGCAATCTGACGCTGGAAGTCGCCCGCACCCATTCGGTCATCGTCAACGACGTGTCGTTGCGCGTCGAACCCGGAGAGATCGTGGCCATTGTCGGCGAATCCGGCTCTGGCAAGACCCAGGTGGCCCGCGCGGTCATGGACCTGACCCACAAGGCCATCCGCCGCCGCGCCGGTGAAAGCCTGTTCAAGGGCCGGGACATCTTCGCCCTGCCCGACCGCGAGAAGCGCAAGATCCGCGGCAGCGAGATCGGCATGGTGTTCCAGGAACCCATGACCAGCCTCAACCCGTCGCTGACCATCGGCCGGCAATTGCTGGAAGGGCTGGAGCTGCATCGCAAGATGTCGCAGGAAGAGCGGCTTGCGAAGGTCGCCACCATGCTGCGCCGCGTCGGCATCCAGGATGTCGCGCATGCGATGCGCGCCTATCCGCATGAATTCTCGGGCGGCATGCGCCAGCGGATCATGCTGGCCTCGGTCATGCTGCTGGAGCCCGCGCTTCTGATCGCCGACGAGCCGACGACGGCGCTTGACGCGGTGGTCCAGCGCGACGTGATGGAGCTGATGGTCGAACTGACCCGCAGCGCCAATACCGCGGTGCTGCTGATCAGCCACGACCTGCCCATGGTCGCCCATTACGCCGACCGCATTCTGGTGATGCGCTCTGGCGAACTGGTCGAGCAAGGCCCCGCCCGCGACATCCTGGCCCGGCCGCAGCACGACTATACGCGCAAGCTGCTTGCCGCGATCCCCTGGCGCGGCCCGGCCCGTGCGGTGGACCGGACCACGACGCCGGTCATCGCCGTGGAAGGCCTGGTCGTCGACTATGGCGGACAGCAAAGGCTGTTCCGCCGCAGCCAGCCCAAGCGCGCGCTGAAGGGCGTCGATATCGCGGTGCAACCCAACGAGGTTGTGGCGGTGGTCGGCGGATCGGGCTCGGGCAAGACGACGCTTGGCAATGTGATTGCGGGGCTGGTCCCGGCCACATCCGGCC
Organism: Xinfangfangia pollutisoli; assembly: GCF_020179405.1. GTDB lineage: Bacteria > Pseudomonadota > Alphaproteobacteria > Rhodobacterales > Rhodobacteraceae > Pseudogemmobacter > Pseudogemmobacter pollutisoli. Next base: position 11,087 of record NZ_JAICBZ010000009.1, on the reverse strand, counting down.
GCCTTCTCTATGACGGCAAGCCGGTGATCCGCGGCGCGCCGGGCTATGCCGAATGGCGGACCAACAGCCAGATGGTGTTTCAGGACCCCTATTCCTCGCTGGATCCGCGCATGAAGATCGCCGCGCTGGTGGCCGAGCCCCTGCGCCACGAGCCGGGTCTTTCCCGCCCGCAGAAGCGCGATCGTGTGGCGGCGATCCTGGACGAGGTGGGCCTGGGGACGGCCTTCCTGGACCGTTTCCCGCATGAATTGTCGGGCGGGCAGCGTCAGCGCGTCGCGATTGCCCGTGCCCTGATCCGCAATCCCCGCTTCCTGATCGCCGATGAACCCGTCTCGGCGCTGGATGTGACGGTGCGCGCCCAGGTGCTGGATCTTTTCGCCCAGCTTCAGAAGCGGCACGGCTTTTCCTGCCTGTTCATCAGCCACGACCTTGGCGTGGTGGAACAGGTGGCGGACCGGGTCATCGTCATGCAGCACGGCGAAATCGTCGAGCAGGGCAGCCGCGACGAGGTCTTCGACCGGCCCCAGCACGCCTACACCCGCAAATTGCTGTCGGCGATCCCGGCCCTGGTGCTGGCCTCTGGCGGGGGGATCGAGATGCGCACGCGCGATGTCGGCGGTCACTAGCCGACCCAAGAAATCCGCCGGGGCCCGCCCCGGCAGACCGCGAAACCAGAACAAAGGGCCGCAGGCCAAGGAGGTTTGAATGAAACATCTGCTGATGGCCGGGGTGGCCAGTCTGGCGCTGATCGGCGCCGCAGAGGCACAGACGACGCTGAACGTGTCGCTGAATGCCGATCTGCGCACCAATGATCCGGGCGTGAACCGCGACGGCAATTCCGATGGCGTGCTGATGCACATCCTGGAAGGCCTGGTCGGGGCCCGCAATGACATGTCGATTGCGCCGATGCTGGCCGAACGTGTCGAGGTTTCCGACGACTTCACCCGGTTCACCTTCACCCTGCGGGACGGCCTGAAATTCCACAATGGCGCGCCGGTCACCTCGGCCGAATTCCTGTGGAGCTGGAAGCGCTATATGGACCCGGCCACGCAATGGTCCTGCCGGACCGATTTCGACGGATCGCGCGTCGTCAATGTGACCTCGGTCGAAACGCCCGATCCCAAGACCGTGGTGATGACGATCGACGCGCCCTCGCCGGTCTTCCTGGCGCTGCTGGCGCGGCCCGAATGTGGCCAGACGGCGATCATGCATCCCGACAGCGTCGGCGCCGATGGCACGTTCCAGTTCCCGATCGGCACGGGTCCGTTCAAATGGCAGGAATGGCGCAAGGGCGAATATTTCCAGCTTGAAGCCTTCACCGACTATGTGTCGCCGCCGAATGACGGCACCTCGGACGGTCTTGTCGGCAACAAGGACCCGAAGGTCGATTTCCTGCGCTACATGGTGGTGCCCGATGGCGCGACGGTGATTGCCGGCATCCGTACCGGGGCGATCCATTTCGGCTCGATCTCGGCCGAACAGATCGACGAATTCCGCGATCACCCGACGCTGCAACTGCTGAGCGTGCCGACGGGCGGGCATAACATCCTGTATTTCCAGACGCGCAACGCGCCCATGGACAATGTCGAAATCCGCCGCGCCATCGCCGAAGCCATCGACCTGGACCAACTGGTCGCCATGGCCTCGAACGGGACCGGCACGCCGAACATGTCGCTGATCCCGGTCGGCTCGTCCTGGTATTCGGACGTGCAGGCGCAGCGCCCGGCCTACAATCCGGAAAGCGCGCGCGCCCGCCTTCAGGCCGCGGGCTACAAGGGCGAGCCCATCACCATCAAGGCCAACCGCCGCAGCAACGTGCCCAGCTATGCCGCCGCCATCGCGGCGCAGGCCATGCTGCAGGCCGTCGGCATCAATGCCCAGATCGAGGTGCTGGACTTCGCCATTCAGACCGACCAGCGCCGCGAAGGCGTGGGCCAGATTTCCTCGGTCTCGGTCACCCCGCGCTTCGATCCGTCCTTCACCTATACGTTCTTCATCGGGGACAAGGACAAGGATCCGAGCAGGATGTGGGAAGACCCGCGCGCCATCGAATTGATGGACCGCTCCTACACCGAGACCGACCCGGCCAAACGGCAGGAGATCTTCGATGAGATGCACAAGCTGATGATGGAAGAGATGCCCTCGGTCTTCATCTACAACATGGTCTACAACTGGCTGGCCCCCAAATCGATGACCGGCATGCCGGTCTGGGAAAGCTATCCGCGGCTGTGGAACGTCTCGCTGGACTAAGACCCGGCCGCTGATCCTGCTCGCGCCGACCGACTGCGGCGGCGCGAGTACCTCTTCAAGATACTCATGGGTTTCCAATGTCTGAGAAGCAAAACGCGACCGCGCTGGTGGCCGCGACGGCCGAACGGCTGCGCGACGATTTCATCCAGGTCAGCGACGAGATCTGGGCGCATGCCGAACTGCGTTTCATCGAACATCGCTCGGCAGCGGCGCAGATTGCGGTGCTCGAGAAACACGGCTTCAAGGTCCGCCGCCATCTTGCAGGCATCGAGACCGCTTTCGTCGCCGAAAAGGGCGAGTCGGGCCCGGTCATCGCCTTTCTGGGCGAATTCGATGCCCTGGCGGCGATGAGCCAGGAAGCGGGCGCGCTTGAACCGAAGCCGCTCAAGGCCGGCGCGACCGGGCATGGCTGCGGCCACAATCTTCTGGGCGCGGGCTCGATGCTGGCCGCGACCACGCTTGCGGATGTCGCCCGCGAAACCAACGTTCCGGTGCGGGTGCGCTACTATGGCTGCCCCGGCGAAGAGGGTGGCTCGGGCAAGGCCTTCATGGTCCGCGAGGGGCTTTTCGACGATGTCGACGTTGCCTTCACCTGGCATCCGGCCCCGATCACCGGGGCGCGTTCGAATGAAAATCTTGCGGTCACCGGGATCTACTACAAATTCCGCGGCCGCTCGGCCCATGCCAGCCACTCGGCCCATCTTGGCCGCAGCGCGGTGGATGCCATGGCGCTTCTGCATGTCGGCACCAACTTCCTGCGCGAACATGTCGGCCCCGATGTGCGCATGCATTATGCCATCACCAATGGCGGCGGCAGCTCGCCCAATGTCGTGCAGGCGGCCGCCGAGACGCTGTATTACGTGCGCGCGCCGGATCTGGCCGAAGCGCTGGAGGTTGCCGAACGGCTGCATGACGTGGCCCGCGGCGCGGCGCTGATGACCGGAACCGAGGTCGAGATCACGGTCGAGCGCGGCTCGTCCAATCTGATCCCCAACCCGGTGATGGAAAGCGTTCTGCACAACAAGCTGATGGAGCTGGGGCCGATCCCGTTCGACGAGGCCGATCAGGCCTATGCCCGGGAATTGCAGAAGACCTTCCCGCCCAATGCCATCGACGCCTGCATCAAGCTGTACCACTTCACCGACGATGCGGTGCACAATCGCGTCGACCGGGACACGCCGCTGCACACGGGCGTGCGCCGGTACGAAGGCGGGCCGCATTTCCGCGCCGGCTCGACGGATGTCGGCGATGTCAGCTGGGTGACTCCCACGGCGCAATGCTGGACCGCGACCTGGGCCCTGGGCACGCCGGGCCATTCCTGGCAGGTCGTCGCCCAAGGCAAAAGCCCGGCGGCCCACAAGGCGATGGTTCATGCCGCCAAGACCATGGCAGCCGGCGCGGCCGAGTTGCTGATGAACCCCGCGCAGATGGAGGCCGCCAAGGCCGAATGGCGGCGCCGGCGCGGCGGCAGGCCCTATATTTCGCCGATCCCCGAGAACGTGACGCCGCAGCCGCCGCACGAAGTTGCCTGATCGGCCGCAGGTAAACTAGAATGGGGCGCCGCACCCCCTGTCGGTGCCCCATCCCCCGGAACCAGCCTTGATCAATCTGAAGGAAAACATCTCGACCCGCGACCTGATGGCCTTCGTGGCCCTGGTGCGGACGGGATCTTTCACCGGGGCCGCGGGGCAGCTGAACATCACCCAATCGGCGGTCAGCAAGCGCATCGCCGAGCTTGAACACAGGCTGGGCGTGCGGCTGCTGGACCGCTCGACCCGCCGGCTGGAACTGACCGCCGAGGGCCGCGCCTTCGCGACCTCTGCCAGCGCCATGTTGCAGCAATTCGAGCAGTCCCTGGGCCAGCTGCGCAACCTTGCCCAGGGAACGCGCGGCGAATTGCGCATCTGTTCGGCCTCGAACATGTCGACGCAGATCGTGGCGCCGGTGGTGGGCGGCTTCATCCAGGCCAATCCCAGCATCCATTTCTCGCTTTACGATTGCCAGACCCGCAAGCAGATGGTCGAGCATATCGCCAATGGAACAAGCGATGTCGGCCTGATCGGCGGATTGCCCGACCAGAACCACGAATTGCCGGCCGAACTGGCCGTGACCGAGATTGCGGTGGTGCGGGAATCGATGATCGTCTGCTTTCCCCATGGCCATCCGCTGGAGCAATATGGCCGCGTCACCTGGGAGCAGATCGCGCAATATCCGCGCATCGGTCTGCGCAGCAAGTTCGGCGTCGGCCACATCACCGGGGTGATCGAGAAGCTCGGCCATCTTGATGACCGCCACGTCCTGAGCGTGACGATGATCAACACGGCGGTGGCGCTGGCCAGCGCCGGTGTCGGCGTTGCGATCTTCCCGGGCTATGTCGTGCGCGGCGGGCGCACGAATGTCGGCTGGCGCGCGATTGACGGCACGGAACACGACTATATCTTCAGCTACATCCATCTGCGCGGCAAAAGCATGAGCGGCGCCGCCCGCGTCTTTGGCGAGCATCTCTGCCGGTTTCTGTCGAAGACCCCGGAAGAGAGCTGAGCGTGACCTGCGGGGCAATGGCCTGCCCCTTTCGGGGAAAGCCTGCGCAAGGCGGCCTTCCCAATCTGGCTAGTCGAGGACAGTGAAACCGCCTTTGCTATGCCACTTTACAAGGTCAGTATCCTTGGGCGGTTTCATGTCATAATATTGGAACTCGGAACCCTTATACCATCTGTATTGCGCCCTCGTGAAACGCAACATGATAAAGTTTTCCTGCATTTGGGTTTGAATTTCTTTGATGTTGCGGTTCGCCGCGAACACCCCGGCGATAAGTTCGGCGATATTATACTTCCCGTACCCAGCTAAGCGGCAATGATATCCGCCAAGGCAAGCGCGGCCTCATAGGACGCGGCCTTGCCGAAGATCGTTATCCCGCTTCTGTCCGGCAAGTCTGACGCCTCGAAGACGAAGTAACCCTCGTACCCCATGTGCGCAGCGCCACAATCTTCAATTGTGTGCTTTGCCAGACTCGCGATATGCAGGTTGCGTCCATTCCCAATTGATTTTGTCGCGAGGAAGTCATCCATGCCTAACCCTCCCAGAATTTCAGCAAATGACCTTGCCCTGTTTATGGTCTCGTCCACCACCGCCCAGTTGGGGATCGTGAAGCGGGCCAAGACCCCGATCATCCCGCCCATCATCCGATACAAGGACGCCAGGCCGGCGATCACGACCTATCTTACCGATCCTGCTAAGAAACTGAATCCCCTCGTTACTGCCGAGCAAATGTTCCAGCAGCGGGTTGCCGATATGTCGGAAAGCACCCTACGCAGAGACGACGCGGCGAAGTCCATCGAGGTGTTGCATGCAATCCAGGGCATGCAGAACCAGCTTTCGACCTACAACTTCGGCCCTGCACCGTCCAAGCAAGGGAAGCTGGTTCTGGCCGGGGTGGAGGTGTCGGTATATGCGGACATGCTGGTATACGCCAAGGACAGTATCGGCGCTGCTCTGCTTCGCATGACGCAGGACGATGCGTCGACCGAAGCGGCAATCGAGAAGCGCAAGCAGATGGGGCTGTACGTCGCGACGATGGTCAGGCTGCACGTCGATCAGAACATTCCTACAGACCTCAAGCCAGCGAACAAGCTCTGCATGTCCATCGACGTGCAGCACGGGGAGGTTTTCATCGCGCCAAACTCCAACACCCGGCGCGTGAACGATCTTACCGCTGCTTGTCAGATGATTGCGGCTCTGTGGCCGGGGGCGTAGCTTCCGGCTTCTTCTTCAGGTCCAGCTTACGCATGATCCGGTCAAGCGCATCGTCGGACTCGTCCGCGCCGACTTCGCGGGCGGCTTCACGGAAACGATCTTGCTGCGATTTGTCAGACATCAGCGAGTTTGAACCCGTGAACGGTGACTTCATTGTCATCGTAAGAATACAGAATCCAAATGTCTCGCAAGCCTATTGCTTCGTCACCTTTCGACACAAGAAGTAGAAACTTCGCTTTTTCAACGGCGCTTGGGTGATCCAGCATTCGTCTTAGAATATGATAGGATTGCGCGCTACGATCGGCGTGACGGGTGCAGCGGCTCGGGGGGCCGAAGGGTCTCTGCCCCGGTCAGCGTCGACCGGAAAGCCGCGCGGGCGGCTCCGGGACGAACCCAGTCTGAAACCTGATCAAGATCAGGTAGATCTAATGCGTCCCGGAGTTTCTCGCCAAAAGCGGCGGTGCTGTTGTCAAGACGCTGCTCGATCTCAACGGAACGACGTTTCAACTGGAACTTCAGCGTCACGCTGTACGCATGCAGCCCGCGCTGTCCGACAGGTACATCTTGGAACTTCTGAGGGGATTTAAGTGGTGCCCAGAGCCGGAATCGAACCAGCGACACGCGGATTTTCAAGCCGTCCACCGGCGCGGGAAATCAACCGGTTGCGCGGCGTTTTCCTGTCAAACCCCCTACGGGAAATCAAGCACTTAAGGGGCGATTGTCAAACCGGTTTTCGGGCGATCCGGGGCAAAGAAAAACCGTCGAGGGGGCGGCCACCCACCTCGACGGCACATTCGAAGTCACAGTCCTGACAGGATACCAAAGCGCGGACTCCGGCGCAATCACCGGGGGCCTGCATGTCTGACATTCTGCCTTTCTGCCAGGTCAAGCTGCAGTACCTTCTCGACCTCGTCCTCGACCAGTCGCTGGACGACAACGCCTTCCGCGTCGCCGCCTATCTGGCGCTGACCCATGCCGACCATGACACCGGCGAATGCCATCCGTCGTTTGAGACGATCGGCACGGCGCTTGGGCGGCACGCGAAATCGGTGAAGCGCGCCCTGAACAAGCCCGAGATGGCGCGTCACCTGACGGTCGTGCGCGGCACCAATCGCGGCAATGCCTCGCGCTATCGCCCCACCGAAGATGCCCTGCGGCGCGCCACGCAGCGGCGGCGGGAGGGGGACAAGATCGTCCCCCTTTCACGGGCGAAAGGGGGACAATCCTGTCCGCCCGAGGGGGCATATCTGTCCGGAAAAGGGGGACAGGAACGCCCCCCGAACAGAGAAAAGGAACTTAAACCAAGAACGGCCGCTGCCGCGCCGGATTTGCCCGGGAAAGGGCAATCCGACACAGCCCCGGCCCAGAACGCCCCGCCATCGGCGCTGGTCTTCGTGCCGCAGGGCATCTGCTTTGCCCGCGACTGGAATGACCGACTGGCGCAGGAGGGGCTGGCCACACTCGATCGAAGTCTGCCCTTGGCTGTGAACGGCCCCCATCGCGGCTTCTGGGTTCCAGCCCGAAGCCCCGCCCCAAGGGGAAGCCCGGAATGGCGGGAGCAGGTGCGACAGCTGCGCTGTCTTGCCGGGAAGGAAGCCGGGCAGATGGAGCAGCGTCATGCGGGATGAGCAGGGAGCAAGGCGACCCGTGTCATACGCTGGCGCTGCTGACACGGGGCCTTGCGAGGGGTGGCAAGCCTCCCCTTCGAACCCCACCGGCGCGGGCGCTGCCCGCGAAAAGCCGGCACTGACGGACACCTTCGTGTTCCGCTGCACGGCGGCCGAGAAGGCCGAGCTTCGGCAAAAGGCCGAAGCAGCGGGCGTCCCGGTGGCGACCCTCCTGCGCGAGGCCCTTGGCCGCACAGATGCCCGCCGCCGCAAGCCCGCCCCGCGTGTCGATCCGGCGCTTGTGCTGGCCGTCGGGCGCATCGGCGGCAACCTCAACCAGATCGCCCGTTGGCTGAACCGCGCCCATGCCGCTGGCCTCGCCCCCACGATCGACGCAGTCGAAGTCGCGCGCCGCCTTCTGTCCGTCGAGCGTCAGCTTGCCCAGCTCCTCGCCCAGGGCCGCGAATGCTGATCAAGTTCTTCCCCAACGGCCAGGGGCGCGGCTCCGACCCCGTCGGCTACCTGATCGCCGATCAGGTGCTGGCCTACGACGCCAACCGCGACCTGATCCGCGATGAGGCTGGCCTGCCAACGCACACGATCCGCGACCCGCGCCCCGAAGTCCTGCGGGGCAGCCCCGACCGGACCGAGGCGCTGATCGATGCCAGCCTCCATGCCTGGACCTACCGCGCCGGCGTCATCAGCTTCGCTTCCGACGACGCCCCGACCGAGGCGCAGCAGGCCGAGGTCATGGACGGCTTCGAAAAGCTCGCCTTCGCGGGCCTCGACCCCGAGCAGTTCGACATCCTCTGGGTCCGCCACAGCCACGAGGGCCGCGTCGAGCTGCACTTCTGCACCCCGCGCCTCGATCTGTCCTCTGGCCGCAGCCTGAACATCGCCCCGCCCGGTTATCAGACCGCCTTCGACTCCTTTCGCGACCTAATGAACCAGGCACACGGCTGGGCGGACCCGATGGACGCCCACCGCGCCCAGGAGGTGCAGCCCACCCTTGAAACCCCACAGCGTGCCAAGACCCGCGAGGAGGTCCAGAGCTGGATCCTCGACGAGATTTCTGTCGGCACCATAACCGACCGCGCCAGCATGGTCGCGCTGATGACCGATGTTGGCTTCACCGTCCCGCGTGCTGGCAAGGAATACGTCACCGTCCAGGACCCCAACACGGGCGAACGCTGGCGACTGAAAGGAGACATCTTCCATGACGACTGGAAAGCCGACCCCGCGGCTCAGCGAGAGGCTGAACGCGGATCTGGAAGCCCTGCGGCACGAGAACGCCGCCTTGATGGCATCCCAGCTGCAGAGCTTCAGGGGCGATTTGACAGCCATTGCGACGCACGCGCGCGATACAATCGAGGCCGATACCCGCATGTTTCTGCACGCGACCTCGGGCACGATGCAGAGCTTTCAGAACCGGATCACGCGCTGGCTGACCTTGGCGCCGGTGATCCTACTGGCGACCGCAACCGCCGCGATCACGGCGCTGCTCGTGCTGAGCTGGTTCTGGAGCGCGATGCTGTCGAAGTCGGAGCTGACGCGCCTTGGCCTGCAGCGGATCGACCAGGGCGGGACGACCTACCTTCTGACCGACCCGGAACGGGCGAGTATTCAGACATGCGCGATCAGCGATCAGGGATCGGTGTTGTGCATTCAGATAAAGGAGAAATGAATGCAGACACCCCTGACAGCGCTGGAGCGCGAATTGCTTGGCTACGTCGAACGGTTGTCGACAGCCTCCGAAACCTCAGCGCAGGCCTTGCGCGCCTTGGAAGCACGCTCGACCAACCGGATGGGGCTGAGGATGGATGGCTTGGCCGACTGCGTCTCGCTGCTCATTCAGTCGCAGATCGAGTCCATGACGGCCTTGCGTGGTTTGCTGAGCGAAGCCGCGAACTTGGGGGCGATCGACAGGCAGCTGAGCGAGAGCTTGAAGCAAGCGAAGGCCGCCGAAGAACGGCTGAGGCGGCGCTGAGAGAACGGGACTGGGGGCATGAGCTGTAGCGGGGGCAGGAAACGGAACTTGAAACGGAACTTCCAGCGGAACAGATCGGGCCATGCCTGCGATCTGGCTGCAGATTTTTTCCCTATTTTATTGACGTTAAGTGCGCTAAGCTCCTCGCCGAGCCTGGAACACGAACCGGAACTCTAACAGGGCCGCCGGGCCTTGCATCTAGGAGCAGCATGTCGACCGATACTGTAGCAGACAAGGGCGAAGCGATCACCATCGTCGAGCCGCTGATCCCCGAGGAAGCGTCAAAGTATAGGCCCCCGCTGAACGATCTCGCCGTCGAACTGGCCAGCCAGTCGTCAGCGCTGCGATCATCCATGCCCGAAGGCATCCGCGCGCCGCTTGCCGACCTCGTCCGGTCGATGAACTGCTACTATTCGAACCTGATCGAGGGTCACAACACCCACCCGATCGACATCGAGCGTGCCCTGAACAAGGATTTCAGCGCCGATGCCGAGAAACGGAACCTGCAGCTTGAGGCCGTCGCTCACATCGAGGTGCAGCGTTGGATCGACAAGGGCGGCCTGACCGACCACCCGCTTGCGCCCGAAAGCCTGCGGGAAATCCACCGTCGTTTCTGCCAGAACCTGCCCCCGAAACTACTCGTCGTGCACAAACCAAACGGCACCGAGATCCCGATTGTCCCCGGCGAATTCCGAACGGACTTTGTCCAGGTCGGCAAGCATGTCGCCCCCAGCCCCGGCGCCGTGCCGCGCCTTCTGGCGCACATGCGCAAGATGTACGGGCTGCAGGGCCGAAGCGGCGCGATCATCGCCACAGCCTGCGCCCACCATCGCCTTGTCTGGGTCCACCCCTTCATCGACCTGAACGGCCGCGTCTCGCGCATGGTCGCCCACGCAATGCTGCGCGACACCGTCGGCTCCGATGGCCTCTGGTCCGCCGCGCGGGGCCTTGCTCGCCGGGACACCGAATACAAGCAACGTCTCATGGCCGCTGACGAACCGCGCCACGGCGGCGCTGACGGCCGAGGCAACCTCTCTGAACAGCGCCTCGCCGAATTCGCGACCTTCTTCCTTGAAGCCTGCATCGATCAGGTCCGCTTTATGGAATCCTTGATGCAACCGCAACGCCTGCGCGAGCGGATCATGACCTGGTGCAAAGGCGAGATGGCCAAGGGGACGCTGACCAAGGGCGCAGATATCGTCATGCGCGAGGCGCTGATGTCTGGCGAGGTCGAACGCGGGGCGCTGCCCAGCCTTCTCGGCGTCAGCGATCGTCAGACGCGAAAGGTCACGGCGGAACTGCTGGCGGCAGGGGCGCTGAAGTCGGACACTCAACGGGCGCCTTTGCGGATGAGCTTTCCGGCTAGGCTGGCGAGCGACTGGATGCCGGGGCTCTTCCCGGAACAGTTGACTTGGTAATCCTCCCCGTTTTAACGGGGTGCAGCAGTAGACTTCAGGCAGCCATCTTCAGTTTCTGGGCGGGTGTGATGC
>NZ_JAICBZ010000089.1 GCF_020179405.1 Xinfangfangia pollutisoli | reverse complement strand
GTGGGGCGGATCGCGGCGCCGGCCGAGGGCGGGGGGCTGACGCTTGCGGCGGGCGATGCGCTGGCGCTGGCCGCAAGCGCCGGGGTCGCGCTGCCGCCCGGCACACGCTGGCTGTCGCTTCGGGCCGAAGATGCGGCGGGCGGGACCAGCCGGCTTCTGTCGCTGCCGCTTGCGCCCGCGCCCGCGCCGACGGGCCGGCTGCATGTTCTGGCGCTGGGGGTCGATGGGTTCAGCGATCCGCGCCTGCCGGCGCTGCGCTATGCCGCAAGCGATGCGGCCCGCTTTGCCGCCGCGCTGGAACAGGCCCTGACCCGGCCGGGGGCGCCGCCGCGCTATGCCGGGGTCAGCGTCACCCTGATCGACCCGGCCGAGGACCCGCGCCGGGCGCTGCCCGACAAGCTGGCCGCCCTTGGCCCGCTGCGCCCCGAGGATACGCTGGTGCTGTTCGTCGCCACCCATGGCCTGCCGGGCAAGGACGGGCGCTATTACCTGGCCGGGCCGCAGACAAGGATCGCCGACCTGCCCGGCACGGCGCTGGATCTGGCCGATCTGGCCGCCGCCCTGGCGCCGATCCAGGCGCGCGCCTTCCTGTTCCTGGATGCCTGCCATTCCGGCGGCACGCCCGGCAGCAATGACGCCGCCTTCGCGGGCCTGCAGGGGGCCGAGGCGCGGATTGCCGTCATTGCCGCCTCGAAAGGCCGCCAGCCCAGCCTGGAAGGCGCGGCGCTGGGGGGTGGCGCCTTCACCTCGGCGCTGATCCGGGCGCTGCGCGACCCTTCCGCCGATTCAGACGGCAATGGCGCGCTGGAACTGGTCGAGTTGTACGCGGCGGTAAAGGCCGATGTGGTCCGGGCGACCGGCGGCCGGCAGACGCCCTGGATCGCCCGCTCGGGCTTTCAGGGTGAGGTGCCGCTGTTCTAGCTGGGCGGTGGCGTACCCATGCCCTTGATATCCGGTTGAGTTTCCGGTCCAGGCCGCGCTACCCTGGCGCTTGCCCCTCAGGCCGGCCGTGTGCCGGGCTGCGGGGTGTGTAAGCAGTACGAGGACGCGCATGAGCCGAACCCGCTCAGAGCCTGGCAGTGGTGTCGGTGGCCAGAACGAAGACAGCGCGATCATTGACCAGGCCCTGCCGGATCTGAGCGCGTTGACAAAAACCGGCGCCGAGGGCGATCCGGCGCTGGATCTGGCGCTGCAGAAGGCCGATCAGCTGCGGCAGGCCGATCAGCCCGAGGTGGCGATCGCCCTGCTGCGCGAGACTGTTCTGCGCTGGCCCGACAGCCCCACGGCCTGGGGGCGGCTTGCGGTCGCGCTGTACAAGACCAACCAGCATGAGGCCTCGATCCAGCCCTATTTCCGCTGGCTGGATTTGCAGGATAACCCGGTTGTCCGCGGTGCGCTGGTGGCGGCGCTGTTCAAATGCGGCCAATTGCAACAGGCGCGGATCCAGCGGGAGCTGTGTCTTGAGGCCTGGGATCGCGCCGCGGTCAAGACCCGCGCCGCGCCGGAATTCGCCGCCTATCGCCTGAAACAGGGCGGGCGCGGTTTTGACCCGGAAAACCGCGCGCGCAATATCATCTCGTTTTCCCTGTGGGGCGACCGGCCCGAATATGTCACCGGCGCCATCGTGAATGCGCAGATTTCACGCTATATCTATCCGGGCTGGACCGCGCGATTTTACTGCGATCCGAATGTGCCGGCAGATGCGCGCGAGGCGCTGCGCTTTTATGGCGCGCAGACGATCGTGATGAAACGGCCGGAAGACGCGCAAATCCGGATGATGTGGCGTTTCCTGGCGTCGGACGATCCGAATATCAATGTGTTTCTTGTGCGCGATACCGATTCCCGATTGAACGCGCAGGAATTGCTTGCGGTTCAGGACTGGTTAAGATCCGGCAAGCGCTTTCACACGATGCGCGATCACCTTTTGCACAGCGGCCCGATGATGGGCGGAATGTGGGGCGGCTTTGCCGGCGTTCTTCCCAATCTGAAAGACTGGATTCACGCCTCGCCCGACTATTACGGCGAACGCTTCGTCGATCAGTTCTTCCTGTGGGACAAGCTGTGGCCGCTGATCCGCGACGATGTGTGCGCGCATGATTCCCTGGGCACGTTCCACGGATCGGTGCCCTTCCCCGAAGGCTTCCGCCTGCCGGCTGACCATCATATCGGCGGCGGGGTGAAGACCATGCCGCACTGGTCGCAGTATTACGCCAGACCGGCGCCCGAGACCCCCGCGCCCCAGCCCGGGCCGCAGCCATGAAGCCGGGCCCGACGACGGGCCGGCGCATCCTGGTGACCGGGGGCGCGGGTTATATCGGCAGCCACAGCCTGCTGCCGCTGCTGGACCGGGGGCATGCCGTCTGCGTGCTGGACAATTTCTGCAACAGCCGCCCCGAGACGCTGGCCGTGGTCGAGCGGCTGGCACAGCGCCCGGTCCTGTTCCGCAATCTTGATCTGCGCGACGGTCGCGCGCTGTCGGCGGCCTTGCATGAATTCCACCCCGACGCGGTGATCCACCTGGCCGGGCTGAAATCGCCCAGCGTGTCGGTCGCCGATCCGCTGCCCTATTACGACAACAATCTTGTCGGGCTGGTGCGGCTGCTTGCGGCGATGGATGCGATCGGCTGCAGACGGCTGCTGTTCTCGTCCTCGGCGGCGGTCTATGGCGCCACGCCCGCGCGGCCGGTCACCGAGGCGCAGCCGCTGGACCCGCGCAGCCCCTATGGGCGCTCGAAGGCGATCATGGAGCAGATCGTCACCGACTGGACGCTGGCCCATTCCGGCAAGGCCGCGATAAGCCTGCGTTATTTCAATCCGATCGGGGCGCATGCGTCCGGCCGGATCGGCGATGCTCCGAACGGCATTCCCGACAGCCTGTTGCCGCTGATCGCCCGGGTCGCGGCGGGGATCGTGCCCGAGCTTGCCGTTCACGGCGCCGATTTCCAGACCCGCGACGGCACGGGCGAGCGCGACTATCTGCATGTCATGGATCTGGCCCGCGGCAATCTTGCCGCGCTGGATCATCTGTGGACGATGCCCGCCGGGCATGACTGTTTCAATCTGGGCGCCGGGGCGGGGGTGACGGTGCTTGAGATGATCGCGGCTTTCGAAAGCGCGACCGGGCGTCAGGTGCCCTATCGCATCGCCGCGCGCCGGTCGGGGGATTGCGATGTCAGCATCGCCGATACAGGCCGGGCGCGGGAGATTCTGGGCTGGCGGCCCGAGCATTCCCTGCAGGATGGCTGCCGCGCCGCCTGGCATTGGCAGATCGGGCAGAGCGAAGACTGTGCCGTTTCTGGCCCGCCCGACCGGCAAAATCCGCCGATGCCGCCCCGAACCCGGGCTCAGCCCATCGGGTGGCTTGACCCCGCCAAACAATCCCCGACAGAGTAAAGGGGTCAGGCCCGGCCACTGCAGGCCGGTCTTGGCGCAGGTGCAGAAAGAGGAGAAGGTGCATGAAACTTGACGTCACGAAGCTGCTGCTGCTGAAGGGTTCGGCCGCGGCCGCCGCGCCGAAAATCGGTGGCGAGCCGCCGATCCCGACCGGCGGGATCCCCGGGATCCAGCGGATCGGCTAAACGCGTCTGCGCGCCGCCCTTGCCAGTCTGGCAAGCCGGCGCGCGGCACCCTGCATCTGCAGAGCCATCATTTGCAGACCCGTCGGTGAAATGTGCCGCGGCGGTGAAGACGGGGCGGTGGGGAAAAAACAAATCAGGTAAAGCAGAAAAGCGCTTGGTTGGCTCAATCGAAAATGTTAACCGATGCCTGGTGTGTTAATGATGGGATCTCACATGAAACTTGACATCAAAAAGCTGCTCGTCCTGAAGGGGTCCGCTGCGGCGGCTGCGCCGAAAATCGGTGGCGAACCGCCGATCCCGACCGAGCCGCCGCTGATCACTGCGGTCTGAAGGGGCGCTTGAAAGGGCCGCGTGGCTTTTTCAGCAATCCGCGCGCCGGAAGATTTCGGCCGCACATCTTGTCAGCGGCAAATAGCTTTGCGGCCTGACAGATCGAGAACGGGGCCGATGCATGATGCCAAATTGGCAATTGCGGAAATGGCCCAAAGGAAGCGGCAAGGATTTGGCGCTTCCGACCGAATGGGGATGCAGAGCCGCATCCGATTGCCTCTGCCTTCCGGGATGCCGACATGTTGAGTGCCGAATCGATTGCTGAGCTGTTCTCCAGCGTCCTTGGTCTCGACTGCGATCCCGATGACAGTTTCTTCGATCTTGGTGGCGATTCCCTCAGCGCCGTGACGCTGATGACCAGGCTCAGCGCGCTTGCCGGTCAGCCCTTGCCGGTCAGCCTGCTGCTGGATTGCCAATCCCCGGCCGAGCTTGCGGCCTATCTGCGCAGCGCCCCGCAGGTTGCCGGGGTCTGACGTGGCCGGCCTTTGCGACACGGCGCCAGCGGCCGAGGCCGAAGCCAAAGCCCGGATCCTGAAGCATGTCAGTACCTTGTCCCGCGGCTGGCCGGGCGACTGTCTGGATGACGCGCAGACGGTCCGGCTGGTGAATGCCGGCGGCACGGCGCCACCGCTGTTCTGGACCTTCAACTCGGGCGGCGAATTGCCGGCGCTTGCCGCGCAGCTGCCCACCTCGCAGCCGGTGGTCGGCATGCGCTCGCTCAATCAGATCGTTCCGCCCGACAAGCGGGCCACCACGCCCGCCCTTCTGGACCTGGCCACCCATTATGCCGACACGCTGTTGCAGCGCTTTGGCACCGGGCCCTGTCTTGTCGGCGGCAATTGCCAGGCGGCCGAGGTGGCCTATCATATTGCGATCAGGCTGCTTGCGGCGGGGGCCGAGGTTCAGGCCTTCGTCACCCTGGATGCCGAATGGCAGCTGCCTTTGCCGGTTCCGGTGAAGCTGATCTTCGGGCGCGACAGCGATAGAAACCCGATGCGCACCCTGTCCGACGCGCAGATGAAGCTGCGCCACGACTGGTGGTCGGCGGCCTTCGCGGGGATCGAACTGGCCGAGACCGACGGGGCGCATGGCCAGTATTTCCAGCCCCAGAACGTGCCCAGCCTGGCGCGGCAGATCCTCTCGGCCCGGCAGGAGGCGCCGCTTCGGGGCCGCGCCGCGGCGCCGGGATGGACCCTGCGCGCCGAGACGGACGGGCAGATCGGCCTGACCCTGCCGCCCGGCGCGCTGGTCGAGCGCATGGACCGGCTGCGGATCGTGCCGGTTCTGGACGGGGGCGGGCGGCAGCCGCCTGCGACCACCGGCTATTCCGGTCTGATCCGCGCGGCGGGTCTGGTCGATGATTGCGTGCAATTCCGCCTGCCGCGGCCCCCGGCGGCCCGGCTTCTGCCCGCTTTGTGCCTGCAGGGGCAGGGCCCGCTGTCCTGGCCTGTCAGCAGCCTGGCGCTAGAAGGGCAGGAAACGCTCGGGGGCGGTTGACCAGGTCGCGGCAATGCGCTGCCGCTGGATCTTGCCGCCGGCCGTGTAATCCTCGGGCTTCAGCATCCAGATGCCGGTCGGATATTCCCGCGCGATCAGCCGCTGGCGCAACTGCCGGCGGATCTGCGCGACCGGGGTTTCGCCGGCATCCAGCGCCAGAAGAATCGCATCGTCATTGTCGTCGCGCCCGGGCACGCGGATCACCGCGACGTCGCGCAGCCAGGGCAGGTCCAGAAGCCGGGCCTCTAGCACCGCCGCCGAGAAGTTTTCGCCATTGCGGCAGATGATGCCTTCGCCGCGCGCCGCGATGTACAGAAAGCCCGCCGCGTCGAACCAGCCCAGATCGCCTGGATAGGCATAGCTGGCCTCCTCGCCCGGCTTGCCCGCCCGGTGCAGGCGGATGCGGCCGACCGTTCCAACACCACAGGGCCGGTCTTCGGCATCGACGATCTGCACCTCAAGCCCCGGCAGGATGCGCCCGCAGGAGTCGGGATGGGCCAGCAGGTCGGCGCCTTCGATGCGGGTCAGCAGCCCGGTCTCGGTCGAGCTGTAGGTCATCACATAGCCGGTCGTCAGCAGATGATAGGCGCGCAGCTTGTCTTCGGCGCGGGCCGGACCGCCGATGGATTGCAGCTTGCGGATATGCGGATAGCGCTGCGTCGTCGCGCCCATCTTTTCGGCATGATCCGCCAGGGCGCGGATCAGGTTCGGCGGCAGGGTGCAATCTTCGATCCGCGGGTCCAGCAGGGCCGCATCCAGCGCCTCGATGGAAAACAGCAGGTCCATCACATGCACCGGCACGCCGGCCAGAAGGTTGCGCCACCAGAAATAGCGCGCGCCGCCAAAGGCCACCGAGATCACCGAAAGCGCCGCGCCCCAGACGCCGCGCCGTTCATCCTCGATCATGTCGCGCACGGCCGCCAGCATCGAGGCCTGGGTATGGGCGCCGACCTTGGGCGGGCCCGACACGCCGGAGCTGGTGATGAAATCGGCGCGCCGGTCGGCGGGCGAACCCACTGGCAGCGGTGGAAGCGGCGTTTGCGGCAGCTGGGCGGGCCCGGGGAACAGCCGGATCCCGGGCAGGTCCGCCAGCCGCGCCTGGCCGGAAATCACGCCGCGCAGCTTGTAGCGCTGTTGCCAGGCTGGCAGATCCTCGCGCGTCAGCCGGTGATCCAGGATCATCGGCTCGGCATCCAGCATCCAGCAGGCCAGGGTCATCTGGATCGTGTGCAGATTGTCATGCAGCGCCAGGCCAAGCCTGTCGCCGGCCGCATGGCCACAACCGGCCAGCCAGCCGGCCATATTCGCCGCGCCCTGCAGGAAGGCGCCCGCGGTGATCGGCTGATCGCGGCGCCAGACGACGACCCGGTCGGGATCGTTCAGCAGCACCTCGCGCAGCGCGGCATAATAGCCGCCCGGGCTGGCTTTAGCGCTCATCCGGCAAGGCCGCCATCGCCGCCGCGGCATCGGCATGGATCTGCGCGCCCAGGGCGGTCAGCTGCGCATGCGCATCGACGGTTTCATGGCCATTGACATAGGCCCGCCGCGCCGCCTCGGTATCCTGGCGCAGCTGGGCGATTTCGTCTTCGCTCATCAGCGCGGGCAGATCGGGGGCGGCCAGCAGCGCGCGCCCGAAGGCCGCCATCCGCGCCGAGACCCACATCGCATGGAAGATCCCCTCCATCGGCCGGCCCTGCTGCCGCAGCGGCGAGGTGTACAGCTGATCGGGGTCGTTCAGCAGCACCTCATCGTCCAGGTGATAGGCGAACAGCAGCAGATGCGAGCTTTCGTGAATCAGCGTGATCAGATGATGCGAGATCGTGGCGCGGGTGTTCGGGTTGAACAGGATCGCCCCGAACAGATCGAAGACCGAACCGCCGGCAAAGCCGGCCCGGCCATCATTGACCGCCAGGATCACCTCGGACAGCAGCGCGTCCAGTTCCGCGCCCCAGTCCGGCGTGGCGGTGGCAATGATCGCGCGGGCGCGCGTCAGCCGTTCGGTGGCAAGGGCGATCATCGGCTCGGCCGGAGCGGACAGCTGGGTCGTCAGCCCGACATCATCGGCGATTCGGCGACGAATGATCTCGATCCCGTCGCCTTCCCAGGCCGAGGGCACCAGGGGCACGATGCGGAAGGCCGCCTCGGCCGGGGCAAAGGCCAGATCGGCGATCGCGTCACGCTGAAGGTTGAACGCGGCCTCGTCGCCGGCAAGTGCTGCATCGCGCAATTCGGCATGGCGGCCCAGCAGGACGGGGCTGGGAAAGCCCGCGCCGAGGGCCCGGTCCACCGCGGCGCGATAGGCGGCCGCGCGCCCTTCGGCAGGGGGCAGAACCTCGGTCATCAGATGGGTGAAAGAGGTGGCGAAGCGGTCGGAAATCTTGGCCTTGAACGCGGCAACAGCTTTGGCATCAGGTTGTAAAGTCAAGGGTATCTCCCACAGGCACCGCGTATTCAGCCACAAATCACATTGGCCGCGGGGACGATACGACAGCGGTTCGGCGGGTGCAACGCGTGGGCGACAGGCCCGGCCGTGGGGGCGGAAGCGTGCCGGAGGCAAGGCGGGTATCGCGGCCCCGCAAGGCGAGGGGGGCTGTTCCGGCGGCGCGGCGCGGGCGGCCGCGGGATCGACGCCTGCCGCCCTTCGCCCGCAACGAAAAAGCCGGCAGAGCATGCTCTTCCGGCTTTGGCAGCGGTCTTTGACGCAGGCATTCCGCCGCAGCGGAAAAGGCTTTGTCTGTTCGAGGAAATCTAACTGGCGCGTGCCAGTTTAATTGGTGGAGCCAGGGAGGATCGAACTCCCGACCTCTTGAATGCCATTCAAGCGCTCTCCCATCTGAGCTATGGCCCCACCGGGTCTCGCAGTGCCGCGGCGCTGCGATGGGCGGTGTTTACGGAAGGCCGCGGGGGGGCGCAAGAGGAAAAATGCGCGATCCCGGGGCCTTCCGTTACTTCGTCAGACGTCTTCCTCGTCGCCCGGCACATCGGCCAGATCGTCAAGCGACACATTGTCGTCGGCGTCGTCTTCCAGCAGGTCATCGTCCAGCTCGGTGTCATCCGTGCCAGCGGTTTCCAGCAGGTCGTCATCGGCTTCGATATCGTCGACCAGCGCGTCATCGTCCTTTTGAGGCGCGACGCGGGCAATGACCGAAGCGGCCATCTTGCGGCGGGCGGATTCGATATCCACCACTTCGCCGGTATAGGGGCTGACGACAGGAACCTTGTTCATGTCGTAGAAACGCTTGCCGGTCGTCGGGCAGATGCGCTTCGTGCCCCAGTCTTCCTTGGGCATGGGCTGATCCCTTCGTGAATGGCCCCGGCGCGCACGCTGCGCCCGAGGCGGGTATCCGGAACGCCGCCCCTTGCCATTGCGCGGATCGGCTGTCAATGGCTTTCGCAGCGCTGCCGAGATGCGCTCGGGGCTGCCCGGATTCAAGAGCAAAGCATGGGGAAAGCATGGCGCTTCTGCCCGGCACGCCGCCGATCGAGATCGTGATGAAGCGTTCGGCCCAGGCGCGGCGATTCTCGCTGCGGGTCTCGCGGCTGGACGGGCGGGTGACGCTGACCCTTCCCGCCCGCGCGCGTGAGACCGAGGCGATGCGGTTTCTGTCTGCGCAGGAAGGCTGGCTGCGCCAGACCCTGGCCGAGATGCCCGAAGCCACAGGCCAGCCGGTCGGCATCGGCGCGGCCCTGACGGTCGAGGGGCGGGTGTTGCAGATCGAAAGCGCCGGCGGCAGGGCGATCCGGGTCGAAGGCGCGCGGCTTCTGGTGCCGGGTGATCCTGCCAGTGCCGGGCGGCGGATCGGCGCCTGGCTGCGGGTTCTGGCGCGCGACCGGCTGGCCCGCGCCTCGGACCATTACGCGGGCCTGGTGGGGCGGCGCTACAGCCGGCTGACGCTGCGCGACACGCGGTCGCGCTGGGGATCGTGCAGCCCGGACGGGGCGCTGATGTATTCCTGGCGGCTGATCCTGGCCCCGCCCGAGGTTCTGGCCTATGTCGCCGCGCATGAGGCGGCGCATCTGGTCGAGATGAACCATTCCGCCGCCTATTGGGCGGTGGTCGAGCGGATCTATCCCGGCTGGCAGCGCCAGCGCGCCTGGCTGCGCGCCGAAGGCCAGGCGCTTCACCGCCCGCGCTTCGGGGATTGACCGGCGGATGGCGCAGGTGTTCCCTCAGGGCATGGTGCTGACCACCCGCCTCACCGACCCCAATGCCGCCGCGCATGAGCGGGTCTATCGCGCGCTGCGCCAGCAGGTGATGCATGGCGAGATGGCGCCCGGCCAGGCGCTGACCCTGCGCGGGATCGGCAAGCAATTCGGCGTCTCGATGACGCCCGCGCGCGAGGCGGTGCGGCGGCTGGTGGCGGAAGGGGCGCTGACGCTGTCTTCCTCGGGCCGGGTCACCACGCCGGAACTCAGCCCCGAGCGGATCGAGGAACTGGCGGCGATCCGCGCGCTCCTAGAGCCGGAAATGGCCGCGCGCGCGCTGCCGCGGGCGCATTTCGCGCTGATCGAGCGGCTGGCGGCGATCAATGTGCTGAATGCCGAAGCCGTGGCGCGGCAGGATGCGGTGGCCTATCTGCGCACCAATCTGGAATTTCACCGCACGCTCTATCTGCGCGCCCAAAGCCCGGCGATGCTGGCCTTGTGTGAAACGGTCTGGCTGCAGCTGGGCCCGACCATGCGGGCGCTTTACGCGCGCCTGCGCCGCAACGAGCCGCCCCAGCACCACCGGATGATCCTGGCCGCCCTGCGCGCCGGAGACGAGCCGGGGCTGCGGCTGGCGGTGCGCACCGATGTGACCCAGGGCCTGCGCCATCTGGCCAGCTGAGGCCCCGGGAAACCGGCGGGTGCGGCCGGATCTTTGCAAATCCGCACAAAGGGTCTGTGCGTTTAAGCCTTATCCGACTCGGCGCCTTGCCCCATCTTCGGTTCTGACGAAACCCGCCCCCCGCCTGATCCGGGGCCAGAGGAGGAGCAGACCATGTCGATCCGTCCCGTTCTTGAAACCCGCCGCGCCGTTGCCACGATGGAGGGCGCGGGCGTGCGGCTGCACCGCGCCTTCGGCTTTGCCGATCCGACCGAGGCAGACCCGTTCCTGCTGTTCGACGATTTCCGCGGCGACCGGCCCTCGGATTATCAGGCCGGCTTCCCCTGGCACCCGCATCGCGGCATCGAGACCATCACCTATGTGCTGGCCGGCACGGTGGAACATGGCGACAGCCTGGGCAATCGCGGCGTCCTGGGGGCGGGCAGCCTGCAGCTGATGACCGCGGGGCGCGGCATCCTGCATCAGGAAATGCCGAAAGGCGATGCGCAGGGCCGGATGCATGGCTTCCAGCTTTGGGGCAACCTGCCCGCGGCGCTGAAGATGACGGCGCCGCGCTATCAGGACATTCCGGGCATCGAGCTGCCGGAACTGGTCGAGGATGACGGCACGGCGATCCGGGTGGTGATCGGCGATTACAAGGGCATCCGCAGCCCGGTCGAAGGCATCGCAGCCGAGCCGCAATATCTGGACATCCATGTGCCGGCCGGCCGGACGAAGCGGTTCAAGGTCGACACCTATCGTCGGGCTTTCGCCTATGTCTTTGAAGGGGCCGCGAAATTCGCCGATGCCAGCCACCCGGAAGGCGTGCTTCTGGAAAAGGAAGTCGCCGGGCAGGAGGTGAATATCCGCGATCTGTCGGGCAATCGCACGCTGGTGCGCTTCGGCTCGGGCGATGAGGTGACGGTGACGGCGGGGCCGCAGGGCGTGCGCTTCCTGCTGGTTTCGGGGGCGCCGATCGAAGAGCCGGTGGCATGGGCCGGGCCGATCGTGATGAACAGCGAGGCCGAGCTGCGCCAGGCCTTTGCCGAATTGCGCAACGGCACTTTCATCGCCCCCGCGCATTAGGGTGGGGACGGGGTGCCAGAAGGATTGAGGCCGCCCGGTCGGGCGGCCTGCTGGAACATCTGTGCGGCCGGGGCCAAGCGCGCCCCGGCCTTGCGCTTTTGCGCTTAGGCGTGGATCGCGCCCAGGCCGCAGGCCAGCGCCGCTTCGCGCACGGCTTCGCTATAGGTGGGGTGCGCGTGGCATGTCAGCGCAATATCTTGTGCCGACGCGCCGAATTCCATCGCCACGCAGATTTCGTGGATCAGGTCGCCCGCGCCCGGGCCGATGATGTGGCACCCCAGGATCCGGTCGCTGTCCTTGTCGGCCAGGATCTTCACGAAACCATCGCTTTGGAACACCGCCTTGGCGCGGGCATTGCCCATGAACGAGAACTTGCCGACCTTATAGGCGCGGCCTTCCTCTTTCAGCTGTTCCTCGGTCTTGCCGACCGAGGCCACTTCGGGCGTCGTATAGACCACGCCGGGGATGACGTCGTAATTCACATGTCCATGTTTTCCGGCCAGAATTTCGGCCAGGGCCATGCCTTCATCCTCGGCCTTGTGCGCCAGCATCGGGCCTGCGATCGCATCGCCGATGGCGTAAAGCCCGGCGACCGTGGTGGCGAAATGGCTGTCGGTCTTGACCGTGCCGCGCGGGCCCATCTCGACCCCCAGCGCCTCAAGCCCCAGACCGGCGGTATAGGGTTTGCGGCCGGTGGCGACCAGCACGACATCGGCCTCGATCTCGCCGGCGCTGTCATCCTTTTTCAGCTTCCAGGCGACCTTGGCGCCCTTCTTGGTGCGTTCCACAACCTGCACCGCAGCGCCCAGAACGAACTTAAGGCCCTGTTTCGACAGGATCTTCTGGAAGCTGCGCGCCACTTCGGCATCCATGCCGGGGGTGATCGCATCCAGATATTCGACCACCGTCACCTCGGTGCCGAGCCGGGCATAGACCGAGCCCATTTCCAGACCGATGACGCCCGCGCCGATGACGACCATGGATTTCGGGATCTTCGGCAGGGCCAGCGCGCCGGTCGAGGTGACGATCACCTCTTCGTCCACCGTGATGCCGGGCAGGACCGAGGCCTCGGAACCCGTTGCAATCACGATGTTTTTCGCGGAATGCACCTCATCCCCGACCTTGACCTTGCCGGCTTCCGGGATCGAGCCCCAGCCCTTGAGCCAGGTCACCTTGTTCTTCTTGAACAGGAATTCGATGCCCTTGGTATTGCCGGCGATCACGTCGTCCTTGTAGCGCAGCATGCGTTCCCAATCGACCTTGGGCTTGGCGCCCATCAGGCCCATTTTCTCAAAGTTCTCATGCACTTCGTGCAGCTGATGCGTGGCGTTCAGCAAGGCCTTCGAGGGGATGCAGCCCACGTTCAGGCAGGTGCCGCCCAGGGCGTCGCGCCCCTCGACACAGGCGGTCTTCAAGCCCAGCTGGGCGCAATGGATGGCGCAGACATAGCCGCCCGGGCCGCCGCCGATCACGATCACGTCGAATTCTGCCATGGGTCTTCTTCCTTAGGTTTTGAGGTCTTGCGGCGGTCTTCTATCCGTCTTCCCTGCGTCTTCCTTCCGTCTCTACGCGCGCGGCGTTAACGGATCTCAGACGAAAGCGGCCACCAGCAGGACAAGGGTTGCAAGAAGGCCGATGCCCCAGATCGCCGAGCGCCAGGGGACAAGGCCGTAGAGATAGGCGGGAACGTACAGCGCGCGGGCACCGACATAGGCCCAGGCGGCGAATTGGGTCAGGCTGCCCGACTGGCCCGAGACGGCCAGGATCAGCACGGCCGGGGCGAAAAGGACCAGCCCCTCGAATCCGTTCGTGGTGCAGCGGATCATCCGGCCCAGCCGGCGCGAGACCGCGGGCGGGGCGCCGTCGCGCGGCGACAGGGTGACCCGGGGCCCAAGTTCCAGATTGGCGAACAGCGCCATCAGACCCAGCGTCGCGATCTGCAGCAGCACGGCGGCGGCAAGGGCGGAAAGCTCGGGCGTCATGGCCTAGACCGTTTTCAGGAAACGGGCCTGGACGGCATGGCCCAGACCGGCACGGGTGGCCAGCCAGGCCTCGGCCTTGGCGCGATTGCCGACCTGCAGCAGCGCCAGCACCGCGCCCTGATCGTCGGTCCAGATCTGCAACACCGACAGGCCGGCATCGGCGAGGGATTCGGCCTGGGTGTCGAATTCGGCCTTCCAGCTGGGATAGTCGGCTTTGGCTTCGATCAGGAGTTGTTGCATTGGGCGTTCCTTTCGGGTCGCGCGGGCGTCGGCTGTAGGGACGGGCGCGGGCCGCTTGGGACCCACGCATCCCGAAAGCCCGGGATGCGTGGGTTCGTTTGGCCCCTTACAGGTCCATCAGCAGACGGCGGGGATCTTCCAGCGCCTCTTTCACCCGGACGAGGAAGGTCACGGCGCCCTTGCCGTCGACGATGCGGTGATCGTAGCTCAGCGCCAGATACATCATCGGGCGGATGACGATCTGCCCACCGACCACCACGGGGCGGTCCTGGATCTTGTGCATGCCCAGAATGCCCGATTGCGGCGGGTTCAGGATCGGCGAGGACATCAGCGAGCCATAGACGCCGCCATTCGAGATGGTGAAGCTGCCGCCCTGCATTTCAGCCATCGACAGCTTGCCGTCGCGGGCGCGGACGCCCAGTTCGGCGATCTTCTTCTCGATCGCGGCAAAGCCCATCTGGTCGGCATCGCGCACCACCGGCACCACAAGACCCGAGGGCGTGCCCACGGCCACGCCCATATGGACGTAGTTCTTGTAGACAACATCGGTGCCGTCGATTTCGGCGTTGACCTCGGGGACCTCTTTCAGCGCGTGGCAGCAGGCCTTCACGAAGAAGGACATGAAGCCCAGCTTGACGCCGTGCTTCTTCTCGAACGCGTCCTTGTATTCGTTCCTGAGGCCCATGATGCCGGACATGTCGACCTCGTTATAGGTCGTCAGCATCGCGGCGGTGTTCTGCGCATCCTTCAGGCGGCGGGCGATGGTCTGGCGCAGGCGGGTCATCTTGACCCGTTCCTCGCGCGCGGCGTCATCGGCCGGCACGGGGGCGCGCGGAATGGCGGTGGGCGCGGGGGCCGGGGTGGCCACGGC
>NZ_JAICBZ010000088.1 GCF_020179405.1 Xinfangfangia pollutisoli | reverse complement strand
CTGGCGCTGCTGGCCGCGGCGGGCCTGGACGATCCGGCCGCGGCGCTGCGCGGCCTGCTGGCGGTGGCGCCGGTCGATCTGGCGGCCTTCCTGCGCGATCGCGGGCTTGGGACCGAGGCCGGGCAGCGGCTGGTCGCCGCGGCAGGCGGCACGATGCTGGGCCCTCAGGCTGTTGCCGCGGCGCAGCTTGCGGCCTTGCAGGCGGGCGCGCAGACCGCGCTGGCGGCCTTTCACGGCGAAAACCCCGATCTGGTCGGGCTGGGGCGCGAAAAGCTGCGGCTGATCCTGCGCCCGCGCCTGGCGAAAGAGGCGTTCCTGGCCTTTCTGCGCGCCGAAGCCGAGGCCGGGCATCTGGTGCTGGAGGGGGCCTTCCTGCGCCTGCCGGACCATGAGGTTCGCCTCTCTGTGGAAGATGAGGCGCTATGGGCGCGGGTCGCGCCGGCTTTGACCGGCGCCGACCGCTTCCGCCCGCCGCGCGTGCGCGATTTCGCCGCCGCCTTGGGCGCGGAAGAGGCCGATCTGCGCCGCGTCCTGCGGATGTGCGCGCGGCTGGGCCGGGTCGATCAGATCGCGCAGGACCATTTCTTCGCGCGGCAGGTGACGGCCGAGATGGTGGGGCTGCTGGTCGAGATCGAGGCCGGGGCGCCCGAGGGCTGGATCACCGCCGCGCTGTTTCGCGACCGGGTGCAGAATGGCCGCAAGGTGGCGATCCAGATCCTGGAATATTTCGACCGGCTGGGCGTGACCTTGCGGCGCGGCGATCTGCGCCGCATAAATCCACACAGGCGCGACCTGTTCGAGCCCGAACCCGGTCTGGCAGCCGCGCCTGAGGCGGTGGCGGCGGGGATGGGCTGAGCCTGTCGGCAAGGGGGCCGGGTCAGGGGGGCCGGGTCTTTGGGGGGGGGCCGCGTCTTGGGGGCGTAAGACGCAGACCTGAATGGGGGCTTTCGCCACGGGCCTTTTGGCGGGGCGCTCGGGGAAGGGAATCGTCCCTGGTGGGGCGGCCGGACTTCAAATCCGGTTGGGGCAGGCGATCTGTCCCGGGTGGGTTCGACTCCCATTCCCTTCCGCCACGCCGCGCCCGGCAGGTGCCCGGCCGGGACGGCAAACCTGGCCTGGGCCGGCAAGCTGAAGATTGCGCTTGCCTTGACCCGCTGTCCCTTTGGCCATCGCCATCGCCATCGCCATCGCCATCGCCATCGCCATCGCCAATTCTAGTCGGCGGGGGCGCCGCGCCGCTCAGGCGGCCAGCCGCCGTGTCGCGGGGGCGGTGTCGTCGACCCGGAAACGGGCGACCACTTCGGCCAGGGTGCCGGCTTCGCGGTTCATCATCTGGCTGGCCGAACCCACCTTGTCGGCCATGCCCGCATTCTGCTGCGTCACCCGGTCCAGCGCCGAGACGCCGGTGTTGATCTCGGTCAGGCCCTGCGACTGTTCCACCGCCCCCTGCGCGATGTTCGACACCAACTCGGCCATGCGCGCCACCTGATCCAGCACCGTGGTCAGGGCCGTGCCGGTTGCATTCACCTGTTCCACCCCGCGATGGATATGGTCGGTCGAGGCGCCGATCAGCGTCTTGATCTCTTTCGCGGCCTGGGACGAGCGCTGCGCCAGCGCCCGCACCTCCGAGGCGACCACGGCAAAGCCCTTGCCGGCCTCGCCCGCCCGCGCGGCCTCGACCCCGGCATTCAGCGCCAGAAGATTGGTCTGGAAGGCGATATCGTCGATCACCCCGATGATCTGGGCAATCTGGCCCGAGGAATTCTCGATCTCGGTCATGGCCGAGACGGCGCCGGCGACGATGCGACCGCTCTGCTCGGCCTCAAGCTTGGCATTCACCATCGCCTGTTCCACTTCCTGCGCGTTTTCAGAAGCCGACCGCACGCTGGAGGTCAGCTGTTCCAGCGCCGCGGCGGTTTCTTCCAGCGTGGCGGCCTGCGATTCGGTGCGTTGCGACAATTCGCCCGAGGCGCGGCTGATATCGTCGCTCATCCGGTGGATCGCGTCGCCGGCGCGCACCAGATCCGCGATCATCGCCGCCAGTCGGCCCATCGTGTCGTTGAAATCCTGCCGCAAGGGTTCGTATTCGGCGCCGAAACCGTCGGTGATCCGCCGGGTCAGGTCGCCCTGCGCCAGATCGCGCAGCCCCTGGCCCAGGGCCGCGATCACCATCTGGCTTTCGGCCTGCAATTCCTGCTGGCGCGCCATGGCCTGGCTGACCGCCTCGGTCAGCATGTCGATGTCGCGCGCGATCGCGCCGATGTCATCGTTGCGGGTGATCGCGCCGATGCGGATCGAGAAATCGCCGGCCGCCACCTGGGCCAGGGCGCCACGCAGGCGTTCCACCGGCGCCATGATATTGCTCGAGACCCGGCGATTGCCCAAGGCGACCAAAAGCACCGTCGCGGCCGAGACCGCCACCAGCACCCACATCAGCATGCGGTTCTGTGCGGCAAGGTCGCGCGCGCTTTGGGTGGCGAAGCCCTCGATACTGGTCGCAACTTCGCCCAGCGAGGCTTTCAGCGTCTCGAAGGCGGCATAGAAGGCGGGCAGGTCGGCCATCGCTGCGGCGACATCGGTCCGGATCTGCTTGGCGACCTGGTCGGCGGCCGCGGCATAGGCCTCGACATCGCCCCGTGTCGCGGCGATCTGATCATGCAGTTCCGGCGGAAGCGGCGTCGCGGCAAGCTCTTCCAGGGCCCGGCGCAGATTTCCGGTATTCTCGGACACCTCGTCCACCGCGGCGGCGAGGTGATCCGCCTCGCCGCGCTGGGCAAAGAGCAGCGCGCTGGTGACGCCGGCATAGATGCCGTCATGCAGCATATCCATATACATGCTGTCGCGCATTGCCAGGTTGGCATCGGCCTGATGGGTCAGCCCGACATTGCTTTCCCACATGCTGAACAGCCCAAGCCCCGCCGTCACGGCGATGGCCACCATGGCCAGGCCGCTGGCAATGCGCAGATAGATCTTGATCGGAAGAGTACGAAACATCGGAGACCTCGGACAGGGACCAGCGCGAGGATCGGCGCAAAGCGCTAAGAATTGGCAAACGCCGATCAGGCCGAATCCTTCACCGCCTCCATCGCCACATAGGTCGAAGTCTGGGCCACATGGGGCAGGGCGCTGATCCGTTCGGCCAGCACGCGGCGGTAATCGGCGATATCGGCGGTGCGCACCTTCAGCAGATAGTCAAAGCGGCTGGCGATCATGTGGCATTGCTCGATCTCGGGCACCATCACCACCGCGCGGTTGAAGGCCTGCAGCGCCGCCTCGCGCGTGTCGGACAGGCGCACCTCGACAAAGGCCACATGCGCCTGGCCGGTCTTCACCGGGTCCAGAATGGCGCGATATCCGGCGATCACCCCGGTCTCTTCCAGCCGCTTCAGCCGCGCCTGAACCGGGCTTTTCGACAGGCCGATGCGGCGGGCCAGATCGGCGGCGCTGATCCGGCCCTCGGTCGCCAGGATGCGCAGGATCGCCTGGTCGAAGCGGTCCAGATCGGCAGAGGCGTTTGGCATGGCTTTCCCTTCATCTTCGGGCGATACGCCTGACATCTAGCACTCAATCGGGCGAAACGCCTGTCCTTTTCGCGCTACTCTGTGCCGACAGCAGGAGTGGACCATGCGCAAGGACGGGGCGAAGGCGGCAAGGGAAGTGATCGCGCGGCAGGCGCTGGCGCCCGAGGGGCCGCTGGTCGCGCGGCTGATCGCCGAGGCGGCGCTGGCGCCCGAGATGCGGGCCCGCATCGTCGCCGCGGGGGCCGATCTGGTGCGGCGCATCCGCGGCTCGTCCCGGCCGGGGCTGATGGAGGTCTTCCTGGCCGAATACGGCCTGTCCACCGATGAGGGCATCGCGCTGATGTGCCTGGCCGAGGCGCTTTTGCGCGTGCCAGATGCGGAAACCATGGATGCGCTGATCGAAGACAAGATCGCGCCCTCGGATTGGGGCCGGCATCTGGGCCGCTCGGCCTCGTCGCTGGTCAATGCCTCGACCTGGGCCCTGATGCTGACGGGGCGGGTGCTGGAAGACCGCGAGCCGGGCGTCGTCGGCCATCTGAAGGCGGCGATGAAGCGGCTGGGCGAGCCGGTGATCCGCACCGCCGTGTCGCGCGCGATGAAGGAAATGGGCCGGCAATTCGTGCTGGGCGAGACGATTGAAAAGGCGATGGCGCGGGCCGCGGAACTGGAGGCCAGGGGCTACAGCTATTCCTATGACATGCTGGGCGAGGCCGCGCGGACCGAAGCCGATGCGCGGCGCTATCACCTGGCCTATTCCCGCGCCATCACGGCCATTGCCGCGGCGGCCAAGGGCGGGGATATCCGCGCCAATCCGGGCATTTCGGTCAAGTTGTCGGCGCTTCATCCGCGCTATGAGGTCGCCAAACGTGCCAGGGTGATCGAGGAACTGGTGCCGCGGCTGCGCGCGCTGTGCGGTCTGGCCAAGGCGGCCGGGCTGGGGCTGAACATCGACGCGGAAGAGGCCGACCGGCTGGAATTGTCGCTGGAGGTGATCGAAGCCACGCTGGAAGATCCGGCGCTGAAGGGCTGGGACGGGTTCGGCGTCGTCGTGCAGGCCTATGGCCGGCGCTGCGGCGCGGTGATCGACTGGCTTTATGCGCTGGCCGAAAGGCTGGACCGGCGGATCATGGTCCGGCTGGTGAAGGGCGCCTATTGGGATGCCGAGGTGAAGCGGGCGCAGGTTCTGGGCCTGGCCTCTTTCCCGGTCTTCACCCGCAAGCAGGCCACCGATGTCAGCTATATCGCCAATGCGCGCAAGCTTCTGGGCATGACCGACCGGATCTATCCGCAATTCGCCGGGCACAATGCCCATACGGTGGCGGCGGTTCTGGACATGGCGCAGAGCATGGGCGTGGGCCTGCGGTCGTTCGAATTCCAGCGCCTGCATGGCATGGGCGAAAGGCTGCACGACCTGGTTCTGGCCGATCACGGCACCCGCTGCCGGATCTATGCCCCGGTCGGCGCGCATCGCGACCTGCTGGCCTATCTGGTGCGGCGGCTGCTGGAAAACGGCGCGAATTCCAGCTTCGTCAACCAGATCGTCAATGACGAGGTGCCGCCGGAACAGGTTGCCGCCTGCCCGCTGACCTATATGGAAAAGGTCTCGCCCACGGAAAACCCCGCCGTCACCCCGCCCGCGGCGCTGTTCGATGCGCGGCGCAATGCGCGGGGCTGGGATCTGACCGACACGGCCGATCTTGAGGCGTTCGAGGCCGCGCGGGCGCCCCATGCCACGATCGAATTCGAAGCCGCCCCGCGCCTGGCCGGGCGGATGACCGGCGGGCTGCGCGCGCCCGTCCTGAACCCTGCAAGCGGCGAGAGGGTGGGCTTCGTCCTGGCCGCCGGCCCGGCCGATGTCGACACCGCCCTGCGCCTGGCCGAACCCTGGGCTGCCGGGCCCGCCCAACGCGCCGAAGTGCTGCGCCGCGCCGCCGATCTGTATGAGGCCGAGGCGGGCCTTCTCTTCGCGTGTCTCGCGCGCGAGGCCGGCAAGACCCCGGCCGATGCCGTGTCGGAACTGCGCGAAGCGGTTGATTTCCTGCGCTATTACGCCGAAGGGGCAGGGGGGCTGGCCCATCCCGCCCGCGGGGTTTTCGCCTGTATCAGCCCCTGGAACTTCCCGCTGGCGATTTTCACCGGCCAGATCGCCGCCGCCCTGGCCGCCGGCAATGCGGTTCTGGCCAAGCCCGCCGAGCAGACGCCGCTGATCGCCGCCGCCGCGGTCGATCTGCTGCTGCGGGCGGGCGTGCCGGAAACCGCGCTGCAGCTTCTGCCCGGCGACGGGGAGGTGGGGGCGATGCTGACCTCGGATTCCCGTGTGGCGGGCGTGGCCTTCACCGGCTCGACCGAAACCGCCCAGGCGATCCGCCGCGCCATGGCCGAGCATCTGGACCCGACCGCGCCCCTGATCGCCGAAACCGGCGGGCTGAACGCG
Source organism: Xinfangfangia pollutisoli (assembly GCF_020179405.1). Lineage (GTDB taxonomy): Bacteria > Pseudomonadota > Alphaproteobacteria > Rhodobacterales > Rhodobacteraceae > Pseudogemmobacter > Pseudogemmobacter pollutisoli. The sequence continues at coordinate 8,684 of NZ_JAICBZ010000088.1, read as the reverse complement.
ATGGCGGTGGATTCCACCGCCCTGCCGGAACAGGCGGTGCGCGACATTCTGGCCTCGGCCTTCCAGTCGGCGGGGCAAAGATGCTCGGCCCTGCGCTGCCTGTATCTGCAGGAAGACATTGCCGCCCCGGTGACCGAGATGCTGGCGGGTGCGATGGCGGAACTGTCGCTGGGCAACCCCTGGGATCTGGCCAGCGATATCGGCCCGCTGATCGACGCCGAGGCCAAGGCCGCGATCCTGGCCTATGTCGATCAGGCCCGGGCCGAGGGCCGGGTGATCGCCGAAGCCGCGGCGGGCCCGGCGGCGGGGCATTTCCTGGCGCCGGTGGTGATCCGGGTGGCGGGGATCGCGGATATCCCGCGCGAAATCTTCGGCCCGGTCCTGCATCTGGCGACCTTCCCGGCCGGCGGGCTGGACGCGGTGGTCGATGCGGTCAATGCCCGCGGCTTCGGCCTGACCTTCGGCTTCCATTCCCGCATCGACACGGCGGTGCAGCGCGTGGTCAGCCGGATCCGGGTCGGCAATCTGTATGTGAACCGCAACCAGATCGGCGCGGTCGTGGGCAGCCAGCCCTTCGGCGGCGAGGGCCTGTCGGGCACTGGCCCCAAGGCGGGCGGGCCGATCTATCTGACGCGCTTCACCCGGGCCCCGGCGCCGCTGGCGGGCCACGCCGATGGCGCGGGGGCCGATGAAGCGGCGGTGGCGCAGGCCCTGGCCGCGGCAGCGCCGCCCGCCGCCCCGCCCGAGCCGCTGGATCTGCCGGGTCCCACCGGCGAATCGAACCGCCTGCATCTGGTGCCGCGCGCGCCGCTTTTGTGCCTGGGTCCGGGCCGCGAAACCGCCCTGGCCCAGGCCGAGGCGCTGCGGGCGCTGGGCGGGCTTCCTATCGAGGCGCCGGGCCTGCCGCCCGAGGCGCTGACCCGGCTGCAGGGCTTTTCCGGCGCTTTGTGGTGGGGCGATCAGGACCAGGCGCGCCTGCGGGCGCAGGCTCTGGCCGCGCGGCCGGGCCCGATCCTGCCCCTGGTCGGCGGCGCCCCCGATGCCGGCCATGCGCTGCTGGAACGCCATGTCTGCATCGACACCACGGCGGCGGGCGGCAATGCCAGGCTGCTGGCCGAAGTGGCCGAGGACTGAGCCGCCGCCTGCCGGCCCCGCATCGCGGCGGTCATCGGCGCGGCGATGCGGGCGCGCGCAGCCCGGCCTTGACCCGCCGAAGCCGATGCGGAACATGGCGCCCATGTTTCCGATCCGCGACCACAACCCTTCGGGGCGCACGCCCTTCGTCACCCTGGCGCTGCTGGCGGCCAATGTGCTGGTCTTTCTGGCCTATTATCCGGCCGCCACGTCGGATTTCGCCCTGGCGCGCTTCTACATGCATTGGGGGCTGGTGCCGCTGCGGCTGATGTCGGGCGAGGGGTACGAGACGCTTCTGACCCATATGTTCCTGCATGGTGGCTGGATGCATCTGGCCGGCAACATGCTGTTTCTGTGGATCTTCGGCGACAATCTGGAAGACCAGATGGGCCATTTCGGCTTTCTTCTGTTCTACCTTGCCGCAGGGCTGGCCGCGGCCGGGCTGCAGATCGCGGCCGATCCCGGCTCGTCCGTGCCGATGGTCGGCGCCTCGGGGGCGATTGCCGGGGTGATGGGGGGCTATCTGCTGCTGTTTCCCAGGGCCCGGGTCGATGTGCTGCTGATCCTGGTGATCTTCTTCCGCATCTTCGCCCTGCCGGCCTGGCTGGTGCTGGGCCTGTGGTTCGGGATTCAGCTGGTGTCCGGCCTTGCCACGCCCACCGATGCGGGCGGGGTGGCCTATTGGGCCCATGCCGGTGGCTTCATCGCCGGGCTTGTGCTGACCCTGCCGGTCTGGCTTCGGCGCGGGGCGGGGGGCTATTGGCAGGCAACACAGGGCCAGCCGCCGCATCCGCAGGCCGGATACCCGTTGCAGCGCAGCGCGATCCCGCGGGTGCCGCGCCGGCGCTAGGCGCGGCGCGCCCGGCCTGTCGCGGCCTCAGCCGCGGATCACCTTGCGGAACGTCTCGAACAGCGCCTCGTTGCCGGCGATCAGCGCGCCGTCCAGCGGCTCTTGCCCCTCGCGCAGGCCCGAGACCATGCCGCCCGCTTCCTTGACCAGCAGGATCCCCGCCGCCACATCCCAGGCCTGCAGCTCGCGTTCCCAATAGCCGTCGAACCGGCCCGCGGCCACATAGGACAGGTCCAGCGCGGCCGAGCCCCAGCGCCGCACGCCGGCGCATTCCGGCATCAGCCGGGCCAGATCCTGCAGCGTCGCCGGCAGGGTCTTCTTGGCGCCGAACGGGACGCCCGTGGCGAAGACCGCCTCGACCATGTGCCGCCGGGCCGAGACGCGCAGCCGCCGATTGTCGTTCAGCCAGGCGCCGGCGCCCTTTTCGGCCCAGAACATCTCGTCCTTGGCCGGATCATAGACCACGGCCGAGGTGATTTCGCCCTTGTGTTCCAGCGCGATCGAGATCGACCAATGCGGCATGCCGTGCAGGAAGTTCGTCGTCCCGTCCAGCGGATCGACGATCCAGCGCCGGGTCGGGTCGGCGCCGGCCGCGGCCCCGGTTTCCTCGCCCAGCCAGCCATAGGTCGGCCGCGCGCCCATCAGCTCTTCCTTGATCAGCCGCTCGGCCTCGCGGTCGGCGCGGCTGACGAAATCGCCCGGACCCTTGGCCGAGACCTGCAGGTTTTCGACTTCGCGGAAATCCTTGACCAGGCTGCGCCCCGCGCGGCGGGCGGCCTTGATCATCAGGTTCAGGTTGGCGCTTCCCTGCATGGGCGGACTCCTCGGCTACAGCCGGGCGTCCTAACCGCAAAAGCCGCGAAAGGAAAGCCCGGCCTGCGCAACCCGTGCCCGGCGGGCCCGCACCGCGCGCCTTCGCCGAAAGCCGGGCCCGCCAGGCTACTGCACAATCACCACGCGGGTGTTTTCCAGTCCCTCATACCGCACCATCTCGAACAGGATGCGGGCGTTCTTCGGGTCCAGCCGCACGCAGCCATGGCTGGCCGGTTTGCCCAGCCGCTTGATCTGATCGGTGCCGTGAATGGCGTAATTGCCGTCATAGAAGATCGCGAAGGGCATGGGCGCGTTGTTGTAGCGCTTGGAACGGTGGTTGCGTGACAGGAATTCGGGCCGGTAGCTGCCCAGGGGCGTGATCTTTCCCGCCTTCGCGGTCGAGACCGGCCAGTCGAACAGCCGGCGCCCCTCGTGATAGACCGTCATCACCTGATGCGAGATCGAGACGCGCACCTCCACCCGCTCGGCCACAGCCGGCCCGGCAAAGGACAGCGCCAGGGCCAGCGCCAGGATCACCGCTTTTCCGCGCATTCCCGTCCTCCTCCGCCAGAAGGCGAAGTCACGTTTCCCGCCTTCGCCTGTCGCCTGTGGGCCAGAGTTGCGCGGGCCCGCGCGCAACTCAACGAAAAATCCGGCAGGCTTCGGTCGGGAATTCCAGCCCCCTGCGGCAATCCAAGACCGAAACCGCCTCGGTCAATTCGCGCATCAGCTTTTTGCGGATCGCTTCGGGATAATCGCTCTGGCGCAGGGCAAGTTCGACAAAGGCGCCCGGGCCACGGATCACCGAGGCGTGGTAATATTCGGTCAGTTGCAATTCATGGCTGCCGATCGCCAGCCCGTTGACGGTGATCCCCTCCCATCCGCCCTGGGCATAGATCCGTTCGGGCGTCGGGCCGGCATTGTTGCGGCCATCGCCCGAGACGTCGATCACCTGCCGGTCACAGGGCGGCGCGCGGACCAGAAGGTCGCGGCCGAAGGCCAGGCCGCGGCCAAGGGCGGTGGACAGTTTCTCCGCCGGCGGGCGCAGGCCGCGCAGCGTGGCGATCACCGGCGCCAGATCTTCGGGCCGCGCGATCACCACCCAGTCGATCAGCACCTGCTGATGGGTCTCGCCGCTCCATTCATAGACGGCCAGCGCCACATCGCCGGCAGGGGCAAAGAAGGCGCGGGCGATGTCGGGCCGCGCCAGCGCATCGGCCAGCCCGCCGGTCTGGATCGCGAAATCCCGCGCATCGACCGAGCGGCTGACATCCATCGCCAGCGCAAGCGCCAGCCTGCAGGCGGCGCGGGCGGGGGGCGCCGCGACCAGCAGGCACAGAAGGCAAAGGGCAAGACGCGCGCGCATGGGCCGGCCCGGCTGTGAGACCCCGATCCTAGACCGGATTTGCCCGGGCGGTCGCGAAAAATCGCGCGGGCTCATCGGGCGCGCGGCTAATCCGGGGCGCCCATGGCGGCGAAATAGGCGTCTGGCGCCTCGACCTCGTCCAGAACCGGCAGCGGGCGGGCGGGGCGGATCTGCCAGAAGCGGTTGCCCACCGCGCGCACGAAGGCGCGGTCATGGCTGACCAGCAGGCAGGCCGCGCCCTGGGCCAGAAGCTCGGCCTCCAGCGCCTCTTGCCCCTCGATGTCGAGATGTGTCGTCGGCTCGTCCAGCAGGAAGAGATTCGGTCGGGCCAGCCGCAGCAGCAAAAGCGCCAGCCGTGCCTTCTGCCCGCCCGACAGCGCGGCGACGGGGCGGGTCTGCCAATCGGGCGCGATGCCGGCGCCGGCCAGCGTGCTGCGCGCCAGTGCATCGTCACGGGCCCGGCCCGAGACCAGGGCGAAGGGCGTCTCGGCCGGCCGCAGTTGGTCCAGCATCTGGTCGAAAATGCCCAGCTGCACCGCGGCGGCCGTGCGGATCGGTGCTGCAGGATCCGCCGCGGCCGTCAGCGCGGCCGCGGCCACGGCCTGCAGAAGCCGGGACTTGCCGGCGCCATTCGCGCCCAGCACCACCACCCGGTCGCCCGGCGCGATCCACAACCGCCCGCTGCGCAGCAACGCCCGGCCGTCGGGCGCGCGGATCACCGCATCCTCCAGCGTCACCAGGGCCCGCGCCCGTGCCTCGGACGCGTCCAGCCGGATCGCGCCGGCGCTGCGCGCGCGATGGGCGGGGCGGGCCGAGGCTTCGATCTTCTCGGCCCGTTCGGTCAGCTGGCGGGTCTTCAGCGTCAGCAGGTCCGAGCCGGAATTGATGCCGATATTCTTCAGCTTCGCCGCCTGCCGGCGCAACTGGCCCGCCCGGGCCAGATCCTGGTCAAAGCGCCGCGCCTCGGCCTGGTCGGCCTGATCCAGAGCGGCGCGGGCGCGGGAATAGGGCAGGGCGAAATGCGGGCAGGCCCCGGGGCGCAGGAACAGGCTGCGCGTCGTGACCGCATCCAGAAAGGCGCGGTCATGGCTGGTCAGGATCGCCGCCGCGCCCCGCGGCAGCGCCGCCAGCCAGCGCTGCAGCTGGCCGATCCTGGCAAGATCCAGGTGGTTCGTGGGTTCATCCAGCAGGTAGAGATCGGGTTCCACGACCGCGGCGCAGGCCAGAAGCGCCAGCCGCTGCCCGCCGCCCGACAGCGCCTGCAGGGGCCGGTCGCGCAAGTCTTCGGCCAGGGCCAGATCGTCCAGCGCGATCTCGGCCCGCCACAGATCCTCGGCCTGGTCGGGCGGCAGCGCCGCGGCGACGGCCTGGCGCGGGGTCAGGGGCAGCAGGGCGGCGGGCAGCTCTTGCGGCACCAGCGCGACGGTCAGGCCACGGGCCCGGGTGATCTGGCCCGCACTGGGCGCGATCCGGCCGGCCAGACAGGCGAGAAGCGAGGATTTGCCGCGGCCATTGGCGGCGATCAGCCCCAGCCGGTCGCCGGGGGCAAGGGTGAAGGACAGATCGGAAAACAGCGGCTGACCCAGCGTCAGCGCCAGATCCTTGACGGCAAGAAGGCTCATGATGAGAAGATCCGTGCGGAAAGGGGACAGGCGCGCGGGGGCGCCGGGTTCCGGGCGGACCAAAGGGCCAAGGGCGGGACAGCGACGGTCGATCGGGCGAACGTCGGTCGGGAAATGGCGCTGCGGTCAGCCCTGCGACTTGCGCAGGGCGGCAACAGGGCCAGGACAGCGGTCCATGTCGTGACGGCGGATCATGCGGCCAGGATGCGCCGGCACGCGGCGCCGGTCAAGCGCGGGATTGCCCGGCCCGTCCCCCGGCTCGTCTCCCGTCATTGCCCCTGTCGCTGCCCCCGCCCTTGCCGCCGTCACAACCCCGGCGGCAGCTTGGAGCGCATCGCCTGGGCCCGGTCGATCCGATCGCCATCGGCGATGAAACTGCCATCGCCCACCGCATGCAGCATCCGCCGCTCGGCCCGGTCGGGGTCGATCCAGGCGGCCAGGCCTTCAAGCACCACGATGCCGTGGCGCTCGATCACCTCGACCACCCGGCATTCCACATTGGCCAGGCAATCGGTCAGCAACGGCGGCGCAACCTGGCTGGCCCGAGCCCGGCCCAGGCCAAAGCGCTGGAACTTGTCGGTCCGGGCGCCGGAACAGGTGCCGATGCCGATCACCGTGTCGATCATCTCGACCGTCGGAAGGGCGATCACGCAGTCGCGCCGGTCGCAGAGCGCGGCCCAGGAATGGTTCCAGGGCCCGGTGGTGATCGCGAAGGTCGGCGCGAAATCCATGACCATCGTCCAGGTGATCACCATCACATTGTCCCGCCGCCCGTCATGGGTGACGACCAGCGTCACCGGCCCGGGCTCGATCAGGGTGAAGGCGCGGGGCAGGGGCAAGGCCACGAAGGGGCTGCGCTCGGGGCGGGTCTGGGGCATCGGGGTCTCGGACTGGCACGGCCCAGACTTGCACCTTCGCGGCCCGGGCTGCAAGCGGCGGCCTGCGCCGGGCTTGCACCGGGCTTGCACTGGGCTTGCGCCGGACGGGCAGCGGGGCCAAGTTGGGCGCGGCGGCGGGCGGTTCCGCCGCCGGAAGAAAGTGCGCCGTGACCTGCCGTTTCCTGCATTCCTCGGACCTTCACCTGGGCCGCGCCTTCGGCGGCTACCCCGAAGCCATCCGCAACCGCCTGCGCGAGGCGCGCCATGGCGTCATCGCGCGGCTGGCGGCGGCGGCGCGGGCGGGGAATGCGCGGGATGTGCTGCTGGCGGGCGACACATTCGATGCCGAGACGCCGGCGCCGGAAACCCTGCGTCATGCGCTGCGGGCCATGGCGGCCGAGACCGATCTGCGCTGGTGGCTGCTGCCCGGCAATCACGACAGTCTGGCGGCCTCGGAACTGTGGCGCCGGATCGCGGCCGATGCGCCGGCGAACCTGACCGTGCTGAGCCTGCCCCAGCCGCAGGAGCTGGCGCCGGGGATCTGGCTTCTGCCCGCGCCCTGCACCCAGCGCCGGCCGGGCCGTGACCTGACCGAGGCGATGTCGTCCCCGACCCCCGAAGGCGCGCTGCGCATCGGGCTGGGCCATGGCGCGATCACCGATTTCTCGGGCGAAGAGGGCGCGCCCGGCATCATCCCGCCCGATCGGGCGCGGCTGTCGGGGCTGGATTACCTGGCTTTGGGCGATTGGCACGGGCAGATGCAGGTCACCCCGGCGACCTGGTATTCCGGCACGCCGGAAAGCGACGGCTTCAAGCACGAGACGGCGCCGGCCGCCCTGTCGGTCACGCTGGCCGGCCCCGGTGCCGCGGCCGAGGTGATGCCCCGGCCCACCGGCCAGTTCCGCTGGCTGCGCCCGGCGCTGGACCTTCTGCCGGGCGACCAGGCCGCGGCCCGGCTGGCCGCGCTGATGCCGGCCGAGGATCAGCGCCGCGACTGCCTGCTGCGGCTGGCGGTCACCGGCCGGCTGACCCTGTCGGAACGGGCAGACCTTGAGGCGGCGCTTGCGGAAACGGCTCCGGATTTCGGCTGGTTCGACGCCGATCTTTCGGCCCTTGCCGCCGAGGTGCAGGGCGGCGATCTGGACCGGATCGACCGCTCGGGCGCGCTGCGCCAGGCGGCCGAGGCGCTGATGGCCGAAAGCGTCGATCCTGCCCGCGCCGAGGAAGACCGCCAGATCGCGGCCACGGCGCTGGCGCGGCTGTTTGCCCTGGCGCAGGGGGATCAGGCATGAAGCTGCGCGCGCTGGAAGTCACCAATCTGCGCCGCTTCGCCGGCCAGCGCGCCCGGATCGACGGGATCGGCGACGGCATCGCCGTTCTGTCCGAGCCGAACGAGTTTGGCAAATCCACCTTCTTTGACGCCCTGCAGGCGCTGTTCTTCCAGCCGCATCGCGCCCGCAGCGCGCCGGTCAAGGCCTTGCAGCCCCATTCCGGCGGCGCGCCCGAGGCGGCGGTGGAACTGGATCTGCCCGAGGGGCGGTTCCGGCTGGAAAAGCGCTGGCTGGGCCGGCCCATGGCGCGGGTGCTGGATGGCAGCGGCCGGCTGATCGCGCAGGAGGATGAGGCCGAGGCCTGGATCGACCGGCTGATGGGGCAGGGGCTGGCCGGGCCCTCGGGGCTGTTGTGGGTGCGGCAGGGGCTTCTGGGGATGGAGCCGGAAGGCAACAGCGCGGCCGAGAAATCGGATCGCGAAAAGGGCCTGTCGGCGCGGCGCGATCTGCTGTCCTCGGTCGCGGGCGAGATCGAGCTGATGACCGGCGGGCGGCGGATGGATCAGGTGCTGGCCCGGGTGGCCGAGGCGCTTGGGCGGCTGGCCACCGCGACGCTGCGGCCCAAGGCCGGGGGCGAATGGGCGAAGGCGGTCGACGAGATGACGGCGCTGGCCGCGAGCTGCGCCGATCTGGAGGCGCGGGCGGCGCGGCTGACCCAGGATCTGCGCCGCCGGGCCGATCTGCAGCGCC
>NZ_JAICBZ010000087.1 GCF_020179405.1 Xinfangfangia pollutisoli | reverse complement strand
CGCGGCCCGGTCGGCGCGGCCGTCACCGCCGCCGCGACCGCCCCGGCCCTGGCCGAGGGGCAATTGCAGGTCTATGCCCGGTTCGAGGATGTGATCGACCTGATCCGCGACAAGCGCGACATGCTGCTGTTGAAGGATGTCGAGGACCAGCTGCGCCTGGTGCGCTACACGCCCGGCCGGATCGAATTCGAACCCGCCCCCGGCGCCAAGCCCGACCTGGCCGCCCGCCTGTCGCAGCGCCTGCAGGGCTGGACGGGGGCGCGCTGGGGCGTCTCGGTCGTGGCCTCGGGCGGCGCGCCGACCATCGCCGAGATGCGGGCCCGCGACGAGGATGCGGCCCGGGCCGAGGCGCTGGAACACCCGCTGGTCCAGGCGGTGATGGCGGCCTTCCCCGGCACCAAGATCGCCGAGATCCGCAATGCCGCCGCCCTGGCCGCCCGCGCCGCCGCCGAGGCCTTGCCCGAGGTCGAGGCCGAACTTGACACCGATGACGATTGGGATCCGTTCGAGGAGTAGCGCCCGCATTTTCGACGAAAATGCGCGCCCCCCGCCGCGCGCCTTGCACCAGGGCCGCGGCGTCCGTATCTCAGCAAGAAGCCGCCAAGGGAGTGCAAACGATGTTCAAGGGTCTCGGAGGCCTCGCCGGTCTGGGCGACATGGGCAAGATGATGAAGGCCGCCCAGGAAATGCAGGAAAAGATGGCCGAGCTGCAAGAGGGCCTGGCCCGCACCGTCGTCATCGGCGAATCCGGCGCGGGCCTCGTGAAGGCGCGCGCCACCGCCAAGGGCGAGGTGACCGGGCTGGACATCGACCCCTCGATCCTGGTGCCGACCGAAAAGGAAGTGCTGGAAGACCTGATCCTGGCCGCGATCAAGGATGCCCAGGCCAAGGGCGCCGCCCGTGGCGCCGAGGAAATGCGCCGGATGACCGAAGCCCTGGGCCTGCCGCCCGGCCTGAACCTGCCGTTCTGACGCCATGGCCGCGGCCGATCCGACCGGCATCCAAAGCCTGATCGACCTGATGGCCCGTCTGCCGGGCCTCGGCCCCCGCTCGGCCCGCCGCGCGGTGCTGGTCTTGCTGAAAAAGCGCGCCCAGCTGATGGCGCCGCTGGCCCAGTCCCTGGCCGAAGTGGCGCTGGCCGCGCGCGATTGCCGGATCTGCGGCAATATCTCGACCGCCGAGACCTGCCCGATCTGCACCGATCCCGCCCGCGCCACCGGCGCGCTGTGCGTGGTCGAGGATGTGGCCGACCTTTGGGCGATGGAACGCGGCGGCGCCTTCCGCGGCCGCTACCACGTTCTGGGCGGCACGCTGTCGGCGCTGGATGCCGTCGGCCCCGAGGAACTGGGCATCCCGCGCCTTCTGGGCCGGATCGGCCCCGAAGCCGTGACCGAAGTGATCCTGGCCTTGAATGCCACCGTCGATGGCCAGACCACCGCGCATTACATCGCCGATGCGCTGGCGCCTTCGGGGGTCGAGATCACCACGCTGGCCCAGGGCGTGCCGGTGGGGGGCGAGCTGGATTACCTTGACGACGGCACGATCGGCGCCGCCCTGCGCGCCCGCCGCCGGGTCTGACCCGCCCCGCCCTCTGCCGTACCGCTGGCCCGCACCCCAGCCTTCTACACCCCGCCCCGTTGCTTTTCCCGCCCGCGCCGCTTATTTCGGTCGCGACCGAAAAGGCCCGGGAAGGCACCCATCCATGAACTGGATCACCAATTACGTCCGCCCGAAGATCAACTCGCTCTTCTCGCGGCGCGAGGTTCCCGAGAACCTGTGGACCAAATGCCCCGAATGCGGGACCATGCTGTTCCATCGCGAACTGGCGCAGAACCTGCATGTCTGCTCGAATTGCGATCATCACATGACGATCAGCCCGCGCGACCGTTTCACCGCGCTGTTCGACGGCGGCATCTTCACCGAGGTGAAAGTGCCCGAGCCGGTGATCGACCCGCTGCATTTCCGCGACCAGAAGAAATATCCCGACCGGCTGAAGGCGGCGCAGAAGGCCAGCGGCGAGAAAGACGCGATGCTGGTGGCCGAGGGCGAGATCGGCCGCACCCCGATCGTCGCCGCCGCGCAGGATTTCAGCTTCATGGCCGGCTCCATGGGCATGTATGTCGGCAATGCCATCGTCGCCGCCGCCCAGCGCGCGGTGGATCGCAAGAAGCCTCTGGTGCTGTTTTCCGCCTCGGGCGGGGCGCGGATGCAGGAAGGCATGCTGTCGCTGATGCAGATGCCGCGCTCGACCGTGGCGGTGCAGATGCTGAAAGAGGCGGGCCTCCCGTATATCGTCGTCCTGACCCATCCGACCACGGGCGGCGTCACCGCCAGCTATGCGATGCTGGGCGACATCCAGATCTCCGAACCCAATGCGCAGATCGGCTTTGCCGGCGCCCGGGTGATCGAACAGACCATCCGCGAGAAACTGCCCGAAGGCTTCCAGCGCGCCGAATATCTGCTGGATCACGGCATGCTGGACCGGGTCGTGCATCGCAAGGCCCTGCGGGACGAATTGATCACGCTGGTGCGCATGCTTCAGGCGCTGCCCCCCGCGATCAAGGGCGATCTGGCCCCGCCGCCCGCCGAAGCCGCCCCCGCGCCCGCCCCTGATAGCGGAGCGAAAGGGTGACCAGCCCCGGCTCTGACGCGATCCTGTCGCGGCTGATGGGTCTGCACCCGAAGGTCATCGACCTGGTGCTGACCCGGGTGGAGACCCTGCTGGCCGCGCTCGGTCATCCCGAACGCCGCCTGCCGCGGGTCATTCATGTCGCCGGCACCAATGGCAAGGGCTCGACCCAGGCGATGATCCGCGCCGGGCTGGAAGCCGGCGGCGACCGGGTTCACGCCTATACCTCGCCGCATCTGGCGCGCTTCCACGAACGCATCCGCCTGGCGGGCGAGTTGATCCCCGAGCCGATGCTGGCCGATCTTCTGGAAGAATGCGAAGCCGCCAATGCCGGCCAGCCCATCACCTTTTTCGAGATCACCACCTGCGCGGCCTTTCTGGCCTTTTCCCGCGTGCCGGCCGACTGGACGCTGCTGGAAGTGGGCCTGGGCGGGCGGCTGGATGCGACCAATGTGGTCGACCAGCCCGCGCTGACCGTGATCACCCCGGTCTCGATCGACCACCAGCAATATCTGGGCGAGACGCTGGCCGAAATCGCCGGCGAAAAGGCCGGGATCCTGAAACGCGGCGTGCGCTGCGTGGTGGGCCCGCAAGAGGAGGACGGGCTGGCGGTGATCGAGGCCAAGGCCGCAAGGCTGGGCGCGCCGCTGTTCGTCCATGGCCAGCACTGGCATGTGGCCGAGGACCGCGGCCGGATGATCTATCAGGACGAGACCGGGCTTCTTGACCTGCCGCTGCCGAACCTGCCCGGGCCGCACCAGATCCAGAATGCCGGCGCGGCAGTGGCGGCGCTGCGGCTGCTGGGCCGAGATGCGGCGGCCTGCGAAGCGGCGGTCAGCCGCGCCGAATGGCCCGCCCGGATGCAGCGCCTGCGCCGCGGCCCCCTGGCCGAAACTGCGCCGGGCATCGAATTGTGGCTGGATGGCGGGCATAACCCCGCCGGCGGTCAGGCGGTGGCGGCCACCTTGGCCCGCCTGCCCGCGCGCGAGACGCATCTGATCTGCGGCATGCTGAACACCAAGGATGTGAAGGGCTACATGCGCCCCCTGGCGGCGCAGGCCGCCCGGCTTTGGGCGGTGTCGATCCCGGACGAGCCGAACACCCTGCCGGCCGAGGCGACGCGCGACGCGGCGCTGGCGGTGGGCCTGGCGGCAGAAGCCGCGCCCTCGGTGGCGGCGGCGCTGGCACGGATCGTCGATCAGGCCCCGCAGGCGCGGGTGCTGATCTGCGGCTCGCTGTATCTGGCCGGCCAGATCCTGCGCGACAACGGCTAAGGCTTGGACGGGGCTTCGGCCCCGCTTTCGGGCGGCTTACGGCTTCACGCCGTAGCGCGCCATGAACATCTCGACCGCGCCCTTCGCCGTCGCCTCGATCTCGGCCTCCGAGATCGTGTCGATCAGGCCGAAGATCAGCTTCTCATGCAGTTGCGCCTTGCTCAGCTGGATGAACTGCGCCGAGGCCAGATCGAAATCCTCGATCTGCAACTCGCCCTGCGCCGTCGCCTCGCGCAGGTAATCGGCCAGCTTGCGGTGAATCATCCCCGGGCCGATCTCATAGAACTGTTGCGCCAGATCGGGGAAACGCACGCCCTCGGCCACGACCAGCCGAAACATGTTGCGGCCGAATTCCGACATCATGAAGGTCACGAATTTGCGCGCGGCAAAGGCCAGCATCTCGGCCGCGGGGGCCGAAGGGTCCATCTCGGCCTCGGCCGCCTCGGTATGCCGGCGGCATTCCTCGCTGCAGATTTCGGTGAACAGCAGCCGCTTGTCGGGGAAATAGGCGTAAAGCGTCGCCTTCGACACCGCCGCCTCGCGCGCGATATCGTCAACCGAAGCGCCTTCGAACCCGTCCCGCATGAAAATGCGTCGCGCGCCGTCCAGCACCTGTTCGAACTTGCGTCCCCGGCGGATCTCGGTGTCGTCAGCTGTCTGCATCTGGATTCCTTCCCGCAATCATAACCCCGGTGCCCCGGGGCCGGCAAGGACCCTCTCCTGCCCAGGCGGTTTGACCGCCTGCACAGGGCGCAACGTCACATGCGGATTTCGCAGACCTTGGTCTGCGGCTCGGGCGTGCAGCCCTTGGTGCCTTGCGTCACCGTCGCGGTCGGAAAGGTCAGCCGCGGCAGCAGGCTGTCCATCCCCTGCGCGCCGGCGGGCAGGGCCGGCAAGGCCAGCGCAACCATCAGTGCAACAAGCGGAAGTCTACGCGGGAAAGCCATGATCCTGGTCCTTGGTTCGGGGTCTGCTCGGGGATATATGAACAGTTCAGTTCAGTTTGTACAGGCTGATTTTGAACCATACGGTTCATTTTTTCCCGCTTGCCTTTTCCGTGCCACCGAAGATATTAGAATCATTCTAGAAAGGCTTAATCATGCTGCCCTCGCTGTCGTCCCGCCGCCGGTTCTCTGACCTGTCCGAGCAGGAAATCCTGGCGCTGGCGATCTCTTCGGAAGAGGATGACGCCCGCATCTACCGCCAATATGCCGAACGGCTGCGCGCCAGCTATCCGGCCACCGCGCAGGTCTTCGACGGCATGGCCGCCGAGGAAGACGGCCACCGCCGCCAGTTGATCGACCTGCATGAAAGCCGCTTCGGCGCGGTGATCCCGCTGATCCGGCGCGAACATGTGGCGGGCTATTACGCGCGCAAGCCGGTCTGGCTGACCGCCAATCTGTCGCTTGACACCATCCGCGGCGAGGCGGCGGCGATGGAGAAAGAGGCCGAGACCTTCTATCTCCGCGCCGCCACCCGCGCGACCGACAGCGCGACGCGCAAGCTCTTGGGCGATCTGGCCGTGGCCGAGGCGCATCACGAAGAACGCGCCGCGGCGCTGGAAAGCCAGCATCTGGGCGGCGATGCGAAATCGGCCGAAGATTTCACCCAGCGCCGGCAGTTCATCCTGACCTGGGTCCAGCCGGGCCTGGCCGGGCTGATGGACGGCTCGGTCTCGACGCTGGCGCCCATCTTCGCCACCGCCTTCGCCACCCAAAGCAGCGCCACAACCCTGACCGTGGGCCTGGCCGCCGCCGTGGGGGCCGGGATCTCGATGGGCTTCACCGAGGCCGCGCATGACGATGGCGTCCTGTCGGGCCGCGGCAGCCCCTGGAAGCGCGGCCTGGCCTCGGGCCTCATGACCACACTGGGCGGCCTGGGCCATGCCCTGCCCTATCTGATCTCCGATTTCTGGACCGCCACCGTCCTCGCCATCGCCGTGGTCTTCATCGAGCTTTGGGCCATCGCCTGGATCCAGAATCGCTACATGGAAACCCCGTTCTTCCGCGCCGTCCTTCAGGTCGTGCTGGGCGGGGCGCTGGTCTTTGCCGCAGGTGCCCTTATCGGAGGCGGCTAAGACGGCGGGGGGCGGACCCCAGCCGCCCCCCGCCGGCCAATCATCTTGCCCTTGCCCGGTCCGCATGACACCAAGGCAGGGATGCTGCCGATCTTTCTCAAGACCCTGCCCTTCTTCGCCATCATCGCGCTGGGTTACGGCGCGGGCCGGCTGCGCATCTTCCCGCCCGAGGCCACCGCCTGGCTCACGAAATTCGTCTTCTACGTCGCGCTCTCGGCCATGCTGTTCCGGCTGACCGTGAACCTGTCCTTCGCCGAGATCTGGGACCCGGCCTTCGCCGCCGCCTATCTGGCCGCAACTGGCGGGCTGTATGCGCTGCAATTCGCCCTGTCGCGGCTGCGCGGCGTGTCCCTGGCCGAAGCCACGATCGAGGCGCAGGTGGGCAGCATCGGCAATACCGGCTTTCTGGGCATCCCGATGCTGGCCGTGCTGCTGGGCCCATCGTCCAACGGGCCGATCCTGATGGTGCTGACGATCGACATGTTCGTCTTCTCCTCGCTGGTGACGCTGTTGATCACCGCGGCGCGCAGCGGCCGGCTGACGCTGGGCTCGATCCGTACCCTGGCGCTGGGGCTGATCCGCAATCCGATGCTGGTCTCGATGGTCGCGGGTTTCGCCTGGGCCGGCATCGGCCTGCCCGTCCCCGCCCCCATGGCCGAGACGCTGACGCTGCTGGGCGGCGCCGCCACGCCCTGCGCGCTGTTTGCCATCGGCGCCTCGCTGGCCGGCCGCTCGGCCGAGCGTCTGGCGGTCGCGGGCTGGCTGTCCTTTTCCAAGCTGATCCTGCACCCGGCCGCCGCCGCGCTGATGGCGCTGGTGGTCTTTCCGGTCGCCCCCGCCGCCGCCGGCGCGATGATCGCCGCCGCGGCCCTTCCGGTTGCGGGAAACATCTATATTCTGGCCCAGCACTACGGGGTCGCGCCGCAGCGCGTGTCTGCCGCGATCCTGATCTCGACCGCCTGCAGCATCCTGACGGTGCCGCTGGTCATCGCCTGGGTCGCCGGCACGTAAGTCGGGGCGGATAAGTCAAGGAGTTACCCATGAAGACCCTATCGGAAAGCCGCTGCTACGGGGGCATGCAGGGCGTCTATTCGCATGCCTCGACCGCCACCGGGGGCGAGATGACCTTCGGCCTGTTCCTGCCCGCCGAGGCCGAGGAAGGCCCGGTGCCGGTGCTGTGGTATCTGTCGGGCCTGACCTGCACGCATGAGAACGCCATGGTCAAGGCCGGCGCCCAGCGCTGGGCGGCCGAGGCCGGGATCGCGCTGGTCTTCCCCGACACCTCGCCCCGCGGCGAAGGCGTGGCCAATGATCCGGCCTTCGATCTGGGCCAGGGCGCGGGCTTCTACGTCAATGCCACGCAAAAACCCTGGGCGCCGCATTTCCGCATGTGGGACTATGTCACCGACGAATTGCCCCGCCTTCTGTTCAACACCTTCCCGCTGGCCGAGGAAGCCCAGTCGATCACCGGCCATTCCATGGGCGGCCATGGCGCGCTGACCGTGGCCATGTCCTTCCCCGGCCGCTTCGCCTCGGTCTCGGCCTTCGCGCCGATCTGCCAGCCCATGGCCTCCGACTGGGGCCGCAAGCAGTTTCGCGCCTATCTGGGCCCGGATGAGCAGCTTTGGGCCGCGCATGATTCGACCGCGCTGATGCGGCGGCTGGGCTTCGATGGCCCCTTGCTGATCGACCAGGGCACTGCCGACCAGTTCATCGACCTCTTGCGCCCCGAGGCGCTGGCCGGCGCCATGACCGAACGGCGCCAGGGCGGCACCTTCCGCATGCAGAAGGGCTATGATCACAGCTATTTCTTCGTCTCCTCCTTCATCGAGGATCACGTCTCGTTCCACGCCGCGGCGCTGATGGGCTAAGGCTTGGGCAAAGGGGGGAAGATGGACGAAACCACCGGCGGATGCCTTTGTGGGGCGGTGCGGATCGTGGCGCGGGGGCGGCCCTATCGGGTCGGCCTCTGCCATTGCCTCGATTGCCGCAAGGCCCATGGCGCGCTGTTCCACGGCTCGGCCGTCTTCCCCGAAACCGCCGTCACGGTAACGGGTGAAACCCGCAGCTATCAGGGCCGCGAATTCTGCCCGACCTGCGGCGCCCATGTCCTGGGCCGCTGGGAGGATGAGGTCGGCGTGAACCTGGGCGTCTTCGACCAGACCGACCGCTTCGCGCCCACTTACGAGCTGTGGACCTGCCGGCGCGAGGCCTGGCTGCCCGCGTTTCCGCTGGCCCATCGCTACAGCCACAATCGCGAAGGCAGCGGCCGGGCCGAGGATTAGGCGCGCCCGATTCGCCATCGCCGCCGGATCGTGGTTAATTAAATCTCGGTCTTCCGCGCGTAGAGACGCAAGGAAGACGGTGGAAAGACATCGGGAAGACCATGAAACCGCGGGCCAAGACCCTGATTAACCCAGCGTTGCCAATCCCTTGCGGGGTGGCATGACGCTTTACATCGACGCCGATGCCTGCCCGGTGAAGGCCGAGGCCGAACGCGTCGCCACCCGGCACGGCATCCGCATGGTTCTGGTCTCGAATGGCGGCATCCGGCCCTCGGCCAATCCGCTGGTGGACAGCGTCTATGTCGGCGCGGGCCTGGACGAGGCCGACCGCTGGATCGCCGATCACGCCGGCCCGGGCGATGTGGTGGTGACCTCGGACATTCCCCTTGCCGCCCGGGCGCTGGAAAACGGCGCCGCGGTGCTGAAACCGGATGGAGAAGAGCTAACCCAACGAAATATCGGCACAATCCTGGCGACCCGCGATCTTATGGCCGATCTGCGCAGCGCCGATCCGTTCCGGCAGGGCGGCGGGCGGGCCTTTTCCAAGGCCGACCGCTCGCGCTTTCTGGATGTGCTGGATCGCGTTCTGCGGCGCTGACGTGTCGCTTGTGGAACAGACGCCCCGGCCGGCCCGGCGTTCTCTGGCCGCATGACGGCCCGCGACCCCTCTCCTGCCACCCCGGGCATCCTGCTGGCCATCGGCGGCTCGATCGTGATGTCGATGAACGACCTGGCGATCAAGGCGCTGTCCTCGACCTATGCGCTGCATCAGGTGATCCTCGTGCGCGCGCTGATCGGGATCTGCGTCGTCTGTGCGCTAATCCTTTACAGCAAAACGGGTTTTCGCCAATTGGCGACCCGCCGCCGCGGGGCGCATCTGATCCGGGTCAGCCTGGTGATGGTGTCGAACGTCACCTATTTCGTCGGCCTGTCGCTGATGCCCATCGCCGATGCCGTGGCCACCGCCTTCGTCGCCCCGATGTTCGTGACCCTGATGTCGGCCCTGCTTCTGGGCGAGGATGTGGGCCCCCGCCGCTGGGCCGCGGTGATCGTGGGGATGCTGGGCGTCATCGTCATGACCCGCCCCGGATCGGGCATGATCCAGCCCGCCGCGATCCTGGTGCTGATCTCGGCCTTCTGCTACGCGGGCAGCCACATGATGACCCGCCGCATGCGCGACACCGAAAGCGCCGCGGTGCTGTCCTTCTTCGTGCAGCTGGGTTTCGTCTTCGTCTCGGCCACGATGGGCCTGCTGGTGGGCGATGGCCACATGGCGCAACCCGTTGGCTCGACATGGGAATTCCTGTTCCGCCCCTGGATCGTGCCGGACGTGGGCGACCTTTGGGCCTTCGTCGCGACCGGCCTTTCCGTGGCCGTGGGCGGGCTGATGGTGGCCCAGGCCTATCGCACCACCGATGCCTCGCTGATCGCGCCCTTCGAATATGTCGGCATGCCGATGGCGATCTTCTGGGGCGTGGTCTATTTCCACAGCTGGCCCGATGAAACCGCCTGGATCGGCATTGCGCTGATCTGCGGCGCCGGGCTTTATACGCTCTGGCGCGAGACGGTGCGCGGCAAGAAAGACATCAATGTCGCCGCCCCCTCGGGCGATGTCTGACCCAAGGAGAGCCCCGATGACCCCTGAAATCGTTCCTGGATCGGCCGAAGAATTGCTGTCCTGGCAAGGACTTCTGCAGGCGTTCGAGGCCGGCCACCGCCTGCCGCAGCCCGATATCAAGGATCTGTTCTGCTATCGCGGCCCCGACACGATCCTCGATCGGGCCACCTGGATCGACGGGCTGGGCGCGCTGGTCAAGGTGGCGACCGTGGTCCCCGGCAATGGCGCCCGCGGCAAGCCCACCGTCAATGGCGCGGTGACGCTGTATGACGACGTGACCGGCGAATTGTCGGCCCTGGTCGATTTCCATCTGGTCACCAAATGGAAAACCGCCGGCGACAGCCTGCTTGCCGCCTCGAAACTGGCGCGCAAGGACAGCCGCAAGATCCTGCTGGTCGGCGCCGGCGCCGTTGCCCGCTCGATGGTGCAGGCCTATCGGTCGATCTTCTCCGATGCCGAATTCCGCATCTGGTCGCGCAGCGTCGCCTCGGCCCGCCAAATGGCCGAGCCCCTGGGGCTGGAACTGGCGCCCGATCTGGAACAGGCGGTGCCCTGGGCCGATATCATCTGCACCTGCACCATGGCGACCGAGCCCCTGGTCAAGGGCGACTGGCTGCAGCCCGGCCAGCATCTGGACCTGATCGGCGCCTATCGCCCCGACATGCGCGAGGTCGACGATGCCGCCATCGCCCGGGCCGATCTGTATGTCGATGCCCGCGCCACCACGATCCACCATATCGGCGAGATCATGAAGCCCCTGAAATCCGGCGCGATTTCCGAAGCCTCGATCCTGGCCGATTTCTACGACATACCGTCAGGCGCCTTTGCCCGCCGCTCGGATCAGGCGATCACCATTGCCAAGAATGGCGGCGGCGCCCATCTGGACCTGATGACCGCCGATTACATCCTGCGGCGCTGGCAGGCGCGCTAGGCGCCTGCAGGACGATCCCGCCCGGGCCCGCCCGGGCCCCCTCGACGCTGCGCCGGGCCGGGTGCAGAATGCCGGCATGTGGCCCCGCCTTGCGCTTCTTGCCCTTCTTCTTGCCGCCCTGCCGGCCCAGGCCGAAGACCGGCCGCAGGGCCTGCTGTGGAACCATTCCGGCCTGCCCGCCACGCTGCCGCTGCAGGTCAAGACCGCGCCCGGCGCCGATTACCTGCTGCAACTCAGCGATCCCGAAACCGGCAGGGTTCTGGTCGCGGCCTATATCCGCGGCGGCGCGCCGTTTCGCCTGCTGGTGCCGCCGGGCCGCTACCGGCTGGACTTTGCCTTCGGCCGCGACTGGCAGGGCGAAGCCGCGCTGTTCGGCCCCGAGACCGGCCATATCACCCTTGAGCCGCCGCTTGATTTCGCCGCCGGCGCGGACCGGCGCCGCGGGCATCTGATCGACCTGACCGACCCCAAGGCCGTGACGACAAAGGATTTCGCGATCTGCCAGCGCCGGGGCCTGGCGCCCGACAGCCTGTCTTTGCCGCTGCCGCCCCCCGCCCCGGGCCCGCTGAAACCCCGGCCGCAGCGCCCGCGGCCCTGGCACGCGCCGGGCTTTCCCACGCTGGACTATGACCTGACATCGCGGATCTGCGACTAAGCCGAGCCAGGCGCGCGCGCCAAGGGGCGGAATCGACCAGGGATGGGGAATGTCGGGAAATGGTCGGAGCGAGAGGATTCGAACCTCCGACCCCCTGCTCCCGAAGCAGGTGCGCTACCAGGCTGCGCTACGCTCCGACCGTGGCGGGGGGGATAGCGCCCGGCGCGGGCTTTGGCAAGGGGCGGCGACAGGCTTTGTGGCTTTTCCCGCAAGAGTTTCTGCCCGGCCGCTCTGCCCCCCCGGCGCTTAACCGCCCCGGCCGCCCGACCGGCGGTTCAGAAAGCCCATGCGCAGGATCGGCCCCGCATCCAGCCGCCAGCGATTCTGCGATACGGGCTGGTTCTGCGACACATCGGGCTGGCCCTCGCGCAAGACGATGTAAAGCCCGGATCCCACGATCACCACCGCCCCGGCCCAGGTCCACAGATCGACCGTGTCGCCGAAGAACAGCCAGCCATAGAAGGCCGCCCAAAGCAGCTGCGAATATTGCATCGGCGCGACGGTGGCCGCGGTGGCGGCGCGATAGGCCGAAATCGTCAGCAGCCCCGCCAGAACCGAAAAGACCGCGATCACCCCGTTCAGCGCCAGATCGCCCAGCGCCATCGGCCGGTAGAACCAGGGCATCAGCAGCCCCATGCACAGAACCTGCAGCATCATCGGATACAGCATCAGCACCACCGACCGCTCGTCCGAACCGATCTTGCGCACGATGATCGAACTGACGGCGCCGCAGACAGCACCCCCCATCGCCGCCAGATGGCCCAGCGACAAGGGCGCCGAGCCGGGGCGCAGCACGATCAGCACGCCGATCATCCCCACCAGCACGGCAAGGCCGCGGTGCAGCCCGACCCGCTCGCCCAGAACCGGGATCGCCAGCAGCGTGATCAACAGCGGCGTGGCGAACAGGATCGCGTAGGTCTGCGCCAGCGGCAGCTGCGAGAAGGCGAAGAAGTTCAACGAGATCGACCCGACCGCCCCCAGCCCGCGCAGCATCGACCACCAGGGATGTTTGGGGATCAGATTGCCATCGGTCTTGTCGCGCATCAGCATCAGCGTCAGCAGCGGAAAGCTGAACAGACCGACGAAGAACACGATCTGGAAGGCGCTGTAGGTTTCGCCCAGCACTTTGACGATGACGTCATGGGTCGAATAAAGCCCGAAGGCCGCAAGGGCCAGAAGCGCACCGCGCAGGGCTGAGGGCATGGCTTGATCCGTGGCGATAAGGCGCCGCAGCGCCATGTTAGCGGCATCAGTGATGCCTGAAGCCGGCGGGGGCCGCAAGCGGCATGGGCCTGCTCAGGCGGCGGGTTGCGCGGCGGGCGCGGGCAAGGCGCCAGGCCCGGACGCAGGCTCGGCTCTGGGCTCGGGCGCAGGCTCGGCTCTGGGCTCGGGCCCCGGATCAGGCGGGGTACGCGCCACCACGACGATGCCGGCCGCCGCGATCAGCGCCATGCCCAGCACCATCCGCAGCCCGATCGTCTCGTCAAAGAACAGCGCGCCGAACAGCGCGGCCCAGCCGATCTGCGAATATTGCATCGGCGCCACCACGATCGCGGGGGCACGACGGTAGGCCGCGATGATCAGCAGGATGCCCGCGATCAGCACCACCGCCATGAAGGCCGACACGCCCAGATCGGCAATCGGCATCGGCACCCAGACAAAGGGCATGGTGGCCGCGGTCACCAGAAACAGCACCAGCATCGGCCAGACCAGCAGCACCGCCGTCCGCTCGACCGCGCCGGTCTTGCGCATGATCACATAGTTCATCGCCCCCACCAGCGCCCCGCCCAGCGCCGCCGCATGGCCCCAGCCCAGCGCCGTCCGCGCCGGATCCAGCGCGATGACCACGCCCGCCAGCCCGACCAGCACCGCCAGCCCGCGCAGAAGGTCGATCCTTTCGCCCAGGAAGGGCACCGCCAGCAGGGTGATCACCAAGGGCATGCAGAAGAAGATCACATAGGCCTCGGCCAGGGGCAGCAGGGTAAAGGCCCAGACGCCCAGCACGAAATTCGCCACCGTGCCCAGGCAGCGCAGCGCCATCAGCCCCGGATGGCGCGGCCGCAGCGATCCGGGCTGAGGATCAATCAGCACATAAAGCAGCAGAAGCGGCATGCACATCGCCCCGGCGGCGGCGACGATCTGCAACGGGTGATAGCCCGCGCCCAGGAACTTGGCCGAGACATCATAGCCGCAATAGGCGCCGAAGGCGGCAAGGCCAAGCGCTGCGCCGGCAAGGGTCTGGGGACGCTGCGCCATGACGGGATCCTGTCTGGTCTCTTTGCCTGCTTGGACCAGAAAAGGGCCGGGCACGCATCCCCGCGCCCGACCCCGATTTGCCGATGCGCGACAGGCCCGCAGGCCCGCCGCCGGATGAAAGCTTAAAGCGAGGCGTTCAGCGCCGCGACGACCGCATCGCCCATCGCCGCGGTCGAGACCGGCGTGCCGCCCTCGGGGCCCATCAGATCGGCGGTGCGCAGCCCGTCGGCCAGCACCTGTTCGACCGCCTTCTCGACCCGCGTCGCATCCTCGCCCATGTCGAAGGAATAGCGCAGCGCCATGGCGAAGCTCAGGATGCAGGCGATCGGGTTGGCCTTGCCCTGGCCGGCAATGTCGGGGGCCGAACCGTGGACGGGCTCATACAGCGCCTTCGGACGGCCATTCGCCATCGGCGCGCCCAGGCTGGCCGAGGGCAGCATGCCCAAGGAGCCGGTCAGCATCGCGGCCAGATCCGACAGCAGGTCGCCGAACAGGTTGTCGGTCACGATCACGTCGAACTGCTTGGGCCAGCGGGTCAGCTGCATGGCGCCGGCATCGGCATACATGTGCGACAGCGCCACGTCGGGATATTCCTTGTCGTGGATTTCCTGCACCACGTCGCGCCACAGCACGCCCGATTCCATCACATTGGCCTTCTCCATCGAGCAGACCTTGTTGCCGCGCTTGCGGGCCAGTTCGAAGGCCGAGCGCGCGACGCGGGCGATTTCCGACTCGGTATAGCGCTGGGTGTTGATCCCCACCCGCTCATTGCCTTCGGTGAAGATGCCACGCGGTTCGCCGAAATAGACGCCCGAGGTCAGCTCGCGCACGATCATGATGTCCAGACCGGCGACCACGTCCTTCTTCAGCGACGAGAAGTCGGCCAGCGCGTCAAAGCACTGCGCGGGGCGCAGGTTGGCATAAAGGTCCATCTCCTTGCGCAGGCGCAGAAGGCCGCGCTCGGGCTTCACGCTGAAATCCAGCTTGTCGTATTTCGGCCCGCCCACGGCGCCCAGCAGCACGGCGTCCACCTCTTGGGCCTTGGCCATGGTGGCGTCGGTCAGGGGCGTGCCATGCGCGTCATAGGCGCAGCCGCCGACCAGATCTTCCGAGACGTCGAAGGTGACGCCGCGTTTTTCGCCCATCCAGGCGATGATCTTCTTCACCTCGGCCATGACTTCGGGGCCGATGCCGTCGCCGGCAAGGATGAGAAGGGAAGGATTGGCCATCGCCGCGCTCCTGCATGTATGGGTCGCGCGAGGGCCTAGCCAATGGGCGGCAGCGGGTCAAGGGGCGGGCGGCCCCGTCGGGCCGGGGTTGGGCCGCGCGCGCGGGCCGCTTTGCCGCGGCGGCCCGGCCCTGCCGTGCTTGCGCAGCGGCCCGGGGCGGCGGATAGTCGGCGGATGGAAT
>NZ_JAICBZ010000086.1 GCF_020179405.1 Xinfangfangia pollutisoli | reverse complement strand
CAGATCGGCAGCCGGATCGCCCTCGCCCGCCGCATCGACCGCCGTCGCCGCCGAGAAATTGCGCCCCGCCGCTGCCAGCACCACGCCGTCCAAGCCCGGCTCGGCCGCCTCGGCCAGCGCCTGCATCAGCGCCCGGCGCATCCCCACGCCCAGCGCATTGGCAGGCGGATGATCAAACACGATCACCAGAACCCGGCCCTCCGGCCCCGCCCGTTCGGTTCTGACCTCGCCCCCCTCAGCGGCCATTCTGCCTGCAACCCCGCCGCCCAACACCTGACAGACCCGAGTTAACAAGCAATGCCCGTGACTTGGCAAGCCTTGCCGGCCCAAAGTCCCGCCGCAAGGGCCCGCCGCGAAGCCCCGGGGCCGCCGTCACACCGGCATATTGTCGAAACCGGCCTCGATCTCGGCCTCGATCTCGCGCCGCCGTGCCTCGTCCCGGGGTGGGGCCGCCATGCCGGCCAGCGCGCCCGGCACCACGCCCGGGATCATCGCCGCAAGCGCCAGCATTTCCGCCTGCAAGGCGCCCAGCGCCGCACGCTGCCCGGTCATGGCCAGATCGGTCAGACCTTCCGTCATCTGCCGCACGAGATCGCGGTCCTCTTCTCCGGTCATCTTATCCTCCCCCTTCTGGTCTTTCGCCCTTGCGGGCTTTCGCGCCCCAGCGGCGCGCGCAGGCCTAGGTCCCGGCCGCGCAGCTGCGGCACAGCGGCGTCCAGGGCAGCACATCCAGCCGCTCGGGCGCGATCTCGGCGCCGCAGCGGGCACAGAAGCCGTATTCGCCCTGATCCAGCCGCGTCAGCGCCGCCTCGATCATCCGCAATTCCTGCTGGCCGGACAGGCCCGAGGCTTCCAGCACCTCATCACCTTCCCGCTCGACCGCCAGTTCTTCCCAATCGCGGTTGTTGTGCGAATCAAGCTCGGTCTCGATCGCCGCCAGCCGGCCGGTCAATTCCGCGCGCCGCGCCGTCAATGCGGCCCGGCGCTCTTCGGCCCTGTTTTCGATCGCCGACATGCGACACTCCTTTTTCTGTGCGGAACCTGGCATTTTCCTGCCGCAACCGCCTTGACGCAGATCAAGACCCGCCGCGCACATATTCAAGACTGGTAATTCGAGACCCGACTCCCTAGATTGACCTTGACAGGATAGCGCATTCCGGTCGGCTTGCGGCGAAATCTGTAAGGCTCCGGCCGAAAAGAAGGAGAAGCGCCGATGCCCGCGCCCATGCAGCCCGAAGTCCATGCCTTCTTTGACGAGGCCACCAACACCGTCACCTATGTGGTGCGCGATCCGCAGGGCAGCGCCTGCGCGGTGGTCGATTCCGTTCTGGATTTCGACTATGCCTCGGGGCGCACCGACACCCGTTCGGCCGATGCGGTCGTGGCCTTCGTGCGCGACAAGGGCTGGACGACCGAATGGCTGCTGGAAACCCATGTCCATGCCGACCACCTGTCGGCCGCGCCCTATCTGCAGGACCGGCTGGGCGGCAAGATCGGCATTGGCGACCGGATCACCGTGGTGCAGGACACGTTCGGCAAGATCTTCAACGAGGGCACCGAATTTCAGCGCGACGGCAGCCAGTTCGACAGGCTGTTCGTCGAGGGCGACACGTTCATGATCGGCCAGCTGCGCGGCGAGGTGCTGCATACGCCCGGCCATACGCCGGCCTGCCTGACCTATGTGATCGGCGATGCGGCCTTTGTGGGCGATACGCTGTTCATGCCCGATTACGGCACGGCGCGCTGCGATTTCCCCGGCGGCTCGGCCGAGGATCTGTGGGACTCGATGCAGAAGATCCTGGCCCTGCCCGACGCGACCCGGATCTTCGTCTGCCATGATTACAAGGCGCCCGGCCGCGACCAATATGCCTGGGAAACCACCGTGGCCGAGGAACGCGCCCGCAACATCCATATCGGCGGCGGCAAGACCCGCGCGGAATTCGTCGAGATGCGGCAGAAGCGCGATGCGACCCTGTCGATGCCGAAGCTGATCATCCCCTCGCTGCAGGTGAACATGCGCGCGGGCCAGATGCCCGAGCCCGAAGAGAACGGGCTGAGCTACCTGAAAGTGCCGGTCAACGGCCTGTAGGACCGCGCGATCCCGCCCGCAGGGGTCGCGACCGGCGCTTGGGTCTTTCGCGCCGGGCCCGGCGCTTCTATTCTGGGCGCAAGCCCGCCAGCAAGGATGCACAGATGGACCTTCGCCCGCTGACCGCCGATTATGCAGTCTCGCCCCAGATCACCCCCGAAGACCTGCCCGCGATCAAGGCCGCGGGCTATGTGATGGTGATCGACAACCGCCCCGATGCCGAGATCCCGCCCGATCTGCACACGCCGGTGATGCAGCAGGCGGCCGAGGCGCTGGGTCTGGTCTTCGTCGCCAATCCGGTGATCGGCGGCGCGATGACGCTGGACAATGTAAAGGCCCAGTCCGAGGCCCGCGCCCGTGCCGGCGGCCCGGTCTTCGCCTATTGCGCCTCGGGCAACCGCTCGTCCTGCGTCTGGGCCCTGGGCGAGGCCGGGCATCAGCCGACCGACGATCTGATCGGCATCCCGGCGCGCTTCGGCTACAATCTGGAACCGCTGCGCCCGCAGATCGACGCGCTGGCGGCCGCCAAGGCGGGCTGAGGCACGACCCCTTCCGCAACAAGCGATCCTTCGCGAGAGGGATCGGCGAAAAATCAAAGGCCCCGCGGCAGCGCCGCGGGGCCTGATCTTTGCCTGCCGCCAGACTTACAGCTTGGAGGCGACGGCTTCCCAATTGACCAGCTTGTCCAGGAAGTTGGTCAGATAGGCCGGCCGCTTGTTGCGGAAGTCGATGTAATAGCTGTGTTCCCAGACGTCGCAGCCCAGAAGCGCGGTCTGGCCGAAGCACAGCGGGTTCACCCCGTTCTCGGTCTTGGTGACCTTCAGGCTGCCATCCTTGTCCTTCACGAGCCAGGCCCAGCCCGAGCCGAACTGACCCGCACCGGCGGCGGCGAAATCTTCCTTGAACTTCGCGACCGACCCGAAGGCCTCGGTCAGCGCCTTTTCCAGCGCACCGGGGATCTTCTTGTCTTCGCCCGGGCCCATCACTTCCCAGAACAGGTTGTGATTCCAGTGCTGCGAGGCGTTGTTGAAGATGCCGTTCTGGGCGACCGCACCGGCCTGATAAGTGCCCTTGACGATGTCTTCCAGCGACTTGCCTTCCCATTCGGTGCCGGCGATCAGCTTGTTGCCATTGTCGACATAGGCCTTGTGGTGCAGGTCGTGGTGATATTCGAGCGTCTCCTTCGACATGCCAAGCGATGCCAGCGCATCATGGGCATAGGGAAGATCGGGAAGGGTGAAAGCCATGGTCCTGCTCCTGTTCGGGGAATTGACTGCGTCGAATAAGGGCCTTCGGGCAGGCAAGGTCAACCCCTGCGGGCGGCCCTTCGGGGGATAACCCCCGCACAGGCCCCGGGTTCCCTGCGCACGGAAGAATATGCCGGGCGGAAGCGCCAGCCCGCCCTGGCGACCGGCTCAGGTTTTGGCCACCCGGCAGCTGCCCTGAACCAGATGCAGGTCGGTCTGGTATCGCCCCATCACCCAAGAGCTGATCTGCGCCTGAAGACTTGCCTTGTCGATGCTGAGCCGAAACTCCGAATTCGCCGACCGTCTTCCCGGCGGCTTCAGCCGCAGCGTCCAGGAGATATTGACCCGCGGCCCCTTCCCTTTTTCCAGCTTCGCCTCGATCGGCGCCCCGTATGCGGCCTCGACCATCGGATCCGAGACCAGGGCGCTTTCGCCCCAGGTCCAATAGGACACCGCCAGAACCTCGGGTAAATAGCTGCGCTCGGCTTCGGGAACCGAGAATACGCATTCATAGATGCGCAGCACATTCTTTTCGGCCCGGGCGGGAATCGCCGACAAAGCGATCACCCCGCAGGTCCAGATCAGGCGTCGCACCATCGCGATCCCACCGGCAGAAAAAACCACTGTCACAGGCCGGTCAGGATTTGATCTTCTTGCACGTGCCCTGGGCCGTATAAGTGCCCTCATAGCCTTGCGGAATCGCTGTCAGCATCGCCTTCATATCGGCCTTTGCCATGGTCAGACGATAGATCATCGTGGTCTTCTGATTTGACGCGCTCGACGCCTTGACCGTCCAGGACATCGTCAGCCGATTGGCCGTATCGTTTGAAATCTTGGCATCGATCGGATGGCCAACATATTCATGAATGATCCCGTCATAGACCACGATCGAGGTCTTTTCCGGCGCATAGGAAAAGATCACATTCTCGGCCAACCAGCCGCCATTGGCCGGGATCTGGCGGAAGGTGCATTCATAGGCCTGTTCGGCCGAATGGGCCAGGCCCGTACCGGCAACAAGCAGGGTTGCCGCCGAAAGGGCCATTGCAGCGGCAGAGCGAAGGAAATTCATAATTCACCTGACATCGGATTCTTTCCGGTCAGAGTTTCAGCCGCATTCATCGCCGTCAAGACGGCGTATTTGCCCTGACGGATTTAATTCAGCTCCGATCCCGGCTGTGCCGAATGGGACAAAAGCCCCATCACATAGCCCGCGACCGAGCGGAAGGCGACCAGCGTGAAGCCTCCCTCGCCCGCCCAGATCGCCGCCGGCACCTGGGCCGCGCGCGAGCGGCGCAATTCGCCGGGCTCCAGCCGGTCGAAATCCACCGGCATCAGCTTGCGCAAGACCTGGTCGGCGGTCTCGCCCTCGATGCGGAACACGCAGCGCGCATCCGAGACATCGACGGCCAGATAATGGCTGCCCTGCAGCCCGGCCTCCAGCGCCGCCAGCGCCGCAGGCAGATCGGCATGGGGCAGAACCAGCAGAAACTCGTCCGGCCCCATCCAGCCGATGCCGCGGCCCGCATCGGCCGGGCCTTCCCAGACCATGCGCCGTGGCGCGGGAAGCGCAAGGCCCAGCGCCGCCTTCACCGCCTTGTCCAGCCCCTTGGTGCCGGCCTTGGCGCGCAGCGTGATCATGCCCAGGGGGCCGATCTCGCGCACACGGGCAAAGCCGTCGAACGATGCGCCCTGCAGCGCGGTGACGGGTTCAGACATCCTGCTTCTCCCCCTTCGGGTCGTAGAATACCGGGCTTGTCACCCGCGCCTGCACCATGCCCTTGCCATCGGCCGTGGTGAATTCGACAATCTCGCCCATGCGCCCAGGCCCGTTCTTCAACAGACCCATGGCGATGCCCTTCTTCAGCGTGGGCGACAGGTAGGTCGAGGTCACCCGCCCCTGCACATTGCGCTGGCCATTGCCGTTCACACCCGGCGCCGGAACATAGGCGCCATCGGCGATCACCGATCCGTCCAGCGTCTCGAAGCCCACCAGCTTCCAGCGCTCGGGGCTGGCCAGGAAGCTGCGTTCCTGCCCGCGCTTGCCCAGGTAATCGGCCTTCTTCTTCGAGATCGCCCAGTCCAGCCCCAGATCCTGCGGGATCACCGTGCCGTCGGTTTCGTCGCCGATCATGATGAAGCCCTTCTCGGCCCGCATCACATGCATCGCCTCGGTGCCATAGGGCTGCAGGCCCAGATCGGCCCCGGCCGCGAGCAGCGCCGCCCAAAGCGCCGCCCCCTGGCCTGCGGGCACCGCCAGCTCATAGCTGAGTTCGCCCGAGAAGCTGATCCGATAGGCCCGGACCGGGAAGCCGCCCAGAGTGCCCTCGGCGAAACTCATGAAGGGCAGCGCCTCTTTCGACAGGTCCATGCCGCCAAGCCGCTCCAGCAGCTGGCGCGCCTTGGGTCCGACCACGGCGATCTGGGCAAATTGCTCGGTCAGATTGGCGGTGAAGACCTGCCAGTCCCACCATTCGCATTGCAGCCAGTCCTCCATCCAGGCGTGGATGCGGTCGGCCCCGCCCGAGGTGGTGTGGCACAGCCAGCTGTCATCCGACAGCCGCACCACGACGCCGTCATCCGACAGGAAGCCCTGTTCGTTGCACATCAGCCCATAGCGGCATTTGCCGACCGGCAGGGTGGACATGACATTGGTATACAGCATGTCCATGAAGCGGCCCGCATCGGGGCCCTTCACCAGGATCTTGCCCAGGGTCGAGGCGTCCAGCATCCCCACATTGCTGCGGGTGTTCAGGATCTCGCGGTGAACCGCCTGTTCATGCGTCTCGCCCGCGCGCGGATAGCAATAGGGCCGGCGCCACAGGCCCACGGGTTCCAGATAGGCGCCCTGGGCCTGATGCCAGTCCTGCATGGGCGTGCGGCGCAGCGGCTGGAAGATCTCGCCCCGCGCCTCGCCCGCCAGCGCGCCCAGAGTGACGGGCGTATAGGGCGGGCGGAAGGTGGTGGTGCCGACGGCGGGAATGTCTTCCGACAGGGCGCCGGCCAGAACGGCCAGACCGTTGATATTCGACAGTTTCCCTTGATCGGTCGCCATGCCCAGCGTGGTGTAGCGCTTGGTATGTTCGACCGACTGATAGCCCTCGCGCGCGGCAAGCTGCACGTCGCTGACCTTCACGTCATTCTGATAATCCAGCCACATCTTCGCCTTCAGCGCGGCCCCCGCGCCCTGCGGCATGATCCAGACCGGATCCATCGGCGCCTCGTCCGCCGGTTCGGCCCGGCCAAGGGGCGTGGTGCCCGGCTTCAGGCCCAGGGCCTTGACCGCCACAAGGCCGGTCTCGACCGCATCGGCCAGGGCCTCGGCCGCCGAGAGCGCGCCATTGGCGGCCCCGGCCGGGTAGACCAGCGGGCTGCCGTCATGGGTCAGCGGCGGACGGTCGGGATCGGGGCGGAACATCGCCCGCTTGCGATCCCATGTCAGCTTGCCGCCGCAATGGCTGTAGAGATGCACCACCGGCGACCAGCCGCCCGACATGGCGACGGCATCGCAAGAGATTTCGTCCAGCACCGCGCCCTCGCCGGCCTGCAGGCCGATCGACACGCCGGTCACCCGCTTGCCGCCCTTGACCTTGACCACCGCGCGCCCGGCATGAACCGCAATGCCCAGCGCCCGGGCCCGGGCCGGCAGGGCGCCGGTCACCTCGGCCCGCGCGTCGATCACCGCGGGCACCGAAAGCCCGGCCTCGACCAGCGCGATGGCGGTGCGGTAGGCGTCATCATTGTTCGTCACCACCACCGTGCGGTCGCCGGGCGAGACGGCCCAGTTCACCACATAGTCGCGCGCCGCCGAGGCCAGCATCACGCCGGGCAGATCATTGCCGGCGAAAGACAGCGGCCGCTCGATCGCGCCGGTCGCGGTCAGCACCTTGGCGGCACGGATCCGCCAGAGCCGCTTTCTCGGCCGCCCGTCGCCGGGCGTGTGATCGGCCACGCGCTCTTCGGCCAGCACATAGCCATGGTCGAAAACGCCATGGGCCATGGTGCGGCTGCGCAGCGTCACATTCTCCATCTTTTCCAGCGCTTGCAGCGTGGCGTTGATCCAGTCCGCCGCCGGCGCCCCGTCGATCACATCGCCATCAACCGGCGCGCGCCCGCCCCAATGCGGGCTTTGTTCCAGCACGATGACCCGCGCGCCCGAGGCGCCCGCGATCCGCGCCGCCTGCAGGCCGGCCACACCGCCGCCCACGACCAGAAGGTCGCAATAGGCATAGGCCTGTTCGTAGCGGTCGGCATCCGGATCGGTCGGAACCTTGCCCAGTCCGGCCGACTGGCGGATCACCGGCTCGAACACATGTTTCCAGAACGGGCGCGGATGCATGAAGGTCTTGTAATAGAACCCGGCCGGCAGGAAGCGGGCGAAGGCGTTGTTCAGAACGCCGATATCCAGCTCAAGGCTTGGCCAGTGGTTCTGGCTGGTCGCGGCCAGCCCGTCGAACAGTTCGGTCGTGGTGGTGCGCTGGTTCGGCTCCAGCCGCGCGCCCGTGCCCAGGTTGACCAGCGCATTGGGTTCTTCGGCGCCCGAGGCGACGATGCCGCGCGGACGGTGATACTTGAAGCTGCGCCCCACCAGCATCTGGTCATTGGCCAGCAAGGCCGCCGCCAGCGTATCCCCGGCAAAGCCGCGCATGCGCTTGCCGTTGAAGGTGAACTCCATCCCTGCCGAGCGGTCGATCAGCCGCCCGCCCTTTGCCAGACGCGTGCTCATTTCCAGCCCTTCCACTGCGGCCGTTTCGCCTTGATCTTTTCCACCAGCTCGGCCGGCGGTTCGCTGCTTTGCGCCGGATAGGTTCCGAACACTTCAAGCGTCGCGGTGCAGCGCGCGGCCAGGAACCACTTGCCGCAGCCATAGCTGTGCCGCCAGCGTTCGAAATGCACGCCCTTCGGGTTCTGCCGGGCAAACATGTAGTCTTCGAATTCCTCGGGGCTCGATCCCGGGCCGAAGCGCTTCAGATGCGCCTCGCCGCCCGGAGACAGTTCCGTCTCTTCGGCCTTCACGCCGCAATAGGGACATTCCAGGATCAGCATCGGCGGGTCTCCACAGGAAGAAGGGCGGGCGCCACAGCAAAAAGGGCGGGCGCCAGAAGGCACCCGCCCGAGAAGGGGCGACCCGAAAAGGTCGTCAGGTCAGTTGCTGGCCGGCGGAGCGGCCGGAGCGGGTTCCGCCGGAGCAGCCGGAGCGGCTTCCGGAGCAGGTTCCGGCGCGGTTTCGACAGGCGCGCCGGCCGCGGGGGCGTCGGGCGCTTCGATGGTGACATTGTTGGTGTCGCCCGCCGGGCTGCCGGCCGGGCTGGGCGCATCGGCGCCGGACAGCACGGCCCAGACGATGATGAGAACGGCGACAGCCAGGGCGCCAAGGATGAAGCCGGTGGCACTGCCGCCCGAACTTTCGACGGTGCGGGTGTCACGGACATAGGTATTGTGGTTGGTATGGTCGGACATTTGGGTGTCTCCATGCAGATCAGGTTCTGCCGGCTAACGCCCGTCCTGCGGCAGGGGTTCCCGCCGCTGTGTCCGCACGCAGATTTCTGCCGATCGGTCGGCATCAATGCGCCACCCCGGCCGCCACCGACTCGTCGATGAACTGGCCTTCCTTGAAGCGCCACATGTTGAATTCGGCCGCCAGCGGCCCGGGCTCGCCCTTGGCCACCAGTTCCGCCATCGCCCAGCCCGAGCCGGGAATGGCCTTGAACCCGCCCGTGCCCCAGCCGCAATCGATGAAGCAATTGCCGAGCGGCGTCTTCGAGATGATGGGCGAGCGGTCGCCGGTCATGTCGACGATGCCGCCCCATTGCCGCAGCATCTTCAGCCGCGAGATGATCGGGAAGGTCTCGATCAGGGCGCGCAGGGTTTCCTCGATATGCTGGAAGCTGCCGCGCTGGGTAAAGTTGTTGAACCCGTCGGTGCCGCCGCCGATGACCAGCTCGCCCTTGTCGGATTGCGACATGTAGCCATGCACCGTGTTGGCCATCACGACGACGTCGATGCAGGGCTTGATCGGTTCCGAGACCAGCGCCTGCAATGCCACGGCTTCCAGCGGCAGGCGGAAGCCCGCCATTTCGGCCAGTTGCCCCGAATGGCCCGCGACCACGATGCCCAGCTTCTTGCAGGCGATCGACCCTTTGCTGGTCTCGATCCCGGTCACCACACCATTGGCCGAGGTCACGCCCGTGACCTCGCAATTCTGGATGATGTCCATGCCCATGTCGGAACAGGCCCGCGCATAGCCCCAGGCCACCGCATCATGCCGCGCCGTCCCGCCGCGTTCCTGGTACAGCGCGCCCAGAACCGGGTAGCGCGGCCCTTCGATGTTCATGATCGGCACCAGCTGCTTCACGCGCTTCGCGTCGATCCATTCCGTCGCCACGCCCTGCAGGCGGTTGGCATGCACCGTGCGCTGATAGCCCCGCACCTCGTGATGGGTCTGCGCCAGCATCAACAGCCCCCGGGGGCTGAACATGACGTTGTAGTTCAGATCCTGGCTCAGGCCTTCGTACAGTTGCAGCGCCTTGTCATAGATGGCGGCCGAAGGGTCCTGCAGGTAGTTCGAGCGGATGATCGTGGTGTTGCGGCCGGTATTGCCGCCGCCCAGCCAGCCCTTCTCGATGATCGCGACATTGCGGATGCCGTGGTTCTTGCCCAGGTAATAGGCCGTGGCCAGACCGTGGCCGCCCGCGCCCACGATCACCACGTCATAGGCTTTCTTCGGCTCGGGGCTGCGCCAGGCGCGCTCCCAGCCGCTGTGATAGCGCATTGCCTCGCGGGCGATGGCAAAGACCGAATAGCGCTTCATCTGGGATACTCCGGATCGCGGGTGGGCAGAGTCGCAGCACCGCCGCTTCGCCCTGCCCCCTCTTGGAACGCCGATGGCTTATAGCCCCGCCTTGCCGCGGCACAATCGGGAAAAAAGCGACATCCGCGGCCCGGCGGCGACCTGCCGCAGCCCTGCGCGCCCCCCCGCCCGCGCCGACTGCGGCGAATGGGCCCTTTTGCGCCGCCGCCCCAGCCTATAGATCAGGGGAGATGCGGCAAAAACGGGCAGGCGGCGAAGCGGATGGAAAATATGGCCTTCTGGTCGGTGGCGGCTGTCTTGACCCTGGGGGTCACCGGGCTGCTGATCACCGCAGCGCTGCGGGCGAAAACCGCCGGAGCCGCCGCTTCGGCGCAGGATGTCCGGATCTATCGCGATCAACTTGCCGAGATCGACCGCGACCTGGCGCGCGGCACGCTAGAGCCGGCCGAGGCGCAGCGCGCGCGCACCGAAATCGCCCGCCGCCTGCTTGAGGCCGACCGCAAGTCGGGCGCGGTGGCCGCGGCCACCGTGGCGCCGCGCTCGGCCTGGCTGGTTGCGGTGCTGATCGCCCTGGCCATGGCCGGCGGCGTGGCCTTCTACGCCCGCACCGGCCTGCCCTGGTATCCCGACATGCCGATTGCCGAACGTCTGGCCCAGGCCGATGCCGACATGCGCGTGCGCCCCGCGCAGGCCGAGTATGTGGCCAAGCTGCCGCCGCTTCAGGCGCCCGAACCGGATGCGGAATTCAAAGAGCTGATGGAAAAGCTGCGCGCCGCCGTCGACCCTGCCACGGCAACCGATCCGCGCGGGCTGGAGCTTCTGGCCCGCAACGAGGCATCGCTCGGCAATTTCGACGTGGCCGCCACCGCGCAGCGCCGCCTGATCGAGGTGAAGGGCGATGCCGCCACCGCCGAAGACCATGGCGCGCTGGCCGAAATCCTGATCGCCCAGGCGCAGGGCTATGTCTCGCCCGAGGCCGAGGCAGCGCTGACCCGCTGCCTGCAGCTTGATCCGAAGAACGGCCCCGCGCGCTATTATGCCGGGCTGATGTTCGCCCAGGGCGGCCGCTACGACCGCGCCTTCCTGCTGTGGGACCCGCTGCTGGCCGAAAGCCCCGCCGATGCGCCCTGGGTGCCGGCGATCCGGGCCGAGATCGAACAGGTGGCGCAGCTGGCCGGCATCTCCTACGCGCTGCCGCCCCTGAAGGGGCCGTCGGCCGGCGATGTCGAGGCCGCGGCCGAGATGTCGCCCGAAGACCGCCAGGCGATGATCGAGGGCATGGTCGCGCAGCTGCAGGACCGGCTGGCCAGCCAGGGCGGCTCGGCCGAGGAATGGGCGCAGCTGATCCGCGCCCTGGGCATGCTGGGCCGGCTGGAAGAGGCGCAGAAGATCTATGCCGAGGCGAAGACCCAGTTCCAGGGCCGCGCCGCCGAACTGGCGGTGGTCGAGCAGGCCGCCGCCGCCGTGGACCTGGCGCCATGATCTGCGCCGATCTGGACGCGCTGGCCGCGGCCCTGCCCCGCTCTGGCGCCGTGGCGGGGCTGGATCTGGGCGAGAAGACCATCGGCGTGGCGATTTCCGACCTGCGCCGCAGTGTGGCCACGCCGTCGACGGTGATCCGGCGGGTGAAATTCACCCTCGACGCGGCCGAACTGCTGGCGCTGGTCACCGCGCGCGAGGTCGCGGGGCTGATCCTGGGCCTGCCCCTGAACATGGATGGCAGCGAAGGCCCGCGGGTGCAATCGACCCGCGCCTTCGCCCGCAATCTGGAAAAGCTGACGCCGCTGCCCATCGCCTTCTGGGACGAGCGTCTGTCCACCGTTGCCGCCGAACGCGCGCTCCTTGAGGCGGATACGTCGCGCAAGCGTCGCAAAGAGGTGATCGACGCCGTGGCGGCAGGCTACATTCTGCAGGGCGCGCTGGACCGGATGGTGCAGATGGCGCGCGCCAGAGATGACGGGTGATGGACGGATCGTGAAGGACGAGGTCTGGAAACGCGACGAGGTGCAAAGCCCCTGCGTCAAGCTGTGCCTCATCCATCCCGAGGCGCGGATCTGCGTGGGCTGCCACCGCACGATCGACGAAATCTCGGCCTGGTCGCGGCTTTCGCCCGAGGCGCGGATCGCGATCATGACCGAATTGCCCGGCCGCAAAGGCCAGTTGGCCCAGCGCCGCGGCGGCCGCCAGGCGCGGCTGGAGCGGCCCGAGGGCTGAGGCCGAAGCCGGGGGCGCTTCGCCCCCCGGACCCCCCGAGGATATTTGGACAGAGAGGAAGGCAGCAGAGAAAGGCCTGCTCCGCAGCCTTCCTCTCTGCAAAAATATCCCCGCCGGAGGCACGCACGAGCCGGTTGGCCGCAGGCCAGAGGCGAGAGGAAAAAAACCTGCGGCGTCAGCCGCACGATTGAATCAGCGGCCCAGTCGCCGGGTGATCTTGCTGACCTGCCGGGCGCGTTTGGCCAGATCGCGGGCCGATTTGGCCTGGTCGCGCTCTTCCGGGGTCATCTCGGCGGGGGATTTGCCACGGCGGGCGGCGTAATCGACGCCCATATTGATCCCCTTGTTCACTGCGCGGCGCAGGAACATGTTCATCAGCTGCTGCAGAAGCCGGTTCAGATCCATCGTCTCTCTCCGCCTCAATCCTCGAACAATTCGCTTTGGCCGCTGGTCGCCTCGTCCTCTTCCGCCCCGTCGCGCGACGCGCCAAAGCTGGGGCCGGGGCGGCTGTCCAGCAGGCCTGCGGCGCGCAATTCCTTGATCCCCGGCAGGTCGCGGGCCGATTCCAGCCCGAAATGGTCCAGGAACGTCTCGGTGACGACGAAGGTCACCGGCCGGCCCGGCGTCATCCGGCGGCGGCCAAGCCGGATCCATTCCATCTCCATCAGCTGGTCGATCGTGCCGCGCGACACCGCAACCCCGCGGATCTCTTCGATCTCGGCGCGGGTGACCGGCTGGTGATAGGCGACGATGGCCAGCGTCTCGATCGCGGCCCGGCTGAGCTTGCGGGTCTCGACCGTTTCGCGGCGCATCAGGAAGCCCAGATCGGGCGCGGTGCGGAAGGCCCAGGCATCGCCCACTTTCACCACGTTGACCCCGCGCCCCTCATAGCGCTTGCGCAGATAGACCAGCGCCTCGGCCGGATCGGCGCCATGCGGCATGCGCTGCACCAGGTCGGCCACCGTCACCGGCTCGGTCGACGCGAACAGGATCGCCTCGACCATCCGCTCTTGCTCGGCAATGGGCGGTGCTTCGAAAAGCGTGCGTTCCTCGTCGGTGTCGGTCATGACGGCACCCGGCGGATCTGGATCGGCGCGAAGGTTTCGCCCTGGCGCAGCACCAGCTGGCCGCGTTTGGCCAGTTCCAGCACGGCGGCGAAATGCGCCGCGGTCGAGGACCGCCGCGCCATCGGCGTTGCATCCCAGCCTTCGGGCAGGAAAGTGGTCAGATCGGCCCAGTCGCCGGCATAGCCGATCAGCCCGCGCATCCGCTCCAGCGCCTGTTCCATGGTGAAGACATGCTCGCGGTCCATCACGAAGGGGCGGAATTCGTCCTTGGTGCGAATCCGCGCATAGGCGCGCATCAGATCCAGCAGCGTCGCGTCATAGCTGACCTTGCGGTGCAGGCTGACACCTTCGGGCAGGCCGCGGGCAAAGAAATCGCGCCCCAGCCGGTCGCGCGCCATCAGCCGCGCCGCGGCTTCGCGCATCGCCTGCAGCCGTTCCAGCTGGAAGGCCAGATGGGCGGCCAGATCCTCGGCCGAGGGGCCTTCCTCGCCGGGTTCGGGCGGCAGCAAAAGGCGGGATTTCAGATAGGCCAGCCAGGCCGCCATCACCAGATAATCCGCTGCCAGTTCGATCCGCAGCGTGCGGGCGCGTTCGACGAAGCCCAGATATTGCTCGGCCAGCTGCAGGACCGAAATCCGCCGCAGATCGACCTTCTGGGTCCGGCTGAGCGTCAGCAGAAGGTCCAGCGGGCCTTCGAACCCGTCGACATCGACGATCAGCGCCTCGGCCGCCATGCGTTCGGTCGGCGACAGAAGTTCGGGCGCCGTCCAATCCTCGGCGGCGGGCGCGGCTTGGGGCGGGGCGTCAGACATGCGGCTCTCGGGCGATCAGATCCGCAAGCTGGCGATCGAGTGCCGCCATGTCAACCTCGGGCGCGGGGCGGCGCGCGGCCAGCGCGGCGCGGGCGCGGGTCTGGGCGGCGGTGGTCAGATCGCCACAGGCGCCTGCCACCTCGACCATCTGCGCCAGATCGCCCTTGCAATGCAGCGCGATATCGCAGCCGGCCGCCATCGAGGCCGCGGTGCGCTGTGCCAGGCTGCCCGCCAGCGCCTCCATGTTCAGATCGTCGGTCATCAACAGGCCGGCAAAGCCGATCTCCTGGCGGATCACCTCGATCATCCGGGGGCTTTGCGTCGCGGGCCGGGTGTCGAAGGCCGAGAAGACGATATGGGCGGTCATCGCCATCGGCAGGTCGGCCAGCGCCCGGAACGGGGCGAAATCGCTGGCGGAAAGCTCGGCGGCCGAGGCGGTGACGGTGGGCAGGTTCAGATGCGTGTCGGCGACCGAGCGGCCATGGCCCGGCAGATGCTTCATCACCGGCAGGACGCCGCCCTGCAGATAGGCATCGGCCACGGCGCGGGCGATTTCGGCCACCCGGGCCGGGTCGCGGCCATAGCAGCGGTTCATCAGGAAAGGATGGGTCTCGGGCCGGGCGATATCGGCCACCGGGGCGCAATTCGCGTCGATCCCGACCGCGCGCAATTCGGCCGCGATGATCGCCGCCCGCAGCGCCAGAACCTGCGCGGCCCTGGGCCCCGCGGCTTCGGCCGTGTCCAGGGGCGGCGGCCAGTCGCGCCACTGCGGCGCGCGCAGGCGCTGAACCCGGCCGCCTTCCTGGTCGATCAGCACCGGCGCATCGCGCCCCACCGCATCGCGCAGATCGGCGGTCAGCCGGCGCAGCTGGGCCGGGTCTTCGACATTGCGGGCAAACAGGATGAAGCCGAACGGATCGGCGTCGCGGAAGAAGGCGCGTTCCTCGGGCAAAAGCACCGGGCCCGCGCAGCCGAAAATCGCCGCGCTGCGGCCGGTCGCGGTCATCTATGCGCCACGGGAATGCAATTCGCGCCCTCGGTCACCAAAGCCGAGCAGAAGCGCCGCGCATCGTCTTCGGAATCGAAGCCATAGCCGCGCAGCCGGTAGAAGGTGCGCCCGCCGCTTTCGGCGGTCTGGATCACCATCGACTTGCCGGTCATCAGTTCGGGGAAGCGGCCGGCGATGCGGGTCCATTCCGCCGCGGCCAGCGCCTCGGTGTCGAAGGCGCCGAACTGCACCAGCCTTGTGCCCGGCGCCAGGATGGCGGGGTCGATGACCTGGGGCGGATCGGGGGTCACCGCGGCCACAGGCGCCGCGGCCTGCTGCGGGCGGGCATGCGGCCGGGGCGAGCGGGTGATCGCGCCTTCGGGCGGCGGATTGCCATTCGCGTCCAGCGCCACCGCTTCGACCGGCTCTTCCGGGGCGGCCTCGGTCTCGCCCAGGGCGGCGCCCATGGCTTCGGCCAGGGC
>NZ_JAICBZ010000085.1 GCF_020179405.1 Xinfangfangia pollutisoli | reverse complement strand
GCGCCTTCGGGCGTCTCGAAGCGGAACGCCGCCCCCTCCCAGCCGGTCCAGCGCCAGCGGCTGCGCAGATCCGCCCCCGCCGTCGCCAGCCGCGCCAGCCAGGCCCGCAGCAGCGGAGAGCCCTTCATCGCCACCGGAAACACCCGGCCGGACGAGCCGGTGAACACCTCTTGCCCCAGACCGCGGGCCCAGTCCTGCACCTCGGCCGGGCCGAACCCGGCCATCACCCGGTCCAGCCCGCCCGGCGGGTGATAGTGCGACAGGAAAGCCGGCAAGGCCTGATCCTTGGTCAGGTTCAGCCCCGACTTTCCCGCCATCAGGAACTTGCGCGCGGGCGAGGGCTTGGCCTCGCAGATCACCACCCGATGCCCGGCCGCGGCCAGCATCTCGGCCGCCATCAGCCCCGCGGGGCCGGCCCCGATCACCAAGGCGTCGGGGCGCTCGGTCATGCCGGGGCCGCGGTGCGGATATGGACCACGCGCTGCGGGAAGGGCATCTCGATCCCGGCCTCTTTCAGCGCGTTCCAGATCGCGAACAGCACAGGGCTGCCATAGCGGTTCTTGCCGTCATCAATCCCGTTCACCCAGTATTCCACCGCGAAATCGACACTGGATTCGCCGAAGGCGCGCAATTCGCAATCCGGCCCATCCGGGTCTGTCAGCACGAAGGGCAGGGCGCCGACGGCCTTTTCGATGATCTCGGGCACGCGGTTCAGATCGGTGTCATAGCTGACCGAGAATTCCGCCTCATAGCGGTTGGCGCTGCCCTGATCGGAATAGTTCACCACGCGCGAGGTGATGAAATGCTCGTTCGGAACCACGATCCACTTGCCGTCGAAGGTTTCCAGCACGCAGGCCCGCGCCGTCATCTTGACGATCGTGCCCTTCTCGCCGCCATCCAGTTCCACGTAATCGCCGACCGTGGTCTGGCCTTCCAGCAACAGGATGATTCCGCTGACGAAATTCGCGGCGATCTGCTGCAGGCCAAGCCCGATCCCCACGCCCAAAGCGCCGCCCAGCACCGCGACGGCGGTCAGGTCGATGCCCAGGATCGACATCAGCAGAAGGAAGGCCGCGCCGAAGATGAGGATCTCGGCCGCCTTGATCGCCAGTTCCCGGGTGGCGGGGCGCAGTTCCTGCTGGGCCTTGATGTAATCGGCCGATTGCCGGTTCGACCAGGCGCCCAGCCAGAACAGCAGTGCGCCGGAAATCGCCCCGCGGATCAGCGTCAGCAGCGAGAAGCGGATATTGCCCAGAACGACTTCGGCCGCGGCCAGACGCTCGGTCACCGCGGGCAAAAGGCCCAGCGCGTAAAGTGCTGCCACCGGCAGCAGGACATAGCGGCCAAGAAGCCGCAGGAAGGTGTCGGTCAGCACCTCGCCCACCAAAGCGCGGGCGGCCAGGAACAGGAAGACGCGCTTGCCGAAGGCGATGACTTCGCCCGCGCCAAAGGCGGCCCGGGTCAGGCTTTCGCCGACCGCCGTCAGCCCATAGGCCAGAAGCGGCAGCAAAAGCGGCAGCAGCCGCAGCGTGAAGCGGCGCAGGTCGGACAGCAGGCTGCGCGACTGGGCGCGCGGCGTGACCAGCCGCTCGATCCCCGGGCGCAGGCGGCGCGCGATCAGCCAGGCGGCCAGATAGGCGGCGGCCAGAAGCGCGAATTGCGACCAGGCCGCGGGCGAGACCAGCCAGCCCTCGGCGATCTCAAGCCCCTGGTTGAGCCAGCCCAGAATCCGGTCTGCCAGTTCGGATTGCCCCGCCATGTCACGCCCCTTGCCCGTTTCCCACCCGTCTCCTGTGCCAAGCCGAAGGGCGATGCACAAGCCGGTCGGGCGCCCCGACCGCGGGGCGGGCGGCGATTTTTCGTCGAAAAATCGCGTTCAGCCCAGCTGCGCGCGAATGGCCTTCACATGGGCGGGGTCCGCCGCCAGCGCATCGGCGGCCAAAGCGCGGGCCGCGTCCAGCACGTCGGGCGCGGGGGCCAGCCGGTCGACCAGGCCCCAGGCCAGGGCCTCGGCCGCTGCGATCCGGGTGCCGCCCATCAGGATCATCTTGGCCCGGGCCGGCCCGACCAAAGCCGCCAGACGCCCCGGATCGGAAGGCTGGGGCAGATAGCCAAGCCGCATGACCGGGTAGAAGAAACTGGCGCCCTCGGCCGCGATCCGCAGATCGCAGGCCAGCGCCATGCCAAAGGCGCCGCCGGCCAGAGTGCCGTTCAGCGCCGCGATCGACAGGCCCGGAAATGCCGCGATCGCCGCCGAGGCGCGTTCCCAGACCGGATCGGTCGCCAGCCCCGCCTTGGCGGCCTCCAGATCGGCCCCGGCCGAAAAGACCTTGCCGGTTCCGGTCAGCACCAGAACCTGCGCGCCCGCGGCCCAGGCGCCTTCCGCGGCCTCGGCCACCTGGGCCAGCATCGCGCCGGTCAGCGCATTGGCCTTGTCGGGCCGGTCCAGCCGGATCATCCGCAACCGCCCCGCTTCCCCCGCCGCATCCTCGACCCGGATCATCGCCTGCCCCCCGCCTTGCACCTTTGCCCACGCCTTGCGCCTTTGCCCGGGCATAGCGCGGAACCGGGCCCGGGGCAAAGCCTTGCCGCTGCGCCGCGGTTTCCCTTGACGCCGTGGCCCGTCGGGGCGAACCATGCGGGCCATTCTTCATCGACGAGGCTTCATCATGCATCCGCGCTTTGGCCTGGCATCTTCTGTACTTGCCCTTTGCCTGTCTGCCCCCGCCGCACTGGCGATCACCCCTGACGAGGTCTGGGCCAATTGGCAGGCGCTGGCCGCCGCCCAGGGCTCGACCATGACGGCCGCCGGCACGGCCAAGGTCGGCACCAGCCTGGAAGTGACCGGGCTGAGCGTGACCAGCGCGCCGCAGCCCGAAGTGACCGCCACCGTCACCTCGACCATCGACAAGATCACCTTCGCCGATCAGGGCGACGGCACGGTCAAGATCACCATGTCCGACAGCTATCCGGTCGAGGCCAAGTTCAGCGATGCGCCCGGGCAGCCGCCGGTCGAGCTGGGGCTGACCGTCCAGACCCCGGGCCTGGTGATGATCGCCTCGGGCAGCCCGGCCGAGCTGGTCTATGACTATACCGCCCCCACGCTGACCGCGACGCTGACCAGCCTGAAACTGCCCGATGGCAAGGTGGCCGATGCGAAGGCCGAGATCACCGCAACCGCGCTGGCTGGCCATTACGTCACCTCGACCCAGGCGGGCGGGGGCGCACGGCTGCAATCTTCGGCCACGCTGGCGGCCCTGGCGCTGACCGGCAGCGGCACCGATCCGTCGGGCTCGGGCGACAGCCTGGCCGTCAGCCTCAGCCTGGCCGATCTGAAGTCCCAATCCGACATGACCTTTGTCGATCCGGCCTTGATGCAGGATCTGGCCGCGGCGCTGAAGGCGGGCTTCGCCGTCACCTCGACCGCCTCGACCGGCGCGATCTCGCTGACGGTGGATGCGACCAGCCCG
Organism: Xinfangfangia pollutisoli; assembly: GCF_020179405.1. Taxonomy (GTDB): domain Bacteria; phylum Pseudomonadota; class Alphaproteobacteria; order Rhodobacterales; family Rhodobacteraceae; genus Pseudogemmobacter; species Pseudogemmobacter pollutisoli. Next base: position 12,481 of record NZ_JAICBZ010000085.1, on the reverse strand, counting down.
CAGGGCCCCGCGCATGTGGCGACCAGCTTCACCGGGGCGGGCTTTGATCTGGCGCTGGGGCCGCAATCGGTGGCCTATGGCTTCTCGCTTCTGGGCGCGGCTTTCGATGCGACCGTGCCCGAAGCGCCGATTCCGGTGAAATTCGGCTGGGGTGAGTTCGGGTTGCATTTCGGCCTGCCGATCGAGGCGGGGCCTGACCCCAAGGATGCAAGCGCCGTGGTGCGGCTGGTCGATGTGACCATGGACGAGACGCTGTGGTCGATGTTCGACCCGGGCCAGCAGCTGAAGCGCGATCCGGTGACGCTGATCCTGGATCTGGCCGGCAAACTGTCTTGGAATGTCGATATTCTGCAGCCGGGCGCGCTGGACAGCAGCCCCGAGCCCGCGAATTTCTACGCGCTGGATCTGAAGCAGGTCCTGGCCAAGGCGGTGGGGACGGAAATCACCGCGACCGGCGGGCTGACCTTCGACAATTCCGACAAGGTCACCTTCGGCGGCATTCCGGCGCCCAGCGGCAAGATCACCGTGACGGCCAAGGGGATCAATGCGCTGATCGACACGCTGGTCGCCATGGGTCTGGTGCCCGAGGATCAGGTGATGGGTGCGCGGATGATGCTGGCGATGTTCGCCAAGCCCGGCGCCGGCCCGGACGAACTGGTCTCGGAGCTGGAGTGCAAGGACAAGGCCTTCCTGGTGAATGGCCAGGCCCTGCCGTTCTGACCCCGACCCGATCTTCCCTGCCTGTTTCGGGGCCGCGCCATCCGGCCGGCCCCGTTTCCCTTTCGCCTCTCTCTGCCCGTGATCCTGTGACAAGGTGCCCCGCGTGACCCGTTCCCTGCGCAATCTTCTGTCCGGCGCGCTTCTTGGCGGCGGGGTGCTTTGCGCCTCGGCCGGCTGGGCCGAAGTCACGCCGGACCAGCTGTTCCAGGCCTGGGTGGATGCCGCACCCGCGCTGGGCGGGCAGCTGACCGCACGGGCGGTTGCGCGCGAAGACCGGCTGGTGCTGGACGACCTGACCCTCACCGCGCCCACCGGCGCAAGGCTGAAGCTGGGAACGGTGACGCTGCAACGGGGGGCGGCGGGGGGTGTCGACATCCTGCTGCCCGACCGCTTCGAGGTGACGCTGGACGCACGGCCGGATCGGCCGCAACCGGGGCCAAAGCGGCTGGTGTTTCTGGTGGCGGCGCCGGAATTTGTCGGCCATGTCCGCGGGATCGGGCCGGGGGATGCCGGCTATACGCTGACCGCACCCTCGCTTTCGGTCACGCTGGACCGCGTTCAGCCGGCGCCGCCCGCGCCGCAGCATGTCGGGCTGACGCTGGCCCTGGCCGATCTGGCGCTGGATTGGCAGCAAGCGCAGACCACCGCCGGCGCAGGCGCAACCGGGCGGCTGACGCTGGGCACGCTGCATGGCGATTTCAGCTATCTTCTGACCGATGGCCCCGATCCGGCCGGCGAGGGCCAGATGGCGCTGGATGTCTCGGATCTGGCCATCGGGCTGGAGGCTTTCCTGACCCCGGCCATGGCCGGGCCCCATCCGCCCGATCTGGGCCAGGACTTTGCCGCTTTCGTGGCCGAGGCCGGGGCGGGGCTGCTGATCGACCTGCGCGGCGATGCGGCGGCCCTGGCGCTGTCGGGCCAGATCACCCCAACGGGCAAGGTCGAGGTGACCTTCGCCGCCGATGGCGCCGAGGCGGGCGGGATGGTCCGCCTTGCCGAGGCGCGGATGGATCATGCCAGCTGGCTGGGCCCGGGCAGCCTGTCGATCGGGCTGCGCGATCCAGGCGTGCCGGGCTGGCAGTATGGGCTGGCTTGGCAGGACTATCGCAGCGGCTTTGGCGCCAGCTTTGCCGATCCGACCGCCGACAGTCCCTGGAACCTGCTGTTCCGTCTGTCGGGCCTGAGCCTGTCGCCGGAACTCTGGGCCGATCTTGACCCGCAGGGGGCGCTGCCGCGCGACCCGGCCTCGGTCGTGCTGGATCTGTCGGGGCTTTACGCGCTGGATCCGGTGGTGCTGACCCCGGGCTGGGCGCCGGCGCCGGGCGAAGCCCTGCCGATGCGCAGCCTGACATTCGAGTTGAACCAGTTCCTTCTGGACGCGCTGGGCGCCGATCTGGCCGCGACGGGCGGGATCAGCCTGGATTTCAGCGCGACGACCGGGCCGGGCGCGCTGCCCGGGGCCGCGCCCAAGACGACGGGGCGAATGGACATCCTGACCCGCGGCGCCGCGGGCCTGGTTGATCGGCTGGGCCGGACCGGCCTCGTTGGCGACAGCGAAATCAGCAGCCTGCGCTTTCTGCTGCTGATGCTGGGGCGGGCCGGCGCGCAGCCCGACACTTTGGAAACCACGCTGGAATTTCGCGGCGGCCATACGATCCTGAACGGCCAGCGGCTGGATTAGCCGCCCGCCGCGCCGCCAATCGCGCCTTGCGCCGGACCGGGCGGAAGACTACCTCTGCCCAGACCGCCGAAAGGATGACCATGCTGCAGACCGACGCCCCGCCCGCGCTGACCGATCTGGCCGATGCCCTGATGCAGGCGGCCCTGAAGGCCGGGGCCGAGGCGGCGGATGCGATGGCGGTGTCGGGCACGGCGCTGTCGATCGACATCCGCCAGGGCCGGCTGGAACAGGCGGAACGCGCCGAGGGCACTGATCTGGGCCTGCGGGTGCTGATCGGCGGGCGGCAGGCCTGCGTTTCGGCCTCGGACACGGCGCCCGCCACGCTGACCGCCCTGGCCGAACGCGCCGTCGCCATGGCCCGCGAGGCGCCCGAGGATCCGACCGCGGGGCTTGCCGATCCCGATCAGCTGGCGCGCGGCTGGGATCTGGCGGCGCTGCAGCTGGAAGACCCGACCGAAGACCCCGGCGCCGCAGCGCTTGAGGCCGAGGCGCGGGCGCTGGAAGCCGCGGCGCTGGCCGAGGCGGGCATCACCCAGGCCGAAGCCTCGGCCGTCTTCTCGCGCCGCGCCATCGCGATCTGCCAGTCGAACGGCTTTGCCGGGGCCTATGGGCGCACATCGCAATCCCGCTCGGTCACCGCCTTTTGCGGCTCGGGCACCGGAATGGAACGCGATTATGCCGGTGAGGGCCGGATCTTCGGCGCCGATCTTCCGAACGCGGCCGAGATCGGCCATCTGGCCGCCACGCGGGCGCTGGGCCGGCTGGGCGCGGTCAAGCCGCCGACCGGGCGCTTTCCGGTTCTGTTCGACGAACGGGTGGCGGGCTCGCTGATCGGGCATCTTCTGTCGGCGATCAATGGCAGCGCCATCGCCCGTGGCGCGTCCTGGGCGCGGGGGCTGATGGGGCAGGCGGTGCTGCCCGCGGGCCTGTCGCTGATCGAAGACCCGCTGCGGGTGCGCAGCCCGGCCTCGCGCCCCTTCGATGCCGAGGGCCTGCCCTGCCGCGCCAAGGCGCTGGTCGAGGATGGGGTGCTGCAAAGCTGGGTGCTGGATCTGGCCACGGCGCGCAAGCTGGGCCTGGCCTCGACCGGCAATGCCGCGCGCGGGCCGTCGGCGCCGCCCTCGCCCGGGTTGACCAATGTGGAACTGACCCCCGGCCAGGCCAGCCGCGCCGATCTGCTGGCGCAGATGGGCACCGGGCTTCTGGTCACCTCGATGATCGGCTCGACGATCAACCCGACCACCGGCGATTATTCCCGCGGCGCGGCCGGCTTCTGGGTGGAAGGCGGCAAGATCAGCCATCCTGTCAATGAATGCACCATCGCCGGCAATCTGCGCGACATGCTGCGGGCGATCATCCCCGCCAATGACGCCCGCCCGCATCTGTCGCTGCGCGTGCCCTCGCTGCTGATCGACGGGATGACCCTTGCCGGAGCGTGACCCCTCGGCCGAGGTCGAACTGGCGCTGCTGGTCGAGGCGGCCGAGGCGGCGGGCAAGATCGCGCTGGGCTTCTGGCGCCGCGATCCCAAGGCCTGGGACAAGGAAGATCACAGCCCGGTCTCCGAAGCCGATCTGGCGGTGGATGCGGCGCTGAAGGCACGGCTTCTGGCGGCGCGGCCGGGCTATGGCTGGCTGTCCGAGGAAAGCCCCGATACGCCCGAACGTCTGACCGCGGCCCGCGTCTTCGTGCTGGATCCGATCGACGGCACCCGTGCCTTCCTGGCCGGGGAAGAGGCCTTCGCGGTGTCGCTGGCGCTGGTTCAGGACGGGCGGGTGATCGCGGGTGTCGTGCATCTGCCGGCGATGGGGCGCAGCTATACCGCCACTGCGGGCGGCCCGGCCCGGCGCGATGGTGCGGTGCTGGCGGCCTCGGCCCGCAGCGATCTGGCTGGCGCCGATATCCTGGCCACGCGCGTGACCTTCGAGCCGCAGCACTGGCCCGGCGGCCTGCCGCAGGTCAAGCGCAGCTTCCGCGCCTCGCTGGCCTGGCGGCTGTGCCTGGTGGCCGAGGGGCGGTTTGACGCGATGGTCACCCTGCGCGGCGCGCGGGAATGGGACATCGCCGCCGGCGCGCTGATCGCCGAGCGGGCCGGCGCGGTTGTGACCGACCGCCAGGGCCGCCCGATCGCCTTCAGCGCCCCGCTGCCCGAAGCCGAGGGCACGGTCGCGGCCCCGCCGGCCCTGCATGCGGCCCTGATGGCGGCTCTGGGGCGGGGATAGCCCGCCCGCTTGACCGTGCCGCCCGCCATGCCTTGCCGCCCGGCGCGGGCCGGGGCATCCTGCCGCGATGATCGACAAGCTTGAAATGTTCATCGCCCTGGCGCGCGAGCGCCATTTCGGCCGCGCGGCCGAGGCCTGCGGCGTCACCCAGCCTTCGCTGTCCGGCGCGATCCGGCAGCTGGAAGAACAGCTGGGCGTGCAACTGGTCTATCGCGGCAGCCGGTTTCAGGGCCTGACGCCCGAAGGCGCGCGGGTTCTGGAACGCGCGCTTCGGATCGTGGCCGATGCCCGCGCGCTGAAGGACGAGATGCGGTCGACCCGCGCCGGCCTGTCGGGCCATCTGCGGCTGGGGGTGATCCCCACCGCCCTGCCGATGGTCGCCGATCTGACCGGGCCCTTCGCGGCGCGGCATCCGAATGTCTCGATCTCGATCCTGTCGCGCACCTCGTCGGAAATCCTGACGGGGATCGAAAGCCTCGATCTGGATGCGGGCATCACCTATCTGGACAATGAACCCCTGGGCCGGGTGGCGCGGGTGCCGCTTTACACCGAATTCTACCGCTTCCTCTGTGCCCCCGGCGCGCCTTTGTCGGGGCGGCACAGCGTGACCTGGGCCGAGGTGGCAGCGCAACCCCTGTGCCTGCTGACCGGCGACATGCAGAACCGGCGGATCGTCAACCAGCATCTGGCCGAGGCCGGCACCAGCGTGGCGCCGCGGATCGAATCGAATTCCACCATCGCGCTGGTCGGCCATGTGCTGACCGGGCAATGGGCCAGCGTGGCGCCGATGCGCTTGGCGCAGATCTTCGCGGGGGAAAACCGGCTGGACGCGGTGCCGATCGTCGACCCCGAGGCCGAACACCAGATCGGGCTGATCGCCCCCCGGCGCGAGCCGCAGACCCCGGTTCTGACCGCGCTTCTGGACGAGGCGCAGCGCTACGGGGCGCGGCAGGGCCTTTAGCTTGATAGGATTTGCCTATTGCAAAACGGCAAATCGCTCTTGATCGACCTATCAAACCGGGTATCACGGGGCAAAGCCAGCCAAGGACGCCCGCATGCTCGACACTGCCGATCTTGCCCCGAGGATCGAGGAAATCCTCAAGGCCCATGAAGGCCAGGAAGGGTCGCTTCTGCCGATCCTGCATGATGTGCAGGCGGCGTTCGGCCATGTTCCGGCCGAGGCGCTGCCGGTGATCGCCCAGGCCTTGAACATCAGCCGGGCCGAGGCGCATGGGGTGATGTCCTTCTATCACGATTTCCGCGAAAAGCCGGCGGGGCGCACGGTGCTGAAACTGTGCCGGGCCGAGGCCTGCCAGGCGGTGGGCGGCGATGCCTTGGCCGAACGGGCCAAGGCGCGGCTGGGGCTGGACTGGCACGAGACCAGCGCCGATGGCGCGGTGACGCTGGAGCCGGTCTTCTGCCTGGGCCTGTGTTCCTGCGGCCCGGCGGCGCTGGTGGGCGACCGGCTGGTGGGGCGGCTGGATGCGGCCAAGCTGGACGGCATTCTGGCCGAGGTGGCGAAATGAAGATCTATGTCCCCTTGGACAGCGCCGCCGTGGCGCTGGGCGCCGATGCGGTTGCGGCAGAGGTGCTGGCCGAAGCCGCCCGGCGCGGCGTGACGGTGCATCTGGTGCGCAATGGCAGCCGCGGCATGCATTGGCTGGAACCGCTGGTCGAAGTGGAACGACATGGCAAGCGCGAAGGCTTTGGTCCGCTGACCCCCGAAGACGTGCCGGCGCTGTTCGACGCGGCCGATCACCCCAAGGCGCTGGGCGTCGTGGACGAGCTGCAATGGATGCGCGCCCAGTCGCGGCTGACCTTTGCCCGCGTGGGCGTGGTCGATCCGCTGAGCCTGGAGGATTACCGCGCCCATGGCGGCCTGCGCGGGCTGGAACGGGCCTTTGGTCTGACGGCTGAGCAGATCATCGACGAGGTGAAGCTGTCGGGCCTGCGCGGCCGCGGCGGGGCGGGCTTCCCCACGGGCATCAAATGGGACACGGTGCGCCTGGCCCAGGCGCCGCAGAAATACATCGTCTGCAATGCCGATGAAGGCGACAGCGGCACCTTTGCCGACCGCATGCTGATGGAGGGCGACCCCTTCACCCTGATCGAGGGAATGATCATCGCGGGCCTTGGCACCGGGGCCGCGCATGGCTTTGTGTACATCCGTTCGGAATACCCCGTCGCGATCCGGATCATGCGCCAGGCGGTGGCGATTGCTCGCAAGGCGGGGGTGCTGGGACGCTCGGTCCTGGGCTCGGGCCGGGAATTCGACATCGAGATCCGCGAGGGCGCGGGCGCCTATGTCTGCGGCGAGGAGACCTCGCTGCTGAACAGCCTGGAAGGCAAGCGCGGCGTGGTGCGCGCCAAGCCGCCCTTGCCGGCGCTGAAGGGCTTCATGGGCCGCCCGACCGTGGTGAACAACGTGATTTCGCTGGCGACCGTGCCGGTGATCTTCGACCGTGGCGCCGAGTATTATAAGGGCTATGGCCTGGGCAAATCGCGCGGCACGATCCCGTTGCAGATCGCCGGGAACGTCCGCCATGGCGGCCTGTATGAAATCGCCTTCGGCCTGACCCTGGGCGAAATCGTTCTTGGCATCGGCGGTGGCACGGCCTCGGGCCGGCCGGTCAAGGCGGTGCAGGTGGGCGGTCCCTTGGGCGCCTATCACCCGGTTTCGGATTTCGACCTTCCGTTCGGATACGAGGAATTCGCCGGCAATGACGGGCTGATCGGCCATGCCGGTCTGACCGTTTTCGACGATACCGCCGACATGCTGGCGCAAGCCCGCTTCGCGATGGAATTCTGCGCGGTTGAAAGCTGCGGCAAATGCACGCCCTGCCGGATCGGCGCGGTGCGCGGGGTGGAAACCATCGACCGCATCGCCGCCGGCGACACATCGGCGATCCCGCTGCTGCAAGACCTGTGCGCGACGATGAAATCCGGCTCGCTTTGCGCGCTGGGGGGCTTCACGCCGTATCCCGTCATGTCCTCGCTGACCCATTTCCCGCAAGACTTCGCCCGCGCGAAGGAGGCCGCAGAATGAAAGACTTCAAGGACTTCATCATCCCCGACCGCGATTTCGGCACGCCTGCCGCGAAATCCAAACATATGGTCACATTGACCATCGACGGATTCGACGTGACCGTGCCGGAAGGCACCTCGATCATGCGCGCGGCGGCCGAAATCGGCATTTCGGTGCCGAAGCTGTGCGCGACCGACAGCCTGGATGCCTTCGGGTCCTGCCGGCTGTGCCTGGTCGAGATCGAAGGGCGCAACGGCACGCCCGCCTCTTGCACCACGCCCGTGGCGGCCGGCATCAAGGTGCATACCCAGACCGGCAAGCTGAAGCAGCTGCGCCGCGGCGTGATGGAGCTGTATATCAGCGACCACCCGCTGGATTGCCTGACCTGTGCGGCCAATGGCGATTGCGAATTGCAGGACATGGCCGGCGCCGTGGGCCTGCGCGATGTGCGCTATGAGGCGGTCGAGACGCATTTCAAGGCCAAGAACACCAGCGGCGAGGCCAATCCGCAATGGCAGGCCAAGGACGAGTCGAACCCCTATTTCACCTATGATCCGGCGAAATGCATCGTCTGCTCGCGCTGCGTGCGCGCCTGCGAGGAAGTGCAGGGCACTTTCGCGCTGACGATCGAAGGCCGCGGCTTCGACAGCCGGGTGTCCTTCGGGGCCAAGACCGATACGGCGATCACCTCGGATTGCGTCAGCTGCGGCGCCTGCGTGCAGGCCTGCCCGACCGCGACGCTGCAGGAAAAATCGGTGATCGAGATCGGCACGCCGGAACGGTCGATCATCACCACCTGCGCCTATTGCGGCGTCGGCTGCAGCTTCAAGGCGGAAATGCGCGGCGACGAGTTGGTGCGGATGGTGCCCTGGAAACAGGGCAAGGCCAATCGCGGCCATAGCTGCGTCAAGGGCCGCTTCGCCTATGGCTATGCCAGCCACAAGGACCGGATCCTGAACCCGATGATCCGCGACAAGATCACCGATCCCTGGCGCGAAGTCAGCTGGGCCGAGGCGATGGCGTTTGCCGCGACCCGGATGAAGGGCATCATCGCCCAGCACGGGCGGCAATCGGTCGGCGTGATCACCTCGTCGCGCTGCACCAATGAGGAAACCTATCTGGTCCAGAAACTGACCCGCGCCGTGTTTATGAACAACAATACGGATACCTGCGCGCGGGTCTGCCATTCGCCCACTGGCTATGGTCTGGGCCAGACCTATGGCACCAGCGCCGGCACCCAGGATTTCGATTCGGTCGAACATCTGGACGTGGCGCTGATCATCGGCGCCAACCCGACCGACGGGCATCCGGTCTTCGCCTCGCGCTTGAAGAAGCGGCTGCGGCAGGGCGCGAAGCTGATCGTCATCGACCCGCGCCGGATCGACATGGTCGACAGCCCGCATATCCGCGCCGCGCATCATCTGGCGCTGAAGCCGGGCACCAATGTGGCCGTGGTCACCGCGCTGGCGCATGTGATCGTGACCGAAGGTCTGGTCAATGAAACATTCGTTCGGGAACGCTGCGACTGGGACGAATTCCAGGATTACGCCGAATTCGTCTCTGATCCGCGCCATGCGCCCGAGGCGATCGAGGCGCTGACCGGGGTGCCCGCGGAGGAACTGCGCAAGGCCGCACGGCTGTATGCCACCGGCGGCAATGCGGCGATCTATTACGGGCTGGGCGTGACGGAACACAGCCAGGGCTCGACCACGGTGATCGGCATCGCGAACCTTGCCATGCTGACCGGCAATATCGGCCGGCCCGGCGTGGGGGTGAACCCGCTGCGCGGCCAGAACAATGTGCAGGGCAGCTGCGACATGGGGTCTTTCCCGCATGAGCTGCCGGGCTATCGCCATGTGAAGACCGATGCGGCGCGCGACGTGTTCGAAAGCCTTTGGGGCGTGAAGATCGACCCGGAACCCGGCCTGCGCATTCCGAACATGCTGGATGCGGCGGTCGAGGGCACGTTCAAGGGCCTGTATTGCCAGGGCGAGGACATCCTGCAATCCGATCCCGACACGCATCACGTCTCGGCCGGGCTGGCGGCGATGGATTGCGTCATCGTCCATGACCTGTTCCTGAACGAGACGGCGAATTACGCGCATGTGTTCTTCCCCGGCTCGTCCTTCCTGGAAAAGGACGGCACCTTCACCAATGCCGAACGCCGCATCAACCGCGTGCGCAAGGTGATGGCGCCGAAGAACGGCTATGGCGACTGGGAAGTGACGCAGATGTTCGCCAATGCGATGGGCGCGGATTGGGCCTATAGCCATCCCAGCCAGATCATGGCGGAAATCGCCCTGACCACCCCGTCTTTCGCGGGCGTCAGCTATGACAAGCTGGACGAGTTGGGCTCGGTCCAATGGCCCTGCAACGAGAAGGCGCCGGAAGGCACGCCCTTGATGCATATCGACGGCTTCGTGCGCGGCAGGGGCAAGTTCATCCGCACCGAATATGTCGCGACCGATGAAAAGACCGGCCCGCGCTTCCCGCTGTTGCTGACCACGGGGCGGATCCTCAGCCAGTACAATGTGGGCGCCCAGACCCGGCGCACCGCCAATGTGGTCTGGCACGATCAGGACGTGCTGGAGATTCACCCGCATGACGCCGAAAACCGCGGCCTGCGCGAAGGCGATTGGGTGCGGCTGGCAAGCCGGGCGGGGGAAACCACGCTGCGCGCGCAGATCACCGATCGCGTCTCGCCCGGGGTGGTCTATACGACCTTCCACCACCCCGACACTCAGGCCAATGTGATTACGACCGATTATTCGGATTGGGCCACGAACTGCCCGGAATACAAGGTCACGGCGGTGCAGGTCAGCCCCTCGAACGGGCCCAGCCAATGGCAAGAGGACTATTCCGAGATGGCGGCGCAGTCGCGGCGGATCCTGCCGGCGGCGGAATAGGCGCGGCATGAAGGGCGCGCGCACACTGCCGCGGCTGGCTTTCGGCACGGCCGTCACCCCGGGCGAGCGGGTCTTGCCCGAGGAATCGGCCGTTGCGCTGTCCTTCAACGGCTCGACCCAGGCGGTGATGATGGCGACGCCGTCGGATCTGGAGGATTTCGCCTATGGCTTTGCGCTGACCGAAGGCATCGCCACGCCCGAGGAGATCGACACGGTCGAGGTCGTGCCCGGGCCGCAGGGGATTGACGTGCAGGTCTGGCTGCGGCAGGCCGCCGAGGCGCGGCTGGCGGCGCGGCGCCGGACCATGGCGGGACCGGTGGGCTGCGGGCTGTGCGGGATCGATTCCATCGGCCAGGCGCTGCGCGAACCCGCGGCGCTGGCGCCCTCGGCCTTTCGTCTGACGCCTGGGCAGGTCATGGCGGGGGTGGCGGCGCTGCCGGCGGCGCAGCCCCTGCATGATGCGACCCGCGCCGCCCATTGCGCGGGTTTCTGGGATGGCAGCCGCCTGATCGCCGCGCGGGAAGATGTGGGCCGGCACAATGCGCTGGACAAGCTGGCCGGTCATCTGATCCGCCTGGGCCGGCCCGAAGGCCCGCCCGAGGGCGCGGTCGTGCTGACCAGCCGCGTTTCCATCGACATGGTGCAGAAGGTTGCCGCCCTGGGCGCGCCGCTGCTGATTGCCGTCTCAGCCCCGACCGCCGATTCCGTGGCGCTGGCCGACCGTGTCGGCATCACCCTGATCGCGCTTGCCCGGCCCGACCGGTTCGAGCTGTTCACCCATTCCGACCGTATCCTGACCGAGGTCCGTCATGTCCGCTGACAAGATCACCCGTATGGCGAACCAGATTTCGCTGTTCATGGAATCGAAGCCCCATGCCGAGGGGGTGGCCGGCCTGGCCGCGCATATCAACGATTTCTGGGAGCCGCGGATGCGGCGCGAATTGTTCGACCTGCTGGATCAGGGCGGTGCGGGGCTGCGGCCCCTGGTTGTCGAGGCCGCAGCGCAGATCAGGCGGCCGGCGCCGGTGTGATCTCGTCCTGGCGGACATGGTTCCAGCGCTGCGGATCCTGATCGCGGGCGATCTTCAGATAGGTGAAGATGCCGGTGAACAGGCCCGCGGCGGCCAGCACGATGGCCATGACCATCTGGCCGCTGTCCTGCACCCCGGCGGAAAGCGCAAGATAGCCGAAGGCCCAGAAGCCCGACCAGCTGATCACGCAAAGCGTGGCGATGAATTTGTTCATATCTGATCCTCCGTTGCCGCGGGCCTTGCGGACGCAGCACTCCTCCGGGGGTCATGCTAGCGCAATTTCCGTCCCTGTCGCGACAAATCGTCGCTGCGACAGCAGTGCCGCATCGCGGCATTGGCCGGGTCTCAAAGCGCGGCGGCGGTCAGGATATGGCCTTCCAGCTGCGCCCATCCGCCCTGGATCGCATCGCCCGGGCGGAAGGGATAGGCCGAGAAGCGGAAGCGGGCGGTGAAGGCCGCGCCCGAGACGCGGACCGTCAGGGTCTCGAAACCGAAGAGTTGGCGGGAAAAGGCAAATTGCGCCTTGTAGGCGGCTTCCTTGGCGGAAAAGACCAGCAGCGCGGCCAGGCCCGGATCGGCGGCCTGCTCGACCACGCGCCGCTCTTCGGGCAGCAGAACCGTGTCCCAGATCTCTGCCGGAAGCGGGCGCAGCGGTTCCAGATCCAACCCGATCCCACCTGTGCCGCGGCGCAGCGCCGCCAGACAGGCGCTGCGGCTATGGGTGATCGTGCCATGCACGCCCTCGGGCCAAAGCGGCGCCCGGTCGGGGCCTGCGGGAATCGGCGCGGGCTTCAGCCCAAGCGCCTGCAGCGCCGCCCGTGCGGCCGCGCGGCCGGCCGAAAACTCGGCCAGACGGGCGGGCACGGCGCCGGCCGGCGCCTCGCCGGGCCAAAGCGGA
>NZ_JAICBZ010000084.1 GCF_020179405.1 Xinfangfangia pollutisoli | reverse complement strand
AGCAGAGCATCGTCCAGCGCGGCCGCGGGCGCGGGGTTCAGAATGGTGGTCACCCCCGCCGCCCGGGCGATTTCCAGCCCGCGCCGCGCCGCCGGAACCGGCTGCTCAAGCTGCGCCATGAACACCGAGGCGCCGGCGATCAGACCCGCGCGCGCGTCCAGATCGGCCGGCCCGATCCGCGCCGCCGCCCCGGGCGAGACGATGATGGCATTGTTGCCGGTGGCGGCTTCCAGGAAGATGAAGGCCGCCCCCGTATAGCTGTCGGCATCCTCGGTCACCTGCGGCTGCACGCCCGCCCTGGCCCAGGTGGCCTGCGCGATGGCGGCAAAATCATCGCGGCCTAGCCGGGTGATGAATTGCACCGTGCCCCCCGCCATCGCCGCGGCGACGGCCTGGTTCGATCCCTTCCCCCCCGGCCCCAGCGCGAAGCTTTGGCCCAGCACCGTCTCGCCCAGCCGCGGCATGCGCGCGGCGCGGAACGAGGTGTCGGCGACGAAGATCCCCAGGATCACGATCGGTTTTGCCATCTGTCTTCCCCCCGCGCCGCGCCCGGCCGGCCGGCGCCTTCTTGCGCCATAAAAGCCGAAGCGGCCGAGGGGGACAATCACCCGCGGCGCAGCGATGCGTTGACCCGGGGCGCGCGATCTGGGATCGGAAGGGGGCCGCCTGCCCCGACGCCGCCCCATCCCCGCCTTTCACCAAGCCGAGACCATGATCCCCTATCGCTGGCCCGACCCCGACCGCGCCTATGCCAATGGCGATTTCATCCCCGATGCCGCGGCCCATGTGCAGCGCTGGGAGGCGCAGTCGCGTGCCTTCCGCGCCAGCCAGCCGAACGCCCGGCTGGACCAGCCCTATGGGCCGGGCCCGCGTCAGCGCTACGATCTGTTCCTGCCCGAGGGCCCGGCGCGGGGGACCCTGGTTTTCGTGCATGGCGGCTATTGGCTGGCCTTCGGCCCGCAGGACTGGTCGCATCTGGCCGCGGGGCCGCTGGCGCAGGGCTGGGCGGTGGCGCTGCCCGGCTATACGCTGGCCCCGCAGGCGCGCATCGCCGCGATGGTGGCGGAAATCGCCCAGGCCTGCCGCCAGCTTGCCGACGCCCTGCCCGGCCCCCTGCATGTCACCGGCCACAGCGCCGGCGGCCATCTGGCCGCGCGGATGGGCTGCGCCGATCTGGACCTGCCGGTGACGCGGATCGTCCCGATCTCGCCCCTGGCCGAGCTGGGCCCGCTGATGGCGACGCAGATGAACGCGACGCTTGGCATCGACGCCGCCGAAGCCGCGGCGCAATCGCCGGCGCGGCTGGCCCTGCGCCCGGGCTGCAGCGCCCATGTCTGGGTCGGCGCGCAGGAGCGGCCCGATTTCCTGTGGCAGGCCCGCACCCTGGCGGAAGAATGGGCCTGCCCCTGGACCGTCGCCCCCGAGCGGCACCATTTCGACGTGATCGACGCGCTGGCCGATCCCGGCTCGGATCTGGTCCGCACCCTTCTCGCGCCCTGATCTCTTCCTCTCTGTCCAAATATCCCGGGGGTCCGGGGGCAGAGCCCCCGGCCTTCTTACACCCCGGAGTTCCGACACCCCGGCCTTCTCACCACCTCCGCGCCGCTTGCCTCAGGCCGCGCCGGTGATCTCGGCCATGGCTTCGGTCTCGCGCGCTTCGGCCTCGCGCGCCTCGGCTTCGCGCGCGGCCTCGATCCGGGCCCGGCGGCGGCGGGCGATTTCATACCAGACGGCCAGAACCAGGGTGATGCAGATCAGCAGGAAGGCCAGCGCGTTGATCGTGGGCGTGATGCCGGATCGCACCTTCGAGAAGACATAGACGGTCAGCGTGTCCTTGCCGCCCCGGGTGAACTGGGTGACGTTGAAATTCTCGATCGACTGGAAGAAGGCCACCGCCGCGCCGGCCCCGATCGCGGGGTAGAGATGCGGCAACAGGATCCGGCGCATCACCTGGGCATGGCTGGCGCCCAGATCCAGCGCCGCCTCTTCCAGCCCGGCATCGAAGCTTTGCAGCCGCGCCAGAACCAAGAGCATCACCATGGCGGCGATATAGCTGACCTGGCCCAGCACGCTCAGATGCAGGCCCGGGATGAAGGGAAACATCTTCTCGCCCGAGCCGAAGATCAGGCCGCCCAGCTTGGTCCACATCAGCAGCGTCGAGATGCCGATCACCACGCCCGGGATCAGGATCGTCGAGATCATCATCCCGTACAGCACCGTGCGCAGCCGGCCCGAGATCGAGTTGATCAGGATCGCCGCCGCCGTGCCCACGATCACCGCCAGCGCCGCCACGGCCGCCGCCACGACCAGCGTGTTGCCGAAGGCCACAAGCATCCGGTCATCGGCCCAAAGCGCCTGGAACCAGTGCCAGGTAAAGCCCTTCCAGGGCACGATCGAGGGCAGTTTGCTGTCGTTGAACGCCGCCCCCGACATCACCGCCAAAGGCGCCAGAAGGTAGATCAGGAACAGGAACGTATAGAGATGGGCCAGGCCCAGACGGAACTTGTGCATCCCCTCGCCCCCTATTTCGCGATATCGGAAAGCTTCACCTTGAACAGCCACATCGCCAGCGAGACGAAGACCGTACACAGGATCAGCAGCAACAGCGCATAGGCCGAGGCGGTGTTCCAGTCCAAGGCATCCTTGAACCACTGGTCGATGGTCTGGGTGAACCATTGCGAGGTGGTCGAGCCCAGGATCGAGGGCACCAGAAGCGAGCCGGCCGACAGCATGAACACCATGACCGCGCCCGAGGCGATGCCGGGTTTGGCATGCGGCATGACGATCTTCAGATGGATCTTCCACCAGGGCGCGCCCAGATCCTCGGCCGCCTCGATCTGGTTGGTGTCCAGCGACTGCACCGCATTGTAGATCGGGAACAGCATGAACAGCACATAGGTATAGACCAGACCGATCACCACGCCGTTGTAATCGACGATCCAGCGCACCGGCTTGTCGATCACCCCGGTGAACAGCAGCAGCGAGTTCAGCGGCCCTTTCAGCGCCAGGATGATCCACCAGGCAAAGGCGCGCAGCACTTCCGACACCCAAAGCGGGATGAACAGCAGCAACAACAGCGTCGGCAGGGTCTTCGGGTTGACGATCTTGGCCATGTAATAGGCCAGGGGATAGGCTAGGGCGAAGCAGATCAGCGTGACCAGGATCGAATACAGAATGGTCAGCGCGAAGGTCAGCACATGGACCGGAATGGCGAAACTGCGGCCGAACAGCGTGATCTGGGTATCGCCGTTGAACACCTTCAGGAAGTTGTCCAGCGAATAGACATCCCTCGGCCCGCCGATCTCGGTCACCGGCAGATAGGGGCGGAAGCTTTGCTCGAACAGTGTGATGTTCGGCACGATCACCAGCATCAACAGCCAGAAGGCGACCAGAAGACAGATCAGCAGGGTCAGCCCCGATCCGTAGCGGCGCAGCATGTTTTCCATGGCCTAGCCCCGCACAGTGGCATCGGGCAGCAAAGCCGCGCGTTCGGCCGAGAAGCTGGCGTAAAGCTTGGCCCCGATCGCCGGCACCGTGGCCGAGCCGTCATTGCGGATCTCGGCCGCCAGCACCTTGCCGGTCTCGGTCTGGGTCAGAACCGAGATGAAGGCGCCCTCGAAGGACACTTCGGTCACCGTGACCGGCACGGCGTTTTCCGGGCCCGGCGCTTCGGTCAGGATCGTGTGTTCGGGCCGGACATACAGCTTGACCGGCCGGCCCAGCGCCTCGGGCGAGATCCGGGCGCGCAGGCCGCCAAGGGCGGTGTCGAAGCCCGCCAATCCGCCCGCGGCGGGGCCGGCCGTGCCGTCGATGATGTTGTTCTCGCCCACGAAACTGGCGACGAAACCATTGACCGGATTGTTGTAGATCTCGCGCGGGTCGGCGATCTGCTGGATCCGGCCCTGGGACATGACGCCCACCCGGTCCGACATGGCCAGCGCTTCGCCCTGGTCATGGGTGATGTAGATGAAGGTCACGCCGGTGCGCTTCTGGATCGCGCGCAATTCGGCCCGCATGTGCTGGCGCAGCTTCAGGTCCAGCGCCGAAAGCGGCTCGTCCAGCAGCATGACGCTGGGCTCGACCGCCAGGGCGCGGGCAATCGCCACGCGCTGCTTCTGGCCGCCCGACAGCTGGCTGACCATCTTGTCGGCCGCCCCGGGCAGATCGACCAGCCGCAGCAGTTCTTCGGCCTTGGCGCGCCGCGCCGCCTTGTCGACGCCGCGCATCTCAAGCCCGAAGGCGATGTTTTCCCAGATCGGCATCAGCGGGAACAGCGCCAGGTTCTGGAAGATCAGCGCGGTCGGGCGCTGGTTCGGGCGCTTGCCCTTCACATCCTGCCCGCCGATGCGGATCACCCCGGATGTGGGTTCGATGAAGCCCGAGATCATCCGCAGGATCGTGGTCTTCCCGCAGCCCGAGGGGCCAAGAAAGGAAAAGAACTCTCCGGGCTTGATGTCGACGGTCGCGTGATCCACCGCCCGGAAACTTCCGAAGTCGCAGCAGACGTCGTCCAGCTGAATTCCTGCGCTCATCGCGCTATGTCTCCCCGTGGAACGGCCATGAGTGGCGCTTTTTGCGGCAGGCTACGGCGCGGCATCGGCTGCCGCAATGGGTTTCGCGGCATGCGATGGGGGTTCCGCGACCCGCCTGCCTTCAATACAGGCACGCCGGGCCAAGGGCCCGGCGCTTTCGCAACGCCGGCGGGCAATCCGCCGGAGGGGCCGCAATCAGGCCGCCTTGTACTTGTCGGCATATTCGCCGCGCTTGGCGACGAATTCCGCGCCCTGCTCGGGCCACCACCACAGCGATTTCAGCGCGGCATCGTCGAAGGTTCCGGCGTAATAGGCGGCGATTTCCGGGTCCATCAGCTCGGGCGCACCCTTGGCCACGGGGTTGGCCTTGAAGGCCGTCGCCCAGTCGGCCGAGGCCTGGGGCGAGGCCACGAACTTGGCCAGCTCGGCCGCCGCCTCGGCATTCTTGGCGTTCTTCAGCACCGAGAAGCCCTGGTTCCAGGCGAAGGCGCCCTCGACGGGGGCGATGTACTTGCAGCCGTCATTGCGCAGGTTGAAGCCGGTCGAATCCCAGCACAGGCCGATCGTGCCGCCATTGGCCTGGAAGCCCGCGACGGCCTCGTTCTCGCCCGACCACCACTGGATCACATTGCCCTTGGCCTTGATCGCCTCGGCCAGCGCGATGTCCCACAATTCGGTCATCACGGCCATGTCCTTGTACCCTTCGCGCCAGGGCTTCGGCAGCTTGCCCTGCGCTTCCAGATAGCGGCCCATCGCGGCCAGCGTCGAATGCGGGCGCAGCACGGCCTGGTTCTCGGCGTTGAACAGATCGCCCAGCGAGGCCGGCGACGACAGTTTCGCATCCGATTCCAGCGCGACCAGCGCTTCGGTGCCCCAGACCGAGGGGACGATCATCAGCCCGCCATTCAGCCGCGACATCTCGCCCGCTTCGCCATCGGCCAGGCCCGGCAGATAGGCGGCCAGATCCAGCTTCGATTCGTCCCAGGCCTGCAGCAGGCCATTGGCATTGTAGCTGCCCCAGCGGTCGATCGTGGTTTCGATCATGTCGATGCCGCCGGTTTCCATCGCGATCTTCGATTCGGCATACATGGTCTCGTGGTCGGGAACTTCCTTGAAGTTGACCTTGATGCCGGTCGCGGCCGTGAAGGCGGGCAGGATCTTCTCGGCCAGTTCCGGGTAACCCGCCCAGCCCACGAAGTTCAGCTCGCCCGACGACGCCAGCGCGGCGCGCGACACGATGGCGGGGGCAGCAAGCAGAGTGGCAGAGCCGGCCAGGAAGCGGCGGCGGTTCAGGGCAAACGTCATGTCAATCTCTCCTGATTGGCGCGAAAGGCGCGCATGCCGCGCCCTTCTGCCAAGCCTGTGTAACCGGCATGTGTCGGCAAAGTGAACAAAAAACGGGCGGCGCGCGAAGGCGGCCGCCCGGACCTTGTGTCGCAAGGCGGGCGGCATACGCCGCCGCCCTGCCCCTTGTGCTGCCCGTCAGGCTGCCTGAACCTGGCGCTCAGGCGGCCTTGTACTTGTCGGCATATTCGGCGCGCTTGGCCAGGAAGTCGGCCGACTGGTCGGGCCACCACCACAGTTTCGACAGCGCCTCGTCGTTGAACGTGCCGTTGTAATAGGCCGAAACCTCGGGATCCATCAGATCCGCCGCGCCCTTGCCCACCGGGTTGGCCGAGAAGGCCGTGGCCCAAAGCGAGGCGCCCTCGGCCGTCGAGACCCATTTCACGAATTCATGCGCCTGTTCGACATTGGCGGCATTCTTCATGATGACAAAGCCCTGATGCCAGGCGAAGGCGCCCTCGACCGGGGCCACATATTTGTAGCCGTCCTTGCGCAGGTTGAAGCCGGTCGAATCCCAGCACAGGCCCACGGTCGCGCCATTGGCGGTGAAGCCGGCATTCGCCTCGTTCTCGCCCGACCACCATTGCACGACATTGCCCTTGGCCTTGATCGCCTCGGCCAGCGCGATGTCCCAAAGTTCGGTCATGGCGCCCATGTCGGTATAGCTGTCCATCCAGGGCCGCGGCAGCTTGCCCGTGGCATCCAGATAGCGCCCCATCGCCGCCAGCGCCGAATGCGGGCGCAGCACCGACTGGTTGTCGGGGCTGAACAGATCGCCCAGCGACGGCGGCGTGGACAGTTTCGCCTCGGCCTCATTCACCACCAGCGACTCGGTGCCCCAGACCGAGGGCACATATTTCAGCGCCCCGCCCGGCCGCGACCGTTCGCCCGCCGCGCCATCGGCCAGGCCCGGCAGATAGTTGGACACCGCCAGCTTCGATTCGTCGAACGTGCCCAGAAGCCCGTTCGAATCCCAGGCGCCGACCCGGTCGATCGTCGGCTCGATCACGTCGATGCCGCCCGAATCAAGCGCGACCTTCGCCGCGCCGAACATGGTGTCCTGATCGGGCATTTCGGTGAAGTTCACCTTGATGCCGGTCGCCGCCTCGAAGGCGGGAAAGGCCTTTTCCGTCAGGACCGGATAGCCGGCCCAGCCGGTAAAGTTCAACTCGCCCGAAGAGGCAAGCGCCTTGGACGAGATAAGCGCAGGCGCAGCCAGAAGGCCGGCGCCCGCCGCCGAAGCCTTCAGAAAGCGGCGGCGGTTCAGACGGGACGTCATGGTCAAAATCGTTCTCCCTGGGTTGACGCATCGGTCAGTCGCGGCGGGTAGGATCCCGCCTGCCTTATGTCGGGCGCAGCCCTGCCCGAGATCTGCCGCGGGCCCGGATCGGGGCCGGTGGCAGGGCCCTGGGCTGCACCTGCGCGGGAAGATTGCTGCGCCTCGGGCCCGCCTGTCAATTCGCCTGAAATGGCCTGCGGCCCAGATCGAAAGAATCCGCGCGCCGCTTCGCCTAAAACGCGTGTTTTATTCTCATCAGTCCCGCCGAAGCGGCGTTCAGGCGCCCACCACATGCAGCGCGGTGCCCCATTCCGCGCATTTTCGCGCCAGATCGGGCGCCAGCGGCCGGTCGGTGAAGACCGCGTCGATCTCGGCCAGCGAGGCCAGCCGCGCCGGGGCCGAGCGGTCGAACTTGGAATGGTCGGTCACCAGAAAGCTTTTCCGCGCCCGGCCCAGAATCGCCTTCGACACCCGCACCTCGGCCAGGTCGAAATCCAGCAGATCGCCATCGGCATCGATCGCCGAAGTGCCGATCACCGCGATATCGACCTTGAACTGCGCGAAGGCCTGGGTGGTCAATTCGCCCACCAGCCCGCCATCGGACCGGCGCAAGGCACCGCCCGCCACCACCACCTCACAGGCCGGATTTCCCGCAAGAATGGTTGCCACATTCAGGTTGTTGGTGATCACGGTCAGATTCTGGTGGTTCAGAAGCGCACGCGCCACCGCCTCGGTCGTGGTGCCGATGTTCAGGATCAGGCTGGAATTGTCGGGGACGGCCGCCGCACAGGCGCGCGCGATCGCGGCCTTCGCTGCCTCGTTCATCCGCCGTCGGCTTTCCCAGGCGATGTTCGCCACGCCCGTGCGCGCCACCGCCCCGCCATGCACCCGGTCCAGATGCCCCGCCTCGGCCAGGTCGGCCAGGTCGCGGCGGATCGTCTGCAGCGTCACCTCGAAGCGCTGCGCCAGGTCTTCGACCACCACCCGGCCTTCGGCCCGGGCAATCTGCAGGATTTCGCTTTGCCGGAAACTCAGCGCCATCGCATTCCCCTTTCCCCCGGTCTTGCACGGATCGCGCCGCCTGTCACTTGCACCCGCGCCTGCACACGGGCGCAGGCCCGGAAATGTGCGAAAAATTTCGCTTTACCGAAAAACGAAATAAAACGAAAATGGCGCAACACAGAGGCAGGCGCAGATGGCACAGGCGGCAGGGCCGGAGACGGTCGATCTTTTCATCATCGGCGGCGGGATCAACGGCTGCGGCATCGCGCGCGATGCGGCGGGGCGCGGGCTTTCGGTGACGCTGGCCGAACAGGGCGATCTGGCGCAGGGCACCTCGTCCGCCTCGACCAAGCTGTTTCACGGCGGGCTGCGCTATCTGGAATATTTCGAATTCCGCCTGGTGCGCGAGGCGCTGGAGGAACGCGAGACCCTGCTTTGCGCCATGCCGCATATTTCCTGGCCGATGCGCTTCGTGCTGCCCCTGTCGCCCGAGATGCGGTTCGAAGGCGACACGCCCACCTCGCGGCTGCTGCGCTGGACCATGCCCTGGCTGGCCGGGCGGCGGCCCGATTGGCTGATCCGGCTGGGGCTGTTTCTCTACGACACGATGGGCGGGCGGAAGATCCTGCCGCGCAGCCGCACGCTGAACCTGCGCCAGGATCCGGCGGGCGCGCCGCTGCAGGCCCGCTTCGGCAAGGCCTATGAATATTCCGATTGCTGGGTGCAGGATTCGCGCCTGGTGGTGCTGAATGCCCGCGACGCGGCCCGGCGCGGCGCGCAGATCCTGACCCGGACCCGCGCCGTCCAGGCCCGCCGCCTGGGCGATCTGTGGCAGATCGACACCGAGGGCCCCACGGGCCGCGTGACCCATACCGCCCGCGCTTTGGTCAATGCCGGCGGCCCCTGGGTGATGGAGGTGATCCGCGACGTGGCCCATCTGCCCTCGAACGAAGGCGTGCGGCTGGTGCGCGGCAGCCATATCGTCACCCGCAAGCTCTACGACCACGACCGCTGCTATTTCTTCCAGGGCCCGGATGGGCGGATCATCTTCGCCATCCCCTATGAGCAGGACTTCACCCTGATCGGCACCACCGACCAGGATCACCAGGCCGCCCCCGCCGAGGCCCGCTGCACCGAGGCCGAGCGCGATTACCTGTGCCGCTTCGCCAGCAGCTATTTCGCCCGGCCCGTCACGGCCGAAGATGTGGTCTGGACCTATTCCGGGGTGCGGCCGCTGTATAATGACGGCGCGCGCTCGGCCACGGCGGCGACGCGGGATTACGTGCTGTCGCTGCAGGCCGAGGGCGCGCCCCTGCTGAATGTGTTCGGCGGCAAGATCACCACTTATCGGCGGCTGGCCGAAGGCGCGCTGGCCAAGCTTGCGCCGTGGTTTCCGCGGGCGCGCCCGGCCTGGACCGCGGGCGTGGCGCTGCCGGGCGGCGATTTCGCCGTGGCCGATGTGGCGGCCCATATCGCGGGCCTGCGCAAGGAATATCCGTTCCTGACCGGGCCCTGGGCCCAGCGGCTGATCCGCGCCTATGGCACCGAGGCGGTGCAAATCCTGGGCCGGGCGCAGCGGGTCGAGGATCTGGGCCGCGATTTCGGCGGCACATTGACCGAGGCCGAAACGCGCTGGCTGATCGCGCGGGAATGGGCGCAGACGGCCGAGGATGTGGTCTGGCGCCGCACCCGGCTGGGCCTGCGGATGACGGCCGAGCAGATCGCCGCGCTGCAGGATTTCCTGGATGCGCCCGGCACCGCCCTTGCGGCCGACACGGCCAAAACCGCGTGACCTGATCGTCCGGGGCAGGCAGACTGGCCCGGCCCCTTTCCCGATCCGAAGGCCCGCCCATGTCCCTTATCCTTGCCATCGACCAGGGCACCACCTCGACCCGCGCGATCCTGTTCCAGGCGGGGGCGGCGGGCGATCTGCGGCCGCTTGCCCAGGCGCAGGAGGAATTCCCGCAATCCTATCCGCAATCGGGCTGGGTCGAGCATGCCCCCCTGGACCTGTGGTCAACGACCGCCGCCACCGCCCGCGCCGCGGTGGAACAGGCCGGGCGGCGGCCGGCCGAGATCGCGGCGATCGGCATCACCAACCAGCGCGAGACCACGCTTTTGTGGGACCGCGCCACCGGCGCCGCCCTGGCCCCCGCCGTGGTCTGGCAGGACCGGCGCAGCGCCGCGATCTGCGCCGATCTGAAGGCACAGGGGCACGAGCCCCTGATCACCGCCCGCACCGGCCTGCTGCTGGATCCCTATTTCTCGGGCACCAAGCTGAAATGGCTGCTCGACACCCTTCCCGGCGCGCGGGCGCGGGCGGAACGGGGCGAACTGGCCTTTGGCACGGTCGACAGCTGGCTGATCTGGAACCTGACCGGCGGGCGCGTCCATGCCACCGATGCGACCAATGCCGCGCGCACGCTGCTGTATGACATCGGCGAAAACCGCTGGGATGCCGAAATCTGCGGGCTGCTGGACATTCCGATGTCGCTGCTGCCCGAGGTGCGCGATTGCGCGGGCCCCTTCGGCGTGACCCGGGCCGATCTTTTCGGCCGCGAGATCCCGATCCTGGGCGTGGCGGGCGACCAGCAGGCCGCGGCGCTGGGCCAGGCCTGTTTCTCGGCCGGAATGATGAAATCCACCTATGGCACCGGCTGTTTTGCGCTTCTGAACACCGGGGCGCGGCGCATCGCCTCGTCCAACCGGTTGTTGACCACCATCGCCGCGCGGATCGACGGGCAGACCAGCTATGCGCTGGAAGGCTCGATCTTCATCGCAGGCGCGGTGGTGCATTGGCTGCGCGACGGGCTGAAGATCATCCGCACCGCCGCCGAGACCCAAGGCCTGGCCGAGGCCGCCGATGCCGATCAGGGCGTGGTGCTGGTGCCCGCCTTCACCGGCCTCGGCGCGCCCTATTGGCGGCCCGATTGCCGCGGCGCGATCTTCGGGCTGACCCGCAATTCAGGCCCGGCCGAGCTGGCCCGCGCGGCGCTGGAAAGCGTGGCCTTCCAGACCCGCGACCTGATGGAGGCGATGCGGGCCGACTGGCCCGAGGCCGCACCCGGGCGGCTGCGGGTGGATGGCGGCATGACCGCCTCGGACTGGACGATGCAATTCCTGGCCGATCTGCTCGACGCGCCGGTGGACCGGCCGGTGGTGACCGAGACGACCGCGCTGGGGGCGGCCTTCCTGGCCGCACGCGCCGCCGGCCTGACCGACGAGACGGGCTTTGCGCAAAGCTGGGCGCTGGAGCGGCAATTCACCCCCGCGATGGTGCCCGAGCGCCGCGCCGCGCTGTATGACCGCTGGACCCGCGCGGTGCGGGCGACCATGGCGTTCTAGGCTCCGGGGGAATGCGAAAAGGGGCCGCAAGCGCGGCCCCTTTCGATCTTTCGCAGACGGATCGTCTCAGTCGATCATCGGCAGAAGCGCGTCGACCGACTTCTTGGCATCGCCATAGAACATCCGCGTATTCTCTTTGTAGAACAGCGGGTTCTCGATCCCCGAATAGCCGGTGCCCTGGCCGCGCTTCGACACGAAAACCTGTTTCGCCTTCCAGACTTCCAGAACCGGCATCCCGGCGATGGGCGAATTCGGGTCTTCCTGCGCGGCGGGGTTCACGATGTCATTCGAACCGATGACGATCACCACATCCGTATTCGGGAAGTCCTCGTTGATCTCGTCCATTTCCAGAACGATGTCATAGGGCACCTTCGCCTCGGCCAGAAGCACGTTCATATGCCCGGGCAGACGGCCCGCCACCGGGTGGATGGCGAAACGCACCTCTTTGCCCTTGGCGCGCAGCTTGCGGGTCAGTTCGCTGACCGATTGCTGCGCCTGCGCCACCGCCATGCCATAGCCCGGCACGATGATGACAGAGTCGGCATCGTTCAGCGCCGCCGCCACGCCTTCGGCGTCGATGGCGATCTGCTCGCCCGTCACTTCCATCGCCGGGCCGGTGGTGCCGCCGAAGCCGCCCAGGATCACCGAGACGAAGCTGCGGTTCATCGCCTTGCACATGATGTAGCTCAGGATCGCGCCGGACGAGCCGACCAGCGCGCCGGTCACGATCAGCAGGTCGTTCGACAGCGAGAAGCCGATCGCCGCCGCCGCCCAGCCGGAATAGCTGTTCAGCATCGACACCACGACCGGCATGTCGGCGCCGCCGATGCCCATGATCAGGTGATAGCCGATGAACAGCGCCGCAACCGTCATGCCGATCAGCGCCAGCGACGAGCCGGTCTGCAGATACACCACCAGCAGCACGATCGAGATCAGCGCCGCCGCGGCGTTCAGCATATGGCCGCCGGGCAGTTTCTTCGCCTTGCCGTCGACGCGGCCGGCCAGCTTGCCGAAGGCAATGACCGAGCCGGTGAAGGTGACGGCCCCGATGAACACGCCCAGGAAGGTCTCAACCCGCAGGATCGAGATCTCGACCGGGCTTTTATGCGCCACGACTGCGGCAAAGCCCGACAGGCCCTCGGCCATCTTGCCCAGTTCGGTGGCCTTCTCGGCCGTCAGGGTCATCGCCCAGGCGGGATCGTGCAGCAGCGCCAGCAGATCGGCCAGGCGCACCATCTCGATATGGGTGTTGTAGCCGATGAACACCGCGGCCAGACCGACCAGCGAATGCATGGCGGCCACAAGCTGCGGCATTTCCGTCATCTGCACCCGCTGCGCCACGACCCAGCCGGCGGCCCCGCCGACCAGGATCAGCACCAGCGACAAGGGCCAAAGCCCGGCGCCGGGGCCAATCAGCGTGGCGGCCACGGCCAGCGCCATGCCGACAATGCCGTACCAGACCGCGCGCTTGGCGCTTTCCTGGCCCGACAGCCCGCCCAGAGACAGGATGAACAGGATCGCGGCAACGACATAGGCCGCGGTGGTGAAACCGATTTCCATTCCCTGTGTCCCCTTACGACTTCTGGAACATGGCAAGCATCCGGCGCGTCACCATGAAGCCGCCGAAGATGTTCACCCCCGCCATCAGCACCGACAGCGCGGCCAGCACGATGACCAGCCAGTTGCCCGAGCCGATCTGCAAGAGCGCGCCCAGGATGATGATGGACGAGATCGCGTTGGTGATCGCCATCAGGGGCGTGTGCAGCGAATGCGAGACGTTCCAGATCACCTGGAAGCCCACGAAGCAGGACAGCACGAAGACGATGAAATGCGACATGAAGCTTGCCGGCGCGAAATAGCCCGCGACCAGCAGCAAGCCGCCGCCGATGGCCAGAAGGCCCACCTGGTTGCGGGTCTGCGCCTTGAACTCGGCCACTTCCTTGGCGCGGCGTTCCTCGGGCGTCAGCTCTTTGGCTTTTTCCTTCGGCTTCTGCGCCGCGATGGCGGCGATCTTCGGCGGCGGCGGCGGCCAGGTCACATCGCCGCCATGCGCCACGGTCGCGCCGCGGATCACGTCATCGCCCATGTTCTGGTCGATCACGCCATCTTTCTTCGGCGTCAGATCGGCCAGCATGTGGCGGATATTGTTGGAATACAGCGTCGAGGCCTGGGTCGCCATCCGGCTGGGGAAGTCGGTATAGCCGACGATGGTCACGCCATTGTCGGTGACGATCTTCTGATCCGGCACCGTCAGGTCGCAGTTCCCGCCGCGTTCCGCCGCCAGGTCGACGATGACCGAGCCGCGCTTCATCATCGCGACCATATCCTCGGTCCACAGCTTCGGCGCCGGCCGGCCGGGGATCAGGGCGGTGGTGATGACGATGTCCATCTCGGGCGCCAGCTCGCGGAACTTCTTCAGCTGCGCTTCGCGGAATTCCGGGCTGGACGGCGCCGCATAGCCGCCCGTCGCCGCGCCGTCGGTCTGGCTTTCGGCGAAGTCGAGATAGACGAATTCGGCGCCCATCGAATTGATCTGCTCGGCCACTTCCGGCCGGACGTCAAAAGCATAGGTGATCGCGCCCAGCGACACGCTGGCGCCGATGGCGGCCAGACCGGCCACGCCCGCGCCGACGACCAGAACCTTCGCCGGCGGCACCTTGCCCGCCGCCGTCACCTGGCCGGTGAAGAAGCGCGGAAAGTTGTTCGCAGCCTCGATCACCGCGCGGTAGCCCGCAAGGTTCGCCATCGAGGACAGCGCGTCCATCTTCTGGGCGCGGCTGATCCGCGGCACCATGTCCATCGCGATGACGGTGGCGCCCTGCCCGGCCAGCTGCTTCAAGAGCGCCTCGTTCTGCGCCGGCCAGAAGAAGCTGATCAGCGTCTGGCCCGATTTCAGAAGCTTGGCTTCCTCGGCATCGGGGCCGCGCACCTTGACCAGCACATCCGCCGCCGCCGCGACCGCCGCCGCATTGGGCAGCACCTCGACCCCGGCCGCGGTATAGGCCGCATCGGTAAAGCCCGCCTTAAGCCCCGCCCCGGACTGAATCACGCAGACATGGCCCAGCTTCTGCAGCTGCAGGGCCGAGTCGGGTGTCATCGCCACCCGGTTCTCGCCCTCGAAGGTTTCACCCAAAGCTCCGATCTTCACCGATTTCTCCCCCGTTCCGACAGGTTCTGTCCCAGCCCCTGTAGCATCGCGCAACAATATTTCAATGGCAGAATGCCGCCGCCGCAGCAAAATGCCGCTCACCTGCACCTAGCACCCCAAGCGCCTGCCATGCCAGCGCCGAGGGACAGCCCGTTCCATTCTCCGCCCCGCAAACGGCCCGAGATTTCGGGCCAGGCTTTCCGGGGCCGGCTTTCCGGGTCGGGCTTTGGTCCCCTCGGTCATGGCCACGCTTCCGGCCGCAGCGCATGACGGCGCGGCAACCGGCAGGACTGCGGCCTTAGCGGAAGACATCGCGGGTGACCAGAGCCAAGGGTGACGCAAGGGCAAGACTGGCCCCGCCTGCGCCGCCCCGGCCCCCGCCCGCCGCCTCAAAGCCCGCCAGACCGGCACAAGCGCCGGAATCGGTGACGAATGGGTGACAGATCGGCCAGATTCTCACGACCCTGTCATCCGCCGGGGGCGCGGTCCATTTGACGCTTCTCGGGCGACAGGGTAGTTTTGCGCCGATTAAACCCGGAAGCCTGCGTTTCCGGCCAGGAAACAAGTGAGCCCCGATCCATGCGCCTTGCCGGCCTCTCTTTCACGCCCAAGCGTCTTTTTGCCGTCCCCGCCGCGCTGAGCGCGGTCCTTCTTCTTTCCGCCTGTGTCGAGGGGACCGGCGCCGTCGCCCCCGCCCCCGAACAGCCCGCGATCGCGGTGGACGAGACGATCTATGCCGCCCGCTCGGACGGCAAGTTCACCGTCCCCGCCCTGCCGGTCGAGCAGATCCCCGAAACCTATCGCCGCCAGGTCGTCGATTATCCGAACGAACAGGCGCCGGGCACGATCGTGATCGACCCCTCGAAGCGGCTGCTTTACTATGTGGTCGACCAGAAAAAGGCGATCCGCTACGGCATCGCCGTGGGGGCCGAAGGCTTTGGCTGGTCGGGCGAATCCGTCGTCGCCAACAAGCGGACCTGGCCGACCTGGACTCCGCCGAAAGAGATGATCGAGCGCAAGCCGCATCTGAAGCAATATGAAAACGGCCAGCCCGGCGGCCCGACCAACCCGCTTGGCTCGCGTGCGATCTACCTGACCTCGGGCGGGGTGGATTACGGCTATCGCATCCATGGCACGCCGGAATGGAAGTCGATCGGGCGCAATGCCTCGTCGGGCTGCTTCCGCATGATCAACCAGGACGTGATGGACCTGTACGAGCGGGTCAAGGGCGGCGAGAAGGTGATCGTGCTGACCGCCAAGGGCGAGATGCCCAAGGGCCTGTCGATCCCGAAACCGCCGGCGCCGAAGAAGAAGGCCGCCCCGGCCGAGCCCGCGGTGACCCCGGTCGTGGCGCCGCCGCTGACCGTGCTGACCCCGCCGACCATTGCCGGCGGCCCGGGCACCGGGATCGCCACGCCGGCCGCGCCGGCCGTGGAACCGGCCGCCGCCCCGGCGCGGGATTCGCCC
>NZ_JAICBZ010000083.1 GCF_020179405.1 Xinfangfangia pollutisoli | reverse complement strand
GCCGATCCGTCCGTGGTCGAGGACCTGATCGAAAACCGCATGAACAAGGCCTGACCCATGCCAAACGCCCCCGTTCTCATCCTGCTTGGCCCCCCCGGGGCCGGCAAGGGCACCCAGGCCCGGATGCTGGAAGAGGATTTCGGTCTGGTCCAGCTGTCGACCGGCGACATGCTGCGCGCGGCGGTGGCCGCGGGCACCGAGGCCGGCAAGCGCGCGAAATCGGTGATGGAGGCGGGGCAGCTCGTCTCGGACGAGATCGTGCTGGCGATCCTGAAGGACCGCATGGCGCAGCCCGATGTCGCCCGCGGCATCATCCTGGACGGCTTTCCCCGCACCGACGGTCAGGCGGCGGCGCTGGACGGGCTGCTGGCGGCCGCGGGCCGGAAGGTCACCGCGGCGGTCAGCCTTGAGGTCGACGACGAGGCGATGGTGGGCCGGGTTTCAGGCCGCTACACCTGCGCCAAATGCGGTGAAGGCTATCATGACACGTTCAAGCATCCCGCCGTGGCGGGGGCTTGCGACAAATGCGGCGGTACCGAGTTCAAGCGTCGGGCCGACGACAATGCCGAAACGGTGCGCGAAAGGCTGAAGGCCTATCACGCCCAGACGGCACCGCTGATTGCCTATTACGAGGAACAGGGCGTTTTGGCCCGCATCGACGCGATGGGACCCATCGCCGAAGTGCGCGAGGCGCTGGCTTCCATCGTGGGGCAAGTGGCGGCGTAAAGGGAGGCCCGTTGCCCCGGCAGGGAGGGGGCTGCGGGAGGGACAAGTCAAACAGGGAGTGACACTCATGGCGGACAAGACCTCTGCCAACGCCTATTGGGCGGCGAATGTCCGGATCATCCTCATCTCGTTGGTGGTCTGGTTTGCCTGCTCGTTCGGCCTTGGCATTCTTCTTCGGCCCGCGCTGGAAGGGATCCATATCGGCGGTGCCGATCTGGGCTTCTGGTTTGCGCAGAACGGCTCGATCTACGTCTTTCTCGTCCTGATCTTCGTCTACACGAAGGTGATGGGAAAAGTAGACCGTGAACACGGCGTGGACGAGTAAGGGGGAACGGGACAGATGGATCAATTCACCCTTAACCTGATCGTGGTTGGCATCACCTTTGCCATCTACATCGGGATTGCGCTTTGGGCGCGCGCGGGTTCCACCGCAGAGTTCTACGCCGCCGGTCAGGGGGTTCACCCCGTGCTGAACGGCATGGCGACGGGCGCTGACTGGATGTCGGCGGCCTCGTTCATCTCGATGGCCGGCATCATCGCGCTTGCGCCTGCCGGCGGCTACGAACAATCGGCCTATCTGATGGGCTGGACCGGCGGCTATGTGCTGCTGGCCCTTCTGCTTGCGCCCTATCTGCGCAAGTTCGGCAAGTTCACCGTGCCCGAATTCATCGGCGACCGGTTCTATTCGGGTGGCGCGCGTCTGATCGGCGTGATCTGCCTGATCGTGATCTCGATCACCTATGTGATCGGGCAGATGCGCGGCGTGGGCGTTACCTTCTCGCGCTTCCTGGAAGTCTCGACCGATATGGGCCTTTATATCGGCGCGGCGCTGGTCTTCGTCTATGCCGTGCTTGGCGGGATGAAGGGCATCACCTACACGCAGGTTGCGCAATATGTCGTGCTGATCATCGCCTATACGGTTCCGGCGATCTTCATCTCGCTGTCGCTGACCGGCAGCTTCCTGCCCCAACTCGGTCTGATCGGGTCCTATGCGCCTTCGGGCGGCGAGATCTCGATGCTGGCCAAGCTGGATTCGGTCGTGACCGAACTGGGCTTCAAGGCCTATACGTCGGAAACCGCCAACATGCTGAACATGTTCCTGTTCACCATGTCGCTGATGATCGGCACCGCGGGTCTGCCGCATGTGATCATCCGCTTCTTCACCGTTCCGAAAGTTGCCGATGCGCGGTCTTCGGCCGGCTGGTCGCTGGTCTTCATCGCGCTTCTTTACACGGTTGCTCCGGCCGTCGGTTCGATGGCGCGTCTGAACCTGACGACCACCTTCTGGCCCGGCGCCGTCACCGGCTCGGCCCTGTCGGCCCCGGCACTGTCGCTGGCCGATATCGAGTCGAAGCCGGAACTGTCCTGGGTTGAAACCTGGCGTCACACCGGTCTTCTGGCCTTTGAAGACAAGAATGGCGACGGGCTGATCCAGTACTTCAACGAACCGAAGGCCGTGACCGATGCGGGCAAGGCTGTGACCGAGGCCACGGCAGCGCTGACCGCCGCGGCCGAGGCCGACAAGCCGGCCGCCCAGGCCACGCTGGACCAGGCCAATGCCGCGCTGGATGCAGCGCTGGCGGAAGCCAAGCTGGGCGACAAGACGCTGGCCGAACTGGGCCTGCGGGGCAACGAACTGACCAAGGTCGACAACGACATCATGGTTCTTGCCAATCCTGAAATCGCGGCGCTGCCCGGCTGGGTGGTGGCGCTGGTTGCCGCCGGTGCCCTGGCGGCTGCCCTTTCGACCGCTGCGGGCCTGCTGCTTGCGATCTCGTCGGCGATCTCGCATGACCTGATCAAGGGCTCGATCAATCCGAACCTGTCGGAAAAGGCCGAGCTTCTCTGGGCCCGTATCGCCATGACCGGCGCCATCATCGTGGCGACCTGGCTTGGCCTCAACCCGCCCGGCTTTGCCGCGCAGGTGGTGGCGCTGGCCTTCGGTCTGGCGGCGGCGACGATCTTCCCGGTTCTGATGATGGGCATCTTCTCGAAGCGCATCAACAAGGAAGGGGCGATCGCCGGCATGCTGGTGGGCCTGATCTTCACCGCCTGCTACATCTTCGTCTACAAGGGCTGGTTCTTCATCCCGGGCACCAACAACCTGCCCGACACGGCGGCGAATTATGTCCTTGGCATCTCGCCCCTGTCGATCGGTGCGGTTGGCGCGGTGGTGAACTTCGTCGTGGCCTATGTGGTCTCGATGGTCACCAAGGCCCCGCCGGCGCATGTCATCGACCTGATCGAGTCGATCCGCGTGCCGAAAGGCGCCGGCGCGGCCCAGTCGCACTGACCTGACCTGCGCGCCTCCGGGGGGCTTTCCCCGGGGGCGCGTTCCCTTCCAGCCGGGACCAAGCAGAGGACGGGCCATGGATGATCAGGACAGTCGGGGCATCATCGCCTTTCTCGAAACGGTCCACCCCTATGACAGCCTGCCGCAGGACGAACTGGCGCGTGTCGCCACTTCCTTCGGCCGCAGGGATTTTGCCGAAGACGAAGTGATCTATCGCGCCGGCGACCCGATTGCCGCGCTGTTTCTGGTTCTGCAGGGCTCGATCGAGGTGCTGGAACCCTCGGGCGGGCTGGTCTCGCTGCTGGGCCCGCGCAATTCCTTTGGCGAGCGTGGGCTTCTGCGCGACGGCATCGCGGTGACAACGGCGCGGGCGACGCAGGGGGCGGCGGTGCTGCTTTTGCCCGAGGCCGAATTCCGCCGCCTGATCGACAGCTACCCGGCCTTCGAGCGCTTTTTCCAGCGCGGCCGCGCCACCGAGGCGCGCGAGGCCGACATCACCAGCCGCAAGGTCGGCGATCTGATCGCCCGCGCGCCGATCTCGGTGCCGCCCGGAACCACGATCCGCGCCGCGGCGCAGCTGATGCGCGACAAACAGATCTCGTGCCTGGCCGTGGCCGAGGGCGAAAGGCTGCGCGGCATCGTCACCGCGCGCGATTTCACCAACAAGGTGCTGGCCGAGGGGCTGGACCCGGATCTGCCGGTCGATCGGGTGATGACGCGCGATCCGCGCAGCCTGTCGCCGGACGATCTGGGCTCGGACATCCTGCACACGATGCTGGAACACCGGATCGGCCATCTGCCGGTGGTGGATGACGGAAGGCTGGTGGGCATGATCACCCAGACCGACCTGACCCGCTATCACGCCGTCTCCTCGGCGGTTCTGGTGCGCGATGCCGCGACGGCGGAAAGCGTGGCCGATCTGGCCGCGATCACCGCGCGGATCCCGCGGCTGTTGCAGCAGCTTGTGGGGTCGAGCCAGGCGCATGAGGTGGTGACGCGGCTGATCACCGATATCGCCGATACCGTCACCCGCCGCCTTCTGGCGCTGGCCGAGGCGGAACTGGGCCCGGCGCCGGTTCCGTTCCTGTGGCTGGCCTGCGGCAGTCAGGGCCGGCAGGAACAGACCGGCGTGTCGGATCAGGACAATTGCCTGATGATCGACGATGCCGCGACGCCGTCCGACATGGCCTATTTCGCGCGGATGGCCAGGATCGTCTCGGACGGGCTGGATGCCTGCGGCTATGTCTATTGCCCGGGCGACATGATGGCCACCAATCCGCAATGGTGCCAGCCGATGCGGGTGTGGCGCGACTATTTCCGCAGATGGGTGCATGCGCCCGATCCGATGGCGCAGATGCTGGCCAGCGTGATGTTCGACCTGCGCCCGATCGGCGGGGTGGCCAGCCTGTACAGCGCCCTGCAGGCCGAAGTGCTGGAAATGGCGGCGCAGAATTCGATCTTCGTCGCCCATATGATCGGCAACAGCCTGAAGCACACCCCGCCGCTGGGCCTGTTGCGCGGCTTTGCCACCATCCGCTCGGGCGAACACAAGAACACCATCGATCTGAAGCATAACGGCGTCGTGCCGGTGGTGGATCTGGGCCGGATCTATGCGCTGATCGGCGAATTGCCGGCGGTGAACACCAGGGCGCGGCTGGTCGCGGCGGGCGAGGCGGGGGTGATCTCGACCTCGGGCGCGCGCGACCTGATCGAGGCCTATGACCTGATCGCCGAGACCCGGCTGGAGCATCAGGCCCGCAAGGTGAAGGCGGGGCTGAAACCCCACAATTTCATCGCGCCCTCGGATCTGTCGGATTTCGAGCGCAGCCATCTGCGCGACGCCTTCGTCGTCGTGCGCACCATGCAATCCGCCGTGGGCCAGGCCCGCGGCGCCAGAAGTTGAAGAAAGACGGTCTGACCCATGGCATTGGAACTTGTCGGAGCCCTGATCGCTGCCGCCGCTCTTGGGCTGTTCGCCTGGGCGCTGCGCCGCTGGTTCCCCGGCCTGCCGAAATGGCTGGTGCCGGTCGCCGCGGGGCTTGGCCTGATCGGCACGACGGTGGTGCTGGAATATGGCTGGTATGCCCGCGTCTCGGCCCAGCTGCCGCCGGGCTATCAGGTGGTCCATGTCGAGAACCAGTCCATGCCGCTGCGGCCCTGGACCTATCTCTGGCCGATCCACATGGGCTTTGTGGCGCTGGACGCGTCGAAGACCATGACCCATCCGCAGGTGCCGACGCTGCGGATGGTGACGCTGTACAGTTTCGCCCGCTGGAAGCCGGTTGAACAGGCGCTGATGGCGGTCGATTGCGCCGCCAGCCGCCGCGTTCTGGTGACGGCGGGGGTCGAGATCACCGCCGAAGGCCAGCTGAGAGGCGGCGAATGGCAGGTGGTGGAGCCGGACGATACGTTGCAGGAGGCCGCCTGCCGGGAGGGTTGAGATGGCCCAGAAGGACAGAAGACACCGCGTTCTCGTGGTGGAGGATGAAGACAATATCGCCCTGGCGCTGGATTTCCTGATGACGCGCGAGGGCTATGACCATGACCGGGTCGCCGATGGCGCCGCGGCCCTGCCGCGCATCCGCGAATTGCATCCCGATCTGGTTCTGCTGGATGTGATGCTGCCCGGCGCCTCGGGCTACGAAATCTGCCAGGATGTGCGGCTTGATCCCAGTCTTGCCGACGTCAAGATCCTGATGATGACGGCGCGCGGCTCGTCGATCGAGAAGCGCAAGGGGCTGGCGATCGGCGCTGACGGGTTCATCACCAAACCCTTCGAGCTGAAAGCCCTGCGCGAGGAAGTGCGCCGCCTTCTGAATGCCGGCTGAAAGGAGGCCGATGCTGACCCGCCTGTCGCTGCGCCTGCGGCTGTTTCTGATCTTCGCGGGCCTGGCCGCGGGGCTTGAAATCGCACTGGCGGCGGGGCTGGCGATCGGTTGGCACCGGCTGGCAGACCAGCCCGGGGCGCTGGACGGCTTCGTGCAGGGCGGCGCAGTTGCCGCCTTTGCGATCCTGGGTCTGGTGGCCTGGATCTGGTCCCTGTTCGACCTGAACGTCGCCAAGCCCATCGACCGGCTGGCCGGCGCCCTGCGCGCCCGCGCCCATGCCGATGTGACGGGGGGCATGGATGCCGAAATCGCCCGCTATCTGGGCGATCTTGCCCCGGCGGCGGTGGCCGCGGCGGCGACCCTGGCCGAAACCCGCAACGCCCTGGCCGAATCCGTCGCGCGCGAAACCCTGCAGCTCTCCGAGGAAAAATCGCGGCTTGAAGCCTTGCTGTCGGATGTGGGCCTGGGCGTCGTTCTTTGCTCGCCCGAGCATCAGCTGGTCTTCTACAACAGTTCGGCCGTCGATCTGATGGCCGCCGGCGTCGTGCCCGGGCTGGACCGGCCGCTGTTCGATTTCCTGCGCGAAGGCCCGGTGCGCCTGGCCTATGCCCGGCTGCTGGCGGTGGGCGATCCCGATGCGGCCAGCGATCTTCTTTGCACCACGGTTGCCGGGGCGCGGGTCTTGTCGGCGCGGATGCGGCTTTTGACGGCGCCGGGAGCCGGCGACCCGGGCTATGTGCTGACGCTGCGCGACGTGACGGCGGATCTGGCCGCCCATGCCCGGCGCGAGGCGCTGCTGGCCGAGATCTTCGACCGGCTGCGCCGCCCCTCGGCCAGCCTGTCGGCGCTGATGGAGGTGCTGCCCGACGGCAGCGTGACCCCGCCGCGGATGGAGGCGGCGCTGCGCCAGGAGGTGGAGGTGCTGGCCCGGACGGTGACCGAACTGGGCCGGCGCGATGACGAGGCGCGCGGCGATGGCGCGACCCTGGCGCTGACCCGGGCGGGGGACCTGGCCGATGGGCTGAAGGCGCGGCTGGAAGAGGCGGGCCTGGGGCTGGAGACCCGGGTGGCCGATCTGATCCTGCGCTGCAACGGCTTCGAGATCATCTCGGTTCTCGATCAGATCGCGCTCGCGATCCACCGGGCGGGGGCGCAGGGCCTGCGGCTGGAGATCGAGGAAGAGGATGCCGGGGCGATGCTGCGGCTGGTCTGGCGCGGGGCGCCGCTGGCGGTGGGCGATCTGGACCGCTGGCTGGACGCTCCGCTTGATGCGTCGGTGCCCGAGGCCTCGTGCCGGCAGGTGCTGGCGACCCATGCGACCGAGGCCTGGCCCGAGACGCTGGCCGGCGGCGAACACGCCCTGTGCCTGCCGATCCGCCAGGCCCGCCGTGCCGTGGCGCGGCCGCGGCCCGTGGTGCGCACGGTGGTCTACGATTTCGACCTGCTGGCACGGTCGCGCAGCGACAAGGTGGCCGAGACCCCGCTTTCGGATCTGACCTATGTGGTGTTCGACACCGAGACGACCGGGCTTCTGCCGCAGCAGGGCGACGAGATCGTCCAGATCGCCGCGGTGCGGATCGTCAACGGCCGCCGCGTCGAGGGCGAGGTCTTCGACACGCTGGTCAATCCCGGCCGGCCGATCCCGCTGTCCTCGACCGAGGTGCATGGCATCACCCAGGCGATGGTCGCCGATGCGCCCGGACCGGCCGAGGTGGTGGCGCGCTTCCACAAGTTCAGCCAGGGCGCGGTGCTGATCGCGCATAACGCGCCTTTCGACATGCAATTCCTGCGCCGCCACGAGCGCGCGCCCGATCTGGTCTTCGGCAATCCGGTCCTGGACACGGTGCTGCTGTCCGCGGTGATCTATGGCCAGCATGAGGTGCATTCGCTGGATGCGCTGACACATCGTCTTGGGATCACCATCCCCGAAGAGGCGCGCCATACCGCGATCGGCGATACGGTGGCGACGGCGGATGCCTTCCTGAAGCTGATGCCGATGCTGAAGGGCCGCGGCTTCAGCACATTCGGCGATGTCCTGGTCGAGGTGCGCAAGCATGGCCGGCTGCTGAAGGATCTGAACTGAGCCGGGATCGGCGCGGCCGGGCGGGCAGGGGGGCTGTCTGCCCCCCTCGGCCTGCGGCCTCACCCCCCGAGGATATTTTTCCAGAGAGGAAGGCTGCAGGTTTTAGGGAAGCCTTAACCCGGCTGGGCAAGACTGAAGCTGCGGCACAGGCGGGGACGCCGATGACCGTCAGAGGGGAAGGCATTCCGCGGCTTGACCGGGTCTCCCGCGGATGCCCGAACCTGCTTGGCCGGTCTGCCTTGCAGCCTTCCTCTCTGCGCAAATATCCTCGGGGGGTTCGGGGGGCGAAGCGCCCCCGATCCGCGATCTCAGCCCGCGAAAGGATCGACCGGATAGCCGACTCCGGTCAGGTACAGCCCCTGCGGCGGGGCCACCGGGCCGCAGGCGGCGCGGTCGCGGGCGTTCAGCGCCGCGGTCACGTCCTCGGCGCTCCAGGCGCCGGCGCCGACGCGTTCCAGCGTGCCCACCATCGAGCGCACCTGATTGTGCAGGAAGCTGCGGGCGCGAAAGCGCAGCCGGTATTCCGCCCCGCCCGGATAGGGCATCTCTTCGACGGTGATCTCGTCCAGCGTCTTGACCGGGCTTTTCGCCTGGCACAGGACCGAGCGGAAGGTGGTGAAATCATGCAGCCCCACCAGCCGCGCGGCGCCGGCGCGCAGGGCTTCGGGGTCCAGCGGGCGCGAAATCTGCCAGACCAGCCCGCGTTCCTGCGTCACCGGCGCGCGGCGCGCGACGATGCGGAACAGATAGCGCCGCTCGACCGCCGAAAACCGCGCCTGGAAGCTGTCATCGACGCGCGCGCAGGCGGTGACCGCAACGGGGGCGGGTTTCAGATGCCAGTTCAGTGCCTCGGACAGGCGGAACGGATCCCAATCCTTGGCCAGATCGGCATGGGCGACCTGGCCTGTCGCATGTACGCCGGCATCGGTTCGGCCCGCGGCCTGGATGCGGTGTTCGCCCGGCTCCAGCCGCGCCAGCGCCTCTTCCAGCGCCTGTTGCACCGATGCCTGCCCGCCGGCCTGGCGCTGCCAGCCGCAGAACGGGCCTCCGTCATATTCGATCTTCAGGGCAAAGCGCGGCATATCCGCGCCTTAGCCGCAAGACCCGGCGCTGTCCACCTTTCCAACCGCGCGCGGCCTGCCTATCTTGGCCGCGAACACAAGGACGCAGCGCTTGGCCCTTTTCGGCATCACCGACCGGATCGCACGCGGGGTCGAGGGCGTACAGGCCTCGGTCTCGGAGGCGCTGTTCGAACCCTCGCTGCGGCTGGGCGTCACCGGCCTGTCGCGCGCGGGCAAGACCGTCTTCATCACCGCACTGATCGCGAACCTGCTGAACCGCGGCCGCATGCCGCAATTCGCCGCCGCGCGCGAGGGGCGGATCGAGGCGGCCTTCCTGCAGCCCCAGCCCGATGACACGCTGCCGCGCTTTGACTACGAGGCGCATCTGGCCGCGCTGACCGGCGACGATCCGCGCTGGCCGCAATCGACCCGGTCGATTTCCGAATTGCGCGTGTCGCTGCGCTATCGGCCGCAGGGCTGGTTCGCGGGCTGGCGCGGGCCGCAGGTGCTGCATCTGGATATCGTCGATTATCCCGGCGAATGGCTGCTGGATCTGGGCCTGATGACGCGCAGCTATGCCGAATGGTCCGAGGCCACGCTGGACCGGCTGGCCCGGCGCCGGCAGGGGGCGGCGTTTCTGGCGCTGGCCCGGGCCGAGGATGGCGCGCTGCGCCTGGACGAGGCGCGGGCGCTGGATCTGTCGCAAAGCTTCACCGCCTATCTGCAGGCCGCGCGCGAGGCGGGGTTTTCCGACCTGACGCCCGGGCGCTTCCTTTTGCCCGGCGATCTGGCCGGCTCGCCCGTCCTGACCTTCGCGCCCTTGCCAAAGCCCGCCAGCACCCCGCGCGGCAGCCTGTGGCGCGAGATGGAGCGGCGCTATGAGGCCTACAAGTCGCGCGTCGTGACGCCGTTCTTCCGCGACCATTTCGCCCGGATCGACCGGCAGATCGTGCTGGTCGACGTGCTGGGCGCCATCCATCAGGGTCCGCGCGCGGTGGAAGACCTGCGCCGCACCATGGCCGATGTGCTGGGCGCCTTCCGGGTCGGGCGCACCGGATGGCTGGCGGGGCTTCTGGGGGCGCGGCGGGTGTCGAAAATGCTGTTTGCGGCCACCAAGGCCGATCATCTGCATCATGATCAGCACCCGGCGCTGAGCGCGATCACCGAGGCGCTGCTGGCCGAGGCGAAATCGCGTGCCGATTTTGCCGGGGCCGAGACGGCGGCCCTGTCGCTGGCCGCCTTGCGCGCCACGGTCGAGGAACGGGTCGAACGCGACGGGCAAAGCCTGCCTGCCGTGCGCGGCCGGCTGCTGACCACCGGCCGCCCGGCGGTGATGTATCCCGGCGCCTTGCCCTCGGATCCGGCGCGGATCCTGTCGCCCGCCCGCGAAGGCGCCGAGCGCTGGCTGGATGCCGATTTCGGTCTGATGGCCTTCGCGCCCGCGCGGCTGACGCTGAAGCCGGGCGAAGGCCCGCCGCATATCCGCCTGGACCGGGCGGTCGAATTCCTGATCGGAGACGCGCTGTGACCGAGCCGCCCGTTCCCCCGAAACCCTTCGTGATCTACGAGGCCGAAGAGCCCGACCCCTCGGCCGCCGATCCGGTTGGCGACAGCCTGCCCGAGGGCGCGGCGATGCTGGCGGCGGCGGGTCTGGCCACGGCGCGCCGCTCGCGGCTGTGGTCCTGGGCGGGGGCGGCCTTCGGGCTGTTGTTCAGCTTCGTCCTCTCGGTCGCCGCCTGGGATTTCGTGGCGGGGCTTTTCGCGCGCAACGCCTTTCTCGGCTGGGTTGCCGCGGTGTTGATCGCGGTGGCGCTGGGCTTTGCGCTGCTGCTTGCCCTGCGTGAATATGCCGCCTATGCGCGGCTGGCGCGGATCGACGCCTTCCGCCGCCATGCCGCCGAGGCGGTGGCCAAGCCCGATCTGGCGCTGGCGCGGCGCGTCACCGGCAATCTGCTGCGGCTTTATGCCCAGCGGCCCGAAACCGCCTGGGGCCGGGCCCGCTTTGCCGAGCGCGAGGCCGAGGTGATGGATGCCGATGCGCTGCTGACCCTGGCCGAGCATGAGCTGCTGGCGCCGCTGGATGTGCTGGCCCGGGCCGAGGTCGAACGCGCGGCCCGCCAGGTGGCGCTGGTCACGGCACTGGTGCCCCTGGCGCTGGCCGATGTGGCCACGGCCTTGGTGGCGAACCTGCGGATGATCCGGCGCCTGGCCGAGATCTATGGCGGGCGCTCGGGCACCTTCGGCAGTCTGGGGCTGTTGCGACGGGTCTTCGCCTCGCTTCTGGCGACCGGGGCGCTGGCCTTGACCGACGATCTGATGGGATCGGTCGCGGGCGGCGGCGTGCTGTCGAAACTGTCGCGGCGCTTTGGCGAGGGCGTGGTGAATGGCGCGCTGACCGCGCGGGTGGGGGTGGCGGCGATCGAATTGTGCCGGCCCCTGCCTTTCGTCGCGGTGGAACGCCCGGGCGTGTCGGGGCTGGTCAGCGGCGCGCTGACCGGGTTGATGCCGAAAGGGGCGGGCTAGGCGCCCGGAATTTTCGAAAATTCCGGCAAAATTCTTCGAAGAATTTTGCGCCCCGGCCCCGGCCGGTCAGCGAAAGCGGTCCATCAGCTTCTGCATCGGGCTGCGGCTGTCTTCCGCGGCGGGCGCGGGCGGGGCGGGCTCGACCTTGGCGGGCTTTGCGGCCTCCGCCTTTTCGGCCCCGCCCGACGACCGCGGCGGCGCCACCCGCAGGCTGACCGCATTCATGAAGCGCGTGGCGTCGCCCGCGGCCAGCGCCACGGCCCCGTCGGAAATGCCGCGCAGAAGGTCATCCAGCCAG
The DNA here is from genome assembly GCF_020179405.1 of Xinfangfangia pollutisoli. Taxonomy (GTDB): domain Bacteria; phylum Pseudomonadota; class Alphaproteobacteria; order Rhodobacterales; family Rhodobacteraceae; genus Pseudogemmobacter; species Pseudogemmobacter pollutisoli. The sequence goes on along the minus strand of NZ_JAICBZ010000083.1, from coordinate 4,440 downwards.
TCCTGATCGGCCTTGGCGAAATCATGCAGAACGTAAGCCGCCACCGCATCCTTGTGGCCGGGATGGCCGATGCCCAGCCGGATCCGGCCATAGGCCTCGCCCAGATGGGCATGGATCGAGCGCAAGCCGTTATGCCCGGCATGCCCGCCGCCCTGCTTGACGCGCGCCTTGCCCGGCGCCAGGTCCAATTCGTCATGGAACACCGTCACATCGGCCGGCGTCAGCTTCCAGAAATCCACCGCCGAGCGCACCGCCTGGCCCGAGAGGTTCATGAAGGTCTCGGGCTTCAGCAGCACCACCTTCTCGGCCCCCAGCCGGCCCTCGCTGACCAGGCCCTGATGCGCGCGCCGCCACGGCCCGAAGCCGTGATCGGCGGCGATCCGGTCCAGCGCCATGAAACCGATATTATGCCGGTTGCCGGCATATTTCGCCCCCGGATTGCCAAGTCCGACCCAAAGCTTCACCACCGTCTCCCGGCGCAACTGGACGCGCCCGCTGCGCGCCCCTAGGCTGCCGGTATAGCGGCGAAGCCGCCCCCGCTCAACCGGACCTGCCCCATGCCCGATTTCCAGCTGCGCGGCCTGACCCTGTCCTTGCCCCAATCGGCGCTGCGCGGCGGGCTGGAACAGGCGCTGGTCTCGGGCCGCTACGAGAATACCGAGGCGGATGCGCTGCTGCGCCATCTGCGCCCCGGGGATCGGTTTCTGGATCTGGGCGCGGGTCTGGGCTTTCTGTGCTGCCTTGCGGCGCGGGTTCTGGGCGCGCAGGCGGTGACGGGGGTCGAGGCGGGGCCCGAGACGGCGGCGCTGGCGCGGGCCAATCTGGATCGCAACGGCTTTGCCGCGGCGCGGCTGATGCAGGGCGCGGTGGTGCCGGCGGGGCAGGCCGGGCCGGTCGCCTTCGGTCAGCGGCCGGCCTTCTGGGCCTCGGCGCTGAAGGGGCAGGGCGATTGGCCGGAAAATGCCCAGGTCCTGCAAGTGCCGGGCCTGGCGGTGGATGCGCTTTTGGCCGAAGAGGCGCCCACGGTACTGAGCTGCGATATCGAGGGCGCCGAGCTTCAGGTTCTGACCGGCCCCTTTCCGCCCGGGCTGCGGGTGATCGTGATCGAGATCCATCCCGCGGTTTACGGCCTGCCCGGCACGAAACGGCTGTTCGATGCGCTGTCGGCCGCGGGCTTCGCCTTCTCGCCCCATGGCGCGCGCGGCGCGACGGTGGTGTTCGAGCGGCTGCCGGGCTGACGGGCGGCCTGTCTGGTCTTGACCCGGGCCGGCATCCGGCACAGACCTGATCCCAGCCAGACCGCGCGGGCCCAGGCCCTGGCGCGACCAGCCGGAAACCTGACTGGAGCCCCGCAATGTATTTGACGATGAACCGTTTCAAGGTGAAGGCCGGCGAAGAGGCCGCCTTCGAGGAGATGTGGAAAAGCCGCGACAGCCATCTGCCCGAGGTGCCGGGCTTTGTCTCGTTCCACCTGTTCAAGGGGCCCGAGGCGAATGGCGAACGGCTTTATGCCAGCCATACGATGTGGGTCAGCGAAGACGCCTTCAAGGACTGGACCAGGTCCGAGGCCTTCCGCGCGGCCCATCGCGGCGCGGGCGGGCATCAGGGGGTGATCCTGGGCCATCCGCAGCTGGAAGTCTTCGAGGCGGTCCAGACCATCACCGCCCCGGCCGTGCCGGCCTGAGCGCGGCCCCGAACCGGGCGCAGCCTGCCGGCTTTGGGCCGTCGGCTTGCGGCAAAAGAAAAGGGGGGCTTGCGCCCCCCGATCCTTGCATCCTGTCAGCCGGTTCAGGCTTCGGCTTCTTCGGCCTCGGCCGAAGCCAGACCCGACGGCGCCGCCAGATTCGCCACGGCGAAGTTGCGCGAGACGGTGGGCTTGGCACCCTTCGGCAGGGTGATGTCGTTGATGTGGATCACATCGCCGATCTGCTTGCCGGTCAGGTCCACGGTGATGTGGTCCGGGATGTCGCCAGCCTGGACTTCCAGTTCCACTTCGTGGCGCACGATGGTCAGCGTGCCGCCGCGCTTCAGCCCCGGAGAGGCTTCGGCATTCACGAAATCGACGTGGATGAACAGGTTGATGCGCGATTCGTCGTGAATGCGCATGAAGTCGACATGGGTCGGCAGGTCCTTGACCACGTCGCGCTGGACGCCGCGGCAGATGACATGCGTGTCGGGCTGACCTTCCACCTTCAGGTTGAACAGCGTCTGCAGGAACCGGCCCTGCTTCAGACGCTTCAGAAGGTAGTTGTAGTTCAGCGAAATGGCGACCGGCTCTTTGCCGTCGCCATAGACGATACCGGGTACGTTGCCCTCTCTGCGGGCTTGACGGGCGGCCCCCTTGCCTGTCCCCGTCCGCACCACGGCCTGAAGATCGGGGATCTCGCGAGCCATAGGTTTTCTCCTGAGTTAAACCGCCATCCTCCAAGGGTGCATGGCGGATGGGGGCGCATAGCCGAGAATCGTCGGGAAGGAAAGCCGGAAAGCGGCGGATCCCGGCGGGATCGCGCCGGGGGCAGATGAAGGCTTTGCCAGAGCAGGCGGCGAAAGGAAAGCATGCAGGGCCTGCCGTTTCGCGCCATCGCGCCGTCGCTTCCGGCATGGCGCGGCGGCTTGGCCCCGCCTAGAAGGGCAGGACAGGAGACCTTCATGCCCTTCGTCCAGACCTTGATCGCCGCGCGCCCGGTGGTGGCGGCCTTTGCGGCCATGGGCGTGGTCTGGGGCACCTTCGCCGCCGATCTGCCGGATCTGAAGGCGCAGCTGGGCGTCGACGAGGCGCGGCTGGGGCTGTTGCTGCTGTTCACCCCGCTGGCCGCCGTCCTCTCGATGCTGATGGCGCCGATGCTGGGCCATGCGCTGGGCCGCGTGGCGGTGCCGGTGGCGGCCATGGCGATGGCGCTGTCCTTCGCGCTGCCCGGGCAGGTGGCCACGGCGGCGCTGTTCCCGATCGCGATGATGGCCTGTGGCGCCGCGACCGGGCTGACCGATGTGCTGATGAACGCCCGCACCGCGCAGATCGAGAATGACCGCGACCTGCATCTGATGAACCTGACCCATGCCGCCTATTCCTTCGGCTATGCCGGGGGCGCGCTTCTGACCGGCGCTTTGCGCGCGCAGGGCTGGGGGCCGGGCGCGGTTCTGGGCAGCATGGCGGCGCTGGCCTTCCTGCTGGCGCTGTTCACGCTGGAGCGCGATGGGCGGATCCGCGGCCTGACCCGGCGCGAGGCAGGGCCGGGCGGGGCCGGGCTGGGGCTGGTGCCGCTGATCGGCGGCGGCATCGTGCTGATCGCCTTCCTGACCGAGAATGCCTCGGAAAGCTGGTCGGCGCTGCATATCGAGAAGACCCTGGGCGGCAGCCCGGGCGAAGGCGCGATGGGCCCGGCGGTGCTGGCGCTGACCATGGGCTTCGCGCGGCTGGCCGGGCAGGGGATCGTGGCCCGCGTCTCGGCCCAGCGGCTGCTGATCGGCGGTGCGCTGGTCGCGGGCTGCGGGCTTCTGGTCGCGGGGTTCGCGGTGACGCCGGCCATGGCACATGCGGGGTTCGTGGTGACCGGGATCGGGGCGGCGCTGATCTCGCCCACCGCGTTTTCGCTGGTGGGGCGGCTGGGCCCGCCCGAGCAGCGCGCCCGCGCCGTCGCCCGCGCAACCTTCTTCGGCTATTTCGGCTATTTCTTCGGCCCGCCCGCGCTGGGCTTCGTGGCCGGCGCCTTCGGGTTGCGCGCGGCCTTCGTCTTCACCGCGCTGATGCTGATGGCGATCCTGATCCTGGCGCCGATGATGGGCCGGGCGGCGAAGCGGGCCTAAGGGACCCGCGCGCGTTCTACAGCGCCTGCACCTCGATCAGCCGCGGCCCCTGGCGGGGCGCGGCCAGTGCGGCGGCCAGCGCCGCCGGATCCTGTGCCACCCGCGCGAAGGGCAACCCGCAGGCGGCGGCGAAATGGTCCATCTCCAGCGGCGAGGGCGCGCAGCCGATCACCTTGATCTGCGCTTCGGTCATCGCCTCGGCGATTTCGCGGAAGGCGGCGTTGTTCCAGACCAGGAAAGTCACATCCAGCCCTTCATCCAGCGCGGTGCGCAATTCGGCGGGGGAAAAGCCCAGGCCACCATCGCCGATCAGGCAGACGACCGGCACGCCGGGTTCCGCCACTGCCGCCCCGATCGCCGCGCCGGGGCCGAAGCCCAGGGCGCCAAAGCCGGTGGCGGCGTTGAACCAGCCGCGCGGGAAGGGCGCGTCGTAATAGAGGTTCCCGGCATAGACCGGCTGGGTGCTGTCGCCGACGATGCGGGCCTGCGGCAGGGCCGCGCGCACCGCCTCGACCATGGCCAGCTGGGCGGGCATCGACGGGTGCAGCCCGGCCAGTTCCGCCCGCGCCGCCTGCCGCGCCGCCGCCGCCCGCGCCGCGCCATCGCCCTTGCCGGGGGCAAGCCCTTCGGCCAGCG
>NZ_JAICBZ010000082.1 GCF_020179405.1 Xinfangfangia pollutisoli | reverse complement strand
CAGCGCCGCCCGCAGATCGGGCAGATCCGCCGCATCGCCGCAGACCGCGATCCCGGCCTGCAGGCTGCGGGCGATCTGGGCCAGACGCGCGATGTTGCGCCCGCCGGTCACCGCGACCGTCTGGAAGGCCGCCGGCCCGCCGGCCCGCAGGATCAGGTCGACCGTCTGCTCACCGACCGAGCCGGTGGCACCGAAGATGGAAATCCGCCGCATCGTCAGGGGCCGCCCGCCAACTGCATCAGCGAGACCAGGGGCTGCAGCGCCGCCACGAACAGCACCGCGCCCGACAGGGCGTCGAAACGGTCCAGGACGCCGCCATGGCCGGGGATCAGGTGCGAGCTGTCCTTGACCCCGGCGCGCCGCTTGATCCAGCTTTCGGCGATGTCGCCCATCTGGCCTGCAAAGGCCACGAAGGGCGACAGGAACGGCAACAGCCCGCTGCCCTGCCCCGCGGCCCAGAAGCCAAGCCCCACCAGCGCCGCGCCGATCCAGCCCGCAACCGTGCCCGACCAGGTCTTTTTCGGGCTGATCGCCGGCCAGAATTTCGGCCCGCCCAGAATGCGCCCGGCGAAATAGCCCGCCACGTCCGACACGATCACCACGACCAGCACCCACAGGAACAGCGCCGTTCCCGCATCGTCGCGGATCACGAAGATCGCATGGCCCGCCGCCAGATAGGCCAGGGTCAGAACCCCGGTGACCAAGGGCAGAAGCCGCGGCGTCAGCACCATGGCCAGCGCCACCGGCGGGAACAGCAGCCAGGCCGGCGACCGCGCCACGCCCTCGTCCACCGCCAGAACCAGCCCCGCCGCCAGGCCCAGCGCCACCGGCAGCCAGGCCGGCCCGCCACGCGCCGTCATCCGCGCCAATTCCCAGATCATCAGGCCGATGATCACGCTGAGAAGCGCCAGGAACAGCTTGCCGCCGATCCAGACATGCACCACGCCCACGACCAGCAGCACCAAAGCCGACAGAAGCCGCGGCCGCAGATCGGCCCAGCGGCCACCGGAAGACGGAACACCGCTCATGACAGGACCGCGCCGAAGCGGCGTTCGCGATTCGAGAAGCGGGTCAGGATCGCCCGCAATTCCTCGATCTGGAAATCGGGCCACAGCGTTTCGGTGAATTCATATTCGGAATAGGCCGCCTGCCAGGGCAGGAAATTCGAGGTCCGCGTCTCGCCCGAGGTGCGGATCACCAGATCGGGGTCGGGCAGCGCGCCGGTATCAAGCCGCGCCGTGAAGGCGGCCTCGGTCAGCGCGCGCGGATCGAACCGCCCCTCGGCCGCCTCGCAGGCCAGCGCCCGGATCGCCCGCAAGATCTCGTCCCGGCCGCCGTAATTGATCGCCACGGTCAGGTTCAGCCGGGTCAGATGCGCGGTCTTGGCCTCGATCCCCGACATCAGCCGCTGCAGCTTCGGATCCAGCCGCGAACGGTCGCCGATAAAGCGCATCCGCACCCCGTCGCCGGCAATCGCATCGGCCTCGCGCTGGATGTAGCGGGCGAAGATCGCCATCAGCCCCAGCACTTCCTCGGTCGAGCGTTTCCAGTTCTCGGTCGAGAAGGCGTAAAGCGTCAGCCAGTTGATGCCCAGATCCGGGGCGGCGCGGACGATCTGCTTCACCCGCTCGGCGCCCTTGCGGTGGCCGACCAGCCGCGGCCAGCCGCGCATCTGCGCCCAGCGGCCGTTGCCGTCCATGATGATGGCGACATGACGGGCGGCGCGGGCCTGGGGCTGAGACGCGGGCACCGAGGTCTAGACCTGCATGATTTCGTGCTGTTTCGCCTCAAGCGTCTGGTCGATCAGCTTGATGTACTTGTCGGTCATCTCCTGCACCTCGTCTTCCCAGAATTTCTGGTCATCCTCGGACAGGCCATTGGCCTTGGCCTTCTTGATCTGGTCCATGCCGTCGCGGCGCAGGTTGCGGATCGCGACGCGGGCATGTTCGGCATATTGGCCGGCGACCTTGGTCAGCTCGCGGCGGCGTTCCTCGTTCAGTTCCGGGATCGGCAGCATAATGATCGTGCCGTTCAGCTGCGGATTGATGCCCAGCCCGCTTTCGCGGATCGCCTTCTCGACCTTGTTCACCATGCCCTTGTCCCAGACATTGATGGTGACCATCCGCGGCTCGGGCACGTTCACCGTGCCCAGCTGGTTGATCGGCGTCATCTGGCCATAGGCCTCGACCTGGATCGGCTCCAGCATCGAACCCGAGGCGCGGCCGGTGCGCAGGCTGGCAAATTCGGTGCGCAGGCTGGCGACGGCGCCTTCCATGCGGCGGGTCAGGTCTACGGTGTCGAGTTCAAATTCTTCGGACATGGGTTCGGCCCCTTAGGATTTGGCCCCTTCTAGCGGGGGTCGTCGGGAAAATCAAAGCGAAGGCGCGACAATGGGCAGGGCGGCGATTTCTTCGAAGAAATCGCACCGGAGCCTGCAAAGGCTCCGGTCCGGAATTTTCGAAAATTCCGGGCGCGTCAGCCCTCGACGCGGGTATAGGTGCCCTGCCCGGCCAGGATGCCGCGGAAGCCGCCCGGCTCGTCCAGCGAGAAGACGATGATCGGCAGGTCATTGTCGCGCGCCAGCGCAATCGCGGTCGCATCCATCACGCCCAGATGCTTTTCCAGACATTCGTCATAGCTGACAATGTCATAGCGCTTGGCATCGGCATGCTTGCGCGGATCCTTGTCATAGACCCCATCGACCTTGGTGCCCTTGAAGATCGCCTGGCAGGCCATTTCATTGGCGCGCAGCGTGGCGGCGGTGTCGGTGGTGAAATAGGGGTTTCCGGTGCCGGCGGCGAAGATGCAGACCCGCTTCTTTTCCAGGTGGCGCACCGCGCGACGGCGGATATAGGGCTCGCAGACCTGATCCATCGGGATGGCGCTGATCACCCGGGTATGGATTCCCAGCTCCTCCATCGCCGATTGCATCGCCAGCGCATTCATCACCGTGGCCAGCATCCCCATGTAATCCGCCGTCGTCCGCTCCATCCCCTGGGCCGAGCCGGCCAGCCCGCGGAAGATATTGCCGCCGCCGATCACCATGCAGATCTCGACCCCCAGATCATGCACCGACTTCACCTCGGCCGCGATGCGCTGCACGGTGGGCGGGTGCAGGCCATAGCCCAGCTCCCCCATCAGCGCTTCGCCCGAGATCTTCAGCATGACGCGGCTATATTTGACAGCGGGCGCGGTTGCGGCACTGGACATGGGGACCCCCTTATTTGGGCTGGGACTTGGATCGCGGCGCAAAATGGGGGAAAACCGGCGCCGGTTCAACCTGTGACAAGCGGCGGCGCGGGGCCTTGGGCCCAAGTCCCGCCGCCCCCCGCCGGAGAAGACGCATCAAGATGAAGGAACAGGCGCTTCTTGCCGCGATCTCCCGCGAAAGGCCGGTGCTGATCGCCGGGCCCACCGCCAGTGGCAAATCGGCGCTGGCCATGGCCTTGGCGGCGCGCGACGGGCGGCTGATCGTCAATGCCGATGCGCTGCAGGTCTATGGCTGCTGGCGGGTGCTGAGCGCGCGGCCAAGCCTCGCCGAGGAAGCGGCCCTGCCCCATGCGCTTTACGGCCATGTCGGGCGCGACACGGCCTATTCGGTCGGCCATTGGCTGCGCGAGGTGCTGCGGCTTCTGGACCGGCCGGTGGTGATCGTGGGCGGGACGGGCCTGTATTTCTCGGCCCTGACCGAGGGGCTGGCCGAGGTGCCGCCGGTGCCGCCCGCCGTGCGGGCCGAGGCCGATGCGCTGCGCGCGGCAGACTTCGCGGCGATGCTGGCCGGGCTTGATGCCGAAACGGCGGCGCGCACCGATCTGCGCAACCCCGCCCGGGTGCAGCGCGCCTGGGAGGTGCTGCGCGCGACCGGCCGGGGCCTGGCCGCCTGGCAGGCCGACACGCCCGCGCCGGCCCTGCCGGTCGCGCAGGCCGAGGCACTGGTGCTGCGCCCCGATGTGGCCTGGCTGAATGCCCGGATCGACGCGCGCTTTCACGCCATGATCGACGCAGGCGCGCTGGACGAGGCGCGCGACACCCTGCCGCTGTGGCAGCCCAACCTGCCCTCGTCCCGTGCCATCGGCGCGCCCGAGCTGATCGCGCATCTGCGCGGCGAGACGGATCTGGACCAGGCGATCGCCGCCGCCCAGCTGGCCTCGCGCCGCTATGCCAAGCGCCAGCGCAGCTGGTTCCGCGCCCGGATGGGCGACTGGCGCAGCATCAGCCTGCCCTAGGCGTCCCTCCGCCACCGGGTGGGTGCTTGTCCACAGCTTTCCGGCCACCCTGTGGAAAACTTTGCCCCCTTTCGGCATTTTTCGCTTTGGTTTGCGGGGCATGGCTCGTTAACCTGAAGTAACCTGAACCCGGACCGATCCCATGCCCGAGCTTGCCTCTTCTTCGCAACTGCGCCTTGTGGCGATCCCGCGGCTTGCGGCCGGCGGCCGCTGGCGGGTCGAGGCGATGCGCGCCCTGTCGGAACCCTGCTTCCTGTGGTTCACCAAGGGCCAGGGCCGGGTGACCGTGGCGGGCGTGACGCGCGGCTATACGGCGAACAACGGCATCTTCATCCCGCCGGGCGTGATGCATGGATTCGAGGTCGGCCCGCAGGTCTTCGGCACCGCGGTGTTCTTCGGCCGCGACAGCGACGTGACGCTGCCCAGCCAGCCGCTGCATCTGCGCATCCGCGAAGTGCATGCCCAGCAGGAGTTGAACCTGCTGCTCGATTCGATCCTGCGCGAGATGACCAGCGACACCCCGGCGCATGACCGGGCGACGCGGCATTATCTGGGGCTGATGGGGGTCTGGATCGAACGCCAGGCCCGCAAGGCCGAGGCCGACCAGCCCCGCCCCGACGCCACCCGCCGGCTGGTGGCGCGCTATACCTCGCTTTTGGAACGCGATTTCCGCAGCGGCCATGGCGTGGCCGAATTTGCCGCGGCCCTGGGCGTCACGCCGACCCATCTGACGCGCTGCTGCAAATCCGCCTGCGGGCGGCCGGCCAGCGCCTTGCTGCAGGACCGCCGACTGTTCGAGGCGCGCCGGCTTCTGTCGGAAACCAAGGCGCCGGTGCGCCAGATCGCCTCGGATCTGGGCTTTACCTCGGCTGCCTATTTCACACGCGCTTTCCAGCATCTGACCGGCACCTCGCCCACGGCCTTCCGCCGCGCCTCGTAAGGCGTTTTGCGACAGGCCGCTCAGGCCGCGCTGACGGGCAGACACAATGCCGTCAGCCGTGCTGCACCCTGCCGAAACCCCCAGGAAGTGCTGCGGAAGCCGCGGGAATTTCCGCGGTGCTTCAATCCGTTCCGGCCTTCGGGTTGACCTTTGCAGTCGCAGCGGGCAAAGTCTGTTTGCGACATATCAATGTCGTATATGGAAGTTTCGTGTCGCAAACGCGTGATGACGTGTCCGATATGACCGTTGACGCGCGGGCCGAAAAGATGCGCAATGGCTGCGGAAAGGCCTGCAGCCGTCCGACGTTCAAGTCGGAGCCCGGACATCGTCCGAAGGACCAGGGGCGCATTCCTTTTCGCACCAGCGCGGCCGAACCGCCGCCCGAATCCGTGCCTGACAGGGAGACAAAGGAATGCTGACAAAGACCGAGGCGAAGCCCGTTCATCCGGCCGCCCGCATGTATGCCGACGAGTATCGCGCGGGCGATCTCAGCCGGCGCGAATTCCTGGCCCGCACCACGGCGCTGGGCGTCTCGGCCGCCGCCGCCTATGGGATGATCGGGCTTTCCGCCCCCGCCCAGGCCCAGGCCGCGCCCCAGGCCGGCGGCACGCTGCGCATGTCGATGGAAACCAAGGGCCTGAAGGACCCGCGCACCGCCGACTGGAGCCAGATCGCCAACTTCACCCGCGGCTGGCTGGAATATCTGGTCGAATACAACAATGACGGCACGATCCGTGGCATGCTTCTGGAAAGCTGGACCACGAATGACGATGCCACCGAATACACGCTGAAGGTCCGCCCGGGCGTGAAATGGTCGAATGGCGATGATTTCACCGCCGAGGACGTGGCCAACAACCTGGCGCGCTGGGCCGATGGCACGGTCGAGGGCAATTCGATGTCGGGCCGCATGGCCGGCATCCAGGATGCCGACAGCAAGAAGGTCCGCGCCGATGCGCTGGTCGTGGTCGATCCGCTGACGCTGACGGTCAAGCTCAGCCAGCCCGACATCGCGCTGATCGCCAGCTGCGCCGATTATCCGGCAGGGGTGGTGCACAAGACCTATGACAATGGCGATCCGTCGGTGAACCCGATCGGCACCGGCCCCTATATGCCCGAGCAGAACGATGTCGGCATCAAGCAGGTGCTGGTCAAGCGCGAGGGCGAATGGTGGGGCACCGCGGTCTATGGCGGGCCCTATCTGGACCGGATCGAATATATCGACCTGGGCACCGATCCCTCGGCCTGGGTGAATGCCGCCGGCTCGGGCGAGATCGACGCCACCTACCAGACCCAGGGCGATTTCATCGAACAGCTTGACGCGCTGGGCTGGGCCAAGACCGAAGCCACCACCTCGGCCACGCTGGCGGTGCGCTTTAACCAGCTGGCCGAAGAGTTCAAGGACGTGAACGTGCGCAAGGCGCTGTGCATGGCGGTCGACAATGCGGTCGTTCTGGAACTGGGCTATGCGGGCCTGGGCAAAGTGGCGGAAAACCACCATGTCTGCCCGATCCACCCCGAATATGCCGAACTTCCGCCCCTGGTCACAGATCCGGCCAAGGCCAAGGAAATGATCGCGGCGGCGGGCCGCGCCGATTTCGAATTCGAGCTGATTTCGCTGGACGATGACTGGCAGGCCGCCACCTGCGACACGGTCGCGGCCCAGATCCGCGATGCCGGCATCAACATCAAGCGCACGGTCATGCCGGGCTCGACCTTCTGGAACGACTGGACGAAATACCCGTTCAGCGCCACGGAATGGAACATGCGCCCGCTTGGCGTCCAGGTCTTGGCCGCCGCCTACCGCACCGGCGAGGCCTGGAACGAGACCGCCTTCTCGAATGAGGAATTCGACACCAAGCTGACCGAGGCGCTGGCGATTTCCGATGCCGACAAGCGCCGCGTGGTGATGAAGCGGCTGGAAGAGATCATGCAGGAGCAGGGGGTTCTGATCCAGTCCTACTGGCGCTCGCTCTTCCGCCATGCCGATCCGAAGCTGGGCGGGGTCGAGATGCACGCGACCTTCGAGCATCACCATTACAAGTGGCACTGGACCGCCTAGGTCCACCCGCGCCCCGCCCGATCACCGGGCGGGGCTTTTTTGCCAAGCCATTCCCCCCCCGGGACACCCCGTCCCGCCCCTGCCCTTCGGGAAGGTTAAGCCATGCTTTCCTTTGTGCTGCGCCGCATCGGCGTGATGATCCTGACCGCTCTGGTGCTGACCTTTCTGGTCTTCAGCCTGACCAACCTGCCGCCAAACCTGGAAAAGCTTGCGAAATCCGAAGCTTCGGCGCGGATGACCGATGACCAGGTTGACAGCTGGCTTGCCGGAAACGGCTTTGGCCGGCCGATGCTGATCCGCTATGGCGAATGGCTGGGCGTGGCGCCGGGCTGGGTGATCACCGCCGAGGATGGCACCACCCGCGGCCGCTGCCTGACCCAGGGCCTGACCGTCGAGACCGCGCCGCGCTTCTGCGGCCTGCTGCAGGGCAACTGGGGCTGGTCGACGGTGTTCAAGCAGCCGGTCGACCAGGTTCTGGGCCGCTCGCTTGGGCATACCAGCTGGCTGATGCTTTGGGTGATGATCGTCATGGTGCCGACGGCGCTGATCCTGGGCGTGCTGTCGGGCATGCGCGAGGGCAGCCGCACCGACCGCGTCCTGTCGACCTTCGCCATCGCCTCGACCGCGACGCCGGAATATGTCTCGGGGGTGATCTTCATCGCGCTGTTTGCCAGCGCCACGGCGGGGATTTCGCCCCTGCTGGCCGAGATGGGCTGGATCTCGGGCAAGACCCTGTTCCAGGGCACTGCGACCAGCGCCATGGACAAGATCACCTTCTGGAACTTCGCCCTGCCCGTCCTGACCATCGCGCTTTACGGCATCGGCTATATCGCCCGGATGACCCGCGCCTCGATGACCGAAGTGATGACCCAGCAGTACATCCGCACCGCGCGCCTCAAGGGCGTGTCCTTCCGCAACGTCGTGATGAAGCACGCGCTGCGCAACGCGCTGATCGCGCCCTTCACGGTGATCATGCTGCAATTCCCCTGGCTGCTGAACGGCGTCGTGATCGTGGAAACCCTGTTCAACTACAAGGGCTTCGGCTGGACGCTGGTGCAGGCGGCCGGCAACAACGACATCCAGCTCCTGCTGGCCTGTTCGGTGGTGGCCGTCTTCGTCGTCCTGGTGACGCAGCTGATTTCCGACATCGGCTATGTCTTCCTGAACCCCCGCATCCGGCTGAGCTGAGGAGCGCATATGGATCCCCTCTCCTGGCCCGCCCTTCTCGGTCACGCCGCCTGGCGCCTTCTGCCGGTCTGGATCGCCCTGGCCGCGACCTTTGCCCTGTCGATCGGCTTCAAGCGCCGGCTGGGCCTGTATGGCCGGCTTTTCGAATCGAATGTCGGCATGATCGGGCTCGGGATCGTGCTGTTCTGGGTCTTCACCGCGATCTTCGCGACGCAGATCATCACCTTTGACCCGCTGGCCCAGCTGTCGGGCATGAAGAACGCCCTGCCCGGCAGCCCGCTGAAAACCCCGGTCGAGGGCGCCTATTCCCACTACCTGTTCGGCGGCGATTCCCTGGCACGCGACGTGTTCTCGCGCATGGTGATGGGCGCGCGCGAAGTGCTGAAGATCGCCCCGGCCGCCACGCTCTTCGCCTTCATGGTGGGTGTCACGCTGGGCCTGCCCGCGGGCTATTTCGGCGGCAAGCTGGACACCTCGCTGTCCTTCCTGGCCAATCTGGTCCTGGCCTTCCCGGTGATCCTGCTGTTCTACCTGCTGGTCACGCCCGAGATCGTGCAGACCGGCCTGCCGATGTATTTCGCGGCCGTGCTGTTCCTGTTCCCGATCCTGTTCTTCGCCATCCTGTTCAACGCCCGCTACAAGACCGATCCGCCGCGGCGCAATCTTTATGTCGGCCTGACGCTGGCGCTGGGGCTTTGGGCCTATGCGGGGCTTGCCTTCAACGCCGACCCGACCGGCATCTTCGCGATGAGCCCGAACCTTCTGAACGTCTTCGTCTCGGTCGTCTTCGTGAATTCGCCCGGGGTCTTCCGCATCGTCCGCGGCCTGGTGATGGACATCAAGGCGCGCGACTATGTGGCCGCCGGCCAGACCCGCGGCGAAAGCCCCTGGTACATCATGCTGTGGGAAATCCTGCCCAATGCCCGCGGGCCGCTGATCGTCGATTTCTGCCTGCGCATCGGCTATACCACCATCCTTCTGGGCACGCTGGGCTTCTTCGGCCTGGGCGTCTCGCCCGAAAGCCCTGACTGGGGCTCGACGATCGACGATGGCCGCAAGCTCTTGGCGATCTTCCCGCATCCCGCCCTTGTCCCCGCCATCGCGCTGATGAGCCTCGTCCTTGGCCTCAACCTTCTGGCCGACGGCTTGCGCGAAGAAAGCCTGAAAGACTGATGCCCCGCCCCGCCGCCTTCCTCTCTGTCTGAATATCCCGGGGGTCCGGGGGCTGGCCCCCAGTCCGCCCTTTCCCGCCCCCGTCCACCCTTCGCCAAAGGAGCATGCCCATGGCCGATTGGGACCCGTCGAAACCGATCCTCGAAATCGAGAACCTCTCGATCTCCTTCTTCACCCGCCTGCGCGAAATTCCGGCGGTGATGGATTTCTCCTGCACCGTCATGCCAGGCGAGGCGATGGGGCTGGTGGGCGAATCCGGCTGCGGCAAGTCGACCGTGGCCTTGGCGGTGATGCGCGATCTGGGCAAGACCGGGCGGATCACCGGTGGCGCGATCCGCTTCAAGGGCCGCGACCTGACCACGATGTCCGAGGAAGAGCTGCGCAAGCTGCGCGGCTCGGAAATCGCGATGATCTACCAGGAGCCGATGGCCAGCCTGAACCCGGCGATGAAGATCGGCGCCCAGCTGGCCGAAGTGCCGATGATCCATCAGGGCATGGCCAAGGCGCAGGCCTGGGCGCTGGCGCGCCAGATCGTCGCCGATGTGCGCCTGCCCGATCCCGACCGCATCCTGCAGGCCTATCCGCATCAGCTGTCGGGCGGCCAGCAGCAGCGCATCGTCATCGCCATGGCGCTGATGGCCAAGCCCGCGCTGCTGATCCTGGACGAGCCCACCACCGCGCTGGATGTGACGGTCGAGGCCGGGATCGTCGATCTGGTCAAGGATCTGGGCCATAAATACGGCACGTCGATGCTGTTCATCTCGCACAATCTGGGCCTGGTGCTGGATGTCTGCGACCGCATCTGCGTGATGTATTCCGGCGAGGCGGTGGAAACCGGCAATGTGGCGCAGGTCTTCACCGAAATGCGCCACCCCTATACGCAGGCGCTGTTCCGGTCGATCCCGCTGCCCGGCGCCGACAAGAATGCGCGCCCGCTGGTCTCGATCCCCGGCAATTTCCCCCTGCCGCATGAACGCCCGCCGGGCTGCAATTTCGGCCCGCGCTGCGACTATTTCGAAAAGGGCCGCTGCGACGCGCATGAGATCGCGATGGAGCCGGTGCCCGGCACCGACCGCCATGCCACGCGCTGCCTGAAATGGGACGAGATCGACTGGTCGGCCCCGCCCCGGGCGCAGAAGATCCGCGAGAAGGCGCCGATGGGCAAGGTCGTCCTGAAGATGGAGGATCTGCAGAAATACTACTCTGTCTCGACCGGCGCCTTCGGCGGCGGCGTGACCAAGGTGGTGAAGGCCAATGAAACGCTCAGCTTCGAGGCGCATGAGGGCGAGACGCTGGCCATCGTGGGCGAGTCGGGCTGCGGCAAGTCGACCTTCGCCAAGGTGCTGATGGGGCTGGAAACCGCGACCGCCGGCTCGATCATGCTGTTTGACGAGAACGTGCAATCGACCCCGATCCAGAAGCGCGGCGCCGATACGGTGTCGAAGGTGCAGATGGTGTTCCAGAACCCGTTCGACACGCTGAACCCCTCGATGACGGTGGGCCGGCAGATCATCCGGGCGCTGGAGATCTTCGGCAAGGGCGACAGCGACGCCGACCGCAAGCGGATGATGCTGGACCTTCTGGATCTGGTGAAACTGCCCCGCGCCTTTGCCGACCGCATGCCGCGGCAATTGTCGGGCGGGCAGAAGCAGCGCGTCGGCATCGCGCGCGCCTTTGCCGGCGGGGCGAAGGTGGTGGTCGCGGATGAGCCCGTCTCGGCGCTGGATGTCAGCGTGCAAGCCGCGGTCACCGACCTGCTGATGGACATCCAGCGCGAGAACAAGACCACGCTTCTGTTCATCAGCCATGACCTGTCGATCGTGCGTTACCTGTCGGACCGGGTCATGGTGATGTATCTGGGCCATGTGGTGGAAATGGGCACCACCGATCAGGTCTTCGCGCCGCCCTATCACCCCTATACCGAGGCGCTGCTTTCCGCCGTGCCGATCGCCGATCCGCATGTCACCCGCAAGCGGATCGTGCTGGAGGGCGACATTCCCTCGGCGATGAACCCGCCCCCCGGCTGCCCGTTCCAGACCCGCTGCCGCTGGAAAAGCCATGTCCCCGGCGGCCTGTGCGAGCGCGAGATGCCGCCGGTGCAGAAGCTGGCCGGCGGCCATCAGATCAAGTGCCACCTCTCGGCCGAAGAGCTGGCCAGCATGGAGCCGGTGATCAAGATCGCCGCCGAATAGCCGCGCGGCGTGCCGGGGCTCTGCCCCGGACCCCGGGATATTTATGCAGAGAGGAAGGCCGCAGGCAGAAGAAGGTTCGGGCCTTCCTCTCTGCGCAAATATCCCCGCCGGAGGCAGCCACGGCTGCCGCCCCGCGCGCGCCGGGGGCGTTTAGCCGCGCCGGTACAGCGTGACCGGCGGGCCCTCCATCGCGGGGCTGCGCAGCGGCTGGTAGCCCAGCGCCGCGGCGATCCGTTCCGAGCCGGAATGGCCGGTCTCGATCAGCGCCACCGAGGCCGGGCCTTGGCCCGAGGCGTCGAACCAGCGATGCGCGGCCCGGGCGGCTTCGGACGCGAAGCCCTGGCCCCAGGCCGATGGCATCAGCATCCAGCCGCATTCCGGCAGCGCGTCCACATCGGCGCCCAAGCCGCGCCCGGCATTGAAGAACCCCGCCAGCCCGATCACCGCATCGGTGTCGCGCCGGCAGACCGCCCATTCGCCATAGCCGCAGATCGCCCAGCTGCCGGCATTCAGCAGGAAGGCCCGCCAGCTGGCCGCCGCGTCGCGCGGCGCGGGCAGGATGTGGCGCACCACCGCCGGATCGGCCCAGAGCGCGGCAAAGGCCGGGAAATCCGCCGCGGTGAAGCCGCGCAGCCGCAGCCTGTCGGTAAGAAGGACCGGGATCTCCACGGCTCAGACCTGCCGCGCCACGATGCCCATGACCGCCGCCAGAAGCTGTGCCGCCACCGTGGCGCCCTGGCCGTCGATATCGCGCTCGGGCATGAATTCCACCATGTCGAACCCCGCGATCCGCGCCTTCTCGGCCACGCCGGCGATCAGCTCCAGCACCTGCCAATAGCCCAGGCCCCCGGCCGTCCGCCCGATCACCGCCGGCATGACCGAAGGGTCCAGCGCATCAAGATCAAGGCAGATGATCACCTCGGCGCCTTCCGGGATCAGATCCACCGCCCGGCCGATGCCGCCGCGCACGGCCTCGCCCGCGGGCACGAATTCCACGCCCCAGTCCAGCGCATCCTCCAGATCGCCCGGCCGGGCGCTGCCGATGCCGCGGCAGCCCACCTGCACGATCCCCGCGACATGGCCCATCTCGCTGGCGCGCCGCATGGTCGAGGACAGGCCCAGCCTTTCGCCCCCCACCTCGTCGCGCCAGTCGATATGGGCGTCGATCTGCAGGATGTGGATGTCGCGGTCGCGGGCGCCGAAGGCCTCAAGCATCGGGATCGGCAGCGAATCGTCGCCGCCGATCAGGAAGGGCACGCCGCCGCGGTCCAGCACCTGGCTGACCGCGCCGAAGATCCGCGCCCGGTTGCCCGCCGGATCGCCTTCGTCTTGCGGCAGATCGCCCGCATCGACCGCATCGACCGCGCCGGGAAAGATCGGCCCGCCCAGATCGAAGTTCACATGCAGCAGATTCGCCGCATAGCCCGCCGCCCCGGCCCGGATCGCCGCCGGCCCGCCCGCACAATAGAAGCCGACCGAAGGATAGGGCGTGCAGCCATCCGCCCCGATCAGCGCGATCTTGGCGGCAAGCCGCGACAGGTCGCGGCAGGCGGGCAGGCCAAGGAAGGTGTCCACCTCGCCCGCGCCGAACATCGTTCCCAACAACGCCATCTGCCGCCCTCCTGTCTGCTGCCGCGACAGGATGGCCCGCGCCTGCGCCGCTTGACAAGCCTGCGCCGGCCCCCGGCCGCTGGCAAAACAGCCCCGGGCCCCGGGGCAAAACAAAAGGGGCGCCGAACCGGCACCCCTTCCGCTTCCCATCGGGGAAGAAATGGCTCAGGCGGCCTTCGAGATGAAGGAGACCGCATCGCCGAAGGTCTGGATGGTTTCGGCGGCGTCATCCGGGATCTCGATCCCGAACTCTTCCTCGAAGGCCATGACCAGCTCGACCGTGTCCAGCGAATCCGCGCCCAGGTCGTCGATGAACGAGGCGTTCTCGGTCACCTTTTCCGCTTCGACGCCCAGATGCTCGACGACGATCTTCTTCACGCGCTCGGCGATATCGCTCATTTGATCCTCTACCTTCGTTACGGGGGTTTCCCCCGGTCTGACGTTCCTGCCCGGCTAGGGGCGCCTTCCCGGAACCTCTTTCCGGGTCTTCCCGGGAAAGCCCCGGATTCTGGCGCGCGCTATAGCAACAGCCTTGCCGCAAGGCAAACGCTTTCCATGGCGCGCGTCGCTTCGCGCGGCAAACTATACCATCGCCATGCCGCCATTGACATGCAGCGTCGCGCCGGTGACGTAGCCCGCCTCGGCCGAGGCCAGATACAGCACCGCCGCGGCGATCTCGGCCGGCGTGCCCATCCGGCCCGCGGGCACCGCCCCCAGGATGCCCGCCCGCTGCGTCTCGTTCAGCTTGTCGGTCATCGCCGTCTCGATGAAGCCCGGCGCCACGCAGTTGACCGTGATCCCCCGGCTGGCCACTTCGGCCGCCAGCGACTTGGACAGGCCGACCAGCCCCGCCTTCGAGGCGGCATAGTTCACCTGCCCCGCATTGCCGGTCTGGCCCACCACGGACGAGATATTCACGATCCGCCCCCAGCGCGCCTTCATCATGCCGCGGATCGCCGCCCGGCACAGCCGGAAGGCGGCGGTCAGGTTCACGTCGATCACCGCTTGCCAGTCGTCATCCGACATCCGCATCGCCAGACCGTCGCGGGTGATGCCGGCATTGTTGACCAGCACATCCACCGCCCCCATCGCCTCGGCCGCGCGCTTGACCAGCGCTTCCACCTCATCGGGCGCCGAAAGGTTGCAGGCCAGCACATGCGCCCGCCCGCCCAATTCCGCAGCCAGCGCCTCCAAAGGCTCGACCCGGGTGCCCGACAGCCCGACCGTGGCCCCCGCGCCGTGCAGCGCGCGGGCGATCTCGGCCCCGATCCCGCCCGACGCGCCGGTGACCAACGCGCATTTCCCCGTCAGATCGAACATGGCAGACCTTCCTCTTTCATCTGTCTCATAAATACCCCGGGGGCGCCTGTGCGACGCCATCGGTTGCAGAGCCCCCGGGGCCTCCGCCCCACGAAACCCATCCCGCCCGGGGCCGATTTTTCGCCGAAAAATCGCGCCTAGCCCCGAACCGCCGCCACATCCTCGGGCGTGCCCACCGCCTTCAGCACCACCTCGCCGCCGACGATCCGCTTGATCATCCCCGACAGGGCCTTGCCCGCGCCGATCTCCCAATATTCGCTGACGCCCGCCGTCTCCATCCACAAGACGCTTTCGCGCCAGCGGACCGAGCCGGTCACCTGCGCCACCAATAGGTCATAGAAGCGATCCGGTTCCGAGATCGCCTCGGCCCGCACATTGGCCACGACCGGCACCACCGGCTTGTGAATGACCACCGCCGCCAGCGCCTCGGCCATCTTATGGGCGGCGGGCTGCATCAGCGCGCAATGGAAGGGCGCGCTGACCGGCAGCATCAGCGCCCGCTTGGCGCCGCGCTCCTTGGCCAGCACCACGGCGCGCTCGACCGCGGCCTTGTGGCCCGAGACGACGACCTGCGCCGGATCATTGTCATTCGCGGCCTGGCAGACCTCGCCCTGGGCGGCGGCCTCCGCCACCTCCATCGCGGTTGCGAAATCCAGGCCCAGCAGCGCCGCCATCGCGCCCACGCCCACCGGCACCGCCTCTTGCATCGCCAACCCGCGGATCCGCAACAGCCGCGCCGTGTCGGAAAGGCTCAGCGCGCCCGCGGCGCACAGGGCCGAATATTCGCCCAAGGAATGCCCCGCCACGAAGGCCGCATGGCTTTCGACCGTGATCCCCTCGGCCCCCAGCGCCGCCAATGCCGCCATCGAGGTGGCCATCAGTGCCGGCTGGGCGTTCTGGGTCAGCGTCAGCTCGGCGATATCGCCCTCCCAGATCAGCGCCGACAGCTTTTCGCCCAGCGCCTCATCCACCTCGTCGAACACGGCCTTTGCCGCCGGATAGGCCTCGGCCAGGGCCTTGCCCATGCCGACCGCCTGGGCGCCCTGGCCCGGAAACACGAATGCGCGGCTCATCTTCTTCCCCTTCTTGTCCCTTCCCCGGCATACAAGAGCCGCCCCGCCCCCGCAATCGCCGCGCGTGTCCGGCGATCTTCGCACAGCGCCTGTGCCTCAGGTCACATCCCCGCCCGCGCGAAGCGTGCTAGGCAGCGCCAACCCCGAACGGAGACCCGCATGCCCGCCCAGAACACCTCGCGCAGCTATGGCGCGCTTGCCCGCAGCCTGCATTGGCTGACCGCCCTGCTGATCCTGGCCAATATCCCCCTGGGCCTGATCGCCGAGCGCCTGCCCTATGACACGTCCCAGGCGCTGGCCCAGAAGGCCTGGCTGTTTTCCCTGCACAAGACGCTGGGTGTGGCGGTGCTGCTGCTGGCGCTGGCGCGCATCGTGTCGGCGCTGCTGCAGCCGCATCCCGTGCCGGTCCATCCCGACCGCCGGCTTGAGACATTCCTGGCCGCGCTGGTGCATTGGCTTTTGTACATCTGCCTGGTGATGCTGCCGCTCTCGGGCTGGGTGCATCACGCAGCCTTGGACGGATTCGCGCCGATCCTTTGGCCCTTCGGCCAGGGCCTGCCCTTCGTGCCGAAATCCGAAGCGCTGGCGGCGCTGGCCGGGGCCACGCATTGGCTGTTTTCCAAATTGCTGATCGCCACCTTGGCGCTGCATATCCTGGGCGCGGTGAAACATGCGCTGATCGACCGGGACGGCGTTCTGGCGCGGATGGCGCTGGGCCGGCCCGCGGGCAAGCCCGGCGCGCGGGCGCCGCAGCGCGGCCCGTTCTACGGCGCCGCGGCGATCTTTGTCGCGGCAGGCTTCGGCGCGGT
>NZ_JAICBZ010000081.1 GCF_020179405.1 Xinfangfangia pollutisoli | reverse complement strand
TGCGGCGCCGCGGCCGGCGGGCTGGGCGCTGCGGCCACGGGGGCGGGCGCCGACAGGATATCGGCGGCGGTGATCCGGCCCAGCGGCCCGGTGCCGGTCACCAGATCCAGCGACAGGCCGCGCGCCCGTGCCAGCTTGCGCGCATAGGGCGAGGCGCGATGGCGCCGGCCCGCCAGCGTGGCGGGCAGGGGGTTCGGGCCGGTCATGGCGTGATCCCCCCGATCCGGCCGCCCATCGGGATGACCTGGCCGACCGCGGCCTCGATCGAAGTGACGGTCCCGCCCACCGGCGCCTCGATCTCGACCACCGCCTTGTCGGTCTCGATCTCGGCGACCAGCTCGCCCGCGGCCACGCTGTCGCCCAGGGCCTTGGCCCAGCGGACCAGCGTGCCCTCGCTGACGGTCAGATCGCCGAAGGGCATCAGGATGTCTTCCTCGCCGGGCCTGCCCGCGGATTGAACCGCCATGGGTGCAGGAGTCGGGCCGGGGACAGGCGCGGGCGCGGCGGTCGCCGCCGCAGCGGGGCGCGGGCCGCGCTGGGCCAGCCAGTGGTCGGGCACCGGGGCGATGCCCGCGATGATATCCTGCGCCGCCCGCACGATCCGCTCGGCCGAGACCAGGATCGACTGCTCCAGCACCGGCGCGAAAGGATGGCTGACCGGATCGGTGTGCAGCCGGCCCGGCGGCGCGTCGAGATCGTCGAAGGCCAGCTCGTTGATCGCCTGCGCGATCTCGCCGCCCAGGCCGCACATCGCCCAGGCCTCGTCCACGATCAACAGCCTGTGGGTCTTGCGCAGGCTTTCGACCACACAGTCGATGTCGAAGGGCATGATCGTGCGCGGGTCGATGATTTCGGCCTCGATCCCGGCCGCGGCCAGGGTTTCGGCGGCGATCAGCGCCTGGCCGACCAGCTGGCCCGTGGCGACGATGGTGATGTCGCGTCCCGTCCGGGCGATGCGCGCGACACCGAAGGGCACATAGTGATCGCCGAGCGGCACCTCGCCCTTCGTGGCGAACAGCGCCTTCGGCTCCAGCATCACCACCGGGTCCGCGGCGCGCAGGGCGGTTTTCATCAGCCCCTTGGCATCGGCCGGGTTCGAGGGCACGCAGACCACCAGCCCCGGCATCTGCGCGAAGATCGGATGATAGGATCCGCTGTGATGCGGCCCCGATGACCGCAATGCGCCCGCGCCCGCGCGCAGCACGAAGGGCGCATTCATGCCGCCATTCGACATGTAGCGCAGCTTGGCCGCCTGCAGCAGGATCTGCCCGGCCGCCTCAAAGGCGAAATCGGCGAACATCACATCCGACACGGTGCGCGCCCCGATGGCCGAGGCGCCGATCGCGGCTGCGGTGAACGCCTGTTCGGAAATCGGCGTGTCGACCATCCGCTCGGCGCCGAATTCGGCCCAGAGGTTCTTGGTATGGGCAAAGCTGCCGCCACGCTCGCCGGTGCCCTCGCCGAAATACAGGATGGCGGGATCGCGGCGCATTTCCTCGGCAATGCCGTCGCGCACGGCTTCCAGCCAACCCTGAACGCGGCTGCCCGCCGCCACAGCCGGCGCCAGGGCGCAGGGCGGGTTCAGCGGTTCGGCAAAGACATGGCGGCGCACGCTGGCCGGATCGGGCAGGGGCGAGCGGCGGGCGAAGTCCAGCGCCTCGGCGACGATCGCGTCGATCCGGGCGTCGATGCTGGCCAGGGTGTCCTGCGAGGCCAGCCGATAGTCGTCGACCAGCCTGGCGCGCAGCCGGTCGATCGGGTCGCGGCTCTTCCACAGATCCACCTCGTCCTGCGACCGGTAAGTGCCGGTGACCGGATCGCCTTCGTGATGGCCGACGGTGCGATAGGTGCGCGTCTCGATCAGGGTCGGGCCTTCGCCGGCGCGGGCGCGGCGCACCGCCTCGGCCATCACCGCATGAACGGCCAGCACGTCATTGCCGTCGACCGCGATCCCCGGCATGCCGTAGCTTGCGGCCTTGCTGGCGATATCGGTGTTCAGGGTCACGTCGCGCAGCGGGGTCGCGGTGGCGTACAGGTTGTTTTCGCAGACGAAAATCGTGGGCGCGCGCTGGACTGCGGCGAAGTTCAGCGCTTCGTGGAAGGCGCCGTGGTTCGAGGCGCCATCGCCGAAGAAGGTGACGCCGATGTTCCTGGTGCCAAGCGCGCGGGCGCCCAGGCCGATGCCGACCGCCTGGCCGATGCCGGCGCCCACGACGCCATTGGTGCCGAACAGCCCGACCGAGCGGTCATAGAGATGCATGGTGCCGCCGCGGCCGCCGCAGATCCCGTCGGCGCGGCCGAACAGCTCGGCCATGACGCGCGCGGGATTGGCGCCCTTGGCCAGCGCATGGCCATGGCCGCGATGGGTCGAGGTCACCCAGTCGCCGCGTTCCAGATGCGCGCAGACCCCCACGGCCGAGGCTTCCTGACCCAGGTAAAGATGCAGGAAGCCGGGCGTTTCGCCCTTGCGGCAGGCGGCCTGGGCCACCGTCTCGAACTTCCGCAGCAGGACCATCTGCTCATAAAGGCCAAGCATCATGGCCGCGTCGGGCAGGTTGCTGCGATCGCTCGTCGCCACGCCGGCAAGGGGCTGACTTTGATTCACTGTTCCTCCTTCGGCGAAGCGATTCGCCAGTCTTTGGCAGGATTTACTAGTATAATAGCATAATGAACAAGCTTTAACTGGCCGCGCTCGTGGTCACACCGTGCCGCGGCGCTTCGGCGCGGCACAGGCGGCGAAAACGCGTGCTTGACAGATTCCCGGCCGACCAAATAATCATGCTATTATATTTTTATGGGGCAGGGTCGATGACCGGGGATGCGGAAGGGGCGCGGCTGGATGCGGCGCAGGTGACGGCGCTGATCGAGGGGGTGCTGACCCATGCCGGATCGGTTCCGGCGCAGGCGGCCGATGTGGCGCGCGCGCTGACCGGCGCCTCGCTGCGCGGGGTGGACAGCCACGGGCTGCGTCTTCTGCCGCATTACACCCGCGCGCTGGCCGGCGGGCGGATCAACCCCGACCCCCGGGCGGTGATCCGTCAGACCGCCCCGGCAACCGCGACCTGCGATGCCGATAACGGCTTTGGCCATTGGGCGGGCTATCTGGCGGTCACCCGGGCCTGCGCCCTGGCGCGGCAGACTGGCGTGGCTGCGATCTCGGTCACCAATTCCTCGCATTTCGGCGCGGCGGGCGCCTATGTGCTGCAGGCCGCCGAGGCGGGGCTGGTCGCCTTTGCCTTCTCGAATTCCGACAGTTTCGTCCTGCCGCATGACGGGACCCAGCCCTTTCACGGCACCAATCCCATCGCCTTCGCGGCCCCGGTCGCGGGCGCGCGGCCCTATCTGCTGGACATGGCAACCTCGATCCTGCCCTGGAACCGCATTCGAGATTACGAGACCAAGGGCCTGACCGTGCCGCCGGATGTCGCGGTGGATGCCCAGGGCCAGGTGGCGACCGATCCGCGCGCGGTGGCGGCGCTGCTGCCCTTTGGCGGATCTGCCTATGGCTACAAGGGGGCGGGTCTGGCCGGGATGATCGAGGTGATGTCGGCGGTGACGACCGGCATGGCGCATTGCAGCCGGCTTCTGCACATGGCGGGCTCTGACATGTCGACGCCGCGCCGGCTGGGGCAGTGCTATATCGTGCTGAACCCCGATGTCTTCGTGCCGCGGGCCGATTTCACCCGCGGCATGGCGGACTATCTGGCCGATCTGCGCGCCGCGCCCGCGCGGGACGGCAGGCGGGTCATGGCGCCCGGCGATCGCGAATGGGCGGTGGAAGCGGAGCGCAGCCGCCGGGGGATCCCGGTCAATCCCGGCCTGATGGCCGAATTGCGCGGGCTTGCAGAGGCCGCAGGTCTGGAACCGCTATAGGCGGTCGAAAGGAAAGAGATGAAACTGTTGCGCTATGGCCCGGTCGGGGCCGAAAAGCCCGGCCTGCTGGATGCCGCCGGGACCCTTCGCGATCTGTCGGCGCATTGCGACGATCTGGCCGGGGCGGTGCTGGGCGATCTGGGCCGGCTGGCCGCGCTTGATCCCGAAACCCTGCCACGGGTTCCGGGCAAGCCCCGGATCGGCGCCTGTGTCGCCGGCACCGGCAAGTTCATGGCCATCGGTCTGAACTATGCCGACCACGCGGCCGAGGGCAATCTGCCGATCCCGCCCGAGCCGGTGCTGTTCATGAAGGCCACCTCCAGCATCAGCGGCCCCGACGACGACATCGTGCTGCCCCGCGGCTCGGTTCAGACCGACTGGGAGGTCGAGCTGGGCATCGTGATCGGCAGGGCGGCAAAATACGTTCCCGAAGCCCAGGCGATGGCGCATGTCGCGGGCTTCTGCCTGGTGCATGACGTGTCCGAGCGCAGCTTCCAGACCGAACGCGCCGGCCAATGGACCAAGGGCAAAAGCTGCGACACGTTCGGCCCGGTCGGCCCCTGGCTGGTCACCCCCGACGAGATCGCCGATCCCGGCGATCTGTCGATCTGGCTGTCGGTCAATGGCGAGAAGATGCAGGATGGCACCACGCGCGACATGATCTATCGGGTGCCCTTCCTGATTGCCTATCTCAGCCAGTTCTTCACCTTGCATCCCGGCGACATCATCACCACCGGCACGCCGGCGGGCGTGGGCGCGGGGATGAAGCCGCCGCGCTTCCTGAAACCCGGCGACCGGGTGGAGCTGGGGATCGACGGGCTGGGGCGGCAGACGCAGCGGGTTGTCGCGGAATAGCGCCTTTGCCTTGGGGGCGTGGCGCGGGGAGGAACGGGGATGCAGACGGAACTGGACGGGCGGGTCGCCATCGTCACCGGCGCCGCCGGGGCGATCGGGCGGGCGATCTGCCGCCGCCTGGCCGAAAACGGCGCGCGCGTCGTGGTGTCGGATGTGGTCGAGGGTGCCGCCCAGGCCTTTGCCGCGACGCTGCCCGGCGGGGCCGACCGGGTGATGGCCTGCCGGATCGACATTGCCGATCCGCAATCGGTCGAGTCCGGGGTCGCCGATGTCCTGCGCCGCTTCGGTCAGGTGGATATCCTGGTCAACAATGCCGGGATCAACACCCAGGCCCATCGCGTGCCGATCGACGCCTTCCCGCCCAGCGAATGGGACAGGATCCTGCGCGTCGATCTGGACGGCACCTATTTCATGAGCCGCGCCGCCCTGGCGCCGATGCTGGCGCGCGGCGCCGGCGGGCGGGTGGTCAACATCGCCTCGGTCGTGGGCCTGGCGGCGCTGCGGCTGCAAAGCTCGTTCGTGGCGGCCAAGGCGGCGCTGGTGCATCTGACCCGCGCGATGGCGCTGGAACTGGGGCCGCGCGGGGTGCTGGTCAATGGCGTGGCGCCGGGTTCGGTCCTGTCGGAAGGTACGCGGGCGCTGTTCTATTCGCCCGATGGCAGCTTTGCCGGGCGCACGGCGGAATTCATGGACCATGTGCCGATGCGCCGCCCCGGCACGCCCGAGGAAATCGCCGAGGCGGTGCTGTTCCTGTCGGCGCCCGAGTCGTCCTATGTCACCGGCCAGGTGCTGGCCGTCGATGGCGGCTGGACCGCCGGTTCAGCGTTCTGAGGTGGATGATGCGGGTTGATCTGGACCGACAGGGCTTTGCGATCGGCGGCGAAAACACGGCCGTCAGCCGGGCGCTGGCCGCGGCGCTGCTGGACAATGGCGCGGCCGAGATTCGCGCCGGGATTTCCGATATCCTGATCCTGTCCCTGCCGCTGTGCCCCGGGCCGGGCTTTGACTGGTCGGCGCAGAAGGCGCTGGCGCGCGAGGCCGGGGCGGCGATGCAGGCGCGCGGCCCGGGCGAGGGCCGGGGCCGGATTCTGTTCCTGCTGTCGGCGGCGGCGGCGCTGCCGTTGCGGCGCTTTCCCGACTACTCGGCCGACATGGCGGCGGCGCTGGCCTTCATGCGGGCGCTGGCGATGCAGCTGGCGCCCGAAGTGCGGGTCAACGCGCTGGGCGCCGGGCTGATCGGCGATCCGCCGCTGGCCGGCGATCCGGCGATGCTGCGCCATGCCGCGCTGGAGCGGCCCGGGACGATTTCGGAGCTGGTCGATGCGGCGCTGTTCCTGCTTGATCCGCGGGCGACCTATCTGACCGGGCAGATGCTGTCGGTCGATGGCAGCTGGAGCGTCGGCTATGGCCGCAATTTCTGAGCCGCTGGTTCTGGCGGCGGGCGATCTGGAGGTGCTGCTTGCGCCGCCCATCGGCGGCAGTATGGCGGCCTTCCGGCGCAACGGAGTTGATCTGATGCGGCCGCTGGGCGGGGCGCGCCGGTCTGTCGATGCGGCGATGTTTCCCATGGTGCCCTATGCCAACCGGCTGGCCGGAAACGCCTTTTGCTTCCGCGGCGCCGAGATCCGGGTGGAAGCCAACAACCCGCCCGAGCGGTTCAACGTTCATGGCACCGGCTGGCAGCGGCCCTGGCAGGTCACGGCGCTGGGCGCGGACTTTGCCCGCCTGCAGCTTGATCTGGCCGCGCCAGACCAGCCCTGGTCCTACCGCGCCACGCAAGAGTTCCGGCTGGATCCCGATGGGCTGAGCCTGCGCCTGACGCTGTGCAACACCGGCGCAAGCGCGATGCCCTTTGGCTTCGGCCTGCATCCCTGGTTTCCGCGCGATGCCGATGCGACGCTGCGCTTCCGGGCCGACCGTTTCCATCCCGAAGGGCCCGAGATGGTGGCCGGCCCCGCGATCGCCCTGCCCGACTGGGCGCGCTGCGATGCCGGCGGGCCGCTGCCCGGGCGCCGGCTGAACAATGATTTCGGCGGCTGGGATGGCTGGGCCGAGATCGGCCTGCCCTCGCGCGGGGCGGTGGTCACGCTTGGCGCCGATCCGGTCTTCGGGCATCTGATGGTCTATGCCGATCCCGCGCGGGACGTGTTCTGTGTCGAGCCGCAAAGCAATGCCGCCGGCGCTTTCGGCCGCGATCCCGAAGGGTTGGACCCGCGGGAAGGGGTGATCGTGCTTGCCCCGGGCGAAACGACCGGCGGCGGCCTGCGGTTCGGGGTTACAGCAGCCGCGCCAGCATCGCCCCATCGGCCTGCAGCGCCGATCCGGTGACGAAGCTTGCCGCATCCGACAGAAGAAAGGCGATGACGGTTGCGATCTCGGCCGGGTCGGCGATCCGGCCCACCGCCCGGCGCGAAAAGCTCAGCCCCGCCGCCTCGGCCCCGCCGGCCGCCTCCAGCCCGTCCAGCGTCATCCGCGTCGCGACCGAGCCGACGATCACTGCATTCACCCGGATCAGATCCTGCGCGTAATCCAGCGCCAGCTGCCGCGACAGCGCGACCACCGCGCCCTTGCTGGCGGCATAGGCCGGAACCAGCGGAACGGTCGCTTCGGCATGGACCGAGGCGATGTTGACAACCGACCCGCCGCCCGCCGCGCGGATCAGCGGCAGGGTGGCGCGGCAGACCCGGAAGATCGCGGTCAGGTTCACGTCCAGCGTGCGGGTCCATTCGGCATCCGACAGATCCTCAAGCCGCTTGCCGGTGGGGTAGATCCCGGCGGCATTCACCACGCCGTCGATCCCGCCCCAGGCCGCGACCATGGCGCCCACCGCGCCGCGGACCTGGTCTTCCACGGTCAGATCGGCGGGGTGAAAGGTGAAATCGGCATCGTCCAGCTCGGCCGCCAATGCCCGGCCGGCCCCGGCATCCAGCCCGGTGGCCCAGACCCGGGCGCCCAGCTTGCGCAAATGCCGCCCGGTCGCCGCGCCAATGCCCGTGGCGCCGCCGGTGATGAAAATCCGCTTGCCCTGCATGCTGCCGCGCCCCTTACCCCGCCTGAACCGCCGCCAGATCGCGCGCCTGCGCCTGGGCCACATCGCGCATCACCCGCTCTTCATCGCCTTCGCCGCGGGCAAAGCCGCCGACGATCCGGCCATCGGCCACGGTCAGCACCCGATCGCTCAGCCCGATCACCTCTTCCAGCTCGGACGAGACGATCACAAGTGCCACGCCCTGTCCGGCCAGTTCCACGATCAGCCGGTAGATCTCGGCCCGGGTCGCGGCATCGACGCCTTTTGTCGGCTCGTCCAGCAGAAGGATGCGCGGCATTCGCATCAGCACCCGGGCGAACAGCAGTTTCTGCTGGTTGCCGCCCGACAGCTGCGCGGGCGAGGCCGTGGGCGAGGGCGCCTTGACCGACAATTCGCGCAGCGCGGTCAGGATCGCCGACCGTTCCCGCTCGGGCCGCAGGATGCCGCGCGTCGACAGGGCGGACAGGTTGCCGATGGTGATATTCGCGCCGATGGTCTGGTTGAACAGCAGCCCGTCATGCTTGCGGTCCTCGGTCAGCAGCGCGATCCCCGCGGCCCGCGCCTCGGCGGGCGAGGCGATGCGCAGCGCCTGCCCGTCGACCCGGATCGTGCCGGTGGCGGGGCTGCGGCCATAGATCCCGTGCAGGATCTCGCTGCGGCCCGAGCCCAGCAGCCCGGCCAGGCCCAGGATCTCGCCGGCGCGGACCTGGAAGCTGACATCGCGGGCGCCATGGATCGCGCCGGTATGGCCGGGAACGGTCAGCCCGGCGACCTCAAGCATCACCCGGTCCCGGGGCGCATCGGCGCGGGCGGGGAACAGCTGCTGCAGCCGGTGGCCCGACATGGCGTAGATGAAGCGGTCCTGATCGAAATCGGCCCGGTCGAATTCGTCGCCCACCCGCCCGTCGCGCAGCACCGTGGCGCGGTCGCAGATGTCCAGAACCTCGGGCAGGCGATGGGTGATGTAGATGATGGTCTTGCCCTGGGCCTTCAGCCGGCGCAGCACCGCAAACAGCGCCGTCACCTCTTGCGCCGACAGCGACGAGGTGGGTTCGTCCAGCATCAGCACTGACGGTTTGGCCGAAATCGCCCGGGCGATCATCACCAGATGGCGCTGGGCGCCCCGCAGCGCGGCGACCACGGCATTGGGATTGATCGCCACCCCCATCTCGGCAAAGATCCCGGCGGTGCGGCGAACGACCTCGGCCCGGTCGACCAGCGCGCGGCCCAGGCCCATATGGCCGGCAAAGACGTTCTCGGCCACGGTCAGCTGGTCCAGAACCTCGATCTCCTGCGGCACATAGCCCACCCCGCCCCGCCGCGCATCGTCGGTAGAGCGGAAGCTGGCGGGCTTGCCGTCCAAAAGGATCTGCCCGCCATAGCGGCCGGCGGGATAGACGCCGTTCATGATCTTGACCAGCGTCGACTTGCCGGCGCCGTTCTGGCCCAGCAGGGCGTGGATATCGCCGCGCCGCACGGCGAGATCGACGCCGCGCAGGGCCTGGATGCCGGCGAAGGACTTGGTGACCTCTCGGGTCTCGATGGCGAATTCGGACATCGGGGGTTCCTGGGCGCAAGGGCTGGGGCGATACGGGCGCCGGGTCGCAAGACCCTGGCAGCGCCCGGACCGGCGGGGAAAGGGCAAGGGGCGGGGCGCGTGCAGCCTGATTGCCGCGCCCCGCCGCCGCGATCGTGGCCTATTGGCCGGCGCTGTCCAGCATCGCGTAATAGGGCGCCAGACCGTCGGCGGTGATGACCGGGGCCGGCAGCGGGTTCATGTAGGCCACCGCCTCGCCCTTGGCCAACCGGCCCAGCAGCTCGGCCACCAACGCGCTTTCCTCATACAGCGGCTGCGCGACCACCCCATAGGCGGCGCCATCGCGCACCAGATCCAGGTTCTGCCGGATGTAATCCATGCCGATGATCACCAGATCCCGGTCCGACTTGCGCGCCGCCGCGGCCCAGGTCTGGATCGAGTTGCCGGTGGTGCCGAAGGCCGCGACCACCTCGGGATTGGCCAGAAGGATCGCGACCGCCTTCGATTCCGCCGCCGAAGGGTCGAAGCCTTCCATCTCGGTGGGCAGGATCGCCACATCGGGGAAATGCTCGGCCATCGTGGCACGGAACGCGTCCGACATGGTGTTTTCCGTGTCGTTCGAGGCGCCCTGGGTCAGCGCGACCGTGCCCTTGCCGCCGATCTGCTCGCCGATCGCCATGGCGGCATTGTGGCCCGCATTCGCGATGTCTTCGCCGATGGCCGCCGACAGGCCGGCTACGCTGCCCTCGGGCGGCAGGACATGCCAGGTCACGACCGGCAGGCCCTCGGCCGACAGTTTGCTCATGTAGGAATAGACCGCCGGGTCGGGCCCATAGACGCCCACGCCGTCATATTCGGTGCGCGCCAACGCGGCTTCGGCCAGCGGGATGGTCGCGGCCACGTCCCAGTTGGTGGCGCTGGGGTCGCCCACGACTTCGCAGACATAGCCAAGCTCGGCGCATTTATCCATGAACCCGGCCTGCATCAGCCGATGCACCGGATGGCCGCGCATCGGCTGGACCCACAAGAGATGGATCGCATCCTCTTCTGCCAGGGCCGGACCCGCGCCGCCGAAACCCGTCAGCGCCACAGCACCGCCCAGAAACAGGCCGCGCAAAGCGCTGCCGCCGGTCTTGATCTTGGTCATGTCTTCTCCTCACCTGGTTGAACGCCCGCGGCAGGGCCGAGGCACGGGGCGGCCGGATCTTCGGCCGGATCGCTGCGGCCTTCTCCGGGCCGCCGCCATGTCTTGCAGGGGTCAGGCCGTGCGCCCCGAGGCGATGTAGCGCCGGCGCAGGATGTCGATCCCCACCGCCAGAACCATGATCACCCCCACCGCGATCTGCTGCCAATTGGCATCGACGCCGATGATGACCAGGCCGCTTTGCACCACGCGCAGCAGAAGGATGCCGATCACTCCGCCGATCACCGTGCCGGCGCCGCCGAACAGCGACACGCCGCCCACGACCACGCCCGCGATCACCGTCAGCTCCCAGCCGGATCCGACCGTCGTTGTCGCGGTTGCCATGTCGGCCATCACGAACATGCCCGCGACCGAGGCCAGACCGCCCACAGTCATGAAGGCCGCGATCTTGTAGCGGTTGGTGTTGATGCCGACCAGGCGCGCGACTTCCCTGTTGCCGCCGGTGGCATACATGTTGCGGCCAACCACGGTGCGGCGCAGCACGAAATCGGCCACCAGCAGCGCGGCCAGGAAGAAGACGAAGCTCCAGCCCAGGCCCCAGACCAGATTGGCCCGCCCGAAGGCCGAAACCGCCTCGGGCAGGGGATAGACCGGATAGCCGCCGGTCACGACCTGGATCAGGCCCTGGCCCACGAACAGAACGCCCAGCGTCTGGATGAAGGCCGGAATGCCCAGTCGCACCACCACCAGCCCGTTGACCAGCCCCAGGCCCAGCCCGACGCCCAGCCCGCCCAGAACGGCCAGCGGCACCGGCAGGGCGGCAGCGGTCATCAGCTTGGCCGCCACCACCGCCGACAGCCCCGCGACCGAGCCGACCGACAGGTCGAACTCGCCCGCGACCATCAGGATGGTCTGGCCGATCGCGATGATGCCCACGAACGAGACAACGGCCAGGATTGCCCGGACATTGCGCTGCGACAGGAAGGCCGGCTCCATCAGCCAGAACACCAGCGTCAGAAGCACCAGCGCCGCGATCACGCCAACCTCGCCCCCCGTCACCAGCTGCATCAGGATTTTGCGCGACCCTGTCGGTTGCGCCCCCCGCGACGGGGTCACATTGGCCTCTGCCATTCTCGTCTCCCTCTCGATGCCGCCGCGGCGACACCCTCCTTCCATGTGCTGCTAGCACAGTTCCCCATTATAGTATACTATTATAAGTGTATGGGCCGATAGAAGTGCCGGCGGTCCGGCGCTGCGGTCCTTTTGCAATTGAAGCGGCCGGCCGCCAAGGGGCGCATCAGGGCCAGGGGGGAATGCGATGGGGGATGATGTGATTGCGGCTTTGACCGCGGCGCTGGGCGCCGATTCGGTCAGGACCGGCGCGGCGATCGCGGCGCGCAACCAGGCTG
Source organism: Xinfangfangia pollutisoli (assembly GCF_020179405.1). Classification (GTDB taxonomy): domain Bacteria; phylum Pseudomonadota; class Alphaproteobacteria; order Rhodobacterales; family Rhodobacteraceae; genus Pseudogemmobacter; species Pseudogemmobacter pollutisoli. The sequence goes on along the minus strand of NZ_JAICBZ010000081.1, from coordinate 4,856 downwards.
ATTCGTCGGGGCTGGCGCCGGTCCTGCCGCGGGCGGTGATCCTGCCGCGCAGCACGGATCAGGTGGCTGTGGCGCTGCGCCTGTGCCTGGCGGCGGGCCAGCCGGTGGTGCCGCAGGGCGGCATGACCGGGCTTGCCGGCGGGGCGCATCCCGGCCCGGCCGAAATCGCCCTTTCGCTGGAGAGGATGGTGGGCGTCGAAGAGGTGGACGCGGTCGGCGGCACGCTGACGGCCCTGGCCGGAACGCCGCTGGAAACCGTCCAGACCGCGGCCGAGGCGGCGGGCTTTCTTCTGGGCGTCGATCTGGGCGCGCGTGGCAGCTGCACCGTGGGCGGCGTGGTCGCCACCAATGCCGGCGGCAATCAGGTGCTGCGCTACGGGATGACCCGGGCCAATCTGCGCGGGCTGGAAGTGGTTCTGGCCGATGGCCGGGTGATCCGCACCCCCGGCAAGATGCTGAAGAACAACACCGGCTATGACTGGACGCAGCTGTTCATCGGGTCGGAAGGCACGCTGGGCATCGTCACCCGCGCGACCTTCCTGCTGCATCCGCGCCCCGCACAGCGCGACAGCGCCCTGGTGCGCGTGGCCGATACCGCGGCGGCGCTGGATCTGCTACGCGATCTGGGCGCGCGGCTGCCTGCCGGGCTTCTGGTCTATGAGGCGATGTGGCAGGAATTCTACGAGATCGCCATCGGCCCGATGGGCCGGTCCGGGCCCTTTCCGCCCGGCCCCGGCCTTTGCCTGCTGATCGAGGCGCCGGGCTATGGCGACGGGGCCGAGGTCGGCCTGACCGAGGCGCTGGCCGCCAATCTGGACCGCGGGGTGATTTCGGATGCGGTCATCGCCCGATCGGAGGCCGACCGTCTGGGGTTCTGGGCGCTGCGGGAATCGGTCTATGAACACAACCGGCATTTCCCGCCCACCATCGGCTTTGACATCTCGATCCCGCTTGATGCGATGGCCGCCGCGGTCGATCAGCTGCGCGCGCGGATCACGGCGCGGTTTCCCGGTCAGCCCTGGGTAGTCTTCGGCCATCTGGCGGATTGCAACCTGCATGTGAACCTGATGGCGACGCCCGATCACCGCAAGGCGATCGAGGACACTGTCTATGGCGTGGTCGCCGATTTCGCCGGCTCGGTTTCGGCCGAACACGGGATCGGCCGGCTGAAGGCGCCCTATCTGGCGCTGACCCGCAGCCCGGCCGAGATCCAGCTGATGGCCGGGATCAAGGCGCTTCTCGACCCGCGGGGCATCCTGTCGCCCGGCAGGGTCCTGCCACCGCCCGCCGGGGGCTGAGGGGGCCGGATCGGGCCCGTGCCCGGGGGATCGGCGGCGGCGAACTTGTCTGATCGGCCCGACGCGGCTAGGCAGGGGCGGGGGCGCTGGTCCCCCGGCTTTGCAATGGCGGCCCGACGTGACCCGTTCTGACGATTCCTCGCCCGGCGAAGTACCCGTGGCTGGCCCAGTGACAGGGCCCGTGCCGGGCACCGCCGCGTTCGGGAAATTCATCCGAATCCTGCAATTCATCGCCGACCAGCCGGGCCGCAGCAGCGTGGCCGAAATCGCCGCCGCCCTGCGCATGCCGCGCACCACCGTTCACCGCATCGTGGCGGCCCTGCAGCATGAGGGCCTGGTCGAGGACAAGGACGGTCTGGGTCTGGGCCTGCGGCTGGTCAGCCTGGCCTGGCGCTCGCTGGATCAGAGCGGCCTCCGGCAGCTGGCGCGCCCCAGCCTGGACCGGCTGAATGCCGCGCTGGACGAGACGGTGCATCTGGCGGTGAATTCCGGAGCCGAGATGGTCTATCTCGACAAGCTGGAAAGCCGGCGGGCGGTTCGGATGACCTCGCGCCTGGGCACGCGGGTGACGCTGCATGCCAGCGCCGTGGGCAAAAGCTGGCTGGCGGCGCAGCCCGATGCGGTGGTCGAGGCGCTGATCCCGACGCTGGACTATCAGCGCTTCACCCCGCACACGATCGCCACGCCCGAGGCGCTGCGGGCCGAGATCGCCGCGACGCGCCACCGCGGCTATGCGCTGGATCTGCAGGAACGCGAGCTGGACATCTGCTGCTACGGCATGGCGGTGGTGACGGCGGGCGGAGTGCAGGCCTGCGTCAGCGTCAGCCTGCCGCGCTACCGGTTCGAAGACCTGCCCGCCGACCGCGCGCAGGCCGCCCTGTCCGAGTGCGTCCGCGGCATTGCCGCGGCGCTGGGCGGGGCACGCGTCTAATAGGTCGCCCGGCCACCCGACAGATCGAACACCGATCCGGTGTTGAAGCTGCACGAGGCCGAACACAGCCACAGCACCAGCTCGGCCACTTCCTCGGGCTCTCCCAGCCGGCCCATCGGCGATTTGGCGATCATCGTTGCCACATGGCCCGCGCTCATCTGCGCCAGCAGCGTGGTCTTCACCGCGGCCGGCGCCACGGCATTGACCAGAATGCCGCTGTCCGCCAGTTCCTTGCCAAGCGCTTTGGTCAGCGCCAGCACCGCCGCCTTGGCCGCACTGTAGGGCCCGGCATTGGGCGTGCCCTCCTTGCCGGCCAGCGAGGCGACGTTGACGATCCGGCACGGTGTGCCGACCCGGGCCGAGGCGCGCAAGGCCGGCAATAGGCCCCGTGTCACATGGAAGACCCCGTCAAGATTGACGTTCAGGATCCGCTGCCATTCCTCGACCGGATAATCCTCGACCAAGGCGGTGGGCCCGGCATAGCCGGCATTGTTGACCAGGATATCCACATGTCCATGCCGGTCGAGCGTGCGCTTGACCGCCACCCCGACCGAGCGCGGATCGCCCACGTCGACCTGTACCGCCGTCTCGTCCAGCCGGTCGCGGTCCCAGACCGAGACGGTGGCGCCCTGCGCGCGCAGGCCCGCGGTGATCGCGGCGCCGATCCCGCGGGCGCCCCCCGTGACCACCGCCACCCGGCCCGAGAAATCATAGCTGGCGCGTCCCTGCATTCCCACCTTCTCCCTGCTGAAACCCGGGCGCATTAGACGCGGTTGTCAATCAAGGTCAACCATAATATGGTTTATATGTCCAATATGTGGACATGCGTCTTGCCCAATCAGGAACCGCCATGGATACCCAACGCCCTCTCCCGGCCGATATGCCGGATCTCGCCGTGCAGAAGCGGATGCCCTATCAGTTCGACCAGCCGGCAGGGATGCGCCCGGATCTGGTCGTGCCCCAGGCCGTGCCGCAGGACGAGCGGCTCTGGGTGCCGCAATCCGAGAATGTCTGGTTCCGGCCGCTGTGCCTGAACGTCACCGCGGGGTATTGGATGAACCTGCTGCGCGTTCGCCGCTCGGGCGTGCTGTCGCGCCACCGCCATCCGGCGCCGGTCCATGCCTATGTGATCAAGGGAAGCTGGCGCTATCTGGAACATGACTGGGTCGCGACCGAAGGCGCCTGGGTGTTCGAGCCGCCGGGCGACACGCATACGCTGGTCGTGGACGAGGATGTCGAGGAAATGATCACCCTCTTCAACGTCAATGGCTGCATGTATTACGTCGATCCCTGGGGCCGGAACACCGGCTATGAAGATGTCTTCACCAAGATCGACATGTGCCGCGCCCATTATGCCCAGGTCGGCCTGGGGGCGGATTACGTCGATCAGTTCATCCGCTAGGGCCGCCGCGCCTGCCGCCCGCCCACAGGCCCTCAGCCGGCATAGGGCGGCAGGACCAGCCCGCGGGTGCCCAGCCCGGTGATGGCGAACAGCCCGCCTGGCGCGGTCTGCCCGGCCAGTTCGGCATCGCTGCGGCGATAGCGGGCCGTGGTGACGAAAAGCGTTTCCAGATCCCTGCCGCCGAATTCGCAGCAGGTGGGCAGGTCGCAGGGCAGGTCGATCTCGGCGATCTGCCGGCCGGCCGGGTCGAAGGCCAGCACCTTGCCCTTGAAGGGCACGGTCAGCCAGTAATTCCCCGCCGCATCCACCGTGGCGCCATCGACGACATCGCCCCGCGCCGTCAGGTCCAGATAGACGCGGCGATTGTCCAGGCGGCCCGCTTCGGGATCGTAATCGAAGGCCCAGACCAGATGGGTGTGGCTGTCAGTGAAATACATCAGCCGCCCGTCCGGGCTCCAGGCCAGGCCGTTCGAGCAGCCGATGCCTTCGACCATCCGGGTGATCTGCCCCGCGCGCGACAGCCGGTACAGCGCGCCGATCCGTTGCGGCGCCTGGCCCGGTGCCTCGAACATGCTGCCCGACCAGAAATGCCCGAACCTGTCGGTCTTGCCGTCATTGAACCGCGTCAGCGGCAAATCCGCCTCGGGATCGGCGATCGCGGTGAACAGGCCCGTGGCGGGATCGAAGAAATGGAAGCCGCTGGCCATGGTCACCACCAGCCCGCCCGACGCGCGCAGACCGATGCAGCCCAGATGCTGCGGCGCGGGCCAGCTTTGGCTGGTTCCCTGGGCCGGGTCGAAGCGGTGGATCCTGGGCCCGTAGATGTCGATCCACCACAGCACTTGCGCGGCCGGATCCCAGATCGTGCCCTCGCCAAGCTCGGCGCGCGCCGCGTCGACGCAGGTGATGCTGATGGTCATGCGGATCATCCCTTGACGGTTCCGGCGCCGGATCGGCCCTGCCGCCCCGCCGGCCGCCAGGCTGGCAGAGCGCGCGGGGCTGCGCAAGGCTGAAGCATGCTAGTATATTTGTTAATCCGCACAAAGCCGCGCGCGCGTCCGGGTCTGGACAAGACGCCCGGAACGCAAAGGGCTGCGATCCGGGCGCGACCTGGGCGGGATCAGCGGGACAACGCCCCCATCAGAACCAGAACGGGGGCGTTTGGCATGGGTCAGGCCTTGTTCATGCGGTTTTCGATCAGGTCCTCGACCACGGACGGATCGGC
>NZ_JAICBZ010000080.1 GCF_020179405.1 Xinfangfangia pollutisoli | reverse complement strand
CCACCAGCGCGCCACCAGCCCGCCCAGATGCGCGGCCAGAGCGCCTGGGTCGAAGCCCGGGCCCGCCGGCACGACCAGCGCCAGCGGCCGTTCCTGCCAGCGCGGATCGGGCAGCGCGATCACCGCCACGTCGCGGACGGCGGCATGGCTGCGGATCGCCTCTTCCAGCGGCAAGGAGGGAATCCATTCGCCGCCCGACTTGATCGCATCCTTCAGCCGGTCGGTCAGCGTGACCTGGCCGGTCCCATCCAGCGTGCCGAGATCGCCGGTGCGCAGCCAGCCGTCCTGAAAGCCGTCATCGGCGGCACGGCGGAAATAGCCCGCGGTGACCCAGGGGCCGCGGATCTGGATTTCGCCGGCACTGGCGCCCTCGGTCGCGACACTGCGCGCCTCAAGCCCGCAGACCAGCCGGCCCGGCTCGGCCCGGCGGCCCGAGGGCCGGCCGATCGCCGACATCGAAGAGGTTTCGGTCATGCCCCAGGCGGTCTGGGTCATCACCCCCAGCGCGCCCCAGCCGGCAACCAGCGTATCGGGCACCGGCGCGCCGCCCATGACCAGCCGCTTCAGCCGCGGCGGGGCGGGCAGGCCCTGCGCCCGGCGCGCGGCCAGCACATCGGACCAGATCGTCGGCACGCCGGCGGCCAGCGTCACGCCTTCGCTGTCGAGCAGCGGGTTCAGGACCTCGGGCTGAAAGCGGGTGCCGGGCAGAACCAGACCGGCGCCGGCCATCATCGCGGCATAGGGAATGCCCCAGCCGTTCACGTGGTAGAAGGGCACGGCGGGCAGGATCACCTGATCCGCGCCGATCCCCAGCGAATTCGCCGTACACAGCGACATGGCCTGCAGCCAGAGCGAGCGGTGGCTGTAAGCCACGCCCTTGGGCCGCCCGGTGGTGCCGCCGGTATAGCACAGGATCGCCGCCGCATCCTCGTCGGGATCGGGCCAGTCGGTCCGCGGCGCGCCTTCGGCCAAAAGCGCCTCATAGCCGATGGTTTCCACCGGCAGGCCCGGGAAGGGTGCGGGATCGGGATCGCCGGTCACGATGACCAGCCGGATCGGACTACCCGCCAGCAGGGGCGCCAGCGTGGCAAAACGCTGCGCCAGCGCGCCATCGACCAGCACCGCCAGATCGCCGGCCTCGACCGCCATTTCGGCAAGCTGGCCGTCATGCAGGCGGATGTTCAGCGTGTGCAGCACCGCGCCCAGCGCGGGCACCGCCAGATAGGCTTCCAGATGTTCGGGCGAGGCCGCGGCAAAGCTGGCCACCACCGCGCCCGGCCCAATGCCGCGCCGCGCCAGCGCATCGGCCAGCCGCCCGGCCCGATCCGCCAGATCGGCCAAGGTGCTGCGGCTGCGGCCCTGCGGCGTTTCCGCCACGACCGGGGCTGCGCCGGTGACCTGCGCCGTATGGCGCAGCAGCCGGGCGATGCCCAGCCGGGCGTCTTGCATGGTGCTGCGCATGCCCTGCCCTCAGCCCAGCCGCGCCCGGCCCATGGCATCCACCGCAAGAATGGCGGCCAGAACCGTTTCGGGCGTCAGTTCGGCATGGGTGGCATGGGTCGCCTCGCCCGGGACCAGCGCCGCCTCGGCGCCGCGGCGCAGATCTTCGGGCGAGGCATCGCCCAGACCGACCGCCTCCAGCGTGGTGGGCAGGCCCAGCGCCTCGCAGAAGCCGAAGATCTCGTCCAGCTCGGATTGCGGCCGGTCTTCCAGCACCAGAACGCAGAGCGTGCCGAAGGCGACCTTCTCGCCATGCAGCTTGCCATGGCTGCCGGGCAGGATCGACAGGCCGTTGTGAATGCCATGCGCCGCCGAGCAGCCGCAGTTTTCAAACCCCAGCCCCGACAGAAGCGTGTTCGCCTCGATGATGTTCTCGACCGCCGGCGTCACCACGCCCAGCCGCGCCGCCGCCACCGCGCCCTGCGCATCGCGCATCAGCACCTCATGGCAGGCGCGGGCAATGGCCATGCCGGCAATCGGCATGCCGTGCCCGCCGCCGACATAGTTCTTCGACCGGCTATCGCGGTTCGACCGCGCCTCGATCCAGGTCGACAGCGCATCGCCGATGCCGGCGATCAGAAAGCGCACCGGCGCCTTCACCACCACGTCGGGATCGACGATCACCAGATCGGGATTGCGCGGCAGGAAGATCGGCCGGTCGGTGCTGCCATCCTGATGATAGCGCATCGCCAGGCCCGAGGTCGGCGCGTCGGTCGAGGCGACGGTAGCCACGCAGACGATCCGCCCGCCGGTTTCCTGCGCCACCAGCTTGGCGGTGTCCAGCGTCTTGCCGCCGCCGATGCCCACGACCGAGGCCGGCAGCATCCCCGCCGCCGCCGAGGTGATGCGCTGCACCTCGCCCGTCCAGCATTCGCCGCCGAAGACGATCTTCTGCACCTTCACCCCCGCCTCGGCCAGCGAGGCGTCGATCAGCGCGCCATAGGCGCTGTCGATGAACGGGTCGATCACCACCAGCGCCGAAGGCCCCAGCGCGGCCAGATGCGGCCCCAGCCGCCCGATTTCCCCGCGGCGCTGAATATAGCGTGCGCAGCTTCCAAATCCTCGTTCCGACATTGCGGCGCTCCTCCGTGCCATGTCTTGTGCAAGCCCGCGCGGCCTCCCCACCGCGCGGTCCCGTCGCCGGTTCCAGATCGGCGGCTTCAGACCGCCGCGACCTGCTTCAGGCTGCCGGTCATCGGCACGCCCTGCGCCGCCGTCATCGCATTGGGGCTGAAGTTGAAGGCGAGGCCGGCGATTTCCTGCAACAGCGCCTCGTCGGCATCGGCATCGACTTCGATGTCATAGCTCAGCCCGCTCATCTTGATCTGCGCATCCGGGCGCAGGTTCAGGAAACCCGCCAGATCCAGCCCGCCGCCCATGGTGATCTTCAGCGACCGCAGCGTGACGCCCTTCAGCGCCGAATGCACCACGAAGCCCACCATGATGCAGGCGCCCACGCCCGACATCAGATATTCCTGCGGCGTCGGGCCGGTCGACTGGCCCAGCAGTTGCGGCGGCTCGTCCACCGTCCAGGAGAAGTTGCGCGGGATCGTGTCGCCGCCCAGCGACATGGGCAGGCTTTGCGCCTCGATCCTGGTGCCGCCCTTCCAGTTCAGCGCCACGCCATAGCGCGCGATCCCGGCCGCGGGCTCGGCCCGGATCGCCGTCTTCGCGCCTTCCAGCCCTTCGATATCGATTCCGTTCAGCATGCAATCCTCCCTCCAGGCGGAACTGGTCCTCAGCCGCGCCTGTCTCTGCGTTGATCGGTTTATTTTTGGGTATACTCAGATTTCTGTTGCGATTAAAAACGAGATCGCCAAAGTGTCAACATCAAATCTCGTCAGGTCGGGGGAAATCGGAAACCGAAGGTGAAGGCGAAGGGATTTTTCTCAAGCCTTTGCTTTTACGTGTAAAATATGGGGCCAGCGCCAGATGCGGATGAGGAGCCGCGGCGTCAGCCCCCGTCATGCGACAGCTGGCCGGGACAGATCCGGCCCAAGGGAGGACCAATGTATCTGAAGCTTTTTGATCTGTCGGACCGGGTTGCCGTGATCACCGGAGGCGGGCGCGGCATCGGGCTAGAGATCGGGCGGGCGCTGGGTCAGGCCGGCGCGCGGCTGGTTCTGGCCGATATCGATTCCGCCACGCGGGACAAGGCGGCGGCGCAGCTGACGGCGGAAGGACTCGAGGCCGTGGCCCTGCCGGTCGATGTGACCGACACGGCCAGCGTGGCCAGCCTGGCCGATTCGGTGATGGACCGCTTCGGGCGGGTCGACATTCTGGTGAACAATGCCGGCGTGTCGCGGCTGAACGCGGCGCTGGACATTTCCGACGAGGAATGGCGCTGGGTGATGGAGGTCAACTCCAACGCGGTCTTCTGGTGCGCCCGCGCCTTCGGCCGCCACATGCTGGACGCCGGCAAGGGCGCCATCGTCAACCTGGGCTCGATGTCGGGGCTGATCATCAACCGCCCGCAATTCGCCGCGCATTACATGGCCAGCAAGGCCGCCACCCATCACATCACCAAGGCCCTGGCGGTGGAATGGGCGACGCGCGGCGTGCGGGTGAACGCGATCGCGCCTGGCTATATCGGCACGGAAATGACGATGCAGCTGAAGACCATGCCCGAGGTCTATGACAAGAACATCGACATGACACCGATGGGCCGCTTCGGCGAGCCCAGCGAGATCGCGGCGGCGGCGCTGTTCCTGGCCTCGGACGCGTCCAGCTACTGCACCGGCTCGATCCTGTCGGCCGATGGCGGCTATACGGCCTGGTAGGCGATGGAGCCGGGATCCGAGGCCGCCGGCTTCACCGAACGGCTGGCGCAGGTGGTGGAATGTTTCGGGCCGCCGCCGCATGAATGCAGCTTCATGCAGATCGTGCGGCGCACCGGCCTGCCCCGCGCCAGCGTGCATCGGATGATCGGCCAGCTGACCGCGGTTGGCTGGCTGGAGCCGGGGCCGGGCGGGCGCGGCCACCGGCTGGGGGCGCGGCTGGTCTGGCTCTTGCATGCCCAGCTGGATGCCGACCGGCTGCAGGCACTGACCGCGCCGGTGCTGACGGGGCTGGCGCAGGACAGTGGCGCGGCCAGTTTCGCGGCCCGGCTGGTGCAGGGCCAGGTCGACCTTTTCGCCACGGCCACGCCCGAGAACCCGGGGCTGAGCCATGTCTTCCCCGGCATCGGCATTCGCCCGGTGCATGCCTGTTCCTCGGCCAAGGCGCTGGTCGCCTTTCAGCCCGACAGCCTGCGCCGCGCGCTTCTGGCGGCACCACGGGAAAGGTTTACCGGCCAGACCCTGACCGGCGATGCCGATCTGACCGCCGAACATGCCCGCATCCGCCGCGACGGCTATGCGGTCTGCGATGGCGAGATCAATGCCGGTGTCGTGTCGCTGGCGGTTCCGGTGCGGCTGCCGCGGCTGGGGCCGGTCTATGCGCTGGGGCTGATCGCCCTGGCCGATCGGCTGGCCCCGCCGCATCGCCCGGCGGCGGTGCAGCTGCTGAACCGCGCGGCGGCCCGGCTGGCCACGCTGCTTGATCCCGCGCCCGGCCTGCTGCCGGCGCTTTCCGACCAACCGGAGATCCGACATGACCCCGCATCTTGACCACTTCTACATCGGCGGCGCCTGGGTCGCGCCCGCCGCCGGCCCCGCCGCGCCGCGCCTGCCGGTGATCGATCCGGCCCGCGAAGAGCCGTTCTGCACCATCACCCTGGGCAATGCCGAGGATGCCGACCGCGCCGTGCGTGCGGCCCAGGCCGCCTTCCCGGGTTTTGCCGCCCTGCCCCAGGCCCAGCGGACGGCGCTGCTGGCGCGGGTGCTTTCGGTCTATGAAGCCCGGCTGGACGATCTGGCCCGCGCGATCAGCCGCGAGATGGGCGCGCCCCTGGCCTTTGCCCGCAGCGCCCAGGCGGGGATCGGCGTCGCGCATCTGCGGCAGATGCTGAAGACGCTGGACAGCTACGACTGGTCCCATCTGCGCGGCACGACCCGGGTGGTGCGCGAGCCGATCGGGGTGATCGGCATGATCACGCCCTGGAACTGGCCGATGAACCAGATCGTCTGCAAGGTTGCCCCCGCCCTGGCCGCCGGCTGCACCATGGTGTTGAAACCTTCGGAAATCGCCCCGATCTCGGGCCTGATCTTCGCCGAGATCCTGGACGAGGCGGGCGTGCCGCCCGGGGTCTTCAACCTGGTCAATGGCGACGGGCCCGGCGTCGGCATGGCGCTGGCGCGGCATCCGGGCGTGGACATGATGTCCTTCACCGGATCGACCCGCGCGGGCATTCAGGTGGCCAAGGCCGCGGCCGAGACGGTCAAGCGGGTCTCGCAGGAACTGGGCGGAAAATCCGCCAATATCCTGCTGCCCGATGCCGATTTCGCCCGCGCCGTGCCGCTGGGGGTGGAAGGCTGTTTCGGCAATTCCGGCCAGTCCTGCAATGCGCCGACCCGCATGCTGGTGCCGGCCGACCGCCATGACGAGGCGCTGGAACTGGCCGCCCGGGCCGCGGCGCGGTTCCGCACCGGCCCGCCCGAAGCGACTGAGACGCAGCTGGGCCCGGTCGTCAGCGCGCAGCAATATGACAAGACCCAGGGGCTGATCGCCGCCGGCATCGCCGAAGGCGCGACGCTTGCCGCCGGCGGAACCGGCCGGCCCGAGGGGCTGAACAAGGGCTATTACATCCGCCCCACCGTCTTTGGCGACGTGCGCCCCGAGATGACCATCGCGCGCGAGGAAATCTTCGGCCCGGTCCTGTCGATCCTGCCCTATCGCGACGAGGCCGAGGCCATCGCGCTGGCCAATGCCAGCGAATACGGGCTGGCCGCCTATGTGCAATCGACCGACCCCGAACGCGCCCGTCGCGTGGCAGGCCAGATGCGGGCGGGCACGGTCTATCTGAACCACCCGGCCTGGGACGCGGCAGCCCCTTTCGGCGGCTACAAACGGTCCGGCAACGGGCGGGAATATGCGGATTTCGCGCTGGATGATGTGACGGAAATCAAGGGCGTCGTGGGCTGGGCCTGACGCCGCGAAAGGAGAGACAGATGAAGAAGATCAACCCCTTGGGCGTTCACTGGCTGATCCTGTCCAAGACCTGGGATGCAGACGGCGCCCGCCATGCGATCCGCGAGGCCAAGCGCATCGGCTACGATTTCATCGAAACGCCCCCCTGCCCGCCCGACGATCCGGTGACCCGCATCGTGGCCGAGACCCTGGCCGAAACCGGGCTGGGCGCGACGGTCTGCCTGGGCCTGGCGGCCGATCAGGACCCGACCAGCCCCGACCCCGAGGTGCGCGCCCGCGGCGAGGCCTTCCTGATCGAGGCGGTCGATACCTGCGCCCGGATCGGCGGCTTCATGGTCAGCGGCATCACCTATTCGGCTTTCCAGAAATACCTGGCGCCCTGTTCCGACCAGGGCCGGGCGGCGGCGGTTGCGGTGATCCGCCGGGTGGCCGAACATGCGCTGCCCCTGGGCGTCGAGATCGGGCTGGAGGTGGTGAACCGCTACGAGACCAACCTGTTGAACACCGCCGCCCAGGCCCTGGCCTTTTGCGAGGCGACCGGGATGGCGAATGTGAAGATCCATCTCGACAGCTATCACATGAACATCGAAGAGGCCGATATCGGCCAGGCGATCCTGACCGCCGGCGACCGGATCGGGTTCTTCCATATCGGCGATTCCAACCGCGGCTATCTGGGCGCCGGCAATATCGACTTCGCCCCCTATTTCCGCGCGCTGCTGCAGGCGGGGTTTACCGGGCCGATCTCGTTCGAAAGCTTCTCGTCCACGATGATCGACCAGCCGCTGCTGGGCATTCTGGCGATCTGGCGCGACACCTGGGAAGATGGCGGCGATCTGGCGGCGCATTCCTTCCAGGTGATGCAGGCGCTGGTGAAATCGGCCCGCGAGGCCCATGCGCGCGCCGCGGCCTGATACTGGCTTGATAGGGGCCTGATACGGGTCTGTTCGGGCTGTCTGGCGCCGATTCGGCGCCCTTGCCGGCCCGGCGCGCCCGGATGCACCACCATGATTCTGACAGATGACACGATGTGCAAACATATGAAACTTTTGCAGAAATAAAACTTGCCCAAACGGGCAGTGCTGGGTAACAATATTCCCCAGAGATCAGCAGCGATCTCGACCAAGATCGGGCAATGCAGCCTCACGCTAGCGCATCAATGATGATGCCGGGCGTGGGGCTTTTTGCATTTGATCCGACAAAAATTTCACAGGGAGTGAAAACCGATGAAGCGTCGGAGTTTTTTGACGCGCCTGGGTGCGGCTAGCACCTTGGGCGCGATCGGCGGACTGTCCGCCCCAGCCATCCTGACCGGCACCGGCCGGGCCTGGGCCCAAAGCGGAGAGATTCCGGTCGGGCTGCTGTTTTCGCTGACCGGCGAAGTGGCGGTGGTGGAACGCACGCTGCATGATGCGGCACAGCTGGCCATCGAAGAGATCAACGCGGCCGGCGGCATCAATGACCGGCTGCTGAAAGTGCATGTCGAGGATCCGGCCTCGGACCCGGCCACCTATGCCGACCGCGCCCGCCGGCTGTTCATCCGCGACAATTGCGTCAGCGTCTTCGGCTCGTACACCTCGGCCAGCCGTCAGGCGGTGCTGCCGGTGGTGGAACAGCGCAAGGGCCTGTACTGGTACCCAACGCTGTATGAGGGCCGCGAATGTTCGCGCAACATCATGTATGGCGGCGCGGTGCCGAACCAGCAGCAGCAGGAATTCGTGCCCTGGCTGGTGAAGAATTTCGGCGGGAAATTCTACCTTCTGGGCAATAACTACGTCTATCCGAAGGAAGAGAACAACGTCTGCAAGATGCTGCTGGGGCAGCTGGGCGGCGAGGTGCTGCATGAGGAATATGTGCCGCTTGGCCATTCCGATTTCAGCTCGGTCATCAACCGCATCCGCGCAACCGGGCCCAGCGTGATCTTCTCGACCCTGGTGGGCGACAGCGATGTGGCCTTCGCGCGGCAATACCACGCCGCGGGCTTCGATCCCGAGAAGATGCCGGTGGCCAGCCTGACCCGGTCGGAAGTGGAAGTGGCGGCGATCGGCGGTGAGGCGGCGGCGGGGCATCTGTCCTCGGCCCCATATTACATGGGCTATCAGTCGCCCGAGAACGAACGTTTCGTCGAGGCCTACAAGGCGCGCTACGGCGCCGATCAGGTGACGCATTTCGTCTCGGAAGCGGCCTATTTCCAGGTCTATCAGTTCAAGGCGGCGCTGGAGAAACTGGACCCGGCCGCCGTGACCGCCGAAGCGATCCGCGATGCGGCGGTGGGCGTGACGCTGAAGGCGCCGCAGGGCGAGATCCTGGTCGATCCCAATCTGCACACGCATCTGTGGCCGAAGATCGCGCGCTGGAAAAGCGACGGGCAGGCCGAGATCCTGGTGCAATCGGCCGAACGGATCGCGCCCGAGCCCTATTGGGCCTATCCGGGCGAGACCTGCACCGGCGAGGGCCTTGTGCGCGGCTGATCCGCCGCCGGTCCGGCCAGGCGCCGCGGGCGGCGCAACCCGATCCTGAAACACCTTTTCAATTGAACGGATCGGCCCCGGCGGGGGCCGGACGGGGCCGGCTTGCCGCCGCCCGGGCCCCGCCCCCCCTGCACGCCTGGTCCTGCCTGCCCCGTCCTCAACGACATCCGAGTGAAGAAGGTCATGGAAACCATCATCAATCAGATCTTTGCCGGCGCCAGTCTGGCCTCCATCCTTTTGATGGTCGCCCTGGGGCTGGCCATCATCTACGGCGCCATGGGCGTCATCAATCTGGCCCATGGCGAATTCGTCATGCTGGGCGCTTATGTGACCTGGGCGCTGCAAAGCTTTCTGGGAATGGGGCTGCTGGCCGCGCTGCCGATCGTCTTTGTGACCATCGCCGCCATCGGCTGGGGGGTCGAGCGCAGCATCGTGCAACGGCTGTACCGAAGGCCGCTGGACACGATTCTTGCGACCTGGGGCATCGGCATCGTGCTGCAGCAGCTGGTCCGCATGGGGATCGGGCCGGAATCGCGCTTCATCGCCGGGCCCGGGATCCTGTCGGGCAATACCAGCTTCGGCAATGTGGTGCTGTCGAATTACCGCATTTTCGTTCTGGTCTTTGCCATCGGCGTCTTCGTCGCCACCTGGGCGCTGCTGGCGAAGACGGAATTCGGCCGCAAGCTGCGGGCGGTGATCCAGAACCGCGAGATCTCGGAATGCTACGGCATCCGCGCCGAGAAGGTCTATGCGCTGACCTTCGCCTATGGCGCGGGGCTGGCCGGGCTGGCCGGCGCGCTGATCTCGCCCCTGGTCAACACCACGCCCTCGATGGGGACCTATCTGGTCGTCGATGCCTTTCTGGTCGTGGTCGTGGGCGGGGTGGGCAGCATCTTCGGCACGGCCGTCGCCTCGGGGATCGTGGGCGAGACCACGGCCTTCTTCTCGATGCTGCTGAACGACACGGTCGGGCGGATCGGGGTTCTGGTCGCGATCATCTTCTTCATCCGGTTCCGGCCCCAGGGCCTGCTCCCGCAGATCGTGCGCCGCTGAGGGGGACGCCATGAACAGAAACAACACCTCTGATTATCTGGGCCATCTGGTCTTCGTGCTGGCGATCCTTCTGGGCGTTCCCGCGGCGCTGGGCTTTGACGGGTTCGAGCT
The DNA here is from genome assembly GCF_020179405.1 of Xinfangfangia pollutisoli. Classification (GTDB taxonomy): domain Bacteria; phylum Pseudomonadota; class Alphaproteobacteria; order Rhodobacterales; family Rhodobacteraceae; genus Pseudogemmobacter; species Pseudogemmobacter pollutisoli. The sequence goes on along the minus strand of NZ_JAICBZ010000080.1, from coordinate 6,889 downwards.
GAACACCTTCGCGCGCTACCTGTCGCTGGCGATCGTGGCGGCCGCGCTGGCGCTGTCCTGGGGGACGGCGGGGATCCTGAACCTGGGCCAGGCCGCAACCTTCGGCATCGGCGCCTATGTGATGGCGATGCATCTGAAACTGGTCGCAAGCGCGGGCAATCCCGACGGGCTGCCGGATTTCATGGGCTGGAACAATGTCACCAGCCTGCCCTGGTTCTGGCAACCCTTCCAGTCGCTGGGCGCGACGCTGGCCTTAGGCCTGGCGCTGCCGGCGCTGATGGCCTGGGCGATGGGCATCTTCATGTTCCGCGCCCGCATCACCGGGGTTTTCGTCGCGATCATCACCCTGGCCTTCCTGGTCGCGCTGCAGCTGTGGTTCATCGAGGAACAGCGCTTTACCGGCGGGCAGAACGGGCTGACGGGGCTGGCGCCGCTGGATCTGTTCGGCTGGCAGGTCGATACCTACAGCCTGGGCTTCTACTATCTGGTCGCGGGCTGCCTGATCGCGGCACTGGCGCTGGGCACGCTGATCCTGCGCTCGAAAGTGGGGCTGGTGCTGCGGGCGATCCGCGAGGACAGCCAGCGGGTGCGCTATTTCGGCTATGACGTGGCCGGCTACGAGACCTTCGTCTTCTCGACCTCGGCCGCGATCGCCGGCTGGGCGGGGATGCTGTACGCGCTGGTGCTGGAATTCGCCTCGCCCACCTATATCGGCGTCGCCTTCAGCCTGGCCATCGTGATCTGGGTGGCGGTGGGCGGCCGCGAGTCGCTGGTGGGCGCCGCCGTCGGCGCCATTCTGGTCAACCTGGCCGAGGGGCGGCTGTCCGACCTGTTCGTCGAAAGCTGGCTGCTGATCCTGGGCGTCGGGTTCATCCTGTTCGTCCTGTTCCTGCCGCGCGGCCTGTACGGGCTGCTGCGCCAGGGCTTTGACCGGCTGGCACGGCTGCGGATGCGCGCGGCGGGGCGCGATGTCAAACCTCAGGAGAGCGCGCGATGAACCTGATGCAGATCCACAATCTGACGGTGCAATTCGGCGGGCTGCGGGCGGTGAACGGGCTGTCGCTGGAGGTCAGGAAGGGCGAGCTTCTGTGCCTTCTGGGGCCGAACGGCGCGGGGAAATCCACCACGCTGGACCTGATCTGCGGCAAGACCCGCGCCACATCGGGCCAGATCGTCTTTGACGGGCAGGACATCACCGGGTTGAAGGAATACAAGCGCGCCCGCTGCGGCATCGGGCGCAAGTTCCAGGTGCCCTCGGTGTTCAAGGACCTGACGGTGCTGGAAAACATCGAACTGGCCCGGTCGCCCCGCCCCGGCATTCTGGACGCGCTGCGGGTGTTCCGCACGCCGATCCGCGGCCGGGTGCGCGAGGTGCTGCAGATCGTCGGGCTGATCGACCTGGTCGATCTGCGCGCGGGCAACCTGTCGCATGGCCAGACCCAATGGCTGGAGATCGCCATGCTGCTGGCCCAGGACAGCAAGCTGATCCTGATGGACGAGCCGACGGCGGGCATGACCATTCAGGAAACCCTGCAGACCGCCGCGATCTTCAACGCGCTGAAGGGCGATCACACGATCATCGTGGTCGAGCATGACATGCAGTTCGTCCGCCAGGTGGCCGAAAGGGTCATCGTGATGAACCAGGGCAGCCTGCTGGCCGAGGGAAGCATCGCCGAGATCGAAGCCGATCCGCGCGTCAAAGCCGTCTATCTTGGACATTGAGGGGAAGCGCCATGATCGAGGCGAGGGGTCTTTATTCCTATTATGGCAAAAGCCCGGTTCTGCAGAACCTGACCTTCACGCTGCAGAAGGGCGAGCTGATGTCGGTGCTGGGCCGCAATGGCGTGGGCAAGACCACGCTGATGCGCAGCTTTCTGGGGCTGACCGACCGGCTGGAAGGCAGCCTGTGCTTCGGCGGCGCCGAGATCGCCGGGCTGCGCACCGCCGACCGGGCGCGGCTGGGGATCGGCTATATTCCGCAGGGGCGCGAGATCATTCCGCGCTTCACCGTGCGCGAAAACATCGTGATGGGCACCTATGCAAGGCGCGACGGACGGCGCGACATGCCGGAGTTCGTGTTCGAGCTGTTCCCGATCCTGAAGGATTTCCTGGACCGGCGCGGCGGCGATCTGTCGGGCGGCCAGCAGCAGCAACTGGCCATCGCCCGCGCCCTGGCCATGGACCCGCAGCTGCTGATCCTGGACGAGCCGACCGAGGGGATCCAGCCCAACATCGTTCAGCAGATCCATGACGTGATCCTGCGGCTGAACCGCGAATTCGGCCTGACGATCCTTCTGGTCGAACAGAACGTGCCCTTCGCGCGCCGCGTCTCGGACCGGTTCATCGTCATGGACAAGGGCCGCATCGTCATCGCCGGCACCGGCGCCGAACTGACCGATGCGCTGGCCGAAAAGCACCTGACCTTCTGAAGAAGCGCCGCCCGCCACGGGGTGGCGAAGCCTCCGGGCGACCGGAATCCATCAACCGAAGAGAGAGAGGAGAAACCCGATGAGACACGGGGATATTTCAAGCAGCCCGAACACCGTGGGTGTCGCCGTCGTGAACTACAAGATGCCGCGGCTGCATAGCCGCGACGAGGTGCGGGCCAATGCCGAGAAGATCGGCGAGATGATCGTGGGCATGAAGCAGGGCCTGCCGGGCATGGATCTGGTGGTCTTCCCGGAATACTCGCTGCAGGGCATCATGTATGACGAGCAGGAGATGTATGACACCGCCGTCACCATCCCCGGCGACGAGACCGAGATCTTCGCCCGCGCCTGCCGCAAGGCCAATGTCTGGGGCATCTTCTCGCTGACGGGCGAACGGCACGAGGACCATCCGCGCAAGCCGCCCTACAACACGCTGATCTTGATGAACAACAAGGGCGAGATCGTCTCGACCTATCGCAAGATCCTGCCCTGGTGCCCGATCGAGGGCTGGTATCCCGGCGGCGCGACCCAGGTGGCCGAAGGGCCGAAGGGGCTGAAAGTGTCGATGATCATCTGCGACGACGGCAATTACCCCGAGATCTGGCGCGACTGCGCGATGAAGGGGGCCGAGCTGATCGTGCGTTGCCAGGGCTACATGTACCCCGCGAAAGAGCAGCAGATCACCATGGCCAAGGCCATGGCCTGGGCGAACAACTGCTATGTGGCGGTCGCCAATGCCGCGGGCTTCGACGGGGTCTATTGCTATTTCGGCCATTCGGCGCTGATCGGCTTCGACGGCCGGACCCTGGGCGAATGCGGCGAAGAGGAGTACGGCATCCAATATGCCCAGCTCTCGATCCCCGAGATCCGCGACGCCCGCGCCAATGACCAGTCGCAGAACCACCTCTTCAAGCTGCTGCACCGCGGCTATACCGGGATCCATGCCGCCGGCGACGGCGACCACGGCGTCGCGGATTGCCCGTTCGAATTCTACAAGACCTGGGTGACGGATGCCGAAAAGGCCCGCCGGCAGGTCGAGGAATTCACCCGCACCACGGTGGGCGTGGCCAATTGCCCGGTGGGCAGCCTGCCGACCAAGGCCAAGGAACAAGAGGCCTGAGGCCAATCTCCGGTGTGGGCGGCCCGCGCCGCCCCCATCCTTTCCCGCGACACAAACCGCGCGCCCCAAGCGTGCGAGACGGAGTGCCGACGACATGCCCTTCCTGAACGACATGCTTGCCGACAGTGCAAGGCGCCGCAAGGATGCCGAGGCCCTGCAGGCCGAAACGCTTTCGGCCGACGATGTGGTGACCGCGCATCGCGCCCTTTCGGGCGACGGCGGGCTGAACAGCCGCTTCCGCTTCGATGTCGATCTGGTGGCCAGCCACCTGCATCGCGACATCATCGGCCAGAGCGCGGCGGTCGAGGCGGTGATCGACATGCTGCGGATCGTGCGCGCCGATATCGCCGATCCGCGCCGCCCGCTTTACACCTCGCTGCTGATGGGCCCCACGGGGGTGGGCAAGACAGAACTGGTGCGGGTCCTGGCGCGCGCCATCCATGGCGATGCCGATGCGCTGTGCCGCGTCGACATGAACACCCTGTCGCAGGAACATTACGCCGCCGCGATTTCCGGCGCGCCGCCGGGCTATGTCGGCTCGAAGGAAGGCCGCACCATTCTGGATCAGGACAAGATCGAAGGCAGCGCCGACAAGCCCGGGATCGTGCTGTTCGACGAATTGGAAAAGGCCAGTCCCGAAGTGGTGCTGTCACTGCTGAACATCTTCGACAACGGGCTGCTGACCACCGCCTCGGGCGAGCGGACCTATTCCTTCCGCAATGCGATCATCTTCATGACCTCGAACCTTGGCGCCGAAGAGCTGCGGCGCGAGGCCGAGGCGGCGGGCCGGCCCTGGCGGCGGCTGTTCGCGGCGGCCGGTGCAGCGCAGCCGCGGGCCCAGGCCATCGCGCAGAAGGCGCTGCTTGGCCGCTTCCCGCCGGAATTCGTCAACCGGATCGACCATGTCGACGTGTTCAACTGGATCGACCGTGCCGATGTCGACACATTGATCCAGTTGGAGGTGGAAAAATTGAACCGTCGGCTGCTGCGCCATCAGGCGCGTATTGAACTGGCCCCCTCGCTTGGTGAACATATCGCCCGCGAGGGGTTCGACCGGCAGTTCGGGGCACGGTCGCTGCGGCGCGCCGTCCGGCGCTTTGTCGAGATCCCTTTCGCAAGACATATGCTGGCCGAACCGCCCGCGGCAGGATCCCCGGGCCGGCTTTACGCTGCCGAGTTGCGCCATGGCGGTGTTTCGTTTCGCCAGGTTGCGGCAGAGAAGGGATGAGGAACGCCTTTGATTGACACGGGGGATACCTGGAAGCTGGGGGTTCTGTTTTCGGAAACCGGCCCGACAGCGATCATAGAAAGCTTGCAGCAGCGCGGCGCGCTGCTGGCGATCAAAGAGATCAACGCCGCCGGCGGCGTCGCCGGCCGGGCGCTTGAGCCGGTGCTGTGCGACCCCGGCTCGGACCCGCAGCGCTATGGGCTTCTGGCCGAGAAGATGATCTCGGAAGACTGCGTGCGGGTGCTGATCGGCTGCTACATGTCTTCGGCGCGCAAAGAGGTGCTGCCGGTGGTCGAACGGCGCAATGTGCTGTTCTTCTACCCGACGCTGTATGAGGGCTTCGAATATTCGCCCAATGTCATCTATGGCGGCGCCTGCCCCAACCAGAACTCGGTTCCGCTGGCCAGCTACCTGCTGGAAAACTACGGCAACCGTTTCTACTTCATCGGTTCGGACTACATCTATCCGCGCGAATCCAACCGGGTGATGCGCAACATCCTGCGCCAGGGCGGCGGCGAGGTGGTGGGCGAGGTCTATGTGCCCTTCGAGGCCGGGCCCGAGGAATTCGCCCGCATCCTGCGCGATGTGGCCGAGAAGGCGCCGGATGCGATCTTCTGCACCACGGTGGGCGAAACCACGGTGCAGCTTTACCGCGCCTATCACGCGGCCGGCCATGACGGGCGCCGCGTGCCGATCGCCAGCCTGACCACCAACGAGGCCGAGATCGCCACCGTCGGCGCCCAGGTGGGCGTGGGCCATATCACCGCGGCGCCGTGGTTCAACACGCTGGACACGCCGGCCAGCCGGCGGTTCTGCGCGAATTACCAGCGCGAATTCGGGCCCGACATCCAGGTGACCAGCTGTGCCGAGGCGGCCTATTTCCAGACCCACATGTTCGCCGCGGCTCTGGACAAGGTGGGCAGCCTTGATCCCGACCAGCTGCGCGAATGCCTGCTGGGCGCCAGCTGGGATGCGCCGCAGGGCCAGGTCAAGATCGACCCCGACAACAACCACACCTATCTGCATTCCCGCATCGCCCGCGTGGACGAGCGCGGCGATTTCATCGTGCAGCGCGAAGTGATCCGTCCGGTCAAGCCGGACCCGTACCTGGTGACCCCCGATCTGAACGACCGGCGTCTGCGCTTGCGCAAGGCCATGCCCAAGGCGCGCACATCATAGGCGATCCCGAAACCAACCGGAGCGAACGGCAGGCAGGATGTCGAACCTGATCAGCAATCTGCGCAGTCTGAATGTTCTGGTCCTGCACCCGCGGGATTCCGATGCGGACGACCTGGTGCAACAGCTTAACCGGATCGGCTGCCCGGTCGAGGCGATCTGGCCTTTGCCCGACAGCCTGCCGCCGGCGGTCGACGTGGTCTTTGCCGAGGTGAAAGAGGCGATCCCGCCGGGGCTGAGCAAGCTGTTCTCGCCCCGCCCCGACCAGCGCCCGACGCTGATCGGGCTGATCGGCTATGAAAACCCCTCGGTTCTGGGCGGCCTTCTGGATCTGGGCGTGCAGACGGTGATCACCAAACCCTTCCGCGCCTTCGGGGTCCTGAGCGCGCTGATGATGGCGCGGCATGCCTGGCTCGAGCGGCTCGAGGCGCTGCGCAACGAAGAAAAGCTGCGCACCAAGCTGGAACATATCAACATCATCACCGAGGCGAAGTTCATCGTCATGCGCCATCACAAGATCAACGAGAAAGAGGCCTACAAGGTGATCCGCAGCCACGCCATGTCGCGCCGCTGTTCGACAATCGAGATCGCCAATGCGATCATCAATGCCGACGGCCTGCTCAGCAAGCTGGTCGTCGACCCGAAAGACGGCCGGGACTGACCGGCTGCCGCGCGCCGGCCCGTCCCGCGCCGCGCTGCGGCGCAGACATTCACGCACCACGCCAAAGGGGGGTCCCGATCATGACCTTTGCTTCATCCCAGACCACCAGCCATGCCGCTTCTGCGGATTTCGTGAAGAAGGCGCATGTCGATGCGGCGGAATATGAGCGGCTCTATGCGGCCTCGATCGCCGACCCTCAGGCCTTTTGGGCCGAGCAGGGTCAGCGGATCGACTGGATCACGCCGTTCAGCAAGGTGAAGAACACGAATTTCGAC
>NZ_JAICBZ010000008.1 GCF_020179405.1 Xinfangfangia pollutisoli | reverse complement strand
CCCGCGCGACGCGGCGGGCCTGGCGGCGCTGGGGGCGGATGTGCCGGTCTGCCTGGGCTCTGCCCCGGCGCGGATGCGCGGGATCGGTGACCGGCTGGATCCGGTCACGCTGCCGCCGGGCTGGATCCTTCTGGTCAATCCGCGCATCGAAGTGCCGACGCCCGCCGTGTTCCGGGCGCTGGCGCAGAAGGACAATGCCCCCCTGCCGAAGATCCTGCCGGCCTGGCCCGACCTGGCCGCCCTGGCCCGCTGGCTGCAGGATCAGCGCAACGATCTGCAGGCCCCGGCGCTGGCGCTGGCTCCGGTCATCGGCACGGTGCTGGAGCTGCTGGCCGCCCAGCCCGGCGCGCGGATCGCGCGCATGTCGGGATCGGGGGCCACCTGTTTCGCGCTGTTCACAGGCAGGGCCGAGGCCCGCGCCGCCGCCGCCGCGATCGGCGCCGCGCAGCCCGGCTGGTGGGTGGCCGAAGGCCCGCTTCTGCCCGCCGATCAGGCGATGCGCGCCACCACGTAATCGGCCAGTTCGGCCAGAAGATCGCGCAGATCATGCGCGGGCAGCACCGTCAGCGCCTGTTTCGCGGTCTCGGCCCAGGCCATCGCCTCGTCCCGCGCCGCCTGCATCGCGCCGTGTTTCGCCATCAGCGCCATGGCCTGTTCCAGATCGCCCTCGGCCTGGTCGCCCTTCTCGATCACCCGCGCCCAGAAGGCGCGTTCAGTGCTGTCGGCCTTGGCCACCGCCTTGATCAGCGGCAGGGTCAGCTTGCGTTCGCGGAAATCGTCGCCGGTGTTCTTGCCGATCACCGCCGAAGAGCCTCCGTAGTCCAGAAGATCATCGGCGATCTGGAAGGCGATGCCCAAAGCGTCGCCATAGGTGTAAAGCGCGCGCACCTGCGGCTCGGCCGCGCCGGCGATCACCGCGCCCGCCTCGGTCGCGGCGGAAAACAGCGCGGCGGTCTTGCCGCGGATCACCTTCAGATAGGTCGCCTCGGTGGTCTGCAGATCCTGCGCGGCCGTCAGCTGCAACACCTCGCCCTCGGCGATGGTGGCGCTGGCATTGGCCAGAATGTCCAACACGCGCAGACTGCCCGGCTCGACCATCAGCTGGAAGGCGCGGGCGAACAGATAGTCGCCGACCAGAACCGAAGACTTGTTGTCCCACAACAGGTTGGCCGTCGGCCGTCCGCGGCGGCGGCTGCTTTCATCGACCACGTCATCATGCAGAAGCGTCGCGGTATGGATGAATTCCACCGTCGCTGCCAGTTTCTGGGGATCGGGCCCCGCCGCGCCACAGATCCGCGCCGCCGCCAGCAGCAGCATCGGCCGCAGCCGCTTGCCGCCCGCCTCGATCAGATGCGCGGTCACTTCGGGAATGCGCGGCGCATGTTCGCTGGCCATCCGGTCGCGGATCAGCAGATTGACCGCAGCCATGTCAGCGGCCAAAGCCGCGGCCAGCCGGTCCTGCGGCCCGGTTTTCGGCTTCTCCGAAGCTCCGTCCATCACCATCCCCGACCTCTGCGTGCCTTGCCCCCGTGGGCCGGGCGCGCTTACCTTATCCCCATGAAAGAACTGCTGCGCACCACCGATCCCACCGAGATCGCCTTTGCCACGGCCCTTCTTGAGGGCGAGGGTATAGCGGCCTTTGCCATGGACGTCCACATGAGCGTCCTTGACGGATCGATCGGAATCCTGCCGCGGCGTCTGATGGTTGCGGATCGCGATCTGTTCCTGGCGCGGGCGATCTGCCGCGACAACGGGCTGCCGGTGACGGGCGCGGACGCAAGCCCATGAGCTTTGCCGAAGACGCGCTGACCGACGACAAATTCCTGTGCGGCAGATTAAGGCTTTTGCAGCCGGCAAAGGGGTTTCGCGCCGCGACCGATGCGGTCCTGCTGGCGGCGTCCTGTCCGGCGAAGCCCGGGGAAAGCGTGCTGGATCTGGGCTGCGGCGCGGGGGCCGCGGCCCTGTGCCTGGCGACGCGCGTGCCCGGCCTGGCGCTGGCGGGGCTGGAATTGCAGCCCGATTATGCCGATCTGGCGCGGCGGAATGCCGCGCGCAACGGGATAGAGATGCAGGTCGAGACCGGAGACCTGACCCGCATGCCCGCGCCGCTGCGCCGCGATTTCGACCATGTCATCGCCAACCCGCCCTGGTATCCGCCGGGCGGCACGCCCTCGCCCCTGCCCGGGCGCGCCCGGGCGCTGGCGGCCGAGCTGCCCCTGTCCGACTGGGTGGCGGCTGCGGCAAAACGTCTTAAGCCCGGGGGGTCGTTTACCCTGATTTCGGGAACAGACAGCCTGCCCGTCCTGCTGGCCGCGCTGGCGCCCAAGCTGGGCTCGGCCGCGGTGCTGCCCCTGGCCCCGCGCGACGGCCGCGCCCCGCCGCGGCTTATTTTGCAGGCCCGCAAGGGCGGGCGCGGCCCGTTCCGGCTGTTGGCGCCCTTCGTCCTGCATGCCGGATCCGCGCATGACGGTGATCGTGAAAGCTATACAAGGGCTGCGAATTGTATCCTGCGCGAGGCCGGCAGCCTTGTGCCTGTTTTCGGATAATCGACAGCTTTCTTCCGCCCGCTCACATCGTTTCGAGGTGACACGACTCAAGCTTCGTGATGGACTTGTTTCGTGGGTGTCACACAGAAGGAGGAAGAACATGTCCATGGCTTCGCATCTGCAGGAACTCCGCAAGAAGCATGAGGTGCTTTCGACGATGGTCGAAGCGGCTCAGCGCGCGCCCAGTACCGATGATCTGCAGATCGCCGAATGGAAGAAGCAGAAGCTTCGCCTCAAGGAAGAGATTTCGCGCCTGGCCAGCCAGCACTAGGCTTCGGCTGAGGCCGACGCCTCCGGCAGCCGCCGGGGGCGCGCCGCCAGGGCCGCGCCGCCGGTGATCAGAACGGCGGCCAGAAGCAGCGTCCAGCCGGGCGCCGTGATCCCGGCCAGAACCAGAACCAGCGTCGACAGCAAGGGCGCAGCATAAGAGGCGACACCCAGGATCTGGATGTCGCCTTTCTTCATCCCGATATCCCAGGTGAAGAAGGCCGCGCCCACCGGGCCCAGGCCCAGCGCCACCACGCTGGCCCAGCCCAGCCCGCCCTGCGGCCAATAGGTGTCTTCCAGCGCCAAATGCGCGACCAGCGACAGGACGGCCGTTGCCAGGCAATAGACGGTGACGCTTTCGGTCGGCACCGCGCCCAGCCGCCGCGACAGGACGGAATAGCCCGCCCAGGTCAGCGCGCAGGCAAAGGCCAGGGCAAAGCCCAAGGCCGAGGTTTGCCCGGTGCCGCCGCTGCCCAGAACGATCAGCGCCGCGCCGGCAAAAGCCAGCAGCGCCCCGATGACATGCCGCGCCGTCAGCTGCTCGCCCGGCAGCAGCCCCGACAGCAGCACGATGAACAGCGGCCAGAGATAGGCGATCAGCCCGGTCTCGGCGGCGGGCGCGATGCGGAAGGCGGTGAAATACAGGAAGTGATAGCCGAACAGGCCCAGCGTGCCGAAGGCATAGACCTTCCACCCCACCCCGCGCAGCACGCCAAAGCCGCGCCGCGCCACCCAGGCCAGGCCCAGAACACCGCCGATGCCAAAGCACAGCGCATTCAGCAGAAAGGGCGGCACCGGGGCCGATCCGATGGTCAAAAGCGCCAGAAGCGCCCACATCAAGACGGCGGTAAAGCCGATCACGGTTGCTCGGGTTCGGGTCATGCGCCGCATCTGCACGCAACAGCGGCGCAAGCGCAAGCCGCAGTTTCGCCAGACCCGCCCGGCGGACCCTAGCCCACGGGGACGAAACTGTCCTTGGCCGGATCGTAGTTTTCCAGCCCGCCCTCGCCGGTATCGGTCCAAAGCCCGTGCAGCGTCAGCGTTTCATTCTGCACCGCTTCGGCCACGAAGGGGAAGGTCATCAGGTTTTCCAGGCTGGTCAGCACCGCCTGCTTTTCCAGCGCCGGCAGGATCGTCTCGGGCGGCAGATGGGCGACCTTCTCGAAGCCCGGGCGCAGGATGTCCATCCAGCGGCCGACGAAGCTGGTCTGCTCCTCAAGCTGCGGGGCATGGCCGGTGCACATGTCATGGCAGCCCTTCACGCCGCCGCAATTCGAATGGCCCAGCACCACGATATGCGCGACCCCCAGCGAGGTGACGGCATATTCCACCGCCGCCGACGTGCCGTGGTTCTTGCCGTCGGGCGTATAGGGCGGCACCAGATTGGCGATGTTGCGGTGGATGAAGAACTCGCCTTCGTCGGCGCCGAAGATCGAGGTCACATGCACGCGCGAATCGCAGCACGAGATGACCATGGCGCGGGGATGCTGCCCCGAAGCGGCCAGCCGGCGATACCAGGCGCGGTTTTCCTGATATGTCGTCGCACGCCACCCCTGAAAGCGTTGCACCAGATAGGTCGGCAGGGGGCGGGCGTGGATCATCGGCAGGCTCCTGTGCTGGCAATGGACCGGACGTCGTCCCTGCCAGATACCGTGCATTCGCAGAAAATGCGAGGCGCAAACTGCAGGCGGGCGGGCGGGATTTAGAGAAATGGAAAGCAAGCCCTGCCAGGATGGGCCCCGGGTGTGACGGGCCGTGTGGGTGCGGAGATGACGAATCTGACGATGCTGCAACCGCGAGAGCGGGTTCGGCAGGATGGCGAGGCGATTGCAGCGATCTACCGCAATCTCGGCGCGCCGATGGCCGAGCAGATGGTGGCGCGCGCCCTGGGCGAGCTGGCGCTGGCCATGGCGGGGATCGCAGCCCAGGTGCGGGCGCATGAGCTGGCCGATCTGTCGCGCCAGCTGAAAAAGCTGCAGCGCATGGCCGAAGGGCTGGGCATGGTCAGCCTGTCGGCAATTGCCGCCGATGTGCGCGATTGTCTGGACCGGGGCGATGGCACCAGTTTCTCGGCGGTCTGGGCCCGGCTGCTGCGGGTCGCGGAACGTTCGCTGGCGTCCGAACACGGCTTTGCCGATCTGTCCGGATAGGGGCTGGGCCGCAAGCGGGCCGGGCTGCCTTGGGCAGGGGTGATCGGGGCCTTGCCTGCTGGCGGACGGGCAGATCGCTGCCGGGCGGCTGCACCGGGCAGCGCATCTTCCCTTGCGGCTGCGGCGGCTTGGATTAGGCTTCCGGGCGAAAGACCATCCCCGGACCCCTGCCATGCCCCTGCGTTTTGCCGATCCCGCCAGCCCCGCCCTGCCCTTGCATCTGCTGGAAGCCGAGGCGCTGCCCCGGTTTCTGGGCCAACTGCCCCCGGCGCAGGCAGCCTGGCTGAAGGCCACCGGGTTTGAGGCCGGCTTGGGCGATCTGCGGCTGCTGCCGGATGCGGCCGGCGGCATTGCCGCGGCGGTGGCCGGGCTGGGCACGGCCCGGGCCCGGGCGCGGCAGCGCTTTGGCATCGCCCGCGCCTTTGCCGCCCTGCCGGGCGGCACCTGGGCGCCGACCGGCCCGCTGTCGGCCGCGCTGGCCGACGAGGTGGCACTTGCCTGGCTATTGTCCGGCTACCGCTTCGACCGCTACCGCCCGGGCCGCCCGCCGACCGACCCGGTGCAACTGATCGCGCCGGCCGGGGTCGATGCCGCCCGGCATCTTGCCATGGCCAAGGGCGAGGCGCTGACCCGCGATCTGATCAACACCCCCGCCCAGGACATGGGCCCCGCGGAACTGGAAGCCGCGCTGCGCAGCCTGGCGCAGGACTTCGGCGCCCAGGCCCGGGCGATCACCGGCGCCGATCTGCTGGCGCAGAATTTCCCGATGATCCATGCCGTCGGCCGCGCCAGCCCGCGCGCCCCGCGCCTGCTGGAGCTGCGCTGGGGCAAGGCCGGGCCGCGGCTGACACTGGTCGGCAAGGGCGTGTGCTTCGACACGGGCGGGCTGAACATCAAGACCACCACCGGCATGGCGCTGATGAAGAAGGACATGGGCGGCGCGGCCACGGTTCTGGGCCTGGCGCGGATGATCATGGCGCTGGATCTGCCCATGCAGCTGCGGGTGCTGATCCCCGCCGTGGAAAACATGATCGACGGCAATGCGTTGAAACCGAAGGATATCCTGACCAGCCGCAAGGGGCTGACGGTCGAGGTGAACGATACCGATGCCGAAGGCCGGCTGGTCCTGGCCGATGCGCTGGCCCTGGCCTGCGAGGAGGAAAGCGACCTGCTGATCTCGATGGCCACGCTGACCGGCGCGGCGCGGATCGCGGTCGGCCCCGATCTGGCGCCCTATTACACCGACGATGCGGCGCTGGCCGCGGCGCTTGAAACGGGCGCGGCGCAGGGCTTCGATCCGGTCTGGCGCATGCCCTTCCATGACGCCTATGAAAGCGTGATCGAGCCGGGGATTGCCGATCTCGACAATTCGCCGGGCTTCGGCTTTGCCGGGTCGATCACCGCGGCGCTGTTCCTGCGCCGCTTTGTCGATGACCGGCGCTATCTGCATTTCGACATCTACGGCCATACGCCCGCAGACGCGCCGGCGCGGCCGAAGGGCGGCGTGGGCCAGGGGGCGCGGGCGGTGCTGAACGCGCTGCCGCAGATGCTGGATCTGTGATGGCGGACCGGCGCCTGACCCCGTTTTCCGGCCGCATCGCCCATGTCTCGCTGCAGGGCCAGGTCGAGGCGCCGTTGACCGAGGGCAGCCCGGCCCGGCTGGGCCTGCCGCTGGTGCCCCTGCTGCGCAGCCCCGGCGGGGCGCTGGACCGCACGCTGCTGTTCGGCGATGCCGTGACGGTCATCGACCGAGACGCCGGGCATGCCTTTGTTCTATCGGCGAAAGATGGCTATTGCGGCTGGGTCGACGAAGCGGCTCTGGCGCCCTGGACGCCGGTCACCCACCGGGTCGCCACGCCCGCGACGCATGTTTATGCCGGGCCGAAGGTGCAGGCCGGCATGCGCCATCCGCTGTATCTGACCAGCGCGGTGCAGGTGCTGTCGGAAGACGGGGTCTGGGCCGAGACGCCGGGCGGTTTCGTGCCCTCCAGCCATCTTCTGCCGCTGGACCAGCCCGCCGAGGATCCGGTCGCGGTGGCCGAGATGTTCCTGCATGCGCCCTATCTGTGGGGCGGCAATGCGGTGTCGGGGCTGGATTGTTCGGGCCTGGTTCAGCTGTCGCTGCTGTCGGCGGGCCTGGCCTGTCCGGGCGACAGCGACCAGCAGCAGGCGATCGGCCAGGCCATTCCCGAAGGCGCGGCCCTGCAGCGGGGCGATCTGATCTTCTGGAAGGGCCATGTCGCGCTGATGCAGGATGCGACGCGGATCATCCATGCCACCGCCTATACGATGCGGGTGATCGCCGAACCGCTGGCGCCGGCCGAGGCGCGGATCATCGCCAAGGGCGAGGGCCCGGTCATCGCGCGGCGGCGCCCGACCGGAACCCCGGCTAGAACACCGTGAAATCCGCCGCGGTCAGCGCCGTGCCGGGGGTGACTGTGGCAAACAGCACCGCGGCCGCCCCGCCCGCACCATCGGAATCGTAGAAGATCCGGCCCGTCGCCGCATCGTAAAGAATGCGCTGCGCGGCATTGGTCGCCACCGCCCCCAGGCCAAAGGCCCGGGCCGACAGCCCGCCCTGTGGCAGTGCGGCGAAGACGGCATCCTCCAGCCGGATCGAGTCATCCACCGGGCGGAAATCGGCGATGCGGTCGACATTTCCCGCCCCCAAGGCGCTGTTGAAGACGAAACTGTCGGCGCCGGTCCCGCCATACAGCAGATCATTGCCCTCATTGCCATAGAGCAGGTCATTGCCAGCATCGCCCCAGATCGTATCGGCGCCCTGCCCGCCCCAGATCCGGTCATGTCCCGCCCGACCAGCGACCCGGTCATTGCCGCCATCGCCCCAAAGCCAGTTGTTCTGCGCGTCGCCCGCCAGCTGATCGGCAAAGCGCGACCCGTAAAGATCCTCGAAGCCGCTATAGCGATCCCCCGCCGCGATGCCGGTATTGACCGCGGCATTGGCCAGATCGACCCGCACACCGACCGGAGCGTCGCCATAGGACAGCCGGTCATGCAGGCCTGCGCCGCCGTCCAGCACATCGGCCCCAGCGCCGCCGCAGATCGTGTCATCGCCGGCCCCGCCATAAAGACTGTCGCGCCCCGCCCCGCCCTGCATCCGATTGCCCAGCGCATTTCCGGTGACCGACCGGCCAGTGGCGCCCGAAACCGTCACCTCCTCGACCCCGGGGGCCAGACGCGACATGTCGTAATTGCACGACACCAGCACCCGGTCCCGCCCCTCACCCACTTGCTCGATCACCATGGTCTGCGAAGTGGTGACCCGGTAGGTGTCGTCGCCGCCATAGCCGATCAGCACCAGATTTCCGCTGCTGCCGGAAGTCGTGGTCCGCAGCGTCGCGGGCCCCAACAGATCATTCGCCGCCGAGCCAAAGCGGATGTCGGCGCCCAGCGCAGACGTCAGCGGGCTGCGGCTGCCCGTGCCCCAGGCGGCCACGGCCGAGGCCAGGGCATCGACCAGGCGCTGGCTGTAATGCAGATCGTCGCGGAACATCTGGCCGGGCGCCACCCCGGCCAGAGCGGCCAGCACATCCATATTGATGGTCTGGCTGCCGGCGCGCCCCGCAGTAAAATCCAGCTGCTCGCGCTGGATCCTGGCCCAATTGTCGCGCCCCGCCGCCGCTGGCGCGTAGGACGACAACAGAACCGTCAGCACGTCGAAATCGAAGGCCGAGGCGGGCCGGTCCGGCAGCGCCGCGCGCAGCTTGGCGGTGATCCCGTCGAACAGCGCCGAAAGCCGTTCGGCGTAGATGTCGGACCGGGCAATATCCAGCGTGTCCGCCTCGCCCTGCAGCCAGACGACACCGGCCAGATGCGCCGTGCGGTCGGCCCGCATCAGACCGGCCACCTGATCGACAAGGCTTTGCGGCAATTCGTTCGCGCGGTACCAATCCAGTTGCGACCGGCCCCAGGTCAGCGGCGCGCCGGGCGCCGCGACCCGGATCACGGTGCAGCCCGGATCGCGCGCCAGCAGCGCCGCCCGGATTTCATCGAAACCGTTATTGGCGTTGCTTTGCCCCGCCACGACATAGATCGCGCCCATCCGCCACCTCACCCGACTTCCCCGGCAGGAAGTTTGCGGCGCGGTGGTTTATCGGGGCTTTGCAGATTGTGGCAGCCGCAAGGAGGATGCTGAAAACTCGGCTTTCAATAAAGACGAATGCGCGGGGCCGGCGGCGGGGGCTTTGGCCGGCCCGCGACTGTCACAGCATGGCCGCGCGGATCAGCTGCTGGGTATAGGGATCGCGGGGCTGGGTGATCACCTGCTCGGTTGTGCCGCTTTCCACCAGCTTTCCCGCCTTCATCACCATCACCCGGTCGGCCATGGCCCGGATCACCGCCAGGTCGTGGCTGATGAACAGATAGCTCAGCCCATGCCGGCCCTGCAGGTCGCGCAAGAGATCGACGATCTGCTTCTGCACCTGCCGGTCCAGCGCCGAGGTCGGCTCGTCCAGCACGATCACCTTGGGCCGCAGCACCAGGGCTCGCGCAATGGCGATGCGCTGGCGCTGGCCGCCGGAAAACTCGTGCGGATAGCGGTTGCGCAGGGCGGGATCGAACTGCGCCTGCTCCAGCGCCTGGGCGGCCAGACGGTCACGCGCCTGCGCCGGCAGGGCGGGTTCATGCACCATCAGCCCTTCGGCGACGATCTGCCCGGCGGTCATCCGGGGCGACAGACTGCCGAACGGATCCTGCATCACGATCTGCAGATGATGGCGCAGCGGCAACAGCGCCTTGCGCGACAGGCCGGTCAGATCCTGCCCCTGAAAGCGGATCGCGCCATCGGCCTCGACCAGGCGCAGGATGGCGCGCGCCAGCGTCGACTTGCCCGAGCCGGATTCGCCGACGATGCCGATGGTTTCGCCCTGATGCAGCCGCAGCGACAGCCCGTCCACCGCGCGGAACCCGGGCCGCTTGCGGGACAGAAATCCCGTGCGGCGGCCATAGCTGACGGTAATGTCGCGCGCCTCCAGCACCAGGGGCGCGTTCTCCGGCACCGGGGTCTTGTGCCCCGAGGGTTCGGCGTCGATCAGCGCGCGGGTATAGGCGGCCTGCGGCGCGGTGAAGATCGCCTCGACCGGGCCTTCCTCGACCTTCTCGCCGCGGCGCATGACGATGACCCGATCGGCGATGCGCCGCACCACATGCAGATCGTGGGTGATGAACAGGATCGCCATGCCCAGCCGCTGCTGCAGCTCTTGCATCAGCGACAGGATCTCGGCCTGGATCGTCACATCCAGCGCGGTGGTGGGTTCATCGGCGATCAGCAGTTCGGGGTCGTTCGACAGCGCCATCGCGATCATCACCCGCTGGCGCTGCCCGCCCGACAATTCATGCGGCCAGGCATTCATCCGCCGCTCGGGCTCGGGCAGATGCACCAGGCGCAGCAGATCCAGCGCCCGGGCATGGGCCTTGGCGCGACTGAGGCCCTGATGGCGGCGGATCGGTTCGATTAGCTGGTCGCCGATGGTGTACAGCGGGTCCAGCGAGGTCATCGGTTCCTGAAAGATCATGCCGATGCGCGCGCCGCGGATGCGGTTCAGCGCCCTGCGGTCCAGGCCGATCAGGTCGGTGCCGTGGAAATCGGCGCGACCGGTGACCTGGCCATTGCCGGCCAGAAGGCCCATGGCGGCCATCATGATCTGGCTTTTGCCCGATCCGGATTCGCCGACGATGGCCAGGGTCTCGCCCGGGTTCACCGCGAACGAGACGCCCTTCACCGCCTCGACCTGGCCATCCAGGGTTTTGAACGAGACGCGGATGTCCTGAAAGGACAGCACGGGATCGGCCATGTCAGCGGTCCTTCGGATCAAGGGCATCGCGCAATCCGTCGCCCAGGAAGTTCAGCGCGAACAGCGTGCTGATCAGAAACAGCGCGGGGAAATACAGCAGCCAGTTCGCATGCGGCATGGTCTTGGCCCCCTGCGAG
The DNA here is from genome assembly GCF_020179405.1 of Xinfangfangia pollutisoli. Classification (GTDB taxonomy): domain Bacteria; phylum Pseudomonadota; class Alphaproteobacteria; order Rhodobacterales; family Rhodobacteraceae; genus Pseudogemmobacter; species Pseudogemmobacter pollutisoli. Next base: position 65,042 of record NZ_JAICBZ010000008.1, on the reverse strand, counting down.
ATCAGCACCCCCCAGGACGACATCGGCTCCTGCACGCCCAGACCCAGATAGGACAGGAAGCTTTCCATGATGATCACGGTCGGCACCAGCAGCGTCATGTAGATGATCACCGGGCCCAGCAGGTTGGGCAGGATATGGCGGCGCAGGATCCCGGCCCGGCTGACGCCCAGCGCCTCGGCCGCCTGGACGAATTCCAGCCGCTTCAGCGCCAGGGTCTGGCCGCGCACGATCCGCGCCATGTCCAGCCACATCACCGCGCCGACGGCCAGGAAGGTCAGCAGGAAGTTGCGGCCGAAGAACACCACCAGCATGATGACGAAGAAGATGAAGGGCAGCGAATACAGGATGTCGACCACCCGCATCATCACCTCGTCGGTGCGGCCGCCGACAAAACCCGACACCGCGCCATAGACGACGCCGATCGCCACCGCGACCAGCCCCGCCATCAGCCCGATCGCCAGCGAGACCCGCCCGGCGATCAGGGTGCGCGCCAGCAGGTCGCGGCCATTCTGGTCGGTGCCGAAGAAGAACCAGCTTTGCTTCACCCGCGCGGTCAGCCGGGCGCGGCCGTCGTCAAGCGTTTCGATCCGGCTGTCATGGAACAGGTCCGAGCGGTCGAAATAGCGCGCCGCGCGATCGTCGATGGGCTTGGCCGAGGTCAGGGTCGCGGTGATCACCGCGCCGTCCTGTGCCCAGTCCAGCACCTCGATCCGCGCGCGGCCGGCGGCTTTTTCCAGCGCGGGCCCGATCATTTCGGGCTTGGGATAGGCCGAAAGACTGGGCGGCACCTTGGTGTAATTCTGGTGAATGGTGTTGAAATCATTCGGCAGCAGCAGCGGCCCCAGCGCGCAGAGCAGGGTCATCACCATCAGCAGCACGGCCGAGACGGTGGCCGCGCGATTGGCCAGCAGCCGCGCGCGGGCATCGACCCAAAGCGAGCGGCCCGGCGCGGGGCCCGCCGTCGGGCCCGGGGTCGGGCCCGGGGGGGAAAGATCAGTCATGGCGCACCCGCGGATCGACCAGCGCATAGGCAAGGTCGACGATCAGATTGAAAAGAATGGTGAAGATCGCCAGCACGACCACGGTGCCCATGACGACCGTATAGTCGCGCGCCAGCGCCGCCTCGACGAAATAGCGCCCGATGCCCGGAATGCCGAACACCGTCTCGACGATCACCGATCCGGTCAGCAGCGAGGCCGCGGCCGGCCCGGCATAGGAAATCACCGGCATCACCGCCGAGCGCAGCGCGTGTTTCACCACCACCGACCAGGCCGAAAGCCCCATGGCGCGGCCGGTGCGGATGTGATGGGCGCGCAGGGCCTCGATCATCGACCCGCGCATCAGCCGCGCCACGACGGCAAGCTGCGGCAGCATCAGCGTCAGCACCGGGCCGATCTTGTTGACAAAAGCGCCACCGCCCCAGCCCGCCACCGGCACCAGGCTGAAGGACAGCGCGAAGATCAACTGGTACAGGGGCGCGATCACGAAGCTGGGGATGGTCGATCCCGCCGTGGCGGTCGCCACCACCAGATAATCCAGCGGCCGGTTCTGGTTCAGCGCCGCCATCACCCCCAGCGCCGAGCCGATCACCAGGGCCAGCACCAGCGCCATCCCGCCGATCTGGATCGAGATCGGCAGGCCCGAGGCGAACATCTCGGCCACGGTGAATTCGGGCCGGGTGTAGCTGGGGCCCAGATCGCCCTGCGCCAGATTGCCCAGATAGTTCAGGTATTGCTCCCACAGGGGCCGGTCCAGCTTGTAGACGCGGTTCAGATTCTCGATCACCGCCGGGTTCAGGCCCTTTTCCTGGTTGAACGGCCCGCCGGGCGCGATCCGCATCAGGAAGAAGGAAATGGTGATGATCAGGAACAGCGTGGGAATGGCGGTCAGAAGCCGCCGCAGGACGAAACGCGCCATGGTCGCGGGCCTTTCACGGGATCGGCCGAAGCCCGGGTTCGCCCGGGCTTCGGTGCGACGGGATCACTCGGTCTTCGACAGGAAGCGGCTGGGGTGGATGTCCATCACATTGGGCTCCCAGCCCTGCAGCTTGTCCGAGACCAGACCGCGATAGCTGTAGAACATCAGCGGCATCACGCAGAGATCCTGGACCACGCCCTTTTCCTCGGCTTCGGCCAGAATGCCCATCCGCTTGGCCGGATCGGATTCAACCCCCGCCTGGCCCAGAAGCCCGTCATAGGTCGCGTCGGAATACAGCGTGTAATTGTTCCCCGCCCCGGTGATGCACAGCGACAGGAAATTCTCGGGATCCTTGTAATCGGCAAACCAGGCGGCGCGGGCCAGGTCGAAATCGCCCTTGGCTTCCAGATGCGCGTAATGCGCCGCGATATCGAGGTTGATCATCGTCACCTCGATGCCCATCGGACGCAGCAGTTCCTGCAGGGCGACGGCGGTATTGGCGTTGTTCTCGTTGGTGTTGAAGCGGATTTCCAGCTTCAGCGGGTTGGCCTCGGTATAGCCGTAGCGTTCAAGGATCTCGCGCGCGGCATCTTCGCGGTCAAGCTGGGTCATCGCGGCATAGTCGGGGGGCGCGACCTCATAGCCGTCGATCCCCGGCGGCACCAGCGTATAGGCGGGCAGCATGGTGTTCTGCCAGACTTCCTCGGCCAGATAGTCGCGGTCGATCGCCATCGACACCGCCTTGCGGATTTCGGGGTTCGACCAGGGCTCCTTGTCCATCTTGAAGCCGTAGTAATAGGTGCCCAGCAGCGGGCCCACCTTGACCTTGTCGCCCAGGCTGGCCTTCAGCGCCTCATATTGCTCGGCCGGGAAATCAAGCGTCATGTCCAGCTCGCCCGCCTCGAAGCGGCGGGTCGCGGTGGCGACATCCTCGGTCGGATAGAAGTTCACCCGGTCGATGGCGATATTCGCGGCGTCATAGAACTTGTCGTTCTTCACCACCGAGATGTGGTCGTTGGGCGTGAAGCTTTCCAGCACGAAAGGCCCGTTCGAAACCAGCTTGCCCGCCTTGGTGAAATCGGCGCCCAGCGCGGTGACGCTGGCGGGATTGACCGGATAGGTGGCCTGATGGGTCAGCATTTCCAGGAAATAGGGCGTCGGCCCCTTCAGCGTGACCTGCAGCGTCAGCGGATCAAGCGCCTTCACCCCCAGTTCGGACGGCGGCATCTCGCCAGCGGTGATCGCCTCGGCATTCAGGATCGGCGCCAGCATATAGGCATATTCGGCGGCGGTTTCGGGGTTTACCACCCGCTGCCAGGACCAGACGAAATCCTCGGCCACGACCGGGCTGCCATCAGACCACAGCGCGCCGTCGCGCAGATGGAAGGTCCAGACCAGCCCGTCCTCGGACACGGTCCAGCTCTCCGCCGCGCCCGGGATCAGCGTCGCGTTGCCGTCATGCGCGGTCAGGCCCAGGAACAGGTCGCGCATCAGATTGGCCTCGGGGATGGTCGAGGTCTTGTGCGGATCCAGCGATTCCGGATCGCCATTGTTGCCGCGGTTCAGCACCACCTCGGCCAGGGCGCCGGTGGCGCACAGGACAAGGACGGATCCGGTCAGAACCAGATGTCGCAAGAGGGTCATGGGTCAGTCTCCGATATGGACCCGGGCAGCGCCCGGAAGGTGGGAAGGCGCCCGTCTGGATGCGGGCTTGCCGGGAAGGGCGAAGGCATCCGAGGCGCGCACCATCGCGTCCTGGATGCCGGGTTCCATGCCGGTATGGCCGGCATCGGGAATGATCATCAGCTGCGCCTCGGGCCAGGCGGCATGCAGCGCCAGCGCGGTATCGGCAGGGGTGACCAGGTCATAGCGGCCCTGGATGATCACCCCCGGAATGGCGCGCAGCCGGTGCGCCTGGGCGATCAGCCAGCCGTCATGATCCAGCCAGCCGCGATTGTGGAAATAGTGGCATTCGATCCGGGCAAAGCTTTCGGCAAAGGCGGGATCCTCGAATTCCTCTTCCCGCGCGGGCGATGGCATCAGCGACAGCGCTGCCCCTTCCCAGCCCGCCCAGGCGCTGGCCGCATGGCGGCGCGCGGGCCCGGCCGGGCCGGTCAGGCGGCGGTGATAGGCGGCGATCAGGTCATGGCGTTCGGCTTCGGGGATCGGCGCCAGATAGCGGGCAAAGGCCTCGGGCAGGATCATCCCGGCGCCCTGCTGATAGAACCAGGCCAGTTCGGCCTGACGCAGGGTGAAGATGCCACGCAGGATCAGTTCCGTCACCCGCGCCGGATGGCGAAGCGCATAGCACAGCGCCAGCGTCGAGCCCCAGGATCCGCCCACCACCTGCCAGCGCCCGATCCCCAGATGCAGGCGCAGCGCTTCGATATCCGCGACCAGATCCCAGGTCGTGTTGTCGCGCAATTCGCCCGCGGGCGTCGATTGCCCGGCCCCGCGCTGGTCGAACAGCACGATCCGGTAGCGCGCCGGATCATGCGAGCGGCGCAGGAAGGGCGAAATCCCGCCGCCCGGCCCGCCATGCAGGATCACCACAGGCTTGCCTTCGGGGTTGCCGCATTCCTCGAAATACAGCTCATGCAGATCCGAGACGCGCAGCCGCCCCACGCGATAGGGCGCGATCTCGGGGTAAAGCGGGCGCCGCGCGTCGGTCATGCGGCGGCCTGCAGCCGGGCGGCATCGGCGAAATGGTCGAACAGGAAGCGCCCGATCCGCGGGAAGGCATCGGGCACCTCGTCGGCGATGCGCTTGCCCTGGGTCATCAGCACGAAGGTGACCGGCATCCGCCCGGGCGCCACGATGCGGATCATGTCATGCTTGAACCACGAGGCCTTGGGGTCGCCGGTCCACAGATTGTGCCCCGCCTTCGACCAGATCCGCGCCGCATCGGGCAGATGCCCGCCCAGGAATTCGCTGACCTGGAAATGCGGCAGCGCCGCATCGGGGCTGGTGCGGTCGCGCAGAAGCAGGGACTGCGCCCGGGCCAGACCCTCGGGCGACAGCGGCAGGGCGCCGGTGAAGATCGCGGCCATCAGCCGCGCGGTGGCCAGGGGCGTCAGCGCGTTCAGATAGCCGCCCTGCAAGGCGGCGAATTGCGCCTCGCGGCCATAGCGCTGGTCGTCCATCAGCTTCTGCGTCAGATTGCAGCGCGCGAATTCCGGCCAGTCCAGATCGCGGAACCAGCGGTTCAGCCCCTCGCGCGCGGCGACCCAGGCGTCGAAGGCAGGCCCCGACAGCAGCGTGTCGCCGGTGGTGCCGGTCAGAAGGTCGATCAGGTAATTGGTCCCGGTGTTCGACGACCACAGGATCATGTCGCGCATGGCCCGGTCGAATTCGGCATGCGGCGCGACGCGGCCGGTTTCAAGCGCATGCAGCGCATGAACCAGATGAAAGCTTTTCACCAGCGAACAGGGATAGCAGCGCCAGTCGCCGCGATGGGCAAAGCCATCGACCCGCGCGCCGGTCTCGCGCAGGGCGACCAGCGCGAAAGCCCCGTCTTCCAGCCCGTCCTGCGCGAAGCGGCGCGGCAATTCGGCGATCGCGGCTTCACCCGCGCGGTCCCAATCGGGAGCAGAAGAGAAGAACATCGGGACTTCCATATCAATTCCGCCCGCCAGCGCGGCGGACGCGGCACCCTAGACCGCTTCGATCAATCAGGATAATCAATAATAATCGCCCCACTATCAGGATACGAATAATGGATCTGGCCGAAATCGAACTGTTCGGCACGCTGATGCGGGTTGGAACCACGGTGGAAACCGCCCGCATCCTGGGCCTGTCGCAGCCGGCGGTCAGCGCGCGGCTGAAGCGGCTGGAAAGCCGGGTCGGCTTCAGCCTGTTCCATCGCAGCGGCAACCGGCTGGAGCCTTCGGCCGAGGCGCAAGAGCTTTACGCCGAAACCGGCGCGGTCTTTGCCGCCCAGACCGAGATCCGCAGCCGGATCGAGGCGCTGCGCAGCCATGCGATGCGGCCGGTGACGCTGGCCGCAACCCCGGCCGTGGTCGAAGGCTATCTGGCGCCGCATCTGGCCAGGGCCGGCTATACCGGCTGGGCGCGCAGCCTGCGGATCTGGATCGGCGAGCCGGAAAACGACGTGCGCAGCGGGCGGGCGGATATCGGCATGCAGATGGCCGCCCCGCCGCGCGCGGAATTCGAGGCGCAGACCCTGGCGGAGGTGCCGCTTTACGCGGTGATGCGCGCCGATCACCCGCTGGGGCGGCAGGCCGCGCCCGAGCTGACCGATCTGCGCGACGAGCCGCTGGTCTGCTATGATCCCGACTGGTCGCCGATGGGCGGCGCGATCCGCCGCGCCTTTCGCGCGCATGGGCTGGACTATCGGCTGGCCTGTCAGGTTCCGTTCTGCTCGACCGTCTGCCACATGGTCGCGGCCTGTGGCGGGGTCGGGGTGATCGACCGGCTGACCGTGGATGCGCTGACCGATCCGCGGCTGATCGCGCGGCCCCTGCCCCAGATCCCGCCGATCCCGCTGATCGCCTTTCACCGCCGGGACGAGCCCCTGCGCGTGCATGCGCAGGAGCTGCTGACCGCCCTGGGCGGGCAGTTGCGCGACCGGGCCGGCTGACGGCGCCGCCCAGCCCGTCCCCTCGCCCGGCCCCTCGCCCGCCCGGCGCCGTCAGACGGCGAATTCGGCCAGGTAAGCCTGGCCCAGTTCGGCCGAGACCCGGGCGAAATCCGGGGCCATGGCCTGGGGTTCGGGCGCCTCGATATGGCTGCCGATCCAGGCCAGCAAGGCCAGGCGGCGCAGCATGATGAAGGTGTCGATCTCGCGTTCTTCGGCCTCGGACAGCGCGCGGACCGAGCGATAGCCCCGCACCCAGGCCGCGCGCAGGGCGGGCACCTGCGGGTGATCCTCCATGAAGCTGATGCCGGTGGCGAAGTCGTAAAGAAACCAGCCCTGACCGCAATCGTCGAAGTCGATCAGCGTCGTCTCTTCGCCCTGGATCAGCAGATTGGCCAGCCGCATGTCGGCATGGATCAGACCGTAGCGCCCGGGATCCTGGCCGAAGGCGTCAAGCCGGCGGCGGATCGTCGCCTCGACCCGTTCCAGAACCGCGCGGATCGGCGGCGTGACATTCGGCGCCGCCCGCCAGTCGCCCCAATTGGCCTGCGGCCCGAAGACCGCGTCATGATCCCAGCGCAGCCGCTCCAGCGGTTCGGGGCGCTGCCAGGCCATCGAATGCAGATGGGTGCGCGCGGCGATGGCGCCCAGCCGCTGAAAGGGCGCGACCAGATCGTCGTTCTCATCCGGCTGCCGGCCTTCGGCAAAGCGGAACATCACCATGAACCGCGGCTCGGGCAGGCCGGGCACATGGCCCTCTTGCACCAGATCGCCATTGCGCCCGGCAATCGGCGGCGGGGTGTTCACCAGCCCGCTGGAGGCCAGCGCCTGCGCCCAGGCCAGTTCCTGGCCGATGCCCCGCCTTGTGTGATAGGCGGGGCGGTGGATGCGCAGGATCGACCGATAGGCCCCCGCCTCGACCAGATAGGTCGCGTTCTCGGACACATTGATCAGCCGCGCCGTCGCCCCCCGGGGCACCGGCCAAAGCGGCAGCGCATCCTGCGCCAGCCGGTCAAGATGCTGCAAAACCGCCTGAAGCGGCATGGACTGTTCGGCCATCCCTCAGTCCCCTTCAGATCGACGCGATGGCTTCCAGGGATTCCGGCAGGATCTGGCCACCATCGACGATGATCTGCTGCCCGGTGATATAGGCCGCCTCATCCGAGGCGAAGAACAGCGCCGCATGGCCGATATCCTCGACCGCGCCCAGCCGCTTCAGCGGGATCGAGGCGGCCATGGTCTTCAGATAGTCCTCGCCCAGCCCTTCCAGCCCTTCGGTCACGATATTGCCGGGCATCACCGCGTTGATCGTGGTGTTGTAGCGCGACAGTTCCATCGCGGCGGTCTTGATGAAGCCCAGCTGCCCGGCCTTAGAGGCGCCGTAATGCGACCAGCCGGGATAGCCGGTCACCGGGCCGGTGATCGACGAGGTCACGATCACGCGGCCCTTGCCCGCGCGTTCGAAATGCGGGATCGCGGCTTTGACGCAAAGGAAGGTCGACCGCAGGTTGTTCGCCATCATCTGGTCCCAGTCCTCGGGCGTCATGTCGACCATCTTCACCTGCGGGAAGGACCCGGCATTGGCGCAGACGACATCCAGCCCACCCTGCACCTCGGCCGCGGCGTCGACCATGCGGCGGACCTGATCGTAATCGCTGACATCGCAGACGGCGCTGCGCGCGATGGCGCCGGCCGCGGTCATCTCGGCCACTGCGGCCGCCAGCGCCGCCTGGTCGCGCCCGACGAGGGTCAGTTTCACCCCCGCCCGCGCAAAGACCCGCGCGATGCCGCGCCCGATCCCCTTCGACCCGCCGGTCACGATGACACTCCGGCCCTGCAATGATGTCAGCATGTTGGTTCCTCCCAGATTTTTATGATTTGTCTTGGTCTCAGGCGCGTCGGCGCATCCAGCGGACCAGCCCGATCCCGATCAGCATCAGCGCCGCCGATCCGGCCACCGACAGCACGCCCAGCGCCGGGATCTGCGGCGTGTAGCCCGAGACCATCCGCGCATAGAGCCATTTCGGCAAAGTCGAATCGAGCCCCGAGGTGAACAGCGACAGCGGGAAATTCCCCCAGGACAGCAGGAAGGCGAACAGCCCGGCCGAGATCACCCCCGGCATCAAGAGGGGCAGCGTCACCTCGCGCAGGATGGTCAGGGTCGAGGCGCCCATGTCGCGGGCCGCTTCCTCAAGCGCCGGGTCGAAACCATAGGCGCGAATGGCGATGATCAGCGTGGTGATTGGCGCGATCCAGACCAGATGGGCGATCACGGCGGTCTTCCAGCTGGGCTGAACCCCCAGCGCCGAGAACCAGATCAGCAGCGCCAGCCCCAGCACCGTCTGGGGAAAGAAGATCGGCAGAAGGATCAGCTTCTGGAACAGCGGGCGGTATTTCCACTGGAAGCGCGCGAAAGCCAGCGCGCCGAAAAAGCCCAGCAGCATCGACAGAAGCGTGACCAGAACCGCGATCTTCAGCGAGGTCAGCACCAGCGCATGCACATTCGGGCTGGTCACCGCCTGCACCATCCATTCGCTGGTATAGCGGTTGACCGGAAAGCTCAGATAGCGCGCCTTCGACACCGAGGCGAAGCCGACCGACACCAGCGGCAGATACAGGACCAGAAGGATCAGCAGCCCGTACAGATACAGCGCGATGCGGGTGGTGTTGGAAACCGATCTCATCTTTTCCGCCCCATGATCGCGTCCAGATTCACCCGGCTGACCGGCACCAGAACCAGAAGGGCCACGATCCCGATCAGCATCAGCGACAGCGCCGACCCGAGCGGCCAGTTCTGCGCGAAGGTGAAGGCGCTTTCGACATCGTCGGTCAGCACCACGACCGACCGCCCGCCCAGAAGCTTTGCCTCGGCCACCGCCCCCGCCGACAGCACGAAGGTCAGAAGGCTGCCCACCATGATGCCGGGGGCGGCCAGCGGCATTTCGATTTCGAACAGGATCCGCGCGGGGCTTGCGCCCAGGTCCGAGGCGGCAAGCCGGGCGTCGTCGGGCACCAGGCTGATGCCCTGCGCCAGCGGAAACAGCATGAAGGGGAAATAGACATAGGCCATGCCGAAGACGATCACCGGCCAGTCATACAGCGGCGTCTCGAAGCTGAGCCCGGTCCAGGACCGCAGATAGCCCTCGATCAGCCCGCCTTTCATCAGCGACAGGCTCCAGCCGAACAGGCGGATGTTTTCCGACACGAACAGGATCAGCACCACGGCAAGCGTGATGACAATGGTGAAGCGGCCGAAGACCTTAGCCATGCCGTAAGCCAGCGGCCAGCAGACGATGAACAGGATGACCGTGGTCAGGAAGGCCAGCCCCAGCGAGCGCAGAAGCGAGCGGTAATAGCCCTGTTCCCAGATCACCGCGAAGGACGAGAAATCCGGCAGATGGGTCAGCTCGAACACTTTCTGCGGCATGATGGCGAACCCTGCCACCACGAACAGCGGCATGATGAAGGCCAGAAGCAGCAGGATCAGGATCGGCAGCCCGGACAGGAAGCCCAGGCGGCTTTCAAGCCGTTGCATGGCGGGGCTCCTCGGCGATCGGGTGGACCGCGTCGCGATCCCAGCCCAGGGTGACCGGCGCGTCGCTGCCCGCGGCAAGGCGCTGTTCAAACGGCCGCTCGACGGTGATCCGCGTGCCGGCCAGGGTGTCGATCGCATATTGGATGCGCGATCCCAGCGCATATTCCGCCACCACCCGGCCCTGCACGGTGAAATCCGCGCCCTGCCCTTCGGCAACAAAGCGCAGAAGCTCGGGCCGCACCATCAGCGCGCCGCGCCAGCCCGCGGGCAGCGCAAGCCCGCCCGACAGCGCCCTGATCCCGGCGTCGCCCCAGCGCGCCTTGCCCTGTTCTTCCGCCGCCTCGAACAGATTGACCTCGCCCATGAAGCTGGCGACGAAGCGGCTGACCGGGCGGGAATAGATCGCCTCGGCAACGTCGATCTGTTCGAACCGGCCGCGTTTCATGATGGCGATCCGGTCCGACATCACCATCGCCTCTTCCAGCGAATGGGTGATGTAGACGAAGGTCTTGCCGGTGCGGGCATGCAGATCCTTCAGCTCTTTCTCCAACGTCTTGCGCAACCGGTAATCCAGCGCCGACAGGGGTTCATCGAAGACGATGATCTGCGGATCGAAGGCCAGCGCGCGGGCCAGCGCCACCCGCTGCCGCTCGCCGCCCGACAGCTGGCCGATCATCTTGCCGTAATAGTCTTCGGGCAGCCGCAGCAGCCGCAGCAGTTCCAGCGCGCGGGCCTTGCGCGCAGCGGGCGCGATCTTCTTCAGCTTCTGGGGAAATTCGATGTTCCGCCCGACGCTCATATGCGGAAACAGCGCCAGCGACTGGAACACCATGCAGGTGGGCCGCTTGTTGGCGGGCATGGTGTCGATGCGGGTGCCGTTCAGGCGGATCGTGCCCTCGGTGACGTCGTCAATCCCGACCAGCAGCCGGATCAGCGTGGATTTGCCGCTGCCCGAGGGGCCGACGATGGTCAGGAATTCGCCCTCGGCAATATCCAGGCTGATCCGGTCCAGGGCGGTGAAGCGGCCGAAACGCTTGGTGACATTCTCGATCCGCACGAAGGGTTGGGCAACCATCGTCCATTCCAGGCAAAAGGGGAAAAGGGGGCCGCCGGGCCGCAGGGCGCCCGGCAGCCTGTCACAGCCAAAGGCCCTAGCCGCGCCGCGCGGCGACATAGGCCGCAAGCAGGGCGTCGTAGGAAGGCACGACATCGAATTCCAGACAGCGCGACAGCTCGGCTTCCAGCGAATCGAACTGGATCGCCTCCAGCATCTCGGCGTCGAACAGCGCCATCACCTCGGGATTGCCCATCTGCGCGATCGGGTTGTAGGTGCCTTCCGAGAAGGCCACCGCCTTGCAGATCTCGGGCTTCTGCACGAATTCCAGAAAATCCTCGGCCAGGCCGGAAGGATCGGGGTTGTTCACCGCCGAGGTCAGTTCCACCCAGACCACGCCGCCCTTGCCGCCGACCGGCCCCGACCGCGGCGTGATCGCGCGCACGAAGGTCGCGCCGTCATAGCGCGCGGGCGAGGCGGTATAGGTGCCGCCGGTGAAATAGGCGTCGATCTCGCCATTGATCAGCGCGGTGTTCATCGCCACCAGATCGTCGGTCATCAGCCGCGCGCCGGCCACGATCTGCCGGCAGGTTTCGGCGAAGCGGTCGGCATCGGCGCCCTCGACCGGCTTGAACGGGTCCAGCCCGGCCGCAAGACACAGATGGATCACGTTCCAGTTGTCATAGGTCAGCAGCCCGTAGCGGCCCTTCATCGCCGGATCGAGGAACAGGTTCCAGCCCTGCTCTTCGGCGCTATCCTGGCTGATCCTGTCGGTGTTCACCACGAACGAGAACGGCCCATAGCGCTGCGGCATGCCCAGCAGATCGCCATTGTCGGCGAAGGCCAGCGCATAGGGCTTGGCGAATTCCGGCGTCATCTTGTCGAACCAGGGCAGGAAGCGCTCTTTGTTCAGGGGCCGGATCAGGGCATCGCGGATCAGCTCTCCGCGCGCCCAGGGCTGGTTCACATTGATCAGATCCCAGGTGCCGATCTCGCCCGCGCGCAGCCGGTTGATCATCTCGGGGTCCGAGGTGCCGCTTTCGGCCCGGATCGTCGCCCCGGGATGGGCCGCGCGATAGGGGTTCAGCACCGTGTCGGAATTGTAGCCCTCCCAGCACAGGATATTCAGCTGATTGCTGCGCTCGGCAAGCGCCCGGCCCGGCATCGAAAACGCCGACAGACCGGCCAGACCGGCCGCGCCCAGCGAGAACTGACGTCTCGTGATCATCGTCTTTCTCCCTTGTTGGTTTTGCCTCTCGGATGGTTGATCCACCTCTCGGGCGTGAAGGGGGCCCTGCGGCCCCGTCGTCTATCGTCCGGTGATCGCCTCCAGTTTCGCGGTGATCGTGTCGCGCGCGATCCGCATTTCGGCGGGGGTGCCCGACATGAACAGCCGGCCGGTCGCGCCCATCATCTGCACATCGTTGATCACGGCATTGGGCGCGGCCTTCTCGGCCTCATTGGCCGCGACGCAGGCGAAAAGCGCCGGCGCCATTTCATAGATCAGCAGCGCAACGCCCGGCACCAGGATCGAGGCATCGCGCGCGCGGTTGAGGATGATCGCATGCTGATCCGACAGATCCTCGATGATGTCGTGATACAGGATCTGCGGGCGCATCTGATCGGCCGGCGCCGCGCCGATCCCGGCCAGGATCGCCTGGCCGGCGGCGGTCAGATCCGCCATCCGGTCGGAATGCAGCTCCAGCAGGCCGAACTGGCGTTCGGTGTACAGGATCCCCGGCTCCATCTCGGGCGCGGCCTTCAGCGCCAGATCGGTGACCCGGTGGATCGCCAAGGCGGGGGCCACCTCGATGATCAGCGAATGCTGGCCCCGGAAGGGCGGATATCCCCTCGCCCGGGTGGGCGAGGACAGATAGGCCGCGAACTGAGGCTGCAGATCCTCGATGGGAAGATAGACGCGAAGCTCTGTCATGCCCTTGATCCTTGTCCTGCATGCGGGAACCGGCGGTGCCGGCTCAGGCCTTCAGCGCGTCGAAATGCTTTGCCAGATCGGCATGCGGGCGCGGAATCACATGCACGGCGGTGACATCGCCGATCTGGGCCGCGGCTTCGGCGCCGGCTTCGGTGGCGGCCTTCACCGCCCCCACATCGCCGCGCACCACGACCGAGACCAGCCCGCCGCCCACTTCGTTGCGGGCGACGATCTCGACATTTGCCGCCTTCACCATGGCATCCGCCGCCGCCAGCGCGGGGACATAGCCCTTGGTTTCGATCATTCCGATTGCAAGATTAGCCATTTGAAAACCTCCTTACTTGCGTTTCGCGGCCGGCTTCCCGGCAGATGCGTCGTCGATGGAACCGATGATCAGCGCGTCAATCGGCGCCGTGCGTTCGGTGAACCAGGCAGCTGCGACCGAGCCCTGGGTGATCAGCACCGCCTCGCCCTCGGCGCAGCCGAGCGGATCGAAGGCGATCAGTTTCGCGCCGGTCTCGGTTTCCACCTCCAGAAGCGCCCCGGTGGGAAGCGTGCCGATATGGCGGGTGGACCAAAGCCTGCCGCTGACGCGCGCCCGTATCATGCCAATGTCCTTTCGATCCTGATGCCGCGGCGGCGGGCCTCGTCGCCCGCCAGGGGTGTCAGCCGCGCCTGTTTGGTGATCCGCAGCCGCGTCTGGTCGGTGCCGATCGCGGCAATGTCGCGCTCGGTCACCAGGGATTTGCGCAATTCGGGAATGCCCGCCGGAACGGTGGTGACCAGCCGCGCCACCGGCGCCCCGGCGGGGGCAGGGGCGGGCACGGCGGCGGCGACCGGGGCGGGACCCGGCATGGCGGCCATGCCCTGCGGCGCAAAGCGGATCCGCCCCGCTTCCAGCCCGGCCAGAAAGCCCGGCGCCTGCGCGCGGCGCGCGATGGTCAGGGCGAATTCCGTCAGCTGCGCCTCGGTCGACACCTGGACAGGCTCGGCCGCGACCGCCGCCCCGCCCAGGATTTCGGCGCGCAGGCTGGCGATCTCTTCCGACAGCAGTTCGCGGATCAGGGCGCGCAGATCGCTCATCCGCCCGCCCTCGCATCCACCGCCCCCGCCTCGCGCAGCGCCCGCTCGGCCGCGTCGCGGGCATTCCTGACATCGGCTTCGGTCCCGGCCAGATACAGCCGGCCATTCGCCCCGATCATCCGCATGTCGATGACCTTGATGTCCGCCTCTTTCTCGGCCTCGTTGCAGGCCAGGATGGCATAGGCCGCGGGCTGGCATTCCAGCAGGTAGACACTTTCCCCCGCCAGCACCATCGAGCCGGTCTTGTTGCGGTTCATCAGGAAGGCATGCTGGTCATCAACCCGCGTCACGATCTTCGAGGCCATGATCTTCGGCTTTTCGGCATCTTCGCGGCGCTTGCCCATGGCCGTCAGCGCCGCCGCCGCCCCGGCCTGCACCTCGGCGGTCGAGCGGGCATGGAACTGCAGCGTGCCGAACTGGCGTTCAACCACCAGAAACCCCGCCCGCACCTCGGCGCTTTTCAGCACCGTATCGGTCAGCGCCTCGACATCCAGCCCCGGCGCGATCTCGATGATCTGCGCCGCCATCCGCGCGCGCGGCAGCGTTCCGCGCATCCAGGTCGAGGTATAGGCCAGGGTCTGCGGCTGCAGCTGGTCGATGAAGATGAAGGCGCGGAGATCGGTCACGACTTGCCCCTGGTCAGATCACGGAGTTCCTGAAGAATAAGCTCGCGCAGCAGGTCGCGATCGACCCCGCCCTCGCCCACGGGCCGGCTGGCCGGCGCGCTGAAGGGCAGCGGGACTGCGGGCGCGGCCTCGGGCCCCGCGAAGGGCGCCCGCAGCCCGTCCAGATCGCCGGGCCTGACCGAGGGGTCGGAATTCCAGGCCAGCCGGGTCCAGTGAACCAGATGCTGCGGCCCGATATTCTCGCCCACCGAGGACCGGCCGAAATAGCCGGTGCCGATCATGAAGGACGGCGCCAGATGGGTGGCGAACCCGGCGGCCCCCTGCGAACAGGGCGCATTGACCACCACCCGATAGACCGACAGCGCGCTTGCAAAATCCAGCGCCAGCTGCGGATCGTCGGTATGGATCGCGGCGGAATGGCCCGCGCCGGTCATCCGCAGGATCATCTGCGCCATGCTGGCGGCATGGGCGGCGCTGCTGACCAGCGCCCAGCCCAGCACCGGGCACAGCTTTTCCCGGGTCAGCGGCTCGTCAATGCCCACCAGCGCCACCGGCGCCACCAGCACCCGCGTCGTGCCCACCACGCGCAGCCCGGCCTGGCCCGCGATCCAGACCGCCGATTTGCCGACCGCGGCCGTGTTCAGATGCCCGCCGGGGAACAGCCAGTCGCGCAGTTTGGCAACGTCGGCCTCGGAGCAGATATGGGCGCCCCCGGCCCGCAGCGCGCGTTCCAGCCGGCTGCGATCCCGCTCTTGCGAGATCAGCACGCTTTCATTGGTGCACAGGACCGAATTGTCGAAGGCCTTGCTGTCGATGATGCGCCGCGCCGCGACCGTCTGGTCGGTGCCCGGATCGACATAGACCGGCGCATTGCCGGGGCCCACGCCGATGGCCGGATTGCCCGAGGAATAGGCCGCCCGCACCATCGGCCCGCCGCCCGTCGCCAGGATCACCTGCACCTTGGCCGACCCCATCAGCGCCTGCACCAGTGGCACCGAGGGCTCTTCGATGCACTGGATCAGGCCCGAGGGCGCGCCCGCCGCCTCGGCCGCCGCCGCCAGCCGGGCCGCGGCCGCGTTGCAGCAGCGTCTGGCCATCGGATGCGGGCTGAACAGGATCGCATTGCGCGACAGGATCGCCAGGATCGTCTTGTAATACAGGGTCGAGACCGGGTTGGTCGCCGGCGTCAGCGCCAGCACCACGCCGGCCGGACGCGGCAGTTCGATCATCCGGCGCTCGGCATCGACCTTCGGGCTGACCAGATCGAGGTTTTCGTAGAAATCGACAAGCGGATGCGCCGAAAGCTGGTTCTTCAGCACCTTGTCGGCCACCACGCCCATGCCGGTTTCCGCCACCGCCGCCTCGGCGAATTGCGTGGCCGCGGCATGCCCGGCTTCGGCCACGGCGCGCGCGATCCGCATCACCGCCGCCCGGTCATATCGGGCAAAGGCCTGCCCCGCCCAGGTGGCGCGGTCGATCTTCATCTTCGCCGTCTCTTCGGCCCGGTCTGGAACCTGCAGGCGCGGCGCGTCCTGGTGAAGCTGCATCGGCATCGGCTTTCCCCCTCAGGCCGCGCGGCGCATGTCGCGCAGCAAAGCACGGGCACGCGGCATCGCGGCCTCCATCCGGTCGATGATCTCCTGGCAGGTCGCCACATCCAGCAGCACGCCCGGCTTGAACTGCAGCACCCGCTTGTCCAGCGACGAGAAGATCGCCCAGACCCCGTGTTCATACAGCGCGCGCGACACCGCCACCGCGCCTTCGGGGTGGTCATATTCCAGACCCAGGATCACGCCGCGCTGGCGGATGCCTACGAAAATGTCGCTGTGGGCCGCCATCATCTGCGTCAGGGCGCGGCGGAAGAAATCGGCAACCGAATGCACATTCGCAATGACTTCGGGGCGTTGCAGGATGTCGATCACCTGATGGCCGACGATGCAGCCCAGTTCCGACCCGCCCGAGGTCGAAATATGCGCGGCCCCGTCTTCATGCAGCCAGCCGCCGCATTTCTCGGTCACCACACAGGCCGAGATCGGATAGATGCCGCCGCCCAGCCCCTTGCCGGTCACGAACATGTCCGGCTCCAGCCCGTAGCTTTGCCAGCCCCACATCGTGCCGCAGCGCATCAGGCCGGTCTGCACCTCGTCGGCGATGTAAAGCGTGCCGTAGCGGCGGCAAAGATCCTGACAGGCCTGCAGATAGCCGTCATCGGGCAGCGGAAAGCCATAGGTGGCGGGGATGGTCTCGATGATGAAACAGGCCACGTCGCGGCCGCGAAGCGCGCGGTCCAGCGCGTCGATGTCGTTGAACGGCACCTGAATGAACTCTTCGGGCTTGTCGGCCAGGAAGATCTTCGAGAACCGATCGTCGCCGGTCGCGACCGACAGGCCGGAATGGCCGTGATAGCCCTTGATGATCGACACGATCTTGCGGCGTTTTGTGGTATATCGGGCAGTCTTCAGCGCGATTTCCACAGCCTCGGCCCCGCCGGCGCCGAAGATGGCGTATTGCATATGCGCGGCGGTCTTCACCAGCTTCTCGGAAAAGGCGGCACGGGCGACCGAGGGGAACCAGTGGTTGCCCATGTCGAAATAGTCGAGCGCGGATTTCAGCGTGGCCACCAGTTCCGCGTTGCGATGGCCGAAATTGTAAGTCCCGCCATTGAGATGCAGGTCGATCAGCCGGCGGCCGGACATGTCGTAAAGGTAATATCCCTCGCGCCGGTCGATCACCATGTCGATGCCGGCATCCTGCCAGAACTTCGTCTTGCCCGGGTTCCAGTATTCGATCGACTTCGCAAGAAGCTCGGCCTTCGACTCGAAGCTGAAGTATCCGTAGTTGAACACGCCGCACCTCCGTTTGACCGGAGATTGTCATCTGATTCTGCATCTGGCAACAAATAAATGTTGGCAGATGGTCATTTCTTGCGTTTGAACTTTGTCATCCGGGTTGCAATGATGCAGGACTCCACACAAATACGGGTCGTCAGATCGGAAGGTGTTGCCAGTGAAACCGATGAAATCCCGCAAGGAGCAGCGCCAGGACAGCATCCTCGGCGCGCTGGAGGGCAACCCGGCGCTGCGGGTGAACCAGCTTGCCGAACAGCTGGACGTCTCGACCGAGACGATCCGCCGGGATCTGGCCGAACTGGATCAGGCGGGCCGGCTGAGCCGCACCTATGGCGGCGCGGTGGTGGCGAAGAACCGCTTCGAGCCGCTGCTGAATGACCGCATCAACCTGAACGTGGCCGAGCGGCAGGCCATCGCGCGCCGGGCGCTGGACGAGGTGGCGGGGGAAGAGGCGCTGCTGCTGGGCGGCGGCGCGACGATGCTGCAATTCGCCCGCGCCCTGCGCGAGATCACCCGCCGCATCACGGTGATCACCCCCACCTATCCGATCGCGCTAGAGCTTTCGTCGAATCCGCTGATCGAGATCGTGCTGCTGCCCGGCAGTTTCGAGCCGCAAGAGCGCATGGTCTGCGGCCCCGAAACCATCCGCGCGGTCGAACGCTATCGCGCGCCGGTCGTGCTGATCGGCGCCTCGGGGGTGAACCGCGACGGGATCAGCGAAGCGATGCTGGGCGTGGGCGAGGTGTATTCCGCCATGCTGGCCAGCGCGGGGCGGTCCTATGTGCTGGCCGATCACAGCAAGTTCGAAAAGCGCGCGCTGGTGCTGCTGACCGGCTGGCACAGCGACCTGTCGCTGGTCACCGATCGCGAACCCGGGCCCGAGTTGGCCGCGGCGCTGCGCCGCAATGGCGCGGGCCTGCTGCTGCCGGAAGAGCGATCGGCGCTAAAGGCTTAGGCCGCGCCCAGCTCGGCTAGAACCTGCGCCCAGATCAATGCGCCATAGCGGGCATTGGCATGCAATTCGTCCTGCGGCGGCTGGGTCTGGCTGAGATCCGACAGACGCCGCGCCCCCAGCGTATAGTCCTGCCCGGTCAGCAGGCCTTCCACCACCGTCTCGTCGGGTTGAGGAAGAAACGCCGCGCCGATGCCGGCCAGATGCGCCTGCGCCACCGTTTCGAACAGGGCCCGGCACTGCGCGCCGACCTGCGCCCGGCACAGCCGCACGAAACCCACCGACTTGGCCTTGCCCTGCAGGATGATCTGCGACGGATAGGGCTGCGGCAGCGCGATCAGCCTTTGCCGGTCGGCCGACAGCGCGGGCGCGATCTGGCGCAGAAGGCGCGTCGCGGTGATGTCTTCCAGCGAATCGTCCAGCGCGTCGCGCAGGCAGGGCTCGGTGATCACCGGAATGTCCAGCCGGTTGCGATAGGGCCAGCCCAGAACGTGATTGCGGTTCAGGATGCGCACCAGCCGAAAGCCGCTCAGCTCATGGCCAACGACCAGGATCGCATCGTAACCGGCCAGATCGAATTCCGCCTTCTGCCCCAGCTGGGCCTGAAAGGCCCGACCTTCGGCAGTGGGCGCGTAAAGCCTGCGGCCCTCGATCGCGAATTCGCCCAGGGCCGTGCCGGCGCGGGCGAAGAAATCGACCTCGGTCGCACCATGGGCCCCGTCGGCGCCGCGCCAGGCCTCGATCAGGCAGGCGGCATGGGAATTGCCGATGACCAGCAGCCTCATGTCCGGGCCGCCTGCAGAAGCACTTCCTCGCAGACCGGATCCAGCGCTTCGGCCGCCGCGTCCGGTGTCTGCCGCTGCAGCGTGGGGTGGGCCGCCAGAAACAGATCCATGATCCGGGCGACGATCTCGGGGCGGACCTCGCGCTCGTCGCCCAGAAAGGCCGACCGCGCGCGGGGATTGGCGGTCACGATCTCGTAGGACGGAAAGTAGTCGCAGCCCGGATGCAGATGCAGGATCTCGTCCACCGCCGCGCGCAGCACCGCTTTCGACCGCTGGGTCGCGGCCAGAACATGGCCGCCGGTCGCTGTGGCAATCAGCGGCACGGGCGAGACGGTGAACAGCACTTGCAGGCCCGGATTGGGACCGCGCACCAGGCGAAGGAAGCGGTCCAGCTCATCCACCACAGTCATAACGCGCGCGTTTTCAAACACATGCGCAGGATCGCGATGGGGCGGGGACAGCGCGCCGGGCCAGATCGGAAACACCGTTCCGGTCTGGCGGTGCTGCCAGCGCTCGGTCAGGCCCAGGGTGAAGATCAGCAGATCGGCGGTGCAGAAGATCTCGCGCACCTTGCGCAGATGCGACAGCCGCGCCTCTTCCAGGATCGCGCGGCTGGCAAAGCCCAGCGGCTCGATCCGCGGGCGCAGACCGTCGATCCAGGCCCCATCGGCCTGCCAGATCGCCTCGTCGCGCAGCCGGGCGGCAAAGGCATCTTCGGCCAGCTGCAGCAATTGCGCGCTGGTGTAGATATTGCCGTAGCGCGCCGAATACAGCCCATAGCCATAGCGCTGCCCGGTCGCGGGGCGCATGCCCAGGGGCAGCGGCTCCAGATCCAGCAGGGTTGCGTTGGTGGCCTTCAGCGCGCCGCCGATCTTCTGCGCGAAACAACTGCCCGCCGTGGCGATCCGGGTCTGCGGCGTCAGCGCGATCTGCGGGGCATAAAGCCGATCCAGCAGGAAATCGGCATCGCGCTGGCATTTGCCCCAGAAGCACTGCGCCGGCACATCATCGTAAGACAAGGAACGCTCCCCCTCAGGGCACCACGGCCCCGCGATCAGAGGCCGATTTGCCCGCCTGCGCAAGCCCGGTGGGGGGCAAGTCCGGCCGGCACAAGTCCGTTGGCGGCGATCAGTCGATCGGGCGGATCAGCTTGCGTTCCAGCACCTTCAGCACGGCGGCCAGATCATGGCCGCGGCGCAGCACCTGACCCGCGGCGCCGATCACCGCATAGATGCCCTGCTTGGCGCGCAGCTTGGGGCGCTTTTCGATCCGGTACAGCGGCACCTCGGCGGTGCGGCGGAACACGGCGAACACCGCGGCCTCGCGGCCATGCGACAGGCCGTAATCCCGCCATTCGCCGGCCGCGACCATCTGGCCGTACAGCCGCAGGATCACCGACAACTCTCGGCGGTCGAAGGCCACCGGATCGGCGGCCCCCTGCCCCGCCTGAATGGGAACAGGCGCTTCCATATTCATGGCAGAATCGTGCCGTGGAACGCCCGGCAAATCAAGCGCGGCGTAACACCGCCGTTACAGACCGGCGCCGAAGCCTTCGGCCAGTCGGACCTCGCCCGTCTCGATGCCGCGCCAGTTGGTCTGCACCGGATGCAGCCGCTTCACCGTGGCCGGATGGCCCGCCTCCAGCACGCCCAGCCGCACCAGAAGCGCGGTGATCGCCGCTTCCGAGGCGCGGGAATTGCCGTCCAGCACCTTCAGCGCGATGCCCAGGCCCTTTTCCGGCAGGATCGCCACGAAAACCGCCTCGGCCCCGGTCTTGATCGCCACCTTGCCGCCCATCGCGCGCATCAGCTCGGTACAGGCCCGGCCCTCGCCCGCGACCAGTTCGGGATAGGTGGCCATCGCGCGCGCCAGCCGCGCCATCGCATCCTGCCGCGCGCCCTGGCCTTCGCGCGCCGTGGCGAATTTCGCCATCGCGCCGGCCAGCCCCGCCAGAGACATGGCGAAATTCGGCGCCGAGCAGCCATCGACGCCCCAGCCGGCAATCGTCTCGTCCGTCACCTCTTCGGTCGCGGCGCGGATGGCGCGCTGCAAGGGATGGTCGATCTCGACATATTCGGGGCCGGCGCGCAGATGCTGGGTCACGGTCAGGAAACCGGAATGCTTGCCCGAGCAGTTGTTGTGCAGCTGGCAGGGCGATTTTCCGGCCTGGATCAGCCGGTCGCGTTCTTCGTGATCCAGCGGCTCATGCGCGCCGCAGCGCAGATCGCTTTCACTGAGCCCCAGATCCGTGATCCAGCGCCCCGCCATTTCCACATGCAGGTCGGCGCCCTGATGGCTGGCGCAGGCCAGCGCCAGATGCGCCTCGGACAGGCCGCGCGCATCGGCCGCGCCGGTCTCGATCAGCGGCAGGGCCTGGATCATCTTGCAGGACGATCGCGGGAAGATCACCGCCTGCGGGTTGCCCCATTGCGCCACGATCCCCTTGGCATCGCAGATGACCGCATGGCCCAGATGGGTGCTTTCCAGCACGCCCCCGCGCCACAGTTCAGCCACCGGAACCGCGCCTGCATCGACTCTGGCCATGCGTGCCCCCCTCACAGATGTGCGATTTTCTGCCCAGAGGGCTTTCGCAGAATGGCGTTTTTGCGTAAAGCTGGAGTATCGGGTTCAGAGCGCCCCCGCCAGCCGAAAAAATGCCGCCGACAGGGCGGACCTGCCGGGCGAAGGCGCAGAGGCAAAAGACAGCTTGGAGGCTGCGTCTGACATGACTTCCTTCTTCCGCCGCGCCCTTTGGGCTGCCGCGATCGTGGCCACAGCCGCCAGCACCGCATCCGCACAGGAATCGACCAATCGGGTCAATACGATCACCGACTGGAATGTCTTTGTCGAAGAGAATCCCAAGGAATGCTGGGGCGTCTCGAAGCCGAAAGAGACGGTGAATTCGCGCGATGGCAAGCCGGTCTCGGTGCGCCGCGGCGACATCCTTCTGTTCGTCACCTTCCGCCCGGGCAAGCCCGGCGAGGTCAGCTTCACCGGCGGCTATCCTTTCGCCGCGGGCTCGACCGTCAAGGTCGAGGTCGGCGGGCAGACCTTCGAATTGTTCACCGATGGCGAATGGGCCTGGCCGGGCGATGACGGCGCTTTGCTGGCGGCGCTGAAGGCCGGGGCCGATGCGGTCATCACCGCGCGCTCGGGCAAGGGCACCCAGACCAAGGACACCTTCTCGCTGCGCGGCTTTACTGCAGCGATGGAAGACGCGGGCAAGCGCTGCAAGTAAGCGCCGCTGCCGCGCGACCCGGCGCCCCCTTCGGGGGGCGTTTTCTTTTGCGGCGGGATCGTCTATATCCGCCGGATACTCAGATCGCCTGTAGCAAGGCCCGACCCAAGGATCTGCCATGACCGACCGTCCCACCGCCGCCCCGGCGCCCGCTTTCAATGCCCCTGCCTCTGCGGCGCCCGTCACGCCCGACGTCCTGACCGTGCCGCGCAAGCTGCCCGAGACCGGGCGGATCAACATTGTCGGCCTGACGCGCGAGGCGCTGCGCGCCGCGCTGATCGAGGCCGGCACGCCGGAAAAGCAGGCCAAGATGCGGGTCGGGCAGATCTGGCAATGGGTCTATTACTGGGGCGTGCGCGATTTCGCGGCGATGACCAACCTGGCCAAGGATTTCCGCGCCCTGCTGGCCGAGAGGTTCGAGATCGCCCTTCCCCAGGTGGTGACCCGCAAGATCAGCGCCGACGGCACGCGCAAATACCTGGTGCGCATCGCCGGGGGGCATGAAGTCGAGGTGGTCTATATCCCCGAAGACGGGCGCGGCACGCTGTGCGTGTCTTCTCAGGTGGGCTGCACGCTGACCTGTTCCTTCTGCCATACCGGCACGCAGAAACTGGTGCGCAACCTGACCGCCGGCGAGATCGTCGGCCAGGTGATGCTGGCGCGCGACGACCTGAACGAATGGCCGCAACCGGGCGAAGGCGCCGAGGCGGGGCGGCTGGTGTCGAACATCGTGCTGATGGGCATGGGCGAGCCCTTGTACAATTTCGATGCCGTGCGCGATGCGATGAAGATCGTGATGGATGGCGAAGGCATTGCGCTGGGCCGCCGCCGGATCACCCTGTCGACCAGTGGCGTGGTGCCGGAAATCGCCCGCGCCGCGACCGAGATCGGCTGCCAATTGGCGATCAGCTTCCACGCCACCACCGATGCGGTGCGCGACGTTCTGGTGCCGATCAACAAGCGCTGGAACATCCAGACGCTGCTGGACACGCTGCGCGACTACCCGCGCCTGTCGAACAGCGAACGCATCACCTTTGAATATGTCATGCTGAAAGGCGTGAATGACAGCGATGCCGATGCGCGCCGTCTGGTCAAGCTGATCGCCGGCATTCCGGCCAAGATCAACCTGATCCCGTTCAACGAATGGCCCGGCAGCCCCTATCAGCGCAGCGACTGGGAGCGGATCGAGGCTTTCGCCGACATCGTCTACAAGGCCGGTTATGCCTCGCCCATCCGCACCCCGCGTGGCGAGGATATCATGGCGGCCTGCGGCCAGCTGAAATCGGCCACCGAACGCGCCCGCAAATCGCGCGCCGAGATCGCGGCGGAAGCCGGGCTTTAACCCGGCGCCCGGCCCCACAGCACCAGCTCCATCCGTTTGCCGGTGCCCAGGTTCATTCCGGCAAGGGGCCGCAGCGCCACCACGCCCGGCGGCGCCACGAAGGTTTCGGCCGCGCTGACGGCTGCGACGGCGCAGGCGTCTTCGACCAGGGCGCGCGCGGCCTCGTCCGGAGAGGCCCAGACCACCCGCCCGGGCGATTCGAACACCATCGAGGCTTCGCGGATCCCCACGGCGTAAAGCGTGGGGGTCGGGCAGGCTTCGGTCACCGGGATCGCCCGGGCCAGATCGCGGGTCAGCCACAAGGCCGGCGTGGCCGCGGCGGTGGGAAACAGCGCCACCTGCAGCCCGATCCCCGACAGGCACAGGGCCAGCAGCGTGACCAGCGGCAGATGCGCTCGCAGGGCCCGCAGCGCCAGCGCCGTACCCGCCAGCAGCAGCGCAAAGGCCAGCAGCAGCGGCTCCCAAGGGTGCGGGCCCAATTCGCCCGCCTTGACCGCGATGGCGATCACCAGCGCCAGCGGCAACAGCAGCACCAGCCCCGCCAGGGCCATGGCCCAGCGTCGCGGCTGGGCCACGGCCTGGGCCCAGACCGCCGCCAGCGCGATCGCCAGCGCCGGGTAGAAGGGCAGCGTGTAATGGATCAGCTTGGTCGGCGTCAGCTCGAAGATCAGCCAGCCCGGCAGGGCGCAGGCCAGTGCGATCAGGAAGACCTGCGTCCTGCGGCTGGCCCAAAGCTGCGGCAGCGCCAGCGCCAGCGCCGCCGAGGCCGGAAAGAAGCTGAACCAGAGCGTCAACAGGTAGAAACCCGGCGGGGCGCCATGGCCCTCCTGCACCTCTTGCACCTTGCCGATCAGATCGCGCGCCAGCGCCTCGGACCAGAAGGCCCCGCCCGATTTGATCGTGATCGCCACATACCAGGGCAGCACGATCGCCAGCAGCAGCAACAGCCCCCGCCACGGCTGTAACGCCGCCAGCCAGCCAAAGCCGCGCCGTGGCAAGGCCAGCAGCGGGATCGCCAGCACCGGCACCATCGGGCCGATCGGCCCCTTGACCAGCAGCGACACGCCCAGCGCCGCCCAGAACAGCAGCGCCCGCGCGGTCGAGACCTTGTCATCGCGAAAGGCCGAGATCAGCGGCCCCATCGCCAGCACCACCGTCAGCAGCACCACCGCATCGGTCTTGGCCAGCCGCGCCTGCGCGCCCAGAATGAACACCGTCGCCATCAGCAGCCCCGCCGCCAGCGCCGCCTGCGGCGCCCCCAGCCGCCGCATCAGCCCCGCCATCAGCAGGACCGACGCAATCGCCGCCGCGAGCGAGGGCAGCCGATAGCGCCAGATCGCCGCGCCCTCGGTCTCCCCCGTGGCGGCCACGGCGGCGGCCTGCATCCAGTAGATCCCCACGGGCTTGCGATAGCGCACCCCGTCCTGGAAGCGCAGGTCGATCAGATCGCCGGTCTGCAGCATCTGCCGCGTGGTCTGGGCAAAGCGCGTCTCGTCGCGGTCGACCGGCGGCAGGCTGAAGAAGCCCGGCAAATAGGCCAGCAGCGTGACCGCCAGCAAAAGCGCCGCCACCCCGGGCGCCCGCAGCGCCTGCAACCGCCGTTCCAAGGCCTGCATGCCCGTGTCCTTCCGATCCTTGCAGCCCGGCCCTAGCGCCTTTGCCCGGCGCCATGCCAGAGCCTGCCTCTTGATCTTTCCCCGCGAAACCCCCGTTCTAAGCAGATGCTGACGCTGATCCCCAACCAAACCGCCCGCCGCCTGTTCCTTGACCGCCATGCCCTGGCCGAAGCGCCCCAGGGCGAGGCGAAGGGGGCCGCGCTGGCCGAGTTGATCGACCGGATCGGCTTCGTGCAGGTCGACAGCATCAACACGGTCGAACGGGCGCATCAGATGATCCTGTGGTCACGGCGGCAAAGCTACCGTCCGGCGGCGCTGAAACGGCTGCATGACCAGGACCGGCTGGTCTGGGAACACTGGACGCATGACGCCTCGATCCTGCCGGTCTCGGTCTATGGGCATTGGAAACACCGGTTCGCCCGCGACCGCGACCGGCTGGTCGAACGCTGGACCGGCTGGCAGCGCGACGGGTTTCATCACAAGTTCGACGAGGTGCTGAAGCGCGTGCAAGAGGGCGGGCCGGTCAGCAGCGGCGATGTGGGCGAAGGCGAAACCCGCGGCAAGGGCGGCTGGTGGGACTGGCACCCGTCGAAGGCCGCGCTGGAATATCTGTGGCGGGTGGGGGATTTGGCCGTCACACGGCGCGACGGGTTCAAGAAGGTCTATGACCTGACCGAACGGGTGATCCCCGAAGCCGCGCGCGGCGCGGCACATGCGGCCGAGGAAACGCTGGACTGGGCCTGTGGTTCGGCGCTGGACCGGCTGGGATTTGCGACCTCGGGCGAAATCGCCGGCTATTGGGCGCTGATCGGCCCCGAGGCGGCGAAAGACTGGTGCCGGGCGGCGCTGGCCCGGGGCAATCTGGTCGAGGCCGAGGTCGAAGGCTGGACCGGGGCGCGGCGGCGCGTCTTCTGCCGGCCCGGCCTGCTGGACGAGACCCCGCCCGAACCCGGCACGCGGCTGCGGATCCTGTCGCCCTTTGACCCGGCGCTGCGCGATCGCAAGCGGGCCGAACATCTGTTCGGCTTCTTTTACCGGATCGAGGTCTTCGTGCCCGAGCCGAAGCGGCAATATGGCTATTACGTCTTCCCGCTTCTGGAAGGCGACCGCCTCATCGGGCGGCTGGACGTCAAGGCGCATCGCGATGCCGGGGCGCTGCGGGTGCGCGGCCTTTGGCCCGAGCCGGGCGTCGGGTTCGGCACAGGGCGGCTGCGCCGGCTGGAGGCCGAGTTGCAGCGGCTGGCCCGCTTTGCCGGCTGCGACCGGGTCGAATATCTGCCCGACTGGCAGCGCGGCTAAGCATCCGGCAGACCCTCCGGCCTTGCCGCCACGGCCGGACGGAACGCCTCGGCGCCGGGGCGGGGTGGCGGCCGGTGCGATGGGTCGGGGCTGGTGGCTGTACCGGCGACAGGCCAGGGGCGCGAAGACGATGATCGCGGCGGTGTTTCCTCGCCAGGCGCCGCTCTGCCGGTCATCCCGCGACCCAGTTCGACGGCAGCCCCCGCCGCGCGGGCAGAAACAACACTTCCGCCGCGGGGGGACCAAACGTCCAGACCCGACCGAACCCGGGCCCAGGCGGCGGGTGGTCCGCGACACCCGGGCTTTGCCCAGGCCACAGGCAGGTCGCCCGCCAGGGCAGCCGCGCGCAACCGCAAGGGCCGGTGACCGAGACCGCCGCGGCCTGGAAGCACGCGGCTTCACGGCCGGGTTGCAGCGGGCCGGCCGCGACCGCGATGCCTCGCGCCAGGCTTGGGCCGCCTCGGTTTCGGCCCTTGTCTTGCCGCGGCGCCCGGGGTCTTCTTCCGCGGATGCCGCCAGATGCGGCGAAAAGGGCAGGAGTTTGCCGTGCGGGATGCGGTCTATCGGCGCGAGATCCGGGTAGAGATGAACCATTGCGATCCGGCGGGGATCGTCTTTTATCCGCGCTATATCGAAATGGCGAGCGCGGTCACCGAAAGCTTTTTCCACGACATCCTGGACAGTTCCTATGCCGCGATGATGGCCGAAGGCCGCGGCATTCCCACCGCCGCCCTGCAGGCCAGCTATCTGCGCCCGTCGCGGCTGGGCGAGATGCTGGACTGGCGGCTCTGGCCCGAGCGGCTGGGCCGCAGTTCGCTGGCGCTGCGGATCGAGGCGCATGGCGCGGGCGAACACCGCTTCACCCTGGAAAAGACCGTGGTCTTTGCAGGTTTCCCCGGCGGGCCCGAACCCTGGCCGGATCCGCTGCGGCAGCGACTGGCGGCATTGCTGCCGCCCGTCTGAGCGAAGGACCCACCCAGCGACGCCGCGCCATGGGGCGGGCCCGGGGGCGGGGGCCGCGTCGCGGCCCGGCCCGGCCGCAAGCCGGGCCGCAGGTCAGAAATCTTCCCAACCGGCGGCGCCATCGGTGCCGGTCGCGCGGGCGGGCACCTGGGCCGGCATGGGCTGGAAATCCAGCCCAGCCGCAGCGGCTGGCGGCGGACGATGCGCCTCGGCCGGGCGCGGCGCGGCAGCACTGCGCCCCCCGCCAAGGCCGGATACGGTGAAGCGCGCCAGGCTTTCGGTCAACCGCCCGGCATCGCCGTGCAGCGAATCGGCCGATGTCGTCGATTGCACCACCACGGCAGCGTTGCGCTGGGTCACCTCATCCAGCTGCTTCACGCCCGAGTTGATCTCGGACAGGCCCAGCGACTGTTCCTTGGCCGATCCGGCAATGTCGCCGATCATCGCGGTGACCCCGGCGATCCTTTCGATCATCTTGTTCAGCGCATCACCCGTTTCATGCACCAGCGCGCTGCCCGCTTCGACCTGGACCGAGGACTGGTTGATCAGCCGCTTGATCTCTTTCGCGGATTCCGAGGCGCGCTGCGCGAGCGAGCGGACTTCCGAGGCGACGACGGCAAAGCCCTTGCCCGCCTCGCCCGCCCGCGCGGCCTCGACCCCGGCATTCAGGGCCAGAAGGTTGGTCTGGAAGGCGATGTCGTCGATCACATCGGTGATCCGGGTGATCTGGCGCGAGGATTGCTCGATCTGTTCCATGGCCGAGATCGCGCGCCGCACCACCTGGCCGCTTTCTTCGGCCTGGCGGCCATTCTCGGCCATCTGGCGATCGGCATTGGCGGCATTCTCGGCCGTGGATTGCACGCTGGCCGTCAGCTCATCCAGCGCGGCGGCGGTTTCCTCCAGCGTCGCGGCCTGGGTTTCGGTGCGGTTCGACATGTCCTGCGCAATGCCGTTGAACGCCGCGGCGCCATCGTCGATCGACTGGGCGATTTCGCGCACCATGCGCATCGTCTCGGCCAGCGTATCGACCACATCGTTGAAATTCTGCCGCAGTTCTTCATAGCGCTGCGGGAAGGGATCGGATTTCGGGCTTTCGATCTTGGCCGTCAGATCCAGCCCGGCCAGCGCGGCAAGCCCGGTGGAAATGTCGCGCACGACCCGCGTCTGTTCCGCCTCGCGCGCCTGGGCGTCGGCGGCAAGCCGCTTCGCCTCTTCGATCGATTCGCGCCAGGCCTGCACACCGCCGGCAAATTCGCCGATTTCGTCCTTGCGCCCCAAACCCGGCACCGCGCCGCTGGTATCGCCGGTCCGCACCTTTTCGATCACCGCGGTCAGCCCGACCAGGGGCTTCAGGAACCGGCCGTTTGTCACATAGAGAATAAGCCCGCCAATCAGCGAGACCGTCAGAATGACGCCGGCAAAGGCCATGCGGGCCGAATTGAGGCTGGCATAAAGCTGTTCATGCGACACGGCCGAGGCGAAGGCGCCGATGATCTGGCCCTCGTTGTTCTTGACGACCGTCATGTCCAGTTCATGCGGGATGCCGTCGACCATGGCGGGGCCAACATAGGATTCGCCCTTGATCAGATGCGGGTAGCCAGGATGGTCCTTGCCGAGATGGGTGCCGAGGATCGGATCGCCGTTGGGATGGCGGATCGACGTGGCCGTGCGGACGAAATCTTCGACCGAGGGATCGTATTTGAACAGCGTGAAGTCCTGTTCGGAGATTTCGAGAATATAGTCGGACACGTCCTGCGGCACGTTGTCCGGCAGCTGTTCGAACTTGACAATGTCGAGATCGCCTTCATGGGAAAAGGCGAATTCCATCTGCGGATATCGATCTTTCATCACTTCCGCAGAGACCCGGGCCGCACCGAAGAGTTGCGACCTGTACTGTTCCGTTGCGAATTTCGCGATGAAGTGGTCGGCCACGAGAGAGCCGGCAAGGCCGATCACCACGAACATGGCAATGGAGATCAGCGAAAGTTTGGTGGCAAGTTTAAGCGAGCGGAGACGCGACATGATGGCCTCATGGATGGCACGGGTTGCCGCAGACTGGGCCCGCCGCGTGTAGATTCCGTTAGCGCCGGGCCGAATTCGTTCGATTCCGCACGATTCCCTCTGCAGCGGGTCGGCTTTCCACCGGGCGCGGCCAGCGGTATACGACAGTATGCGACAGACACTCTCCGAGATTTACGAGGCCCGGGTGGCCGCGGGCCAGTTGCGGGCCGACCCCGCGCAACATGCCGTGCTGCCGGTGCTGGAGGCGCTGCGGCTGTGGCTTGAGGCCAATCCCACCCGCCGCACCGGCCTGTTCGCGGGGCTGTTCGCCCGGCCGGTGCAGCCGCCCAAGGGCCTGTATCTGTGGGGTGGCGTCGGGCGCGGCAAGTCGATGCTGATGGATCTGTTCGTGGGCGCGCTGGACGGCGTGGCCAGGCGCCGGGTGCATTTCCATGCCTTCATGCAGGAAATCCACCACGGCATGCATGAGGCGCGCAAGACAGGCGTCGAGGATGCGCTTGAACCCGTAGCGGCCGCCGTGATCCGCGAGGTGCGGCTGCTGGCCTTTGACGAGATGCAGATCACCGACATCACCGATGCGATGATCGTGGGCCGGCTGTTCGAAAAGCTGCTGGCGGGGGGCGTGGTGATCGTGACCACCTCGAACCGGCCGCCCGAGGATCTGTACAAGAACGGGCTGAACCGGGCGCTGTTCCTGCCCTTCATCGCCACGCTGCGCGAGCGGCTGCAGGTGGTGGCGCTGGAAAGCCCGAACGATTATCGCCAGCACCGGCTGCAGGGCGCGCAGGTCTATTTCCACCCCGCGGGCAAGGCGCGCGGCGCGATCCAGTCGATCTGGGATGATCTGACCGGCGCCGATGCGGGCCGGCCGCTGCATCTGCCGGTGAACGGGCGCGATGTGGTTCTGCCGCGCTTCGCCAATGGCGTGGGTCGGGCAAGCTTTTGGGAACTGTGTGCCAAACCCTTGGGGCCGGCCGATTTTCTGGCCATCGCCCAGGCGGTGCGGGTGCTGATCCTTGAGGAAATCCCGCAGCTTTCCTCGTCGAACTTCAACGTGGCCAAGCGCTTCGTCACCCTGATCGACGCGCTGTATGAGGCGAAGGTGCGGCTGATCTGCTCGGCCGCGGATGAGCCGGAGCGGCTGTATGTCGAAGGCGAGGGCGCCTTCGAATTCGAGCGGACCGCCAGCCGCCTGCGCGAGATGCAGGGGGCGGATTGGGGCCGCGCCGAGGCCGAGGGCTCAGCCCCAGCTTTGCCAGATCAGCCGTAGCGCCATCGCGGTGGAACTGACGATCAGCAGCGGCCGGATCACCCGGGCGCCCACCCGCATGGCCAGCCGCGCGCCCAGGGCGGCGCCGGCGACCTGACCGACCGACATGGCCAGCGCCACCGCCCAAAGCACTGCGCCCGAACTGGCAAAGACCAGGACCGAGCCCAGATTCGAGGCGAAGTTCAGCAGTTTCGTATGCGCGGTGGCCTTCAGCAGCCCCTGCCCGGCCAGAAGAACGAAGCCCAGCATGAAGAAACTGCCCGTGCCCGGCCCGAACAGCCCGTCATACAGCGCCACCGCCGGCACCAGCGTGACGGCGAACAGACCGGGCGACAGGCGGCGGGCGCGGTCCTGATCGGTCAGGCCGGGGCGCAGGGCGAAAAAGCCGGCGACGGCGATCAACAGGATCGGCATCGCGGCGCGGAAGATCTGAGGCGGGATCAGATAGGCCAGCGCCGAGCCCAGCCCGCCCGCCAGGCCTGCGATCAGCGCCATCACCAGCTGCTCGCGCGGGCGCACCTGGCCGGCCCGCGCATAGGCCAGCGCCGCCGTGCCCGAGCCGAAACTGCCCTGCAGCTTGTTGGTGGCCAGGGCCTGCACCGGATCGACCCCCACCAGAAGCAGCGCCGGCAGCGTGATCAGCCCGCCGCCGCCGGCGATGGAATCGACGAAGCCCGCCAGAAACGCCGCCAGAACCAGCAGCAGCACCAGATGACCGGCAAGCTCGAACATCGGTTACAGATCGAAGCGGCGGCTGATGCGGCCGGTGACGGTGCCGTCGCCCAGCGCCCAGTCGGGATCATGGGCGTAATCGACAAAACCCAGCCGCGCGTAATAGGCTAGGCCCGGCACATTGTCGGCGCGGATCGTGGCGTTGATCGCCCGCAGCCCCGCCGCGCGGGCCGCCGCCAGCGTCGCCTGAAACAGCGCCGCACCCGTGCCGCGCGCCTGCAGGCCCGGGCGCACGAAAGTGCCGATATCGCCCCAATCCTCGGGCAGGGCCGCGTTCCGGCCCAGCGCCTGGAAGCCGATCAGATCGCCCTGATCTTCGGCGACATGGCAGCACAGCGTCCCGGGCCCGTCGATGTAATCGCCGCGGACCTGCGCGGCGGGTTTTTCGCGCTGATGCGCGGTCGTGCCGCCGATGCGGATGATCTGGTTCAGCAGCGCCGCCATCGCGGGCGCATCTTCGGGGCGGGCGGGGCGCAGGATCATGCCGCGAACTCTTCGCGCGCATAGCCCTGCAGGTACAGCAGCGCGGTCAGATCGCCGTGATTCACCCTGATGTCGCAATCGGCCTGCACCCGCGGCTTGGCATGCAGCGCCACGCCCATGCCGGCGCGCTGCAGCATCGGCAGATCGTTCGCCCCGTCGCCCACCGCCACCGCATCCTCGGGCGTGATGCCCAGCCGGGCGGTGATCTCTTCCAGCGCCTGCAGCTTGGCCTCTTTGCCCAGGATCGGATCGGCCACGGTGCCGGTCAGCACGCCGCCCTCGACCAGAAGCGTGTTGGCGCGGTTCTCGTGAAAGCCCAGCCGCGCCGCGATGGCCGCGGTGAAGGCGGTGAACCCGCCCGAGACCAGCGCGGCATAGGCACCCTGCGCCCGCATCGTGGCCAGCAGGACCGGCCCGCCCGGCATCAGGGTGATGCGGTCGCGCAAGACCCGGTCGATCACGTTTTCCGGCAGACCTTTCAACAGGTTGACCCGTTCGCGCAGCGCGGCTTCGAAATCCAGCTCGCCATTCATCGCCCGCGCGGTGATCCCCGCGACATGGGCACCGACCCCGGCCTCATCGGCCAATTCGTCAATGCATTCCTGCCGGATCATCGTCGAATCCATATCGGCGATCAGCAGCCGCTTGCGCCGCCCTTCGGCCTTCTGCACCGCCAGGTCGATCCGCCGCGCCTGCAGATCCTGCCAGGCCTGCGCCTGGGTCTGGGGCAGCGCGTCCACAAGGAATTCGGCCGCCACCCCGGCCTCAAGCCAGCGCAGCCCCTGCCCGCCCCAATCGCGGCACAGCGCATCGACCGTGGCGCGGTCCAGCACCGGGGTTTCGGGATTGGTCAGAAGCGTGACGGCGAACATGGCAAACCCCTTCGTCAATGCCGCGCAGGGATACGGAATTTGCCGGCCAAGCGCCAGAGTGCGGATCGTGCTGGTCAAGCGGGCCGGGAACGGAAAGGATGCGGGCGCGTTCTGCCCCCGCAAAGCCGAGGCCGCGATGAAACTGTTCCAGTGCCAATGCTGCGGGCAAGTCCTGCATTTCGAAAACACGGTCTGCCTGCGCTGCGGGCGGACGATCGGCTATCTGCCCGAGACGGCCGAGATGATCGCCGTCGAGGCCGAGGGCGCGGCCTGGTATCGCGCGCAGCCCCAGGGCGGGGCCGAGGGGCCCGGCCGCTGGCGGTTTTGCCGAAACTGGGAGCTGTCGGCCTGCAACTGGCTGATTCCGCATGAAAATGCCGGGGCCGATTTCTGCCCGGCCTGCGCGCATAACCGCACCGTTCCCGATCTGTCGGCCCCGGAAAACCATGCCCGCTGGCAGAAGATCGAGGCAGCGAAGCGCCGGCTGATCTACACGCTGCGCGCCCTGGCCCTGCCGCTGCCCCTGCCCGGCACCGGCCATCCCGAACCGCTGGTCTTCGACTTTCTGGCCGACGATCCGGGCCGGGCCGAGCGGGTGCTGACCGGCCATGCCGATGGCGTGGTGACCATCTCGCTGACCGAGGCCGACGATGCCGTGCGCGAGAAGATGCGCGCCGACATGGGCGAGGCCTATCGCACGCTTCTGGGCCATTTCCGGCATGAAATCGGCCATTATTACTGGGACTTGCTGGTAAGCGGCCATGACCGGCTGGCGCAGTTCCGCGGCCTGTTCGGCGACGAGACCGCCGATTATTCGGCCGCTCTGCAGCGCCATTACACCGAAGGCCCGCCGCCCGGCTGGCAGGCCGATCACGTGTCGTCCTATGCGACGATGCACCCGTGGGAGGACTGGGCCGAGACCTGGGCGCATTACCTGCATATGGTCGACACGCTGGAGACGGCGGCGGCCCTGGGGATGAAGATCGACCCGGGCATCGACGATGAGGGCGAATTGACCACCGAGGTGGATTTCGACCCCTACCGGGTGCGGCGGATGGGGCGGCTGATCCATGCCTGGCCGCCGCTGACCGTGGCGCTGAACACGATGAACCGATCCATGGGCCAGCCCGATCTGTATCCTTTCGCCCTGACCGAGCCGGTGATCGCGAAGCTTGGCTTCGTCCATGAGGTGGTGCGGGCGGGACGCGCGGGCTGAGCCCGTCAAACGCTTGGGAACGCTGGGTTAATCCGCGGGATATGCCGGGGTGGACGGGTCTTTTTCGCGTCTTCCTTCGGTCTTCCTTCCGTCTCTACGCGCGCGGCGCAGGGCATTCGTTAACCCTGATCGCGACTCGGGCGGATCTGCTTGCGAAGATCCGCGTGGCCCCCTTGCAAATCGGTCCGGCCGGGTGCGCCGATATTTGATGCGGAACAAGGACAGGATTTCGCATCGCTGTATCTTCAAGACCGGATTTCCGAGGGATGAGGATGCCGGGAAAAACGCTTTCGCCCTGGACGCTCAGCTGGTTTGGCAGCGCCATGATCGCGCTTGTGCTGGCCCTGGTGCTGGCGCTGGCGCTGGATATTGGCCCCGGCGGCTTTGACCGGCCCGAGGCGCTGGCCGTCGTGCATCTTTTCGCCCTGGGCTGGCTGGCGCAGGTGATGCTGGGGGCGCTGGTGCAATTCGTGCCGGTGCTGGCGGCCCGGCCTTTGGCCCATGCGCGGCTTGCCTTGCCAGCCCTGCTGGCGGTTTCTTGCGGCACGCTGGCCCTGGCGGGCGGGTTTCTTGGCCTGAACGGGCTGGCGACCCTGCGGCCGTTCTTTCTGCTGGGGCCGGCGCTTCTGGGCGCGGGCTTTGCCATGCTGACGGTCATGATCCTTGCAACCCTGGTCACCCGGCAGACCCTGCGGCTGGCCGAAGTGCGGATGGTGATGCTGGCGCTGGTCGGGCTGGCGGGCCTGTGGCTGAGCGGCGTCGCAATGGTGCTGACGCTGGAAGGCAGCGGCGTCGTCGTCGATCTGAGCCAGGCTTTGCCGCTGCATCTGCTGTTCGGCATCGGCGGCTTTCTGACCGTGGCGGCCTTCGGGGTCAGCTACAAGCTGTTCGCGATGTTCCTGATCGCCCCCGAAGGCGCCAGCTGGCAGCGCCATGCCGTCTTTGCCCTGGCGGCGCTGATGGCGGGGCTGCTGCTTGGCGGTCTGGCGCTGCTGGCGGCGGGGGGCCGCGTGATGCCGGTGCTGATCGGCGTCTCGGCAGTGTCGGTGGCGGGCTGCGGGCTGTATCTGCACGATGTGCGGCGGCTTTGGCGCGCAAGGCGGCGCCCGGTGCCCGAGGTGAACATGGCCTGGAGCCGGGTGGCGCTGGGCTTTCTGGCGCTGGCGGTGCTGCTGATGCCGCTGGCGGTGCTGCAGGGCGGCGCGCTGGCCGAGGCGGGCGTATTTGCCGCGCTGGTCGGCTGGCTGTCGACGCTGACCTTGTCGCAGATGATCCGCATCACCGCCTTCCTGACCTGGATCCAGGTGTTCGCGCCGCTGATCGGTCGGCGCAAAGTACCGCTGGTGCAGCAGCTGACCCAGCCGCGCCGCGCCGCCTGGGCGCTGGCGCTGTGGAGCCTGTCTGCCGGCGCGGCCGCGCTGTGCCTGCTGGCGGGGGCGCATGTCGGCTTTCGTCTGGCGCTGGGCGGCTTGCTGATCGCTGCGCTGCTGATCCTGTCCGAGCTGGTGGCGATCCGCAGCCTGTCGCATCTGCCCAAATCCGAACGGCCGGCCCGTCTGCCGCCCCTGATCCTTCCCGTTTTCCTGAAACCCTCGCTTCAGACTGAGACCCAGAGATGACAACACACCCGCCTTTTGAACTTGATGTCCGCCCCCTGCTGGCCCGCGGCGAAGAGCCGTTCGGCGCCATCATGGCGGCGGTCGATGGGCTGCGCCGCGGCCAGGCGCTGCGGATGCTGGCGCCCTTCCGCCCGGCGCCGCTGTTCAACGTCATGGCCAATCGCGGCTTTGACTGCGCCGACCGACAGCGCGCGGATGGGGTCTGGGAGGTGACCTTCACGCCGCAGGGCGCGGGGCTGGCGGATCTGGGCATGGCGCCCGGCTCGGCCCCCGGGGCGGGGTTCTGGCCCGATCCGGTGCTGGAGCTGGACCTGCTGGGGCTGGAACCGCCGCAGCCGATGGTGCGGATCTTGGAAGAGATCAGCCTGCTGCCGCCCGGCGCGGTGCTGTTTGCCCTTCTCGACCGCGAGCCGATGTTCCTGTTTCCCGAACTGGCGCAGCGCGGCCATGAATGGGCGGGGAATTATGCGGGCGACGGGCAGACTTACCGGCTGATGGTGCGGGCGGGGGCGCAGGATGACTGATCCGCGCGACGGACTGCTGCAGGCGCTGCGCGGGGTGGTCGACCCGGAAACCGGGCGCGACCTGATGGCGATGGGTATGATCTACGAGGCGCGGCTTTCGGGCGGCTTCGCGCAGGTCACCATGACCACCACCAGCCGCGGCTGCCCCCTGACCGAGATGCTGCGCCAGGGCGTCGAGGCCGCCGTGCTGGCGGTGCCGGGGATCGACCGGGCCGAGGTCTGTCTGACCTGGGATCCGCCCTGGACGCCAGACCGGATGGAGGCGCAGGCCTTCTGAACCGGAACAGGCCCGCAGATGCGGGCCTGTTTCATGCGATTGGGCCCATGGCGCCGGTTAGCCCGCCGCGGCCCGCGGCTTGCGCCGATCCCGGACCAGCATCGGGCCATATTCCAGCAGGAACAGCCCGAAGGCCAGGATCCACAGCGCCCCTGACGCCTCCATCAGCCCCGGCACGCCGGTCAGATCGGCCAGGGGCCGCGCCAGCGCCGCCGCGAACAGGCAGAAATAGGCCAGAATGGTCAGGGCCGAGGCGGTCAGCGCCCGGCCGGTATGGCCCCGCGTCGCCCGCGTCATCACCGCCAGCATCATCGTGGCGATCACCCCCACGGTCAGCACATGCAGCGCCGAGACCGGCTGGACCAGCCCAAGCGCGGCCAGGGCGATGGCAAGAAAGCCAAGCGGGACAAAGGCATAGGCCAGATGCAGGACCAAGAGCAGTCCTTCCCCGGTGACCAAGGCCCCGCACCAGCGCGCCAGCCTTGCGACGTTCAGCGCCGCCGCGACCAGCGCCGGGGCCGCGATCAGCCGCGCCTCGGGTGCGGCGACCCAGGCCGCCAGCGCGCCCGCCGATACCACGATCACCCCCATGTCGAAGCGGTTATAGGCGACAGGCAGCCGCGCGGCGCCGCGCTGGCTCAGCCAGTTGCGGGTGAAACTGGGCAGGATGCGGCCGCCGATGATCAGGATCAGCGCCACATAGCCCGCCACCGCCGCCCGAAGCCACAGATGCGGCGCGCCGCCCAGATGCAGGGCCAGATGAAAGCCCAGATTGCCAAGGCTGATGGCAAGCAGCCCGGCCAGCACTTTCAGATCCTTCCATTTGCGGCCCCGCACGATCTCACGCGCGCAAAGACCCAGAAGCACGGGCAGGAAGGCCGCATCCAGGACCGAGGCCAGGACCGTGCCCATCGCCCCGGCCGCGGCCATGGCAAGCCGGCCGGCCAGCCACAGCGCCACCAGCCCGATCAGCGGCCGCCCCGACACCGGCAGGCTGCCGGTCCAGTTCGGAATCGCGGTCAGAAGGAACCCGGCCAGAACCGCCGGCGCGAAGCCGAACACCATCTCATGCGCATGCCACAGCGCGGCGCCGAAATCGCCGCCCAGGGGCAGGCCGCGCGCCAGCGCCAGGATCCACAGCAGCATGGTCACCACCGCCCAGACCGCACCGCCCAGGAAAAACGGCCGGAACCCATAGGACCACAGCGCCGGCCCCTGCTGGTTCAGGCCGCGCGGAATACGGGGACGTTTGGAGAAGGTCATGGCTGGGACTCTTTCTGTGCGATGTCAGCTTTCCCCCCACAGCTAGTGCGGAAATCGCCCCGCTCTTTGTGCTGCCGCAAGCAACGGGGCCTTTCGCCCCCCCGCGTTTGATCTTGCGCAACGAAGCAGGCGCCGGGTTCGGCCATGGTTGCGTTAACCGGATCGCAACCGGACCCGCTTCAGAAAGATCAGCGAAAGGACCCTGCCATGACCACCCTGCCCGTCAGCCGTCGTACCTTGCTTGCCGGCGCCGCCATTGCCGGCGCGATGACCCAGATCCGCCAGGCCGCCGCGGAAACCAAAGGGGTTCTGACCCCGGCCGCCGCGACCGATATCTCCAGCCTGCCGCGCGTGAAGGTGAAGCTGGTCGATCCGCCCTTCGTGCATGAGCATGAACAGGTGGCCACCGGCGGCCCGAAAGTCGTCGAATTCGAGATGACGATCGTCGAGAAGAAGATCACCCTCGACGACAGCGGCGCCACCTATTGGGCCTCGACCTTCAATGGCACGGTGCCCGGCCCGCTGATGGTGGTGCATGAGGGGGATTATGTCGAACTGACGCTGATCAACCCCGACACCAACGAATTGATGCACAACATCGACTTCCACGCCTCGACCGGGGCGCTTGGCGGCGGGGCGCTGACCCAGATCAATCCGGGCGAAAAGACGGTGCTGCGTTTCAAGGCCACGAAACCGGGCGTCTTCGTCTATCACTGCGCCCCTCCGGGCATGGTGGCCTGGCATGTCGTCTCGGGGATGAATGGCGTGATCATGGTGCTGCCGCGCGACGGGCTGAAAGGCCCCGAGGGCGAGCCGGTGACCTATGACAAGGTCTTCTACATCGGCGAGCAGGATTTCTACGTGCCGCGCGACGAGGCGGGCAACTGGAAGCAATATGACAGCCCCGGCGAAAGCTATGAAGATGTGCTGGCGGTGATGCGGACGCTGACGCCGAGCCATGTCGTGTTCAACGGCGCGGTGGGGGCGCTGACCGGCGACAATGCGATGAAGGCGAAGGTCGGCGAGACGGTGGCCTTCATCCATGGCCAGGCGAACCGCGACACGCGCCCCCACCTGATCGGCGGGCATGGCAATTACGTCTGGGCGACGGGCAAGTTCAACAACCCGCCCGAGCGCGGTCTGGAAACCTGGTTCATCCCCGGCGGCACGGCGGGCCTGATGGTCTACACCTTCGAACAGCCTGGCATCTACGCCTATGTGAACCACAATCTGATCGAGGCGTTCGAACTTGGCGCCGCCGCGCATGTGGTGGTCGAGGGCGACTGGAATGACGATCTGATGATGCAGGTCCTGGCGCCCAGCCCGATCTGATCAGATCCGCGATTGACCCTTACCGCTGCGCGGGCCGTTCCGCGCAGCGGGCGATTTTCACCGGAGATCGGCCATGCAGACCGGCCTTGTTTTCGTCTCGGTCGTCGTTGCGGCGCTGGCGGGACTGGTGCAGATTGAGCTGCCCGGTTGGGCCGACGCGCCGCCGGCTGGCGGGCCGCTGGCGCCGCAAGTGGTGCGGCTTGATCCCACCCCGTTCGAGCATCGTCTTGACGGCGAATGGAAAAGGGACGGGCTGCCGGCGGATGCGCCGCGGGTTGTCGTCTCGATCCCGGCGCCGGTCGATATCATGGCCCTGCCGGTCAGCCATGGCGACTGGATGGCCTGCGTGGCCGATGGCGCCTGCGCGGCCCCGGGCCAGATCGCGGCCGATCCCGATCTGCCGGTCACCGCGGTGAACTGGTATGATGCGCAGGCCTATGCGGCCTGGCTGTCGGACCGCACCGGCCAGACCTGGCGGCTGCCCACCGATGTGGAATGGGCCTATGCGGCGGCCGATCTGTTCCGCGACGATGCGCTGGGCGTCGAAAGCGACCCCGCGAACCCGGCCACACGCTGGCTGGCGGAATATCAGCGCGAATCGGCGCGGTCGCGCGATCTGGACCGCGCATTGCGGCCGGTGGGCCGGTTGAATGTCAACGCTTTGGGCGTGCATGACATTGGCGGCGCGGTCTGGGAATGGACCTCGACCTGCCTGCGCCGGGGCGAGATCGACGCGGAAGGCCGCATCCTGCGCGAAGCGGAAAGCTGCGGCATCTATATCGCCGAGGGGCTGCACCGCGCCGCGATGATCGACTTTGTCCGCGATCCGAAATCGGGCGGCTGCTC
Source organism: Xinfangfangia pollutisoli (assembly GCF_020179405.1). Taxonomy (GTDB): domain Bacteria; phylum Pseudomonadota; class Alphaproteobacteria; order Rhodobacterales; family Rhodobacteraceae; genus Pseudogemmobacter; species Pseudogemmobacter pollutisoli. The sequence goes on along the minus strand of NZ_JAICBZ010000008.1, from coordinate 24,797 downwards.
GGTGGGCGTGCCGCCCGCCAATCTGGGGTTTCGGCTGGTTCGCGCGCGGGGCTAGGACCTGCCCGGCCGCCTTTCGCCCCCCCCAGGGCGCCATAAGAACACCCTGGCGCGCGTATTTGCGCCGGGATGAATATCAATGCTTTGATTCTGCCCCGTTTTGCGGCACCGAAGGGAAGGGCCTGAGTGAAAGCGCAAAGCGTGGCGATCGACATCTCCCTGGTGCGAAATCTTCCGCTGTTCCGCCAGATGGAGCCGGCGGCGCTGGCGCGTCTGATGGCGCGTGCCACGCCGGTCCGGGTTTTGCAGGGCGATACGGTGTTCGAGCAGGGCAGCCAGGCGGTGGCCTTCTATCTGCTGCTGCATGGAAGGCTGAAGGTCAGCCAGGTCACGGCCGATGGTCAGCAGGTGATGGTGCGGGTCGTCCATCCCGGCGATCTGTTCGGTTTTGCCCGCGCGCTGGCCCGGCCCGATTATCCGGGCACGGCCAAGGCTGCGGTGGAATCGCTGGTGATTTCCTGGCCAATGGCCGATTGGGATGCGGTGGTCGAGACCAATCCCCGCCTTGCGATCAACGCGATGCAGACCATCGGCCAGCGGCTGGACGAGGCGCATACCCGCCTGCGCGAGATGTCGACCCAAGAGGTCGAGCGCCGCGTCGCCCATGCCGTCTTGCGGCTTGCCGAGAAGGCGGGCCGGGTCGAGGCCGCGGGTACGCGCATCGACTTTCCGATCACCCGGCAGGACATTGCGGAAATGACCGGCACCACCCTGCACACCGTCTCGCGGCTGCTTTCGGCCTGGGAGGGTCAGGGGCTGGTCGAGGGCGGGCGGCAGAAGCTGACCGTGATCGATGCCGCGGGCCTGGCCAGGATCGCCGATCCACAGGGCTAGCGCCCCCTGCCGTTGCCGCGGCCGCGCCCCTGGACGGGCAAAGATGTTTCCTGGTCTTTGCGTTCGCGCAAAGTCAGGGCCGCGACTTTGGCCTAGAGATGCCTGCAACGGATCAAAGCCACGATCCGCATCATCGGAGATCAGACATGAAACTTGCCACCCTTCTCGCCGCTCCTGCCCTTGTGCTTGCCCTGGCCGGGGCCGGATTTGCCGCCGAACATGAAGTTCACATGCTGAACAAGGGCCAGGCGGGCGCCATGGTGTTCGAGCCGGCCTTCGTGAAGGCGGAACCCGGCGACACGATCCATTTCATCCCGACCGACAAGAGCCACAATGTCGAGGCGATCAAAGAGATCCTGCCCGCGGGCGTCGAGCCGTTCAAAAGCAATATCAACGAGGAATACACGCTGACCGTGACCGAGGCCGGGCTGTACGGGGTGAAATGCACGCCGCATTTCGCGATGGGCATGGTGGCGCTGATCCAGGTCGGCGATGCGCCGGCCAATCTTGATGCCGCACAGACCGCCAAGCTGCCGAAGAAGGCGCGCGCGCGGATGGATGCGGAAATCGCCCAGGTCCAGTAACGGGCCTTCCGGCAGCGGCGAGACGCCGATCACAGGCAGAGGGGCGGCCGGCACGGCCGCCCAAACCGCGGCGAAGACCAGAAGGCGCGGCAGGGTCAGGAGACGAGGGTCAAGGACCCGCTCATCAACCGCGCGCGGCGTGATTCCGCCTCCGCAAGGAAGCGGCCCCCCTGCCCCCCTACGCCAATCGGGTCACGGAAAGCATTCAATACGCCGCAGGCAGAGGCTGGATCAATCAGATCGCAGGGTTGCGGCCCGGCACCACGACCGCCTTCTATGGCGTGGGCTTTTCCCGGTCCGCCACTGGGCGGATCAAGCGGCAGGACACCTGGGGCGACAGCGCGAGCGCTTGTGACTTCACCTATGACGCCAATGGCAACATGCTGACCGGGCTGGGCGGCAAGGTGATAACCTATGATGGCGAGAACCGGCCGCTGTCGGTGACATTCGCCGGCAAGAAGACCTGCTATGTCTATGGCGCCGACGGCAAACGGCTGAAGAAGATCGACAATCTTGCGACCACGCAGGATTGCGCGACGATCCCGGCCAGCGCCCCAGCGACGGTCTATTTTGGCGTGGTCGAGATCCGGGACTGGAAGCTGGCCACCGAACATGTGATCACCTACCCGCATCCGAATGTGAAACTGGTGAACGGCAGGACCCCGGCCGAGGCGACCTATCTGCACCGCGACCACCTGGGCTCGGTCCGCGCGATCACCACGCCCGCGGCCGAGGTCATCGAGAAGGCGGTCTACATGCCCTTCGGCGCGCAGTCAGAATGGCTCTCGCCCGGCCAGACCGCACCCGAGACCAAGGGCTGGATCGGCGAGCGCTACGACGCCGATGCCGGGCTGCAGTATCTGAACGCCAGGTATTATGATCCGGTGCTGGGCATGTTCGTCCAGCCCGACTGGTTTGAAGTGACCATGCCAGGCGTCGGGACAAACAGGTATGCGTATTCCCACAATGATCCGGTTAATAAGATGGATCCGGGTGGGAACCTTACGTACAAGGACGGGGCGAAGCTCTTAGAAGATGTCTATGACAACGACACTGACGCACCAGAAGGTTTCGGAGTTATCGATGGTTGGGGCTTAAAGAGATGGGCCTAAATCCGGACCAGTTTGTCGATGAGGAAACTGGACTGAAGGCTAGACTGTATCAGAATACTGAAACTGGGGAATATACACTCGCTTTCGCCGGAACTGAGGGCTGCCTCTCCTGTACTGATTGGCGCCAAAATGGAAAAGAGCTCTCAGGGGCATCCGAGCAGTACGTTCAAGCAGTAAATCTTGGTAGAAGAGTAGCAAAAGCCGTTTATAATCAGGGGGGCGACCTCTCATTCACCGGCCATTCTCTAGGAGGGGGGCTCGCTCAGGCGGCAGTATGGGGATTGAGTTACGGACCTTACAGAGAGGCAAAATTGCACAATAGCGCAGGAGAATCACTTATCACTTCCCTGCGTACGGCCAGACGAGTCTTCGACCCTGTTATCGACGTCCAGAATTACGCAGTAGTTGGATATCCATTGACAACTACACCAGCAATCGGTGGCGTTTTGAAGAACACCACTTTGATGCACATGCGTCCAGGCAGCTCATGGCGTCCGGGATACCGGCATAGCATGATTGCCGTTCGAATCGCCATAGATTATGGCTTGTTTGAGCCATTCCGAAGGGTGCACTTATGATGAAAAAATGGTGCATTGCGATAATTGCCTTAATGTTGGGCGTTTCTGCTTGTACCCAGCAGAGCTTCGAGACGTTGTTAACCGTACCAATTTCAGAATTCGGGGCGGGCGCTTCTGCTTACACCATATCGTCCGACCTAAAAAATTATCTTGAAAAGAGTAATATGACATGCGAGGCGTATGGGGAGGCGCCAGGCTTGAGTTGTCATGAGAAATCAGGAAGAGATCTTCTCTCAACGATACGGGTGAAATTTGAGGGTGAGGCGTCTGTGTTCCGCGTGTGGACGCTCGCTGTTGTATTTAAAATTCATGACAGGAATAAAGTTCATGATAATACAGAGCGACTTTTGAGGAATTTCTTGGGGGAGCCGCGGTGGCAATCTGTTCATCGCTACGTGGATGGGCGGGAGGTTGATCCATAATACCGGCTTCGGGGACTTCGAGCTCTTGTCACATGGAGGAGTTGCGATGCTTGTACCGACTTTCTATTGACAGACTTGCGCGATTCTATAAAGTCACCTAAATCAAGTCAAAATGGGTCATTCCATTTTTTGGAAATCGGCAATGGTCCGTCGGAGCCTTCAAACCGACACGGCTTCGCTCTCCTCCCCACTCTCGCCCTTCTCCTCCTCCTCGCCGCGATCACCCTCGCCCTGCAATCCCGCAGCCAGACTTCCCTGCGCCTTCTCTCGCGCCTCACCACCGACCTCCACGACCGCGCCGCGCAGGATGCGCTGACGGATCGGCTCCGCGGGCTGGTCGGCGATGCGATGGCCAGCCCCGCGCCGCTGCCCGGACGGCCGCGGCTTGACGGCACCCCCTTCGCGATGGATTGGGCCGGGCAGAGCTGGCAGGTACGGGTGCAGGATGTCGAGGGGTTGGTTGAACTTTACCTCGCCGCGCCCGAGACGCTTGCCCTGCTGCCCGCCGATGCCCGGGCACGCGAGGCGGCGCTTGCCGCGCTGCCGCCTGGAACTCGGTTTCCGACGCTGGCGATGGCGCTCGCGCGGTTCGGGATCGACCCGACACAGGCCGCCGGCCTGGTTACCCAATCCGGCCGCACCGGCACTTTGCGGCTTTCCACCCTGCCCGAAGACCTGCGCCCGCGCGCCAAAGTCCTGCGACCCGGCCCGCGCGAAGGCGAGCAGATCACCCGCGTGCAGCTGCGCTTCGAGAAGCCCGGCGGTTAGAACGCCAGCCGTTCCGCCTGCACGTCCCGCCGCCCGACACCGGTGCCACCACAACGCTCGCAGCCCGCGCCGCCGCAAGAGGCGCACCCGCACGCGCTTGGGACAGCGGAGGAAAGCCGCGACCGCGAGGTGGAACCGGCCAAGGCCATCCCGGAAGCCACGCAGGCCGTTTTGCGGATCTTCCGCGGCTTGCCCGCGGCGCTTCGTGCATCGTTCCGCGTCGATCTGCACGGACGTTCCCCCATATTCGCGCAGCTTCCTTTTTTCCTTGCAGTCTTTTCTCAGGGCGGATAGTCCCGGCGGCGGGACACCCTTCCCCAACGAAGGGCATATATCTGGAAGGATACCAGACATGGCACTGACCGCCCCGGCAACGCGCCCGGCCAATCCGCGTTTCTCTTCGGGCCCTTGCGCGAAGATCCCCGGTTTCTCGCTCGACATGCTGGCTGATGCGCCCCTTGGGCGTTCGCACCGTGCCGCCATCGGCAAGGCCAAGCTGAAAGAGGCGATCGACCTTACCCGTGACATTCTGGGCGTGCCGGCGGAATACCGCATCGGCATCGTGCCCGCCTCGGATACCGGCGCCGTCGAGATGGCGCTGTGGAGCCTGCTGGGCGCGCGCCCGGTGGAAATGCTGGCCTGGGAATCGTTCGGCGAAGGCTGGGTGACCGATGTGGTCAAGCAGCTGAAGCTGGATGCCACCGTGAAGAAGGCCCCCTATGGCGAGATCGTCGATTTCGCGACGGTCGATTTCGACAAGGATGTGGTCTTCACCTGGAACGGCACGACCTCGGGCGTGCGGCTGCCCAATGCCGATGCGATCCCGGCCGATCGCCAGGGCCTGACGATCTGCGATGCGACCAGCGCGGCCTTTGCCATGGACATGGACTGGGCCAAGCTGGATGTTGTGACCTTCAGCTGGCAGAAGGTGCTGGGTGGCGAGGGCGGGCATGGCGTCCTGATCCTGTCGCCGCGCGCGGTGGAACGGCTTGAAACCTATACGCCCGCCTGGCCGCTGCCGAAGATCTTCCGCATGACCTCGAAGGGCAAGATTTCCGAAGGGATCTTCGTCGGCGAGACGATCAACACGCCCTCGATGCTGTGCGTGGAAGACTATCTGGTCGCGCTGAAATGGGCCAAGACGATTGGCGGGCTGAAGGGGCTGATTGCCCGGTCGGAAGCCAATGCCAAGGCGATTGCCGATTTCATCAAGGGCAAGGGTTGGATCGCCAATCTGGCGGTGGATCCGGCGACGGCGTCTTGCACCAGCGTGTGCCTGAAGTTCACCGATCCGCGCATCACCGACGGGGCGGCCTTCGCCAAGGCCGTGGCCAAGCGGCTGGAGAAGGACGGCGTGGCGCTGGATGCCGGCGCCTATCGCGACGCCCCCCCCGGTCTGCGGATCTGGTGTGGTGCGACGGTCGAGACTTCGGACGTGCAGGCGCTGATGCCCTGGGTCGAATACGCCTTCAACGCCGAGATCGCGGCGCTGTCGCAAGCGGCCTGATTTGCGGGCGGCGGGGTGATCCCCGCCCCCTACCCCCCCCCAATTCCCCCATACAGGAGCCCCATGATGGCCCGCCCTCGCGTTCTCGTTTCCGACGAATTGAGCGAAACCGCCGTGCAGATCTTCCGCGACCGTGGCGTCGAGGTCGATTACATGCCGAAACTTGGCAAGGACAAGGAAAAGCTGGCTGAAATCATCGGCCAATATGATGGCCTGGCGATCCGCTCGGCGACCAAGGTGACCGAAAAGCTGCTGGAAGGCGCGACCAAGCTGAAGGTTGTCGGCCGCGCCGGGATCGGCGTCGACAATGTCGATATTCCGGCGGCCTCGAAGAAGGGCGTGATCGTGATGAACACGCCGTTCGGCAATTCGGTGACGACGGCCGAACATGCCATCGCGATGATGTTCGCGGTGGCGCGGCAATTGCCCGAAGCCTCGACTTCCACCCATGCCGGGAAATGGGAGAAGTCGAAATTCATGGGGGTCGAGCTGTTCAACAAGACGCTCGGCGTGATCGGCGCGGGCAATATCGGCGGCATCGTCTGCGACCGCGCGGTGGGGCTGCACATGAAGGTGGTGGCCTATGATCCCTTCCTGTCGGAAGAGCGCGCCAAGCAGTTGGGCGTGCAGAAGGTAGAGCTGGACGAGCTGCTGACGCGGGCCGATTTCATCACCCTGCATGTGCCGCTGACCGACAAGACCCGCGGCATCCTGAATGCGGAAAACCTGGCCAAGACCAAGAAGGGCGTGCGGATCATCAACTGCGCGCGGGGCGGGCTGGTCGACGAGAAGGCCCTGGCCGAGGCGCTGAAATCGGGCCATGTCGCGGGCGCGGCCTTCGACGTGTTCGAGGTGGAGCCGGCGACGGAAAGCCCGCTGTTCGGGCTGCCGAATGTCGTCGTCACCCCGCATCTGGGTGCGTCCACCACCGAAGCGCAGGAGAATGTGGCGCTGCAGGTGGCCGAGCAGATGTCGGATTACCTGCTGACGGGTGCGGTGCAAAACGCGCTGAACATGCCGAATGTGACAGCGGAAGAGGCGGCCGTCATGGGCCCCTGGATCAAGCTTGCGGGCCATCTGGGCAGCTTCATCGGCCAGATGACGGACGAGCCGATCCGCGCGATCAACATCCTTTATGACGGCAAGGTCGCCGACATGAACATTGCCGCGCTGAACCAGGCGGTGATCGCGGGGGTGCTGAAGGCGCAGAACCCGGATGTGAACCTGGTCTCGGCCCCGGTCGTGGCCAAGGACAAGGGCATCCAGATCTCGACCACGCGGCAGGACAAGACCGGGGTCTTCGACGCCTATATCAAGGTGACGATGGTGACCGACAAGCGCGAGCGTTCGGTCGCGGGGACCTGTTTCTCGGATGGCAAGCCGCGCTTCATCCAGATCAAGGGCATCAATATCGACGCCGAGGTGGGCGAGCATATGCTGTACACCACCAATGAGGACGTGCCGGGGATCATCGGGCTTCTGGGCATGACCATGGGCAAGAACGGGGTGAACATCGCGAACTTTACCCTGGGCCGGTCGGGCGTGGGGCAGGATGCGATCGCGATCCTGTATCTGGACCAGCAGATCGACCCGAAAGTGGTCGAGACGCTGAACGCGACGGGGATGTTCCAGCAGGTGAAGCCCCTGCATTTCGAAGGGGCTTGAGGGGCGGCAAGCGCCGGGGGTTTCACACCCCCGGGCCCCCGTGGGATATTTTTGCAGAGAGGAAGGGGCCAGGGGATTTTCCTGGCCCTTTTCTTTTGCGCCGGGTTGCGGGAGGCTGCGGCGGGCATCGCAGGGGTGAGCATGCGCAACGCGGATATGGATGCTTTGCTGGCGGCCCTGGCCGGGATTTTTGCGGGCGAGGGGCGGGAGGCGGCCTTACGGTCGGCGGCGCTGCTGCGCGGGGCGATGGGCGGCGATCTTTGGGCGGCACAGCCGAACTGCGGGTTTGAGGCCGAGCTTTTCGCCACGGCATCCGCGCCGGGCGCGCATCCGGCGGCGGCTTTGGTCGCGGCGGCGCAGCCTTGCCTGCCCTGGGGGACCAATCCGGCGGATGGCAAGTTAAGCGCCGAGGCGGCGGCGGCCACCGCTTCGGCCACTCTGCTGGGGCCAGGCGATCCGATCCGCTGCGAGGATCTGCTGGTCGGGTTGTTCTGGCAGCGGCCCGGCAGCTATTACGCGCTTCACAATCACGATGCCGACGAGACCTATGTGATCCTGGCCGGCGGGGCCGTGTGGCGGGCGGGCGCGGACAAGCGCCGGCGGGGGCCGGGCGAGATGATCCACCACCCGTCAGGGATGCCGCATGCGTTCCAGGCCGGGCCGCAGGGGCTGCTGGCGGCCTGGCGCTGGTCGGGCGATGTGAACTTTCAGTCCTACACGATGCTGCCCGACCCGGAAGCGCCCCCCGAAGCCCCTTAGCCGTGGTCGCCCCAGGGGCCGTGATGGACGGGTTTGCCGTCCAGCCGGTCGAAGCCATGGGCGCCGAAGAAATCGCGCTGGCCCTGGATCATGTTCGCCGTGCCGCGCGCGGTGCGCATCGCGTCGAACCAGGCCAGGCCCGCCGACAGGGCCGGCAGGGCATGGCCATGGAGCGCCGCCGCTGCCACCACCCGGCGCAGCGCGCCATGGTGCTGGTGTAGCAGCGCCGCGAAGGCAGGCGCGAGGATCAGGTTGCGGTCGGGGGTTTCGGCCAGCGCCCGGGCCATGTCGTCCAGCATGGCCGAGCGGATGATGCAGCCGGCGCGCCAGACTTTCGCGCATTCGGGCAGGGGCACGCCCCAGCCGAAGCTTTCGGACGCCGCCGCCAGCATGGTGAAGCCCTGCGCGTAGCACAGGATCTTGCCCGCGATCAGCGCGCCTTCCAGATCCGCAAGCGGCAGGTCCAGCGGCTGAGGGCCAGCGCCGAATTCGGCCTGGCCCTGCGCCCGTTCGGCACGGCGGGCCGAGACGTTGCGGGCCGAGACCGCCGCCTCGATCACCGGGATCGGGGCGGCCAGGTGCTGGGCCTCGATCGCGGTCCAGCGGCCGGTGCCCTTCTGGCCGGCGGCATCCACGATCACATCCAGCATCGCGGCGCCGGTTTCGGGGTCGGTCGCGGCGGCGACGGCGGCGGAAATCTCAATCAGGTAGGATTTCAGCGGGCCCGCGTTCCAGCCGGCAAAGACCGGCGCGATCTGGGCAGAGGTTAGGCCCAGCCCATCGCGCATCAGCCCGTAGGCCTCGGCGATCATCTGCATATCGGCATATTCGATGCCGTTATGCACGGTCTTGACGAAATGCCCCGCCCCGCCCGGGCCCATCCAGGTCGCGCAGGGCGTGCCGTCATGCCGGGCCGCGATGGTTTCCAGCACCGGAGCCACCCGGTCCCAGGCCGCCCGCGGGCCGCCGCCCATGATCGAGGGGCCGTGGCGCGCGCCCTCTTCCCCGCCCGACACGCCCATGCCCAGAAAGGCCTGCCCCTTGGCCTGCGCCTCGGCGCTGCGGCGTTCGGTGTCGTGGAAATTGGCGTTGCCGGCGTCGATGATCAGGTCATCCGGCGCCAGAAGAGGGCGCAACGCGGCGATCTGGCTGTCGACCACGGGGCCGGCGGGCACCATCAGGATGATCGCGCGCGGCGGCGCGATGGCGGCGACCAGCGCCGGAAGCGAATCGGTGGGCAGGATGCGGTCGGCCAGTGCGCCGGCCGCGGCGTGGAAATCGCGCGTGACCTGGGCGGTGCGGTTCCAGACCGCGATGCGGTGGCCCTTTTCCGCGATGTTCAGCGCCAAGGCGGCGCCCATGGTGCCAAGGCCGATCAGGCCGATCCGGGCAGGTTCCATCGCCGCATCCTTTCCGACTGTTTGCGCTGACATAGCACAGGCGGGCGCCGGGCTGAACCGCCGCTTCGCGCTTGTCACCGCATCGGCACGGGCCTAAGCAGGCGGCATGCACTGCTATGCCATCGGCGATATCCACGGTCATCTTGACCTTCTTCAGGCGGCCCATGCGCGGATCGCGGCGGATATGGCGATCCATGGGCCGGGCCCGGTGATCCATGTCGGCGATCTGGTCGATCGCGGCCCCGACAGCCGCGGCGTGGTCGAGCATCTGCGGCAGGGAATCGAGGACGGGCGCGACTGGGTGGTGCTGAAGGGCAATCACGACCGGATGTTCAGCCGCTTCCTGCGCGACCCGACCGAGCCCGAGCCGGGCCTGCGTTCGGAATATTCCTGGCTGCATCCGCGGCTGGGCGGCGCCGAGACGCTGGTCTCCTACGGGGTGCGCCATGCCGGCGACCGGCCGGTGGCGCCGGTGCATGACGAGGCGCTGAAGAAGGTGCCCGAGCCGCATCAGGCCTTTCTGGCGGCGCGGCCCTGCTGGCACCGGATCGGCGATGTGGTCTTCGTGCATGCGGGCATAAGGCCCGGCGTGGCGATGGAGGATCAGGTCGAGGACGATCTGGTCTGGATCCGCCAGCCGTTTCTGGAAGACATGCGCGACCATGGCTTTCTGGTCGTGCATGGCCATACCGCCATTCCCGCGCCGCATCACCATGGCAACCGGCTGAACATCGACAGTTCGGCCGCCTATGGCGGCCCGCTGAGCGCTGTGGTGATCGAGGGGCGCGAGGCCTTTCTGCTGACCGAGACCGGGCGCGTGGCGCTGCGGCCTGAATAGGGCCTAGGTCTCCAGCCAGGCCCGGGCGCGCGGCACGCGGCCGAACTCCAGATAGAAATCGTCCAGCTGCGGCGGCGCGATGCCGGCACTGTGCAGCTGCACATGCGCCTGGCCGCGATGGTGGATCTGATGCTGCACCAGATGCAGCAGCAGATGGTCGACCCGCTCCTCCACCGGCCCGTCGCGGCGGATCGTGCTGCGGGGTTCGGCCAGGGCCGCCGGGGTCAGCGCCTTGCACAGCGCCAGAAAGCGGCGATCCTCGGCCGCCTGGGCGGCGGCAAGCGCGGCGGGGTCGGTGATTTCGGGCCGCGCGATCTGCGCATAGGGCTGCGGGCGGCCTTCCAGCGCGGCCAGATAGTAGCGGTCGACTTCCAGAATGTGGTTCAGCGTCTGGCCGAGCGTGGGAAAGAAGCCGGGCCGCGGCGCGGCAAAGGCGGCCGGGTCAAGGCCGCGAAGGGCGGCATGCAGGGTTTCATTCGCCCAGGCATTGTTGCGGGCCATCTGGACGAAGGGCAGGATCGGATCGGCTGTCATCGGGATCTCCGCTGGGTACGGCGTCATCCTAGGCGGCGCGCGGCGCGATTGCATCGGCGATGTGCCGGGGGGCGGCGGTCGCGCCTCGTGCAATTTCTGATTATACTCAGAATTCATTTGACCGGCAGAGCCGGCTCGGGAACAGTCATCCCAAGGCCCGAAGGCGGGCCAAGGATCGGGGCCGGAAGAGGAGCCGGCATCTTTTGCGCAAAGAGGGAGGGGACATGACGGAACAGGTTGCAGTGATCGGGGCGGGGCCGGCCGGGCTGGCGGCGGCGCGCTGGCTGAAGCAGCGCGGGCTGAGGCCGGTGCTGATCGAGGCGCATGACGGGATCGGCGGGCAATGGGATGGCAGCAATCCGCTGTCGGGCGTCTGGCCCGAGATGCGGACGAATACGGCGCGGATCACCACCTCATTCTCGGATCTGGATTATCCGGCCGATGTGGCGGTTTTCCCCCGCAATCAAGAGGTTCTGGCCTATCTGCGCCGCTATGCGCAGATGTTCGGCCTGCTGGACGGGGCACGGCTGGGCAGCAGGCTGCAGGCGCTGGATCAGGTGCCGGGGGGCTACAGGCTGCGGCTGGAAAGCAGGGACGGGATCGAAGAGATCACCGTGCCGCGGGTGGTGATCGCCTCGGGGCGCTACAACAAGCCGAACATCCCGGCGATTCCGGGGCTTGCGGGCTTTACCGGCGAATTGGGCGCCCGCCACGCCTTTCATTACAAATCGCCCGAGGCGTTCCGCGGCAAGCGCGTCGTTGTGGCGGGCGGGTCGATCTCGGCGCTGGAGATCGCCTCGGACCTGGCGATGCTGGGCAGCCGCGCGGTGGTGCTGTCGCAGCGGCGGCAACGCTATGTGATGCCCAAGATGGTGCGCGGTGTGCCGTTGGAATATTACGCCTTCACCCGCGGCGGCGCCTTGATGCGCGACCATGCCACTGCCGAGGAACTGGACCGCGCCCAACAGGATTTCGTGCTGGCCTATGGCGGCGATCCGGCTCGCTATGGCGCGCCGAAGCCGCATCCCGATATCCGCAAGGCCGGCTTCACCGGCAGCCAGCACTACCTGAATCTGGTGGCGGAAAACCGGCTGGCGGTGCGGCCATGGATCGCCCGGGTTCAGGGCCAGACGGTCACCTTCACCGATGGCAGCGCGGTTGAAGCCGATGCGATCATCATCGGCACCGGCTTCGATCTGAACCTGCCCTTCCTGTCGCCCGAGATCGCCCGCACGCTGCAGGCCGATGCCAAGGGCCTGTGCATCGCCGATTTCACCTTTCACCCCGATCTGCCGGGGCTGGCCTTGATGGGGCTGTGGCCGCAGCAGGGCCCCTATCCGGTGCCGCTGGAACAGCAGGCGCGCTATATCGCCTATGCCTGGTCGGGCGCGATCCCGGCCCCGTCGCGGGCGCGGCTTGAGGCGGGGCTGGCGGCCTGCACCGCCGAGGCGCAGTTCGGTGATTACCGCGACCAGAACGAGATGGCGCTGCGCTTTGCCCGGCTGTGCGGCACCGATCCGGCCGGGGTGGGCGATGCGGCGCTGCAACGGATGCTGGCGGCCTCGGCCACCACGGCGATCATGTTCCGCATGACCGGCCCCGATGCGCTGCCCGATGCGGTCGAGCGGTTCAGGGCGCAGTTCCACCGCTTTGGCCCGGCGCTGGACGCTGCGGCCGAGACGGCGCTGGCCTCGTGACAGGAAAAGGGCGGGCTCCCACGGCCCGCCCTTTCCCGCCCCGCCGGGATCGCCTGCGATCGCCGGCGCGGCTAGGCGGCACGAAGCGGGAGCATCTCCATCGCCGCCCAGGTATCCGCGAAAGAGGTGAGCATGCCTTCCGAGCCCAGCGCCATGGCAACGCGCGCCGAGGCGGCGGTGGCGAAGCGCAGGGTCTGTTCCAGATCCCAGCCCTTGGTCAGGCCGGTGATCACCCCGGCGGTGAAGCAATCGCCGCAGCCGGTGGTGTCGACGACGCGAATGTCATGCGCGGGCAGGCGCAGCGTCGCGCCATCGGCGGCGCGCGCATAAACGCCCTCGGCCCCCAGCGTCAGCACCACATTGGCAGCCCCCTGATCGTGCAACGCCTGTGCCACCTGGGCCGGGTCCGAAAGGCCGGTCAGCTCGCGCGCTTCTTCGATCGAGGGCACGAACCAATCGACGAAAGGCAGCATCGGCGCCACCAGCGCCGCCACGGCGGGCGTGGCCTGGATCAGATCGAAGGTGGTGACCAGACCCCTGGCCTTGGCTGCCGCCAGAAGATCGACCGAAGGGCGGCCGTCGAAGCGGCGCAGAAGGCCGGTGCCGCCCAGATGCAGGATGCGCGCATCCAGCACGGCCGGATGATCGGCCGGCGTCAGGCTGAACAGCGCCGCGGTGCCCGGCACATGCAGCGCCGGGCGTTCGCCATTCGGCCGGACCGGCAGGATCGTCGCCGAGGTCTGGGCCTGGTCGGTGCGGGCGATGCAGCGGCAATCGACCCCCCGCCCTTCCAGCGTCGAGACCAGGAAATCGCCCATCGCATCCTGCCCGACCAGCGACACGGCCCGGGTCTTCAGCCCCAGGATCGCGCAATCCAGCGCCGTGGCGCCGGCGGTTCCGGCCACGGTCATGCGGATTTCCTCGATGTAATCCGCCCGCCCGCCTTCGGGAATCCGGGTCACCGGCCGGCCCAGGATGTCGACGACATAGAAGCCCACGCAAGAGACGTCGAAGCTGGCCATCAATGCCCCCTGCCCCGCAGCCCGAAGCTGAGCGCCAGCACGGCAAAGACCAGAAGCCCGATGCCCACCTGCTGCCAGTAGAAGTTCCAGCCCACCAGCAACAGCCCGTTGCGGGTGACGGCCAGCAGCAGCACGCCGATCAGCGTGCCCAGAACGCTGGGCCGGCGCTGCGCCGAAATCGTGGTGCCGATGAAACAGGCGCCGATCGCGTCCAGCAGATAGCCGTCGCCCGACAGCGGCACATAGCTTTTCACCGTCGAGGACAGAAGGATCCCGGTCACGCCGCACAGGCCCGCGGCAATGATATAGACCAGCGAGGTGTGGAAGGGCACCCGGATGCCGGAATACCAGGCCACGCCCGGCTGCGCGCCCAGCGCACGGATATAGCGCCCGAAGACCGATTTGTGCAGCAGCACATAGACGGCGATCGCGATCGCGGCCAGGATCAGCATCGGCGTCGGAATGCCCAAGACCTCGGATTTCACGATGGCGTTGAAGGTGGGGGCGAATTTCGCATTGGCCAGGTAGACCGGCTTGCCGCCGCCCGAGGCGATCTTCTGCACCGACTGGCCGATGAACAGGATGCCCAGCGTGGCCAGGAACGGGCTGATCCGCAGCCGCGTGATCAGGATCGCGTTGATCAGCCCCACGACCAGCGCCGCGCCGATCCCGGCAAACAGCGCCGTGCCGACGAAGACGCCCGCTTTCAGCAGCATGATGAAGGCCATCGAGGCCATGTCGACCGAGACGCCGACCGACAGGTCGATCCCGCCCGAACTGACCACGATCGTCATGGCGATGGCGACGATGGCCAGCATCACCACATTGTTCAGGATCAGGTTGTACAGGTTCGCCCCGGTCAGGAAGCTGGGCGCCGCGATGGCAAAGCCCGCGACGATCACCACCAGGGCGAAGATCACCGCATAGTTGGAAATCGCCTTCAGCCGCTCTTCGATGGGCATGGGGGTGGACAGGTTCAGCATCTCATTTCCCCTGCGGTTTGGCGAAGGTGGTGACGGCCACGACCATCAGGATCAGCACGCCCTGCACGCCGTTGACCCAGTAATAGGACACGTTCGACAGCTGGAACCCGTTGGCCAGAAAGCCGATGAACAGGGTCGACAGGATCGTGCCCCCGGCCGTCGGCACGAAGCGGCGCGAGAAGACGGTGCCCAGAAGGGCCGCGGCCAGAATGGCCAGCAGCAATTGCCCGGTGGCCGTGGTCGAGGCCGAAAGCCGCGCCACCAGAAGGATGGCCGCAAAGCCCGCGCAGAAGCCCGAGAAGGCATAGGTGCCGGCGACATAGGCGCCCACATTGATGCCCGCGGCGCGTGCGGCCTCGGGGTGGCCGCCCACGGCGTAAAGCCGCAGGCCGATGCGCGAATAATGGATCGCCCAGGTCATCAGCGCCGAGAACAGGATGAAGATCCAGGCCAGCACCGACAGGCCCAGGAAACGGCCGGTCGCAATCAGCTGGGTGACCGTGGAATTGGCGCCGATCACCTGGTTTTCGGTCACCGTCAGCTCCAGCCCCGCGACGATGTTCATCACCGCAAGTGTCGCCAGAAGCGGCAGGATGCCCAGCCGCACCACGGCGAAGGCGTTCAGCAGCCCGACCGCGATGCCGGTGCCGATGGCCGCCGCGGCCGCCGCCAGATCGCCCGAGCCGCCGGCCAGAAGCGTGGCATAGACCGCGGCGCAAAGCCCGGTATTGGCGGCAATCGACAGGTCGATCCCGCCGGTCTGCACATCGGTGCCGCCGCCGATCAGCACCACCGCCATGCCGAAGGACAGAACGCCCATGACGGCGGTCTGCTCGATCACGTTGAAGATGTTCGCGGGCGAGACGAAGCCGCGGGTGGTGAAGGCGAACCAGGCCATGATCAGCGCGAACATCGCCAGGGCGCCCAGGCGCAGGACCAGGGTGCCCTGGCGGCGCAGCGCGCCCCGGGCGCGGGCCGGCTTTGCGGCGGTTTCTGCGGCTATGGTCATCGTCATGCGGTCTCCCTCGCGGTCTTGCGCGCGGCGCCGGAGGCGGCCGCCAGCAAGCTGTCGGTATCGGCCTCGGCCCGGGTGAATTCGTCGATCAGCTCGCCCCGGTAGATGACGAGCGTGCGGTCGCACATGCCCACCAGCTCTTCCAGTTCCGAGGACATCAGCAGGATCGCCGCCCCCTCGGCCGCCAGCCGGTTCATCAGGTTGTAGATTTCCACCTTGGCGCCCACGTCCACGGCGACGGTGGGTTCATCCAGCACATAGATGCGCGACTGGCAGGACAGCCATTTCGCGATGGCCACTTTCTGCTGGTTGCCGCCCGACAGGTTCCTGACCAGATTGTGCCGGTGCGGCGTCTTGATCGACAGGTCGCGGATCAGCCCGTCGACGATCGCCGCCTCCTTGGCCGCCGAGACCAGCCCGCCCTTGGCATAGCGCTGCATCGAGGCCAGGGCGATGTTGTCGGCAATCGACAGGCCCATCGCCACGCCATGGGCGCGCCGGTCTTCGGGCAGAAGGGCGATGCGCCGGCCCACGGCCTGCACCGGGCTGCCCAAGGCCACCTCTTGCCCGTCAATGGCGACGCGCCCCGCATCGGGCCGGTCCAGCCCGAACAGGCATTGCACCAACTCCTTGACGCCCGAGCCCAGAAGCCCGGTCAGCCCGACGATCTCGCCCGCGCGCAGGGTCAGCGACACATTGCGGAAACTGCCATCGCGGCTCAGCCCCTGCACCTCCAGCACCGGGGCGCCGATGGCGACGCTGCGGGCGGGGTACATCTCGCCCATGTCGCGGTTGATCATCATGGCGACGATCTCGTCGATGCCGGACTGCCGCGGATCGACCACGCCCACATCGGTGCCGTTGCGCATCACGGTGACTTCGTCGCAGATCTCTTCGATTTCCTGCATGTAATGCGAGATGAAGATGACCGAGATCCCGTCATCGCGCAGCCGGCGCAGCACGCGGAACAGGCTGTCGACCTCGCGCTTGACCAGGGCGGCGGTGGGTTCGTCCAGGACCAGAACCTTGGCCTCCTGCGCCAGCGCGCGGGTGATCTGCACGATCTTCTGCTGGGCGGTGGTCAGATCCTGCACCAAAGCATCGGCGGGCAGATCCAGATCGAAATAGTGTTTCAGCAATTCGGCCGAGCGGCGGCGCATGGCGCGCAGGTTCAGGAAGGGGCCGATGCGCGGCTCATGCCGCAGAAAGATCGCCTCGGCCACGGTGGCGGTCGGCACCAGAAGCCGGTCCTGATGGATGAAATGCACGCCCAGCTTTTCGACCAGCGCCGGGGTCAGGCGGGTGACCTCTTGCCCGTCGATGCGGATCGTGCCGGCATCGGGGCGCAGGATGCCCGCCAGAACCTTGATGATGGTGGATTTCCCCGCCCCGTTCGCGCCCACGAGGCCGTGGATGCGGCCGCGATGGATGGTCAGGCTCGCCTCTTCCAGCGCCCGCACCGGGCCGAAGCGTTTCGAGATGCCCTGCATCTCGATGATCGCGGACTGTGTGTCCAGCGGCATGTGTTTCTCCCTCTGCCCGGTGATGCGATCGGGCCGGGCGGCAATCGGGCCGCCCGGCCGGTCGGCTTGTGCGCCTGCGCGGCTCAGTCGGTCGAGGGCAGGGTCGGGATCACCTCGGCCGCGTTTTCCTTGGTGACGATCAGATGCGGCACATAGGTAAAGGGCGGCACTTTCTGCCCGGCCAGATGGGCCGCGACATTCTGCACCGAGGCCTTGCCCATGCCGACCAGATCCTGGATCACCACCGCCCCGGCGGCGCTGGCTGGATCTTCGATCATCGCGATGAAATCGGCCGAGCCGTCGACGCCATAGGTGCGGATGCCGGTGCGGCCCGCGCCGTCGATCGCCTGGGTCACGCCGATCAGCGGCACGTCCCAGCAGGCCCAGACCGCCGAGATGTCACCCTCGTTCGGATATTTGGTCAGCATGTCCGACGTGTCGGCATAGGCGCGCTGGGCGGTGTTCGGGATGACGTCGCGCATCTCGGGCTCGATCACCTTCACATCCGGGAAGTTCGAGATGACGTATTTCATCTGGTCGTAGCGGATCTTGCAGGGCGGCACGCTGTAGAAGCCGTTGAAGACCAGGATATTGCCCTTGGCATTCATGTCGGCGACCATTTTCAGCGCCAGCTGTTCGCCGATGCCGTAATTGTCGGAGGCCACGACATTGGTGGCCGAAGGCGTGGTCGTGTCGATGGTGAACAGCGGGATGCCCGCCTCTTTCACCCGCGCAAGCCAGGGGTTCAGCACTTCGATATTGCCCAGAATCTCGATGATCGCATCGGGTTTCTGCGCGATCAGCGTCTGGATCTGGCTGACCTGGGTCTGGTCATTCGACTGGGCGTCCAGCGCGATGACCTCGGCGCCCAGCCGTTCGGCCTCGGCGATGGCGCTTTGGTAGAACAGCCGGTCGGCCTGGTTGTCCGAGCGGATGGTGGTGATGCCGATCACCTTGCCTTCCAGCGACAGTTCCTCGGCCATGGTGACCGAGGCCGACAGCATCGCGGCGAAGGCCGCGCCGCCGAAGGCGAGAATCTTCAGTCCTGACATTCATTCCTCCCAGTTTTCGCGGCCCGGGGGCCGCCCCCATTCGCCCCGGCTCCTCCGACCGGAACTTTGTGGCCAGCGCCCCCTGCGGGGCGGCAGCCCTGTCTCAGACCTGCGCGTAACCCTGCATGGCCGCGCGCACGCCGGCAATTTCCGCATCCGGCAGGCGCGGCGGCTCTCCCATCGCCAGGCTGGCCAGATACATCCGCGCCAGGGTTTCAACCTCATGCGCCAGCCACAGCGCCTGATCGAGGTCGCGCCCCAGCGCGATCAGCCCGTGATGGGCCAGAAGGCAGGCCATGCGCCCGTCCAGCGCCGCCAGCGCGGCATCGGACAGTGCCTGGGTGCCGAAGCGCGCATAGGGCGCGCAGCGGATCTCGGGGCCGCCGGCGATGGCGACCATGTAATGCACCGCCGGGATCGGCCTGCCATGCAGCGCGATCGCGGTGGCGTGGATCGGATGGGCATGCACCACGGCCGCCACATCCGGCCGCTGGCGCAGGATGTCGTAATGGAAGCGCCATTCGCTTGACGGCCGGCGGCGGCCCTGCGGGCGGCCTTCGGCATCCAGCCGGACGATGTCTTCGGGCTGCATCCGGTCATAGTCCAGCGAGGTGGGCGTGATCAGCAGCCCATCGCCCTGGCGCAGGCTGATATTGCCCGACATGCCCTGGTTCAGACCCGAGGCATTCATCGCGCGGCAGGCGGCGATGATCTGGTCTTCTGGCCGGTCTTCTGGCCGTTCTGCGGGCATCAAGGATCGGCGCCGCGGCTGCGACGGTGGTGCGATCGGCATCTCGGCGCTCCTCCCTGTTCGCGCGTCGACGTTATGTTCTGAGGGTGCCCTGACCGGGCGGGCCCTTGGCGGGTCTGCGTCCGGGTTTTCCCGGTTGAGATCGAGGTTAGGCGCATGGGCCCAAAAGTCAATCTGGTTATTACCAGAAACAGGCGGTTTTGCGTGCTTTCCTTCCCCCGAGGGTTCCGCCTGACGGGAAAGTTCCGTCAAACGGAAATATGGATCCGCGCATGGTTGGAATCGTAATAGGCGGTGTAAAATTCGACCGGCTCGCCGGCCTGATCATAGGCGATTGATTCGATCACGATGATCGGCTGATGGGCATCGACCTTCATCAGCTTCACCGCCTCGGGCGAGGGCATTTCGGCGGTGAACCAGCGTTCGGCGCGGCGGACCTCGATGCCGAAGACCGTGCGCAGGGTTTCGTAAAGCGAACGGTTGGTCATATCCAGCTTCTCCATGTCCGGCACGCGATGGCCAGGCAGCGAGATCCAGCTGAGCGTGATCGGATGGCCTTCCATCCGGTACATCCGGCGCAGGCGGATGACGGTTCCGGCCTCGGGCAGGTTGAAGACCTGGCGTTCGCGCGCATTGGCGGGGGCGCGGAAGAATTCCAGCGTATCGGTGGAAACGCTGATCCCCTTGGCGGCCATATCGCCGAAAACGCTGATATTGGCGTTCAGAAAGTCGGTCTGGCGCCGTTCGGGCGAGACGAACATGCCCTTGCGCGGCAGTTTCACCACGCTGCCTTCGTCTGACAGCGCCCGGATCGCGGCGCGCACGACGGGGCGCGAGACGTCAAGCAGGCTGCACAGCGCCTGTTCCGAGGGCAGGCGGGATTCGGGCGGCAGGTTGCCTTCGCGGATCGCCGCACCGATCTGGTTCTTCAGCTGCACCCAAAGCGGCGCCGGGGCGGTGCGGTCCAGCACGAAGCCCGCGCAAAGCGCGCGGAAATTCTCGGCCGCTTCCTGATCTTCCAGATCATAGCTCGGCCGGCCGCGCCCCCGCGCGCCCGGCTTGGCTTCGGTTTCGGTTTCAGGTTTCACCGATACATCCACTGCAGCGCCCCTTCCGTCATCCGGGCGTCATGATAGCAGCTTGCGCCCGACCCGCCCATGCCATGGCGCGCAGGCGCAGCATGGGCGGCAGTTCCGCTGGGCGGGACCGGGCGTCAGCCCATCCGCGCGGCCAGCGCCTCGCACCACAGGGTGAAGGTCATCGCGCCCGGATCGGGATGGCCCAGCGAGCGTTCGCCCAGCGCCCGCGCCTTGCCGGTGGTCGCCACCATGTCGCGCGTGGCATCCATGCCGGATCGCGCCGCCCGGGCCATGCCGGTCAGGGCCAGGGCCAGATCCTGCGGTCCGGCGGCCAGGGCCGCGATGGCGGGTTCGGCGGCGTCGATCATGGTCTTGTCGCCGGCCTTGGCCTTGCCGCGATCGCGGACCGCCTGCAGCCCGGTCGCGAAGGCCGCGGCCAGAGCGGCGGGTTCGGGCAGATCGCCCGGCGGCAGGGCCTTGCCGGCGGCCTGAAAGAAGGTGCCGAAGATCGCGCCCGAGGCGCCGCCGCTGGACATCATCAGCGCCCGCCCCCCCGCCTGCAGGCTGGCGGCGGCATCGCCGCCTTCCTGTTTCGCCAGCGCCTCGGCAAAGGCGCGAAAGCCGCGCGCCATGCCCAGGCCATGATCGCCATCGCCAATCGCCTGATCGGCCTTGGTCAGCACATCCTTGGCCGCAACCACCGCCTCGGCGGCGGCGGCCAGCCCGGCCTTGAAGCCGGCCTTCTGCGTCGCTTCCATTCCATCCTCCCTCATGCGCCCGCTCAGGGTCGCAGGAAACTTTCATTCGCCGCCGGCCGCGCCAGCAACGCCTCCATCTCGGCATCCAGGCGTAACAGCGTCAGCGAGAAGCCCGCCATCTCTTGCGTGGTGCAATAGGGCCCGATCCAGGTATCGACCACCGTGATGCCCTTTTCCGCCAGGCGCTGATGGGCGCGGCGGGTGACGACATACAGTTCCATCAGCGTGGTCGCGCCCATGTCATTGACCAGAAGCGCCACCCGGTCGCCCGCGGCCAGCGGGTAGTCGCCGGCCAGCTTGTCGATCATCAGATCGGTCAGCGGATCGGCCTTGGCCATCTTCAGCGTGGCCACGCCCTTCTCGCCATGCACGCCCATGCCGACCTCGATCTCGTCCTCGGCGATCTCGAAGGTCTTCTCGCCGGTATCGGGCAAGGAGCCGGGCGAGAAGGCCACGGAAAGCGAGCGCAGATTGTCAGCCACGCGCTGCGCCAGGTCGGCCGCCTGGTCCAGATCGGCGCCGGTGCCGCAGATTGCGCCGGCAAGTTTCAGCGTGAAGAACGACCCCGCCAGCCCGCGGCGCCCCAGTTCCGGCGCCATCGAGACATCCTCGCCCGTCCGCACGGTGCGGGTGACGATCCCGTCATCGGCGGCCAGTTCGGCGGCGATTTCGTAATTCATGTTGTCGCCGGCATAATTGGCCTGCAGATACAGCACCCCCTTGCCCTGATCGGCCGCATGGGTGGCGGCCAGGATCACATCGGGCGTGGGGGCGGCAAACATGTTGCCGCAGGCCACCGCATCGGCATAGCCCGGGCCGATCAGCCCCTGATACATCGGCTCGTGCCCCGAGCCGCCGCCGACCACGATGCCGACCTTGCCGGGTTCAATCGCCGTGCGCACCAGCACCGGCAGATCCTCCAGCAGCCGCACCCGCCCATGCGCGGCGAAGACCACGCCCTCGGCGATCTCGCGCACCAGGTTTTCGGGATCGTTGATAGCCTTCTTGATCACCATGGTCTCAGTCCTGCTTTTTCGCCAGAGAAGGCGAAACCTTCCATTGCCGCAACTGGTAGACGCTGCCCGGGCGGCGAATTTCCTTGGCCGGGTTCTGCAGCCGGCGGCGCAGGCTGTGGATGGGGGTCGCCACCGGATCGCTGCGCACCTCGACGACCGAGGGCCCGTCATAGGCGAAGGCCTCGGCCAGCGCCGCCTCGATCTGGTCGGGGCGTTCCACCAGAATGCCCTTCAGCCCCAACCCGGCCGCGGCCGCGGCATAGGACGGTTTGGCATGGTTCGATTCCAGATCCACCGACAGGCGGGTGCCGTTGTAATAGATCTGCTCCCACATCTGCAGCCAGGCGATGATGCCATTGTTGAAGATCAGGTTCACCACCCGCATCTTGTGCTGCGCCTGGGTCGCCAATTCGCCGATATAGAAGGACGATCCGCCATCGCCCGCCACGGTCAGCACCCGCGCCTCGGGCCGGGTCATCGCAGCCCCCAGCGAGGCCGGAACCGAATAGCCCAGGCTGCCCTGGCCGCGGGCATAAAGGAAATGCCGCCCCGCGCCCTGGGCCAGCAGATATTGCCCGATCCAGCCGGACGAGAAGCTGGCATCCGAGATCACGATATCCTCGGGCTTCAGCAATTGCGCCACGCTGCGCAGGACCCGGCCGGGATGGATCGGGGTCGATTCATTCTCCCAGTCGGCGCGGATGATCGCCTGCTGCGCCGCCCGCACCTCGTTGCAGCGCGCCACCCAGGCCGGGTTTTCGCGCGGCGTCAGCATCGGGATCAGATCGCGCAGCGTTTCGCGGATGTCGCCGAACAGCGCCACCGTGGGCCGGAAGGTGCGGCCATGTTCCTGCGGGTCGTCATCCAGCGTGATCGTGGCCTGGCTGGCGGTCGGCAGCGTCCAGTTGTTGGCGGTGTTCTGGCTGGCCTTGGAGCCGCACCAGAAGATCAGATCCGCCTCGGGCGCGATGTCCAGCGCGGCCTTCGACCCCATCGGGTTCAAAACGCCCATGGCCAGCGGGTCATGTTCGTCGATCACCCCCTTGCCCGACAGCGAGGTGACGATCCGCGCGCCGCTGACCTGCGCCAGCTGGCGCAATTCGTCATAGGCAAGCGAGGCATGCACGCCCCCGCCGGCTACGATCAGCGGCCGTTCCGCCGCCGCCAGTTCCGCCGCCGCCGCCGCCAGATCGGCCTGCAGCGCGCGGGCGCGATGGGCGGGGGCGCGGATATAGCGGTCGTCGATCAGGATCGGCTGGGTTTCCGGGTCCCAGGGGTGATCCATGATGTCATGCGGCACGATGATCGCCACCGGCCCGGGCCGCGGCGAGGTGGCGATGCGCCAGGCGGTGCGGATGATCTCGGGGAAGCTTTGCGGGGTGGGAACCAGGAAGGCCTCTTTCGAGATCGACTTCAGATAGCTCAGCTGGTCAAAGCCCTGGCTGGCCACGCCCTTGGCCTTCAAGGGCAGCCAGTCGCGCGGCAATTCACCGACGATGGCGATCAGCGGGATCGAGGCGTTCAGCGCCTCGACGAAGCCATCGGTCAGCTTGGTCGCGCCGGGGCCGACCGTCACGTCGCAGACGCCGGGCTTGCCGGTCAGCCGCGCATAGGCATCGGCGGCATAAACGCCGTTGCGCTCGTCGCGCACCAGCACATGGTTGATCCGGTCGCGCCGGTTGGCGATGCCTTCATACAGGCCGCAGGTCTGCCCGCCCGGCATGCCGAACACCACCTCGACGCCATAGGCGATCAGCATCTCGGTCAGCATGTCGCCCATATGCAGGCTGGTCGCGGTCTCGGCCATTTTCTGATCCTTCATTGCCGCCCCCTCAGGTCAAAGCGCCATAGCGGCTGTCGCGGTAATCCAGCGCCTTGCGCAGGCCCTGTTCACGCACGCGCGTGACGAATTCGGTCTTTTCCGGCGCCTGGGCTGCGTTCAGCGTGGCGGCGAGATCCAGGTTCACATTCACCGCGTTGCGCAGGCCCATCGCCTCATAGGCGCGGGTCAGCGCGATCTTGGTCAGGCGCAGGGTGATCAGCGGCGTCAGCGCGATCTTCTGGGCCAGCTGATCGACCGTGGCGTCCAGCGCCTCGGGCGCGACGGTGCGGTTCACCAGGCCCAGACGTTCGGCCTCGGCCGCGGGAATGGTGTCGCCGGTCAGAAGCAGTTCCATCGTCTTCTTCTGGCCCAGGACAAAGGGCATCAGCAGGGTGACGGGGCCCGAGCCGAAGCGGATTTCCGGCTCGCCGAACTGGGCGCGGTCGGTGGCGATGATCATGTCGCAGGCCATGGCCAGCTCGCAGGCGCCGGCCAGGCACCAGCCATCGACCGCCGCGATCGTGGGCTTTTGCGAGGCCCAGACCGCCATCGACAGGCCGACATTGTTCGACAGCGCGCCATGCCAGTCTTCCGGCCGGGCCAACCCGACTTCGACCTCTTCGGCAATGTCGTAACCCACCGAGAAATGCGCCCCCGCCCCGCGCAGCACGATGACCTTGACCCGGTCATCGGTCTGCAGCGCCTGGACATGGCCGGTCAGCGCCTTGACCACGGTCGAGGACAGGGCGTTGATCTTCTTCGGCCGGTCGATCGTCAGCCAGGCGACCGTGTCGCGGATTTCGCATGTGACGACATCCGCCGCCTCTGCCTTGGCACTCATGTTTTCCTCCCTTGAAACCCGTGGAGCCGGCCGCCCCGGGGCGGCGCGGCGTCAGGCCGGCGCAGACTGGCCGGTCCGTTCGATCTGCAATTCTCCGGCGGCCAGCATCCGCCGCATCGCCGCCTTGTCGGGCTTGCCCACGCTGGTGCGCGGCAGGGCGTCCACCCGCGCCCAATGCGC
>NZ_JAICBZ010000079.1 GCF_020179405.1 Xinfangfangia pollutisoli | reverse complement strand
AACGGCTACATCGAAAGCTTCAACGGCAGCCTGCGCGACGAATGCCTGAACGAGGAGATCTTCGACAGTCTGGCTGATGCCCGGCGCAAGCTGACCCTCTGGCGCTACGACTACAACGACGTCAGGCCGCACTCCTCGCTCGGCAACAAGTCCCCGTCCGACGCGCGCCGGGCGCTTGAGCAAACTGAGGGCTCCGCGCCCGGCGCGCTTGCCCAACCCGAAACCGACCACTATCAACCCCAAGGACTCTCGTTATGAACGAGGGACGAACGGGGGCAGGTCACTTCGCCGGGTCGCATCACCACGGCAAGCACCCGCACGGGAAGCGCATCGCCGCGCCGGCCCAGCCCCCGGCGCAAGACCGGGGGCCAAGGCAATGGGGCAACAGCAATGGCTGAGCGCCCCCTCCTTTTCCCGCTCCGAAAGCACCCGGCCCTAGGCCATGGCAGGGCGCCATGAGCCGGCCGACATCGGTGACCAAGTCGGATCTCGACCGTGCCATGCAATGCATGATCAAGGCGGGGCTTCGGATCGTCGAGGTGGTGGTCGAGCCGCGCGGCGTCAGGATCATCACCGAGCCCGTTGCCAAGCCCCAGCTTTCGGAGGAAGGTGATGGCCTGCCCGAATGGCCCACAGGATGACATGCGGATCGACTATCCCGGCTTGCTGCGCGAACCCCTGCCCTCGGGGAATGTGCGCTGGCGAGTCCGGCATGAGAAGGACAAGACGAAGCGCACGCTTCTGAACGTCACCCCGGATCATCCTCTTTTCCTTGAATATTACGACGCAGCGCGCGCGGGGATTTCTCTGGCAAAGCCGGAGGCGGACAAGCCATCCGCCGTGAAGGGATCGGTCGGCTGGCTGGTCGAGCTTTATACCGAGGCGATGAACACGATGAACCGGCAGGGCCAGATGGCCTCCGCGACGGTGAAGCAGCGCAAGGTGTTCCTCGACTGGTTCCGAGAACAGCGCGGCACCTTCCGAGCGGCGACGATGCCGCCATCGGACCTGGTGAAACTGCACGATCTTAAAGCAGACACGCCCGGCGCTGCCGATTATTTCGTCAAGGCGGTTCGGGCGATGTATGCTTGGGCGATCCTGCGCGGCCTCGCCCAGAGCAATCCCGGCAAGGGCATCGGCAAGCTGAACATCGAAGGCACCGGGGCCACGGCCTGGACGGTCGAGGATCTGCGCGCCGATCGGGATCGCCATCCGCCGGGCACCATGGCGCATCTGGCGCTGACCCTGTTCATGTTCACAGCCTGCCGGATCAGCGATGCCGTGCGCCTGGGCCGGACCTATGAGATCACCCGCCAGGGAGTGACCTGGCTGGACTTCCAGCCGGTGAAGCGTGGACCGAAGCGGGTGCGCATCTCTCTGCTGCCACCGCTGCAGAATGCCCTGCAATCCGGCACGGTGGTTGGGAAAACCTGTCTGCTGACCGAGCAGGGCAAACCGTTTCAATCCTCGAACGCATTCGACGACAAGTTCCGCAGCTGGGTTGTCCAGGCCGGGCTGGTCGATGCCGAGGGCAAGGCCACCCGATCCTCGCATGGGATCCGCAAGGCGGCAGGCGAACTTCTGGCGCTTGAGGGGGCCTCGCAATACCAGATCATGGCGGTGCATGGCCATGCCAGCCCGAAGACATCGCAGGTCTATACCGATGGGGTGGACCGCGACGAGTTGGCCGCTCAGGCCATGACAAAGCTGGCCAGGATGGATTGGTAGAGATGGGACACCCTCACGCCAAGCCATTGATTTCCTTACGTCGAAAACCCGCGACCGCGGGACAGTTCACCTTTGGAAAGCTTACAGAAATCTGGAAAGTGAATGGCCCTCCGGGCCTACCACCCGCGCCCTGCCCGCTTTGCGAGGATCCATGACCGCCCTGCCCCCGCCCCAGCCCGACCGGATCGGCGATGTCTCCTTCTGGTATGCCGATATCGGCCTGCCCGCGCGGCGCGCAGCCCTGCCCGGGGATCTGTCGGCGGATGTCTGCATCATCGGCGCGGGCTATACCGGGCTTTGGACCGCCTGGTATCTGAAACAGGCCCAGCCGGGCCTGCGCGTCGTGGTGGTGGAGAAGGAATTCGCAGGCTTCGGCGCCTCGGGGCGCAATGGCGGCTGGCTGTCGGGCGGCTTCTCCTGGAACCACCGCCGCTATGCCGAAGCCTCGTCGGACGAGGCGGTGCGGCGGATGGTGCGGGCGATGAATGGCACCGTGGACGAGGTGATCCGCGTCGCCGAAGCCCAGGGGATCGACGCCGATATCCGCCGCACGGATGAGCTGATGGTCGCGGTGAACCCCGCCCAGGCGCTGCGGATGCGCGACGAGGTCGAGCATCGCCGCCGCTGGGGCGAGGAAGACCGCGTCTTCCGCATCGGCGCCGAGGATCTGGCGCAGCGCATCCGCATTCCGGGCGCGCTGGGGGCCCTTGTCGTGACCAATGTCGCCCGGGTCCAGCCCGCGAAACTGGTGCGCGGCCTGGCCGCGGCCTGCGAACGCGCGGGGGTCGAGATCTACGAAGGCACCCAAGTGACCGGGCTGGAAAAGGGCCGCGTCACCACCGACCGCGGCGTGGTCACCGCGCCTTCCGTCCTGCGCTGCACCGAGGGCTTCACCGCCGGCCTGCCCGGGATGAAGCGCGAATGGCTGCCGATGAATTCGGCCCAGATCGCGACCGAACCGCTGCCGGATGAGGTCTGGGCGCAGATCGGCTGGCAGGGCCATGAAATCCTTGGCGATTTCGCCAATGCCTATTGCTATTGCCAG
Source organism: Xinfangfangia pollutisoli (assembly GCF_020179405.1). Lineage (GTDB taxonomy): Bacteria > Pseudomonadota > Alphaproteobacteria > Rhodobacterales > Rhodobacteraceae > Pseudogemmobacter > Pseudogemmobacter pollutisoli. The sequence continues at coordinate 15,001 of NZ_JAICBZ010000079.1, read as the reverse complement.
CGCACGCGCGAAGGCCGGATCACCGTGGGCGCGCGGGGCGTGCCCTATCTGTATGGCTCGAACCTCGATACCAACGGCGCGCCGGATCCCGAAACCGTGCGGCGGCTGACCGAGATCCTGTATCGCTATTTCCCCGCCGCGAAACCCTATCGCATCGCCCATGCCTGGTGCGGCGTCCTGGGCGTGCCGCGCGACTGGTGCGCGACCGTGGGCTATGACGCGGCGGCCGGCTGGGGCTGGGCGGGGGGCTATGTGGGCACGGGCGTGTCCACCTCGAACCTGGCGGGCCGCACCCTGGCCGATCTGACGCTGGGCCGCGAGACCGAGCTGACCGGCCTGCCCTGGGTCAACCGCAAGGTCCGCAACTGGGAGCCCGAGCCCCTCCGCTGGCTGGGCGTGCATGGGATGTATGCGCTTCTGAACGCCGCCGACCGGGCCGAGGCGAAGCCGGGCGTCACCCGGCCCTCGCGCCTGGCTGGATGGGGCAACAAGCTGACCGGGCGGTATTGAGGGGCGGCTGGCACCCGGGGCTCTGCCCCCTCGCCAGCGGGCTTGAACCGATGGCGCCTCGCTGGCTCGCCCGGGATATTTAAGGACAGATGAAAGCGGTTCAGGGCTTTCTGGGCCCGCTGGCAAGCAGCCTGTGAACCACGGGCGCGGCAACGATGATCGCCAGGATCCGCACCACATGGTGCAGGGCCACGAAGGCCACATCGGCATGGATCGCCAGCGCGATCAGCCCCATCTCGGTCAAGCCGCCCGGCGCCAGCGCCAGAAGCGCCTGATCCAGGTCGATCCCCGCCCAGGCCCGCATCGCCTGGCCGAAGCCCAGCGCCAGCGCCAGGATCAACAGCGTCGCCCCCAGGCTGAGCGCGCCCGAGCGCAACAGCGCCGCCGGGCGGATGCCGATGAAGCGCGCGCCCAGAACGGTGCCCAGAATCACCTGCGCCGCGCTGACCAGCACCGCCGGCGGGGCGCTGTGGGTCAGCCCGGTCAGATGCAGCCCGGCCGACACGACCAGCGGCCCCAGAAAGGCCGGCGCGGGCAGGCGCAGCCTGTGGCCCAGAAGGCTGCCCAGCACGGCCGCCAGCAACAGAAGCGCCAGATCCGGCAGGGCCGGCCATCCGGCCGCCGCCCCGGCGGCACCGCTGACCGTGGCGCCCTGCACCACCCGGAACCAGAAGGCGATCAGCGCGATGGTCATCACGATGCGCAGGCTGTGCGACAGGATCACCTGATCCACCCGCGCGCCCCGCGCCTCGCCGATCTCGATCATCTCGGCCAGCCCGCCGGGCATGCCGGCGAAATAGGCGGTGGTCCAGTCAAAGCGGCCGACAAAGCGGTAGAAAGGCACGACGATCAGCCCCACCGCGGCCAGATAGACCAGCAGAATCAGCAGGGTCAGCCCCCAGTCGGCGGCCTGGCCCAGCACGTCGGGGGTGAATCGCGCACCCAGCAAGACCCCGATCACCGCCACCGTGGCCGGCCGCAGCCGCGCCGGCGGCAAGACCGGCGCCCCGCCGATGGCGGCGGCCATGGTCGCGAACAGCGCCCCCAGCATCCAGGGCAAGGGCAGGTTCATCAGGTTGAAGGCGGTTCCGCCCGCCGCGCCGATCGCGAGGGCAAGAAGGATGCGGGCAAAAGGCGGCAAGGGGCTTCCGTCGGTCTGTCGGCCGCGTTGTCTCGCGGCCCGGTCTGGTTTTCGGGGCTGGTTCGGGGTCTGGATTTGGATCTGCGCGCAACTTGGGCGAAGCGCCGCCGATTGTCGAGCCCGCACGCCCGCCGCTGCCATCCGTTTGTGATCCGGGCGTTATAGGGCAAGGCGGTGCTGTCGCCGGCCGTCGTCCCGTGGCAGGATCGCCCCCGACATGAGGTGCAAGATGAACGCCCGTTTCCCGTTGCCTGCCGACCCCGCCCCGCCCCTGCTGATCGAAGGCGCCGAGGTGCTGCTGCCCGAAGGGCGCGCCCGCGTCTCGGTCAGGATCGAGGCCGGGGTGATCACCGGGCTGGACGTGGCCCCCGACGGAGCAAGACGGCTGGCCGCGCCGGGCCTGCTGCTGGCGCCGGCGCTGGTCGACATTCACGGCGATGCCTTCGAGCGCCAGCTGATGCCGCGGCCGGGCGTACTGCTTCCGGTCGAGGCCGCCCTTCTGGAAACCGACCGGCAGCTGGCCGCCAACGGCATCGCCACCGCCTATCACGCGCTGACGCTCAGCTGGGAACCGGGTCTGCGCTCGGTCCAGATGGGCTGGGACATTCTGGGCACGCTGAACCGGATCGCCGCGCGGCTGACGGTGGAAAACCGGCTGCAACTGCGCTGGGAGACCTTCTGTTTCGAAGCCCTGCCGCTGATCGAGACGGCGCTGACCGGGCCGCTGACCCCGGCACTGGCCTTCAACGACCACACGTCGATGGCGCTTTTGCATCCGGGCACGCCCCTGCAGGACCGACCCTTCGAGCATTCTCCGCATTACCCGGTGGTCGATCTGGAAAGCCCCGGCTTTGCCGCCAAAATGGCGGTGCGGGCGGCGCGGTCGCAGATGGAGGTGGCAGAATACGTGGCGCTGATCGGCCGGGTCTGGCAGCGCCGCCCCGAGGTGCCGCCGGTTCTGGCGCAGGTGGCGGCGCTGGGGCGCGCCGCGGGGGCGCCGATGCTCAGCCATGACGACACCCAGCCCGAGACGCGCGATTTCTACCGGGCGCTGGGGGCGCGGATCAGCGAGTTTCCGATGAACCTGGCCACGGCCCGCGCGGCGCGGGCGGCGGGCGATGCGCTGGTCTTCGGCGCGCCCAATGCGGCGCGGGGCGGCAGCCATCTGGGCTCTCCGGGGGCGGCCGCGATGCTGGCCGAGGGTCTGTGCGACATTCTCGCCTCGGATTACTACTATCCTGCCATGCTGTCGGCGGTGGCGCGGCCGGCGGCCGACAAGGCCGCCCCCCTGCCCCGGCTGTGGGATCTGGTCTCGGGCGGGCCGGCGCGGGCGCTGGGGCTGACCGATCGCGGAACCATCGCGCCGGGGCTGCGGGCCGATCTGGTGCTGGTCGACTGGCCCGAGGGCCATGCGCCGGCGGTGCGGCGCACGCTGGTGGCCGGCCGGATGGCCTATGGCGCCGAGGCGGCAGGCTAGCTGCAGAAGGCGCGGACCTGGCCCAGCCATTCGGTGATCGCGGCCACAGACTCGGGCTCGTCCAGAAAGGGCACATGGCCGCGGTCGGGCACGCTGGCAAAGATCATCTCGGGCCGGCGGCGCGCCATTTCCTCGGCGGTGGCGCGCGACAGGACATAGGAATTCGCGCCGCGGATCAGCGCCAGCGGCAGGCCGACGCAGCCCTCGAACAGCGGCCAAAGATCGACGGGCGGCGCCGCCATCGCGTCAAGATAGGCCTCGCGCAGCGCCGGGTCATAGGGCAGGTCCAGCCCGCCGCCCGGCCGCGGCACATAGCGCCGCGCCGCCTCTTCCGCCCAGCGGCTGGCCGGCACCTGCGCGAAGCCCGGGCTGGCCGCCAGCCTTTCGGCCGCTTCTTCCAGCGTGGCGAAGCTGGGCGGCACGCCGATATAGGCGCCGATCCAGGACAGGCCGGCGCGTTCCAGCACCGGGCCCACATCGACCAGACACAATCCGCACAGCCGCGGCCGGGCGAAGGCGGCCATCGCCAGACCCAGAAGCCCGCCGCGCGACGTGCCGATCACCGCCACCCGGTCCAGGCCCAGATGATCCAGCAGCGCCAGCGCATCGCGCATCTCTTGCAGCACCGTATAGCTGTGCCAGTCGGCCCGGGCCGAGCCGCCCCGCCCGCGGCTGTCCAGCCGGATCAGCCTTGTGCCGGGCGGCAGATGCGGGGCGAGATCGTCGAAATCGCGCCCGCCGCGCGTCAGCCCCGCCAGGGCCAGAAGCGGCAGCCCCTCGCCCTCGTCGCGATAGGCCAGCCGCGTGCCGTCTTCCGCCGTGAAATGCGCCTGCATGCCCTCACCCCTTACACTCTGCGCCCGCCCAGCCGGGCGTCACACCACCATCTCGGGCACCCGATCGGGCACGATCAGCCGCGCCGCACTGGCCGCCAGGATCTGCGCGACCGTCACGCCCGGCGCGCGTTCCTGCAGCACCAGCCCCGCCTCGGTCGGGCGCAGCACGGCAAGATCGGTCACCACCAGATCGACCCGCCGCAGCGCCGTCAGCGGCAGGGTGCAGTCGCGCACGATCTTCGAGGCACCCTTCACGCAATGCTGCATCGCCACGATCACGCAGGCCGCGCCTGTGACCAGATCCATCGCGCCGCCCATGCCCGGCACCATCTTGCCCGGCACTTTCCAATTCGCCAGCCGGCCCTGTTCGTCAACCTCCAGCCCGCCCAGCACCGTCATGTCCAGATGCCCGCCGCGGATCAGCCCAAAGCTCATGGCGCTGTCGATCGAGGCCGCGCCGGGCACCGCGGTGACAAAGCCGCCGCCGGCATCGGTCAGGTGCTTGTCCTCCATCCCCTCGGGCGGGCGGGCGCCCAGACCGATGACGCCGTTTTCGGCCTGGAAGAACACGCCACGCTCGGCGGGCACGAAATTCGCCACCATCGAGGGCAGGCCGATGCCCAGATTGACCAGCATGCCGGGTTTGATGTCCTGCGCCACGCGGCGCGCGATCAGCTCTTTCGGATCCATCCCCACCCCCTAGACGCCGCGGACCAGCAGATGGTCGACCAGCACGCCCGGCGTCTTGACCGCATCGGGCGGGATCACCCCCACCGGCACGATATGGTCGGGCTCGGCAATGACCATGCGCCCGGCCAGCGCCATGACCGGATTGAAGTTCTGCGCGGTCAGCGCATAGTTCAGATTGCCGACGTAATCGGCCTGAAAGGCCGCCAGCAAGGCGAAATCCGCGGTGATCGGGGTTTCCAGCAGGAAGCGGCGGCCCTGCACCTCGATCACCTGCTTGCCCTCTTCCACCTCGGTGCCAAGGCCCGTGGGCGTCAAGACGCCCCCCAGACCCACGCCCCCGGCCCGGATGCGTTCGACCAGCGTGCCCTGCGGCACCAGTTCGCAGGCGATTTCGCCCGAGATCATCTTCTGCTGCGTCTCGGGGTTCAGCCCGATATGCGAGGCGACGACGCGCGAGACGCAGCCTGCGCTGATCAGCTTGCCGATGCCGCGACCGGGCAGCGCGGTGTCATTGGCGATCACCGTCAGGCCGCGGGCGCCGCGGGCGACCAGCGCGTCGATCAGCCGCTCGGGCGTGCCGACGCCCATGAAGCCGCCGATCAGCAGGCTGGACCCGTCGGGGATCAGGGCCGCAGCGGCGGCGGGGCTGAGCGCGCCTTTCATGCGGCGGTCCTTTCATTGCCCTGCAAAAGCGCCCGTGTCGCGCGCAGGATCACCAGTTCCTCATTGGTCGGGATCACCATCACCGTGGTGCGCGCCACATCGGACGAGATCACCCGCGCATGCGCCGCATTGCGGCCCGGCTCAAGCTCTACCCCCATCCAGCCCAGCGTGGCGCAAACCCTTTCGCGCACCAGCCGCGAATTCTCGCCGATGCCGCCGGTGAAGACGATCGCGTCGATCCCGCCCATGGCGGCGGCCATGGCGCCGATCTCGCGCTGGATGCGATAGGTGAAATAGGCGATGGCCTCGGCCGCTTCGGGCGCCTCGGACATCTCAAGCGTGCGCATGTCGTTGGAAATGCCCGACAGACCCAGCAGCCCCGACTGGGTATAGAGAAGATCGGTGATCTGGGCCGGGGTCATGCCCTCCTGATCCATCAGATACAGCATCACCCCCGGGTCCAGCTGGCCGCAGCGCGTGCCCATCGGCAGCCCGTCCAGCGCCGAGAAGCCCATGGTCGAGGCGATCGAGCGGCCCTGGCGGATGCCGCACAGCGAGGCGCCATTGCCCAGATGCGCCACGACCACCTTGCCATCGGCCAGAGTGGGCGCGGTGCGGGCGATTTCACCGGCGATATAGTCATAGGACAGGCCGTGAAAGCCATAGCGCCGCACGCCGCGGTCGTAATAGGCGCGCGGCAGGCCGAATGTATCATTCACCCAAGGATGGCTGCGGTGAAAGGCGGTGTCGAAACAGGCGATCTGCGGCGCCTGCGGAAAGGCCTCGACCGCGGCGCGGATGCCCGCCAGATTGTGCGGCTGGTGCAAAGGCGCGAAGGGGGCCAGCCGTTCCAGCTCGGCCATGACGGCCGCGTCCAGCCGCACCGGCTTATCATGCACGATGCCGCCATGCACCACGCGGTGCCCCACGGCCGAGATTTCTTGCCCCGGAAAGGCCGCACGCAGGCTGTCCAGCACGCAATGCAGCGCCGCGCCATGGCTTGCCAGGCTGCCCTCGGACCGGGGCAGCGGCGCGCCCGTGCCATCCTTGATCTTCAGCGCGCCCTCGGGCCCGATCCGGTCGGCCAGGCCCGTGGCCATCGGCCGGTCCTCGCCCGCCGCGAACAGCGCGAATTTCAGCGAGGACGAGCCCGCATTCAGCGTCAGAATTCCGCCCGTCATGCCACCACCCTCCCGGCGCCGGTCACATAGGCATGGTGCAAGGCCGCCACGGCACAAGAGGCCAGCCGCGACATGGTGCTGTCGGACCGCGAATTCAGAATGACCGGCACTTTCGCGCCCATCACCAGCCCCGCCCCCTCGGCATGGCTGATGAAGGCCAGCTGCTTGGCCAGCATGTTGCCCGCGTCAATCCCCGGCACGACCAGGATATTCGCCTGCCCGGCCACCCCGCCCTTCAGCCCCTTGGTGCGCGCCGCCCCCAGATCGACGGCATTGTCCATCGCCAAGGGCCCCTCGACCATGCCGCCCTTGATCTGGCCGCGATCCGCCATCTTCGACAGAAGGGCTGCGTCGATCGACGACTGGATTGCCGGGTTCACCGTTTCCACCGCCGACAACACGCCGACCTTCGGCTCCATCCCCAAAGACAGCGCCAGGTCGATGGCGTTCTGGCAGATGTCGACCTTGGTCGCCAGATCGGGGGCGATGTTGATCGCGGCATCGGTGACCATGATCGGATGCGGCTGGCCGGGCACGTCCATCACGAAGATATGGGTGAAGCGGCGGCCGATCCGCAGGCCCTTTTCCTTGTCCAGCATCGGGCGCAAGAGATCGTCGGTGTGCAGATGCCCCTTCATCACCGCCGCCGCCCGGCCCTCATGCACCAATTGGCAGGCCATGGCCGCGGCCGCAGCGCCGCCTGCCACGTCGATCAACTCGATCCCCGCCAGATCCGCGTCCAGCCCGGCAGCCGCGGCATAGATCGCGGGCGCATGGCCGATCAGAATGGGCGTGATCAGGCTTTCCTTCGCCGCCAGCAGCGCCCCCCCCAGCGAATTGCCGTCTTCGGGACAGACCACCGCCGTGGGGATCGAGGCCAGAGGCTTGGCCCGGTCCAGAAGATCCTCGAAATGGCGATGGCGCTGGACGATCAGCCCCGGCACCTCGATATCGCTGCGGTCGTATTTGTAGGTGGGCGCCATCACCACCGCCTCGCCGGTCAGCACCAGCGCATCATCGGCCGCGCGCCGAACCTCGGTGGCCAGCGTCACCTCGCCATTCGGCGCCTTGGACAGGACCTTGACCCGGGTCACCAATTCGTCGCCCGCGCGGACGCGGCTGTGAAATTCCAGGTTCTGCCGGCGATACAGCGTGCCCGGCCCCGGCAGCATCATCCCCAAAACCGCCGACAGCTGCGAGGCGATGAACATGCCCGGCGCGATCCCGTCGGGGCGCCCGTCGCCATCGCCGTCTTCCTTCGGCAGATGCATCGGGTTGTAATTGCCCGAGACCGAAGCGAAGCCGTAAAGATCGTCGGTGGTGATCAGCCGGCGCAGCTCGGCCGTCTCGCCGGGCTGCAATTCGTCAAAGGTCCGGTTCACCAATCGCATCCCGCCGCCTCCTCGCCCGTTCTGCCGGACAATCTCTGACGGCAGGCGGCGGACTTGTCTACCATGGCCGCGGCGACAGCGCCGTGTCAGTTCATCGGCGCCCCGCCCTCGGCCTTGCGCCGGGCCACGTAATCATCCAGCGCCTCGGCCACGGCAGGGTCCAGCGTCGGTTCCTCATACTGGCCCAGCAGCTCTTTCCAGATCGCATTGGCCCGCGCCGTGGCATCGACGCCGCCGGCCTGCAGCCAGGTCGGGTGATTGTCCCAATTCGACAGCAAGGGCGCATAGAAGGCGGTCTCGTAGCGCGACATCGTATGCGCCGCGCCGAAGAAATGCCCGCCGGGGCCCACTTCGGCAATCGCCTCCAACGCCAGCGCATCGGCCGAGCAATCCAGCGGAACCAGCCATTCCTGCATCATCTGCAGCATCTCTGCATCGAGAATCAGCTTCTCGAAACTGGCCGTCAGCCCGCCATGCAGCCAGCCCGCCGCATGGTTCACCAGATGCGCCCCGCCCATCACCGCGCCCCAGATCGACATCTGCGATTCGTAGGCCGCCTGCGCATCCACCGCATTGGCCGCGGTGACATTCGACGACCGGAACGGCACACCGATATGCCGCGCCAGCTGCCCCGAGGCCATGGCCGCCTTGGCATATTCCGGCGTGCCAAAGGCCGGCGCGCCAGAGCGCATGTCGACATTCGAGGTGAAGCCGCCATACATCACCGCCACGCCCGGCCGCACGATCTGGGTCAGGACGATGCCCGCCATCGCCTCGGCATGCTGCTGGACCAGCGCGCCCGCCAGCGTGACCGGCGACATGGCGCCGGCCAGCGTGAAGGGGGTGATCACATTGACCTGGCCATGTTCGGCCATGCAGATCAGCCCCTCGGCCATCGGAATGTCCAGCTGCAGGGGCGAGTTGGTGTTGATGATGCCCAGAAGCGTGGGCGGCAGCGCATCCGGCGCGCAGCCCGCGGCGATGGCCGCCATTTCCAGCCCGTCCATCGTGCGCGCCCGGCCCAGGGTCTGGGTCTGCCAGTTCTTGTCCAGAAGCGCGATCTGGGCGCGGCAGATGTCCAGATGCCGTGTATGGGCGGGCAGGTCCAGCGGCTCGAACGGGCCGCCGCCCTCCTGCTGGATCACATTCAGAACCTGCGTCAAACGCATGAAATCGCACATTTCCGCGAAAGTTCCGTCGCGCCGCCCGCGGTCATTGTCCATCACATAGGCGGGCCCGCCAACCGAGGCGAAGACCATCTGCCCACCCCCCAGCTGCAGCGATTTCGCCGGATCGCGCGCCGCCAGGGAGAAGGTGGCGGGCACGGTCGCCAGCCGCTCGGCCACCAGATCGGGGTCAAGCCGCACCATGTCGCCGTCAATCCGCGCGCCCGCCGCGGCAAAGCGCGCCCGCGCGCCCGCATCCAGAACCCGCATTCCCATCCGGTCCAGCAGCTGCAAGGCCGCCGCGTGGATCGCCGCGACCTGATCGTCGGAAATCACCCGGACCGGATCGTAAAGCCGCGGCACCTGGCCGAAGGGCCTTTGCCGGATCGCACCGGCCTGGCGCGGGGCGCGGCGCGACCGCCGCTCGCCGCTCATTCCGCGGCCTCGGGCAGGATCAGCGCGCCGGGCCCCGGATCGCGGCGGATCATGACATTGGAAAGACCCAGTGTCTCGCCGGTCCGATGCCCCTGCCAGACCGCATGGGCGATGGCCCCGGGCGCCAGGGCATCGCCGGTCAATTCCGCGGCGATGCCGCGGGCGATCAGGGCCTCATGCAGCGCACTGCCGCCCTGCCGCAGCCCCACCAAAACCAGCGACCGCGCCGCAATCTGCCGCGGCTCGCCGCTCATCATCTGGGCCAGGGCCAGGGTCTCGCCATCAAAGCCGGTGACCCGTTCCAGCGTGCGATAGCCGATGCCGCGCCGGGCCAGGGCGCTGTGGATATGGCCCTGTTCATTGGTCAGGAACGACCAGGCCGCAGCCGCCCCGGCGGTGGTGATATAGGTGACCGCCAACCCGCGCGCCGCCAGATCCTCGGCCAGCGCCGTGCCCAGATAATAGGCGTCGAAATCGAAGACCGCGACCGGGCCTTCGGGCACAGCCCCCGCGGCCAGATCGTCGGGCGTATAGACCCGCGGCGCCTCAAGCGGCGCAATGGGCAGTTCATTCGCCCCGCACAGCGCGTTGGTCCAGCGCGCGCCGGTCGCGACCACGACATGGTCGGCGCCGAATTCGGCCACGTCATCTGGCGCGATCTCCGAGCCGGGATAAAGCGAGACATTCGGCATTTTCCGAAGCTGTCCAAGGCGATAGTCGGCAACCCTCATCCATTGCCGCAGGCCCGGAAGGGCTGTTTCAAAGCGCAGCCGCCCGCCGAACTCGCCCGCCTTGTCGGCCAGCGCCACCCGAAAGCCCCGCCGCGCCGCGGTCAGCGCCGCCTCCAGCCCGGCCGGCCCGCCGCCTACGACCAGGACCTCGCCCTCACCCTGCGCGCGCGGCTTTTCCGGGTGCCAGCCGCGCCGCCATTCCTCGCCCGCGGTCGGGTTCTGCGTGCAGCGCACCCAGACCCCGTCATGCCAGGACGAAATGCAGATGTTGCAGCCGATGCATTCGCGAATGTCCTCTTCCCGGCCCTGGTCAATCTTCGCCGGCAGGAACGGATCGGCGATCGAGGGCCGGGCGCCGCCGACAAAATCCAGCACGCCACCGCGGATCATCTGCACCATCATGTCGGGGCTGGTGAACCGCCCCACCCCAACGACCGGCTTGTCGGTCACCTGTTTCAGGAAATCGACGAAGGGCCGGTGGCTGCCTTCCGGCACGAAGCGGCTTGGCCCGCAATCGGTACCGGAATAATCCATCTTTACGTCGAAAAGATCGGGCGCGTCGCGCAGAAGCCCGATCACCTCATGCGCCTCGCTTTCGGCCACGTCCGAGGGCCGCCCGCGCAGCTCTTGCATCGACAGGCGCAGCGCCACGGCACAGCGGCCATGGGTGGCTTCGCGCACCGCGTCGATCAGCTCTTCCACCAGTCGCACCCGATTGCGGACCGAGCCACCATAGGCATCGGTCCGGTGATTATAGTCCGACAGCAGGAACTGATAGGGCAGATAGCCCATGCCGGCATAAACATAGAGAATGTCGAAGCCCGCCTGTTCGGCGCGCATCGCCGCCTCGGCATGCCAGCGGATCAAATCCTTGATATCGCCGGCGTCCATCACCTTTGGCCGGGCCGATGACATGAAGGGCACATGCGTCGCCATCCAGGGCACGCCCGAGGGCGACAGCGGCGGCAGGCGCGTCGTGCGGTTCATCGCGGCCGCGCCGCCATGCCACAGCTCGATCCCCGCCAGCGCGCCCTGGGCATGGACGGCCTCGGTCATCACCCGATGCGCGGCAATGTCGGCACGGTCCCAAAGCGTCGCGCAGGGAAAGGGGCTGTCATCCGAGGATGGATCGACCGAGGCCGCCCCGGTGCAGACCACGCCCCAGCCGCCTTCCGCCTTCATGCCGCGAAACGCCGCCCGCACCTGCGGCGCCGCATTGGTCATGCCACTGGCATGCGGCACCTGAAAGAAGCGGTTCTTCGCCAGCTTCGGCCCGATCTTCACAGGCTCGAACAGGATGTCATAGCGCGGATTGCGGGCCATCATGCACCTTTGTTGAACAAATGTATAGTAGCAGGGCCGGTTCGCCGGTCAAGCGCCCGTTGACCGGCCGCCCCGGTTTATTGCATGATCGTTCAGCAAGATGCCAAACCCCCGCCCGGAGCCCCGATGCCCACGATCCGCAGCCGCTTCCCCTTCCCGGTCCGCGTGATCGAGGATCTGAAAATTCCCATGCCGGACGGGTGCTTGCTGGCCGCAACGCTGTGGCTGCCCGAGGGTTGCGGGCCAGTGCCGGCGGTTCTGGAATACCTGCCCTATCGCAAGCGCGAAGGCACGCGGACCCGCGATCAGCAGATGCATGGCTGGCTGGCGGGGCATGGCTATGCCTGTCTGCGGCTGGATATCCGCGGCACCGGCGACAGCCAGGGGCTGATCGAGGACGAATACAGCCCGCAGGAACAAAGCGATGGCATCGCCGCCATCGCCTGGATCGCCGCGCAGGGATGGTGCGACGGGCAGGTCGCGATGATCGGAATATCCTGGAGCGGTTTCAACGGCTTGCAGATCGCTGCCCGCCAGCCCCCGGCCTTGAAGACGGTGATCACGCTTGGCTCGACCGATGACCGCTATGCGACCGATGTGCATTATGTCGGCGGCTGCCTGTCGAAGGACAATTTCGACTGGTCGGCCACGATGTTCGCCAATAACGATCTGCCGCCCGATCCGGCGATCGTCGGGCCCGACTGGCGGCGGATCTGGCTGCAGCGGATCGAGGCGAACCGGCCCTGGATCCTGACCTGGCTGGCCCATCAGCGCCGCGATGCCTATTGGCGCCAGGGCTCGGTCTGTGAGGATTTTGACGCCATCAAGATTCCGGTCTATGCGGTTTCAGGCTGGGCCGACAATTACTCCGAAGCGGTGCCGCGGCTGTGTGCCGGGCTGAAGGCGCCGGTGCGCGGGCTGATCGGGCCTTGGGCGCACAGCTTCCCCTTCGATGTGGCGGTGCAGCCGGAAATCGGCTGGTTGCAAGAAGTTACGCGCTGGCTGGACCATTGGCTGAAGGGCAAGGACACCGGGATCATGGCCGAGCCGCTGCTGCGGGTCTGGATGCAAGAGCCGGTTCCGCCGCGCACCTGCTACAGCGAAAGACCCGGCCGCTGGGTCGGTGAAGACCAATGGCCCAGCCCGCGGATCGACTGGCGGCCCTTCTATCTTTCCAATGGCAATACCCTGCGACCACAGCCCGGCACGGGCGAGGCCAGCCTGTCCTCGCCGCTTTGGGTCGGCCAGGCGGCGGGTGAGATCGGGCGCTATGGCGAGGATGCCGAATGGCCGCCCGACCAGCGCGAGGATGATGGCGGCTCGCTGGTCTTCCTCAGCGATCCCCTGCCCGGGCGGGTGGAAATCCTGGGCGCGCCGCAGCTGCATCTGCGCTTTCGCAGCGACAAGCCGCAGGCGATGGTCGCGGTGCGGCTGAACGACGTGGCGCCCGATGGCGCCTCGACCCGGATCACGCTGGGGCTTTTGAACCTGACCCATCGGCGGGGCCATGAGCGGCCCGAACCGCTGATCCCCGGCGCCTGGACCGAGGCGGTGGTCGATCTGGACGACATCGCCCAGGCGATCCCGGCGGGGCATCGGCTTGCGGTGTCGATCTCGACCTCGTACTGGCCGATCGCCTGGCCCTCGCCCGAGACGCCGGTGCTGACCTTCGATCTGGCCGCCTGCCGGCTGGATCTGCCGCAGCGCCCGCCCCGGCCCGAGGATGCCGCTCTGCGTCCTTTCCCGCCGGCCGAATGCGCGGCGCCCACCCCATCGCAGGCCCTGCCGGTCGCGGCGCCGCATCGCCGGCAGATCACCCGCGATCTGCTGACCGGCGAGACGGTGGTGGATTTCCCGCGCTGGACTTATGCCACGCATCTGCCCGACATCGCCACAACCGCCCGCGGCAAGGCCCTGGCGCGCTATCGCATCATCGGCGACGATCCGCTGACCGCGATCTGCGAAACCGATTGCATGGCCGAGATCGAACGCCCCGACGGCACGTTCCGCCATGAAAGCCGGGGGCGAATGTCTTGCGATGCCAGCCACTTCCACATCGAGATGGTGCTGACGGTGCTGGAAAACGGCGCGGCGATCTTCTGCCGAAGCTGGAAGGAAAGCATTGCCCGGGACAATGTGTAGCGGCATATCCTGCGCTATGAGTGATACCCCGCGTTTTCGTCGTTACACTGCTGAAGTGCGTGCCGCCATGTTGGTGAATGCCGGGCTTGTCTGTCTGGCACGCGGGGGAATCACCGCCTTCACCATCGACAATATCTGTCAGGAGGCCGGGGCCAGCCGCGGGCTGATCGCGCATCATTTCGGGTCAAAGGACGGGCTTCTGGCGGCGGTCTATGCCGCGGCCTATCGCAACTTCCTGTCGGTTCTGGCCCCCGACGCGGGCATCGATCTGCGCCGGCTGATCGACACGGCCTTCTCGGAAGAGCTGTTCCGCCGCGATCCCTTGAACATCTGGCTGGCGCTGTGGGGCGAGGTTGCGATCAATGCCGCGCTGCGGGACGAGCATCGGGCCCATTACGCGATCTATCTGGCGCGGGTCGAGGCGGCGATTGCCGCCCATGCCGCCGCGCAGGGCCGCAGCGTCGATGCCGCGGCGCTGGCCCGGCCGGTCGTGGCGCTGATCGACGGGCTTTGGCTGGAAGCCCATATCGACGCGGCGGGCTTTTCGCCGGCCACCGCCAAGGCCGCGGCGCTGGCGCTGCTGGAAGCGGCGCTGGGGCCGCTGGGCTAAGCCGCCCAGCGTTCCGCAACCTTATTTTCCCAGATATTCCACCGAAAACGCGGTCTGCGCGCCGGGCGGCGGCGGCGGGAAGGGGGCGGCGCGGCGGATTTGGTCCACCGCCAGCTTGTCCAATTCGGCCGAACCCGAACTGCGACCGATCTTGGCCGAGGCCAGGCTGCCATCGGCGGCGATGGTAAAGCTCACCACCGCCAGGCCCTTGGCCGGGGCGCGCTTCTTCGGCGTCTTGCGGATCTTCTTCATCACCTGGGCGCCATAGGTCTTGGCAGCAGCCTTGCCGGTTCCGGCCGAAACGGCCGCCGAGGATTTCTGCTTGGGCGCGGCGGCCGCCGAAGCCTCGGCAACCTTCTTGTCCTTCTGCGCGGCCTTCTTGCCCGCGGGCTTTTCGGCCTTCTTGACCGCTTCCTTCTTGACCGGGGCCTTCTCGGCCGGCTTTTCCGGCGCCTCGGGCTTTTCGGGCTTGGGCTTGGGTTTCACCTCGGGCAGGGCCTCGGCCAAAGCCGGCTCGGGCGGAGGCGGCGGCAGGTCCATCTCGGGCTGGGCTTCGGCCACCGGCTCGGCCACCGGCTTGGGCAGGGGCGGCGTGACCGATTCGGGGCGGTCGGGCGGCGCCTCGGTCATCTGCGGCAGGTCGGGCCGCGCCTCTTCGGCCGGCGGGGTATCGACCGCCTCGGGCGCGTCGGGCGCGGTGGCGGG
>NZ_JAICBZ010000078.1 GCF_020179405.1 Xinfangfangia pollutisoli | reverse complement strand
ACGCAGCCGACCTGGCCGCAGCCGCAGGCCAGCGCATGCGGGCCCCGGATCACCGGCCCATGCCCCCATTCGCCGGCAAAGCCGCCCGCGCCCTGCACCAGCCTGCCGCCCAGCACCAGCCCGCCGCCGACCCCGGTGCCCAGGATCACCCCAAAGACATTGTCCTGCCCGCGCCCGGCGCCAAAGCGCGCCTCGGCCAGGGCAAAGCAATCGGCATCGTTCAGCACGATCACCGGCAGCCCCAGCCGCGGCCCCAGAAGATCGGCCAGCGCAAGCCCGTCGATCGCCGGAATATTTGCCACCTTGCCGCGCCCGGTGGCTGGATCGACCACGCCCGCGATGGAAATCGCCACGCCCCGCAACCGCCGCCCGGCGGCAAAGCCCGCAATCGCATGGGCAAAGGCCGCCTCGTCGCGCGCCGGCGTCGGGGTTTCGCCCAGGGGCACCAGATGCTGGCCGTCGAACAGCCCCGCCTTGATGCGGCTTCCGCCGATGTCGAATGCCAGGATCATCGCGTTACGCCCTCCGCCCGGCCAATCCAGCCGAAACCGGCGCGCTTGTCAAAGCCGCGCTGGACAGGCCTTGCGCGCGCGCCTATGACGCGCCGAACCGCTGGAAAGGGGCTGCCGATGGATGACCGTCTGATCGTTGCGCTGGACGTTCCGAACGTTGTGCAGGGGCTGGACCTTGTGCTGCAGCTGGGCGATGCGGTCAGCTTCTACAAGATCGGCCTTGGCATGTTGACCGGCGGCGGCCTGGCCCTGGCCAATGAGCTGAAGCAGGAACAGGGCAAGCGCGTCTTCCTGGACATGAAGCTTTTCGACATCGGCGCCACGATCGAATCCGCGGTGCGCGGCATTGCCGCCTATGAGCTGGACTTCCTGACCGTGCAGGGCGACCCGCAGGTGGTGCGCGCCGCCATGGAAGGCAAGCGCGGCGGGCCGACCCAGATCCTGGCGGTGACCGTCCTAACCTCGCTCGACCGGGCCGATCTGGACCAGAACATGATCCGCGCCGGCGATCTGTCGGAAATCACCCTGGAACGCGCCGCCCGCGCGTTTGAGGCCGGGGCGGATGGCGTGATCACCTCGCCCAATGAGGCCGCGGCGATCCGCGCCCTGCCGCAGGCCGCGGGCAAGCTGATCGTGACGCCGGGGGTGCGGCCGATGGGCAGCGCCAAGGGCGACCAGAAGCGCGTGGCGACGCCGGCCGAGGCGATCAAGGCCGGGGCCAATCACATCGTGGTCGGCCGCCCGGTCTGGGCGGCACAGGATCCGGTCGCCGCCGCCCGCGCCATCGTGGCCGAACTGCCGCATCCGCTGCGCGCCGCCTGAGGGCTGCGCCCGCGGCTTCTTGCCGTCAGGCCTGTCGCTTTCCCGCCGGGCGCGGTGTAACACTGCGCGGGTCTGCCGCGTATAGGCCTGTGGAAATGACCGGAACGGATGGTGACTGGGCAGCGCTTCTGCGGGCGGCCCTGGCTGGCGACAGCCGGGCCTATCGCGATTTCCTGTCCGCCGTGACCCCGGTGATCCGGGGCATCGTCCGCGCCCGCGGCTTTGCGCTGGGCGAGGCGGAAGGCGAGGATGTGGTGCAAGAGGTGTTGCTGGCCATCCACAGCAAGCGGCAGACCTGGCGGCCCGATGCGCCGGTCCGGCCCTGGCTTTACGCGATCGCGCGGCACAAGGTGGTGGATGCCTTCCGCGCCCGGCGCCATGCGCTGGCCCTGCCGATCGAGGATTTCGCCGAGATCCTGCCCGCCGAACCCACAGCCGACCCGACCGAGCGCGGCGATATCGAGAAGATGATCGGCCTTCTGGATCCGCGCGCTGCCGATCTGGTGCGGCTGATCGGGCTGGAAGGCGCCACAACGGCCGAAGCGGGCGCGAAGCTGTCGATGTCCGAAGGGGCGGTGCGCGTGGCGCTGCATCGGGCGTTCCGGGCGCTGGCGCGGCTGCGCGAAAGGCATGTCGAATGAAGACCGAGGATCTGATCCGCGCCCTGGCCGCCGACAGCCTGGCCGAACCCGAACCGGGCCGCTGGGTGCTGCCGCTGGTTCTGCCCGCCGTTCTGGTCTCGCTGGCGGGCGTGCTGCTGGTGTTGGGTGCCCGCCCCGATCTGGCGCAGGCTATGGTCAGCTTCGTGCCGGTGATGCGCCCGGTCCTGTCGCTGGCGCTGTTCGGCCTGGCCCTGTCGGCGGCGCTGCAACTGGCCCGGCCCGAGGGGCGCGCGGCGCTTTGGCCGCTGGCCGGCGTGGCGGCGGCGGCGCTGGGGCTGCTGCTTTGGGCCTATCTCACCACCCCGGCCGAGGCGCGGATGACGGCGCTGATGGGCCGCACCAGCAATATCTGCCTGATCGCCATTCCCATCCTGTCGGCCCTGCCGACGGCGGCGCTGTTTGCCGCCCTGCGCGGCGGGGCCAGCACCCGCCCCGCGCTGTCGGGCGCGCTGATCGGGCTGGCCGGCGGCGGGGCGGGGGCGGCGGTCTATGCGATCCACTGCACCGAATCGAGCCCGCTGTTCTACGTCACCTGGTACGGGCTTGCCGTGCTGGCCGTCGCGCTGGTCTCGGCGCTGCTCGGCCCGCGTCTCTTGCGGTGGTAGCGCAAACTTCGCGCTGGACCGGCGGGCTTGGCCCCCTCTAACATGCCAAGCCAGGGGGGCGCAGACCCGCCGGAATCGGGAGGAGAGAATGGCCATCACAGCCGCGCATGTCGCGCGCGCGCCGCGCATTCGCCTTGGCATGGTCGGCGGCGGCCGCGATGCCTTTATCGGCGCCGTCCATCGCATCGCCGCCCGCCTGGATGACCAGTATGAGCTGGTGGCGGGCTGCTTTTCGTCAACAGCCGAGAAATCCCTGGCCTCGGCCGCCGATCTGGGCGTGCCGCGGGCCTATGCCAGCTTCGCCGAGATGGCGCAGAAAGAGGCGCGGCGGAAAGACGGGATCGAGGCGGTGGCGATCGTCACGCCCAATCACATGCATGCGCCGGTCGCGATGCAGTTCCTGAAGCGCGGCATCCATGTGATCTGCGACAAGCCGCTGACCGCCACCCTGCCCGAGGCCAAGCGGCTGGCCAAGGCGGCCCAGGCCTCGGGCGTGATCTTCGCCCTGACCCATAATTACACCGGCTATCCGATGGTGCGGCAGGCCCGCGCCATGGTTCAGGCCGGCGATCTGGGCGAGATCCGGGTGGTGCAGGTCGAGTATCCGCAGGATTGGCTGGCCGAGCCGGTCGAGGCCACGGGCAGCAAGCAGGCCGATTGGCGCACCGATCCGGCGCGCTCGGGCGCGGGCGGCAGCACGGGCGACATCGGCACCCATGCCTTCAACCTGGCGGGTTTCGTGACCGGGCTGGAACTGGACGAGCTGGCCGCCGATCTGCAGGCCTTCGTGCCGGGCCGGCGGGTCGATGACAATGCCCATGTGATGCTGCGCTACAAGGGCGGCGCGCGGGGCATGCTGTGGTGCAGCCAGGTGGCGACGGGGCATGAAAATTCCCTGCGCCTGCGGGTCTATGGCACCAAGGCCGGGATCGAATGGGCGCAGGAAGACCCGAATTACCTGTGGGTCACGCCGCTGGGCCAGCCGAAGCGGCTGATCACCCGGAACGGCGCCGGCGCCGGCCCCGAAGCGGGCCGCGTCAGCCGCGTGCCGCCCGGCCATCCGGAAGGCTATCTGGAAGGTTTCGCCAATATCTATGCCGAAGCGGCGCGGGCGATTCTGGCCGCGCGCGACGGGAAGGCCCCCGATGCGGCGGTGCTGTTCCCGGGGCTGAAGGAAGGGGTCGAGGGCGTGGCCTTCGTCGATGCCTGCGTGCGCTCGTCATCGCGCAATGGCGCCTGGGTCAAGCCGGCACTCTGACGCTCGACAAGCCCCGCCATCAGGGAGGATGGAATGCAGACGATCAAGGGCCCCGCGCTGTTCCTGGCGCAATTCGCGGGCGATGCCGCCCCGTTCAATTCCTGGAAATCCATCACCCGATGGGCCGCCGATTGCGGTTACAAGGGCGTGCAGATCCCGTCCTGGGACGGGCGGCTGTTCGATCTGGAAAAGGCCGCCACCTCGAAGGACTATTGCGACGAGGTGAAAGGCGTCGCTGCCGAAAGCGGCCTTGCCGTGACCGAGTTGTCCACCCATCTTCAGGGCCAGTTGGTCGCCGTTCACCCCGCCTATGACACGGCCTTTGACGGTTTCGCCGCCCCTTCGGTGCGCGGCAATCCGAAAGCGCGCCAGGAATGGGCGGTGGATCAGGTGAAAAAGGCGCTGACCGCCTCGAAGAACCTCGGGCTTTCCGCGCATGCCACTTTCTCGGGCGCGCTGGCCTGGCCCTATGTCTATCCCTGGCCGCAACGCCCCGCCGGGCTGATCGAGGAGGCTTTCGACGAACTGGCCCGGCGCTGGACCCCGATCCTGAACCATGCCGAAGACTGCGGCATCGATGTCTGCTACGAGATCCATCCCGGCGAAGACCTGCATGACGGCGTCAGCTATGAGATGTTCCTGGAACGGACCGGCAATCATGCCCGGGCCTGCATGCTGTATGACCCCAGCCATTATGTGCTGCAGCATCTGGATTATCTGCAGAACATCGACATCTATCACCAGCGCATCCGCATGTTCCACGTCAAGGATGCCGAGTTGAACCCGACCGGGCGGCAGGGCGTCTATGGCGGCTACCAGTCCTGGGTCGACCGGGCCGGGCGGTTCCGGTCGCTGGGCGACGGGCAGGTGGATTTCGGCGGGGTGTTCTCCAAGCTGACGCAATACGGCTTTGACGGCTGGGCCGTGGTCGAATGGGAATGCTGCCTGAAACACCCCGAGGACGGGGCGCGGGAAGGCGCCGATTTCGTGCGCGCCCATCTGATCCGGGTGACCGAAAAGGCCTTTGACGATTTCGCCGATGCCGGCACCGACCGCGCCGCCAACCGGCGGATGCTGGGGCTCGATTAGCGCCGGTTCAGGCCGCGATCAGACCCTGGGCGGTGAAATGCCGGGGGAAGAAGGCGGCGGTGCAGGTCATCACCGTCGCCAGCGCTTCCTCCGGCGGATAGGGCGCCTGCAGCGTCATCATGTCCAGCCAGACGCCTTCGGTCGTCACCCGCAGCACCCGGGCGCTGCGCACCGGATCGCCCGAATAGCCATGTTCGGCATTCATCCGGGCGCACAGCTCTTCGAGGCGACGGTTGTATTCCTCGTCATTCGAGCCGCATTTCTCTTGATAAAGCGGCCGCCCCTGCGCCTCGCCCCAGAAGGCGCACCAGGCCGACAGCCGGCCGGGCGTGCACAATTCAGGCCGGAAATCGGCGGCCAGCATGGCATAAAGCTGCTCGGGCGCCGAAGGCCCCGCCGCCTCGACCGCCTGCGTCCAGTTCAGCCGGTATTCCTCGGCCAGATACAGCAGCGTCTCGACCAGCAGCTTGTCCTTGGTCTCGAAGTGGAAATTCACCAACCCATGCGACAGGCCTGCCGTCCGCGCCACCTCGCTTAGCGTGGTGCGCGAATAGCCCTGGCGCGCGATGGTTTCGATCGTCGCCTCGATCAGCTGCAGACGGCGGGCATCGCGCGGCAGTTTGCGCGGCGGCGCCTCGGCGGGCTTCTGACTTTCCACGTCGGACATCATTCCCCCCTGGATCCCGGGCTCTCTGCATACACGAATCGCCGGGCCTGGCCAGCGGCTGCATTCTGATTGACAGTTCAGTCAGAATAATGCGAGGCTGAATCATCCTTCAGCAACCTATGGCCCCGGCATGATTCCCGCCCCGCAGCGCGACCTGTCGAAATCAAACGCGCAGTTCCGCAAGGCGGTGCAGCGCCTGCCGCTCGGCGTCGCCTCGACCTTCCGCTACTGGGGCGATGAGCGGACGATCTATGTCCATCACGGCAAGGGCGGGCGGACCTGGGATATCGACGGCAATGCCTATGTCGATTACCGGCTGGGCTACGGCCCGGCGATCCTGGGTTATGCCGATGACAGGGTGGATGCGGCGGCGCGCCGGGGGATGGAGGTCGGCGGCGTCTTCGCCCTGTCGACCGAGCGCGAGCTTTCGGTGGCCGAGCGCGTGGCCAAGATGGTGCCGGCGGCCGAGCTGGTGCGCTTTTCCAATTCCGGAACCGAGGCGGTGATGGCCGCCCTGCGCCTGGCCCGCGCCTATACCGGGCGCGAAAGCTATCTGCTGGTCGAGGGCGGCTATCACGGGCTGTTCGACGCGGCGATGTGGATGGCCGATATCGACGGCTGGGACGCGCGGTCGAACCGCGACCCCGAAGTGGTGCCCTATGGCCAGGGCATCCCGGAAACCGTCAAGCAACTCGCCCATCTGGTGCCGATGAACGACATGCAGCGGCTAGAGGATACGTTCCGCCGCCACGGCGACCGGCTTGCCGCCATGCTGATCGAGCCGATTCAGGGCAATTGCTGCGGGATCGCGGCGCGGGCCGATTATGTGCGGCTGGCCCGCAATCTGTGCGACCGATACGGCGTGTTGCTGATCATCGACGAGGTGAAAACCGGCTTCCGCGTCGGCCGCGGCGGCATTCAGGGCATCCTGGGCGTCAAGCCCGACCTGACCACCTTCGCCAAGGCCGTGGCCAACGGCTACCCGATCGCCCTGGTCGCCGGGCGCGCCGAGGTGATGCGCTGCTTCCGCCCGGGCGGCGCCAGCCATGGCGGCACCTATACCGCCCATTCGGTTTCCCTTGCCGCGGCCGAGGAATGCCTGCGGATCCTGGATGAAACCCCGGCGCTTGCGACGCTGGCCTTCTATGGCGCCCGGCTGAAGCGGGGGATTTCCGGCATCCTGAACGCCCGCGGCATCACGCATTCCTATGCCGGCCATGATTCGATGTTCGGCCTGTTCTTCGCGCCCGAACCGCCCGACAATTACCGCGCCTGGAAGACCAGCGATTACAGCTTTTACGACCAGATGGCCTGGTATCTGCACGATCTGGGCGTGATCGTCGAACCCGACAGCCGCGAGCCCTGGTTCATGTGCGAGGCGCATGGGCTGGACGAGACCTGCCTCACCGACACGCTGCGCGCGGTCGAACGGGCCGTCGACCTGACCCTGCAACACATGGAAGACGCCGCCGAATGATCTATGATGCGGTCATCCTGGGCGCCGGACATAACGGGCTGGTCACCGCCTGCTACCTGGCCCGCGCCGGGCTGAGCGTCTGCGTGGTGGAAAAGAACGGCTGGATCGGCGGCGCCGCCGTTTCGCGCGAACTGACCCCGGGCTTCACCTATTCCAACTGTTCCTATGTCTCGTCGCTGTTCCGGCCCGAGATCATGCGCGATCTGGAATTGCCGAAGCACGGGCTGCAGATCCTGCCCTATGAAGGCGGCGCAGTCTTCATGGAGAATGGCGACACGCTGGGCATGTTCCGCGACCATGACGCAAACCGCCGCGAATTCGCCCGCCACAGCCCCCGTGATGCCGAAGCCTATGACATCTACGCCCGCGACGTGCTGCGGCATTGCCGCTTCATCCGGCCGATGCTGCTGCGCACCCCGCCCGACCCGGCCCGGTTCCGCCCGCGCGATCTGGCGGAACTGGCCTGGCTGGGCCGGCAGCTGACCGGGCAAAGCGAAAGACAGATCGCCGAGATGATCCGGTTCTGGACCATGTCGATCTCGGACTATCTGGACCACTATTTCGAAAGCCCGGTGATCAAGGCCTATCTGGCGGTTTCCGCCATCATCGGCACGGCGCTGGGTCCGATGTCGCCCGGATCGGCCTATGTGCTGCTGCATCATTATATGGGCGATGTGGATGGCAATATCGGCGCCTGGGGTTTTGCCCGGGGCGGCATGGGGGCGATCACCGCCGCACTTGCGGCCTCGCTGCGGGCGGCGGGCGGCGAGATCCGGGTTTCCGCGGGCGTCGAGACGATTCTGGTGCAGAATGGCCGCGCCGTGGGTGCGACCCTGTCGAATGGCGATGAGGTCCGGGCCCAGCGGGTGATTTCCAACATGGATGTCAAGCGCACCATGCTGACCCATGTGGCCGAGGCCGAATTGCCGGCCGACTACCTCGCCTCGGTGAAGAAGTTCAAGACCCGCGGCTCCTCGGGCAAGCTGAACATCGCGCTGGATGCCGCTCCGGTCTTCCCGGCCCTTCCCGAAGGTTCGCCCGCGCTGAAGGGCGATCTGCATTTCACCGATTCGATCGAGCGGATGGAACGCGCCTATGACGACTGGAAATCCGGCCATTTCTCGGCCGACCCGTTCCAGGACGTGATGATCCCCACGATGATCGACCCGACCATGGCGCCGCCGGGCAAGCATTTCATGTCCTGCTTCGTGCAATATGCGCCCCCGAAGATCGAAGGCCGCGACTGGACCGATGCCGACCGCGACGCCTTCGGACAGACCTGCCTTGACCAGATCGAACGCCACGCGCCCGGCTTCAAGGACCGGGTGCTGCATGTCGAGATCCGCACCCCGCGCGAGCTGGAGGCCGAAGTCGGCCTGACCGAAGGCAATATCTTCCAGGGGGAACTGACCTTCGATCAGTTGCTCTTCAACCGCCCGGTGCCCGGCTATGCGCAATACCGCACCCCGATCCGCGACCTGTGGATCTGCGGCGCCTCGACCCATCCGGGCGGCGGCGTCATGGGCGCGCCGGGCCGCAATGCCGCGGCCGAGATCCTGCGCGACATGCGGCTTGCGCCGAAGGACATGAGCGATGCCTATGCCGTCCTGTGATGTGCTTGTCATCGGCGGCGGGCTGAACGGACTGGCCTGCGCCACGCGGCTGGCACAGACCGGCCGCAAGGTGACGCTGGTCGAGGCCGAGCCCGAAACCGGCGGCGCCACCCGGGCTCTGCCCGATCTGGCCAAGGGGGTTAAGGCGCCGGCGCTGGCGCATCTTCTGTGGCATCTTGACCCGCGGGTCGAGAAGGCCATGACGCTGGACCGCCACGGCCTGGCCTGGGCGGCGCGCGACATCGCGACCACCGTCCTGTCGCCCCTGGGCCCGCTGACGGTGACGGGCGCCCAAACCTCGGGGCCCGATGCCATGGCCTGGAACAGGCTCTATTCCCGCCTGACGCGCATGGCGGAACGGCTGGAGCCCTTCCGCCGGATGGCCCCGCCGCGATTGGGTGGCGGCAATGACTGGCTGGCCCTGGCCCGCCATGCCCTGGGCCTGCGCCTGCTGGGCGCCAGGGAATTCCGCGACCTGCTGCGGCTTGTGCTGATCAACGCCCATGACGTGGCAACGGATGAGCTGACCGACCCGCGCCTGCGTGCGCTTCTGTGTTTCGACGCCACGCTGGGCGCCTGGGCCAGCCCGCGCAATCCGAACACGCTGATCCTCTGGCTTGACCGGCTGGCGGGGCAGGTGGCGGGGCGAAAACAGTCTCTATCCTTGCCAAAAGGCGGGCTTCCGGCCCTGGCCGCCGCCATGACCGCCGCCGCCCGCGCGGCCGGGGTCACGATCCGCACCGGCGCGCGCGTGGCCCGGATCGACATCGCCGCCGACCGCGCCGATGGCGTGACGCTGCAGACCGGCGAGATGCTGTCGGCCCGCATCGTCGTGTCGGCCATCGGGCCCAAGCCCACGCTGCTGAACCTGGTCGGCGCCCGGCATCTGGATGCGGGGCTTGTCACAAGGCTGCGCCATCAGAAGGCGCGCGGGGCGACGGCGAAGCTGCATCTGGCCCTGTCCGCGGCACCGGATTTCGGCACCGACCTGCGCGCGCGGCTGCTGATCGCGCCGGATGAACAGGCGGTCGATCTGGCCTTCAACCCGGTGAAATACGGCGAGACGCCGGCGGCCCCGGTGATGGAGCTGCTTCTGTCCTCGGCCTTCGAACCCGGGCATGCGCCCGAGGGGCAGCATGTCCTTTCGGCCAATGTGCAATTCGCTCCACATGCGCCGAAAGATGCTTTTTCGGCGAAAACCAGCCTGCTCGCCGCGGCCATGGCGCAGCTGGAACGCGCCGCGCCGGGGATCGGCGCGCTGGTCACCGCAAGCGATTTCCTGATGCCGCAAGACATTGAGGCGCGCTTCGGCATGGCGGGCGGCAGCTGGCATCATGGCGATCTGTCGGTCGAGCAGATGCTGTTCCTGCGGCCTTTGCCGGAACTGTCGCGCTATGCCACGCCGGTTGCCGGGCTTTGGCTGACCGGCGCCGGCACCCATCCGGGCGGTCTGTCCGGTGCGGCGGGCTGGAACGCCGCCGAAGCGATCGAAAGGGCCGGCGCATGACAGCGACCTCGCTTCACCGGCAGCCGCTGGCCGAAACCCCGTTTCACCCGCGCACATCCGCGCTGAACCGGCTGCACAATTGGGGCGCCTGGGCCGGCTATCGGACCGCGGGCTGCTATGGCGACACGGTGATGGAGCATACGGCGATCCGCAACGCGGCCTCGCTTTATGACATCACCCCCATGATCAAATACCGGATCACCGGCCCCGATGCGGCGGCCTATCTTGACCGGCTGACGGTCAGAAACGTCTCTAACCTGGCGGAAAAGGCGGTTCACTATACGGCCTGGACGGATGATGCCGGGCAGATGATGGATGACGGCACCCTGTTTCGACTGGGTCCGCAGGACTTTCGCCTGTGCTGCCAGGAACGCCATTTGCCCTGGCTGCGGGACTCGGCCTGGGGGTTCGACGTGGTCATCGCGGACGAGACGGAATCCGTGGCGGCGTTGGCCCTGCAGGGCCCGACCTCGGCCGCGGTGCTGCGGGCCTGTGGCTTTGACATCGACGGGCTGAAGCCCTTCCGCATGGCCGAATTCGCCTTTGCAGAGACGAATCTGCTGATCTCGCGCACCGGGTTCACCGGCGATCTGGGCTATGAACTGTGGATCCCGCCCGCCCAGGCGCTGGCGCTGTGGGATCATCTGATGATGCAGGGCGCGCCCTTCGGGTTGATGCCGGTGGGCAGCGATGCGGTGATGCTGGCCCGCACCGAGGCCGGCTTCCTGACCGCAAACCTGGATTTCATCCCCGCCCAGCAGGCCCTGCGCGAAGATCGCAGCCGCAGCCCGCTGGAACTGGGGCTCGGCTGGATGGTCGATTGGAACAAGGGGCCTTTCACCGGCCGGCGGGCGCTGCTGGCCGAACGCGAGACGGGCGGGCGCTGGGCGCTGGTCGGGCTGGACATTCCGGGCAATGTCTCGGCCGAGGGGGCGATTCTGTATCACCGCAAGACAGCCGAGGCCGGGTTCATCACCGCCGCCTGCTGGTCGCCCACCCTGAAGCGCAACTTAGCCCTTGCCCAGGTTCAGGCGCGCCATGCCGATTGCCGCGATCTCTGGGTGGAAATCTACGCCCTGCGCGAGCTGCAATATGTCAAGCTGATGCTGCCGGTCCGCGCCACGCCGCGCCCCTTCTTCGCGCCCGAGCGCCGCCGGGCAACCCCGCCGCCGGCCTTCTGATGGCACATCCCGACAGCCCCCGCCTGACCCATTGCCCGCCCGGCCTGCCGCAACGGGCCTATCTGGCGCAGGACTGGTTCGACCGCGAACTGGCCACGGTGTTTGCGCGGCACTGGGTGGCGGTCGGCCGGCTGGACGATTTCGCCCCCGGCACGGCGCGCAGCGTGACGGTGGGTGCAGCCCCGGTGGTGGTGACGCGCAGCGCCAAGGGCGATCTGGCCGCCTTTCACAATGCCTGCCGCCATCGCGGGTCCGAGCTGTGCGCGCCCGGCCAGACCCGGCAGATCGGCCGGCTTCTGACCTGCCCCTATCACGCATGGGCCTATGACGCGGCGACGGGGCGCCTGGTCGCAACCGCGCATGCCAGGCCCACGCCGGATTTCCGGGCCGAAGATCACGCGCTTCTGCCGGTGCAAAGCCGCCTCTGGGGCGGGTTCGTCTTTCTGAACCTGTCGCCCAGCCCGCCCGAGCTTGGCGCGGATGTGCCGCTTTCCACGCTGGACAACTGGCCGATGGACAGCCTGATCCGCGGCCATCGCTGGGAGGTGCAGATCGCCTGCAACTGGAAGGTCTTCTGGGAGAATTACTCGGAATGCCTGCACTGCCCGGGCATCCACCCGGAGCTGTGCGACATGGTGCCGGTCTATGCGACGGGGCTGATGAGCGCGCAGGAGGCCGCCGGATGGACGCCCGATCAGCCGCAGGCCCCGGCGCTGAAGCCCGGCGCCGAAACCTGGACGGCAAGCGGCGCGCCCTGCGGGCCGGTCTTTCCCGGGCTGACGCCGGCCGAACGGCAGGCCGGCTACACATTCGTCACGCTTTGGCCCAGCGCCTATGTCGTCGCCCATGTCGATTACCTGCGCTGCGTGCGGCTGCAGCCGCTGACGCCGACCTCCACCCGCCTGATTGCCGAGTGGTATTTCCCCGCCGAGACGCTGGCTCAGCCCGGCTTCGACGCCGCCGCCGTCGCGGCTTTCGCCAGGCGGGTGATGGAACAGGATGGCGCAGCTTCCGAGATGAACCAGCGCGGCATCGGCGCGCCCGGCTTCGTCCAGGGCCGGCTGATGCCCGAAGAATATGAGATCCACCGGTTCCACCGATGGCTGCTGACCGAGATGGAGGCCCTGCCATGACCCGACCGCTGACCGACCTGTCCCTTCCGGTCCCCGCCAAATGGGACCGATCCGGCCTGCCGGCCTGGACCTATGATTCCAAAGCGCTTTTCGCGCTGGAACGCGCGCAGGTCTTCCTGTCGCATTGGCAGGTGGCGGGCCACGAAAGCGACATTCCCAATCCGGGCGACTGGCTGACCTTCGATCTTCTGGGCGAGCGCGCGCTGGTGGTGCGCGGGCAGGATGGCGTGCCGCGGGCCTTCCTGAACCTGTGCCGCCATCGCGGGGCGCGGGTGGTGGATGGCACCGCGGGCACATGCCGCGGCGCGCTGATCTGTCCGTTTCACGGCTGGGTCTACAATCTTGACGGATCCCTGCGCGGCGCGGCGCGGCCCGAAACCTTCGACAAGGGGTTCGACCGGGCGCAGTTCGGCCTGAAGCCGGTCGAGATGCAGATCTTCGCGGGCTTCCTGTTCCTGCGCTTTCGCCCCGGGCCCCAGCCCGATGTGGCCGATCTTCTGGCCCCCTATGCGGCCGATTTTGCCGCGAACCGGGCCGAGACGCTGGTTCCGGCACAGACGGCAAGCTGGACGACCGAATTGCCGGTGAACTGGAAATCGGTGCGCGACGTCGACAATGAAGGCTATCACGTCGCGCTGGCCCACCCCGCCCTGCAGGATCTGTATGGCCGCGACTATCGCGACATCTACCTGCCCGGGGGCCTGCATGTCAGCTATGGCATCTTCGGCGACCGGCCGGGGCGGCGCTGGTCGGTGCGGCAATACATTCAGCATACGCCCGAGCAGCCACATCTGCCGCCGCATCTGAAACGGAACTGGGCCTATTACGGCCTGTTCCCCAATACGGTCTTCGCCTTCACCCCCGAAGGCGCGCAATATTACCATGACCTGCCGATCGAGCCCAGCCGCACCCTGCTGACCGGCCGGCAATACCGCTATCCGAACGAGACGCGGCAGATGCGGCTTGCGCGCTATCTGGCGACACGGATCGACCGCGAAACCTCGGCCGAGGATCAGCAGCTGTCGATCTGGTCGAACGAATCGATGCTGTCGGAAGGGTTCGAGGGCTTTCACCTGTCGGATCTGGAATATGGGCTGCGCCGCCATCACGATCAACTGCGCCGCCTGCTGCCGGTCACGACGCGCGCCGAGCCGCCGCCCGAAGACGAAATGCAGCGGCTGAATGATGAATTGATTTGCCAGTCAAAATCCCCCGCCTAACCTGATCAAAAATCAAGACCAACAGGGAGACGACAATGACACTGACCCGCCGCCGGACATTGACTGCCCTGGGCTCTGGCCTGATCGCACCGCTTGCCGCGCCTTTCGTGCGCCCGTCCTGGGCGCAGGGGGGATCGGTCAATGTCTACAACTGGTCCGATTACATCGGCGAGACGACGCTGGCCGATTTCGAATCGGAAACCGGCATCGCCGTGGTCTATGACCTTTATGCCAGCGCCGAAGAGGCGCAGGCCAAGATGCTGGTCGGCGGTACCGGCTATGACGTGGTGCTGCATGCCGGCATGTCGCTGCCGCAATTCGTCAAGGCCGGAGTGTTCCAGAAGCTCGACAAGGCGAAACTGCCGGGCTGGGGCAATCTGGACCCCGAGATCCTGAAGATCGTCGAGGGCTACGATCCCGGCAATGCCTATGGCGTGCCCTATATGTGGGGCTCGGTCGGGATGACCTACAATCTCGACATGGTGAAAGACCGGCTTCCCGATGCCGATCTGGAAAGCCTTGATACGCTGATGCTGCCCGAGAACGCCGAGAAGCTGGCCGATTGCGGGATCTCGGTTCTGGATAGTCCGACCGATTCCGGCTTCATGGTGATGAAATGGCTGGGGATTGATACCAACACGGCCGGCCCCGCGGATTATGCCAGGATGGCCGAGGCCATGGCGAAGATCCGGCCCTATATCGCCACCTTCGACAATGCGAATTACCTGACCACGCTGCCCAACCAGGAATTGTGCGTGGCAAACACTTGGTCGGGCGATTACGGCGTTGCCAAGACCCGCGCGGCCGAGGCGGGCATCGCGCTGAACCTGGCCTATCACGTGCCGAAAACCGGCGCGCCGGCCTGGTTCGACCTTTGGGCCATGCCCGCGGACGCGCCCAATGTCGAGAATGCCTATGCCTTCATCGACTATCTGCTGCGCCCCGAGGTGATCGCCGCCTGCAGCAATTTCACCGGCTATGCCAATGCCAACAAGGCCGCGACACCGCTGGTCGACGAGGCGATCCGCACCGATCCCGCGGTCTATCCCGACGCGGTCACCCTGGCGCGGCTTTATACGCCCCAGCCACAGACCGAAGACCAGGAGCGCGATCTGAACCGCGCCTGGCAGGCGATCAAGACCGGCGGCTGATCGGCCATGCCCGCCGCGCCCCACCCCGCGCCGCCCGCACCTGCTTCGGCCCCCTCCGCCCAGGCGCCCTCCGCACTGGCCCCCTCCGCAATGGCCCGCCCCTTCATCCGCATCGAGGGCGTCTCGAAACGCTTCGGCAGTTTCCAGGCGGTGCGCGATGTCGATCTGACCATCGGCGAAGGCGAGATCTTCGCCCTTCTGGGCGGATCGGGCTGTGGCAAGACCACGCTGCTGCGCATGCTGGCGGGGTTCGAAGACCCCAGCGCGGGGCGCATCTTCATCGACGGGCAGGACATGACCGGCGTCCCCCCCTGGGAACGTCCGGTCCATATGATGTTCCAAAGCTACGCGATCTTTCCGCATATGAGCGTGGAACGGAACATCGCCTACGGGCTGAAGCACGAGAGGATGTCCGCCGCCCAGCGCGCCGACCGGGTGCGCGAAATGCTGGATCTGGTCCAGCTTGCACCCTTTGCCCAGCGCAAGCCGCATCAGATTTCCGGCGGCCAGCGCCAGCGCGTTGCGCTGGCCCGGGCGCTGGCACGGCAGCCGAAGCTGCTGCTTCTGGACGAACCCCTGGCCGCACTGGACAAGAAGCTGCGCGAACAGACCCAGTTCGAGCTGATGTCGATCCAAAGCCGCACCGGCGTGACCTTCATCGTGGTCACCCATGACCAGGAAGAGGCGATGACGCTGGCCGACCGCATCGCCGTGATGGACCGCGGCCAGGTCCGGCAGGTCGGCTCGCCCACCGAGATCTACGAATATCCGAACAGCCGCTTCGTCGCCGGCTTCATCGGCGCGATCTCGACCTTCGCCGCGCGCGTCGTGCGCCTGACCGGCGAGATCGCCGAAGTCGACATTCCCGCCATGGACGGCACCTTCGCCGCCCGCAGCGTGCCGGGCCTGGTCGAGGGTCAAAGCGTCACCCTGGCCCTGCGCCCCGAGAAGATCTCGATCGCCAAGACCTGCCCCGCGGCGGTGAATGTCGTCGAAGGCCAGGTCAAGGATCTGGCCTATTTCGGCAAGGACAGCCTCTATCGCGTCACCCTGCCCGGCGGCGATCTGATCTCGGTCCATGCCGTCAACGCGCGCCGCGCCGATGAAGGCGGCCGACCGGCCGATTGGGATGACCGGGTCTGGCTGTCGTTCGAACCCGGTTCCGCCATCCTGCTGACGGATTGAAGATGCCGCCGCCCCTCCTTCATCTGTCCTTCAATATCCCCGGGGTCCGGGGACAAAGCGCCTTGTGGTGCCGCCGATGACCGCGCTGGCCCAATGGTTCCACCGCCGCGGCTGGCGCGATCTGATCATCGGCATTCCCTATGCCTGGCTGATCCTGTTCTTCCTGCTGCCCTTCCTGATCGTCGTCGCGATGAGCCTGGCCACCCGCACCCCGACGGCGCCCCCCTTCGGCTATGGCGGCGACAATCCCCTGATCAATCCGGCCGGCTATGCGCGGCTGTTCACCGACAGCCTCTATCTGCGCGCCTTCCTGACCTCGCTGATCAATGCCGGCGTCGCCACCGTTCTGTGCCTGCTTCTGGGCTATCCAATGGCGCTTGCGCTGACGCGCGTGTCGAAAAGCTGGCGCACCATCCTGCTGATGCTGGTGATCCTGCCGTTCTGGACCTCGTTCCTGCTGCGGGTCTATGCCTGGATGGGGCTGATGGGCCGCAATTCCTGGTTCAACGGGCTGCTGACCGATCTGTGGAATCTGATCACGCCCCAGGCCTGGGCGCTGCAGTCGATCCCGATGATGAACACGAATTTCGCCGTCGTGCTGGTCATGGTCTATACCTACCTGCCCTTCATGATCCTGCCGCTTTACGCCAATCTCGAACGGCTGGACCCGGCGCTGGACGAAGCGGCGATGGATCTGGGCTCGCGCCCCTTTCAGGTCTTTCGCGACGTGACCCTGCCGCAGTCGATTCCCGGCATCATCGCCGGCGGGCTTCTGGTCTTCATTCCCGCCGCGGGCGAACTGGTGATCCCCTCGCTGGTCGGCGATGCCGCGGCGCCGATGATCGGGCGGATCATCTCGGACGAATTCGCCCAGGCGCGTGACTGGCCCATGGCCTCGACCGTCGCGGTGGCGCTGCTGGTGCTGATGGTGGGGCCGACGATGATCTACAGCCGCTTCCAGGCCAGGGCCGAGGGCGCCGAGACCGATGGGGCCAAACCATGACCCGCCGGCCCGTCTTCCTGATCACCGTCCTGTGCTTCGGCTTTGCCTTCTTCTACATCCCGATCCTGTCGATGGTGGTCTACAGCTTCAACGGCTCGCGGCTGGCGACGGTCTGGGGCGGTTTCTCGACCAAATGGTATGTCTCGCTGTTTTCCAACCGGCAGGTTGGCGCGGCGCTGCTGCTGTCGCTGCAGATCGCGCTGATCTCGGCCACGATGGCCACGATCCTGGGCGCCATGGCCGGCATCGCGCTGGCCCGCTTCCGCCGCTTTCGCGGCCGCACGCTGTTTTCCGGCCTGGTCACCGCCCCCCTGATCATGCCAGAGGTGATCACCGGCATCTCGTCGCTGATGTTCTTCATCCTGATGGCGCAATGGGTGGGCTGGCCCGGCCAGCGCGGCTTCACCACGATCACGCTGGCGCATATCACCTTTTCCATGGTCTTCGTCACGACCGTCGTGCATGCGCGCATGCTGCAGATGGACCGCGCGATCGAGGAAGCCGCGATGGATCTGGGCGCGCGGCCCTGGCAGGTGCTGCGCGATGTGACCCTGCCGGTGATCTCGCCCGCGCTGCTGTCGGGCTGGCTGCTGGCCTTCACCATTTCGCTGGATGATGTGGTGATCACCAGCTTCACCACCGGCCCCGGGGCGACCACCCTGCCGCTGCTGATCTGGTCGAAGGTCAAGCTGGGGGTGACCCCCGACATCAACGCTTTGGCAAGCCTGATCGTGCTGACTGTGGGGGTCTGCGTCGCACTGGCCGGTCTGGTGATGAACCGCGCCGAAAAGCGCCGGCTGGCCGAGGAACGGCTGGCTTACCGGAGCAATGAATGACGGCTGCCCTGTCTCGCCACCTGCTGACTGCACCGCATGGCAGCCCCGGCTCGGCCCGCGCCCGCTATGCCGCGGCCATGGCGCTTTATGCCGAAGGCGCGCTCGGCCCCGCGGCGCTTGAGGCCTATCGCGAGGCCTCGGCCTTCGACAGCCTGGACCCGGCCCAGGTTCTGGCCGATCGCGGCCTGGCCACGCCCCCGGCGCAGCCCCTGCCGCCCGCAGCGCTGCTGCACGGCCTTCTGGCCGAGGCCGACCGGCTGTTGGCCGCCACGCAGGGCGCGGGCCTTGCCGAGACGCGGGCGGGCCTTGCCCC
>NZ_JAICBZ010000077.1 GCF_020179405.1 Xinfangfangia pollutisoli | reverse complement strand
GCGCGATCGCAGCGCCGCTTTGGGCGCGGCTGATGCCCCTGGCGCTGGAACTGCCGGCGCTGGCCGCGCGGCGGGCCGAGATCGGCGCGCTGGCGGGGCTGGTCCTGGCCCGGCTGGCGCGGGATCTGGGGCTGGAAGATCCGGGCCTTGCGCCCGGCGCCGAAGCGGCGCTGATGCCCGAGGGGCTGGACGGGTTGGAGGCGGTGCTGACCGCGGCGCTGATCGATAGAACCGGACCGGGGCCCCTGACCGCGGCGATGCTGGCGCGTCCTCAGGCCCGCCTGCCCGCCCCCGCCGCCCAGGCCCCCGACGGCGCCTTTGCCCAGTGGCTGGACGCAAGGCTGGCGGAGGGCGGGTTCAGCCTGGCCGCGCATGAGGCGCAGATCCGCGCCGCAGCCATGGCGCGGGCGGGGGGAAATCTGGCGGCTGCGGCGCGGCTTCTTGGCCTTAGCCGCGCGCAGCTCGCCTACCGGGAAAAACCCGGCACACCGTGACGGCAGGGCCGGGAGCGGGCCCCGCCGTCACCGCATCGCCTGGACCCTGGCCTCAGGCCAGCGCCTCCATCGTGCCGCCGGTGGGGATGTCGGGGGCCGCGCCATTCTCGACGATCACCAGATCGTAGCCGCCGCCCTCTTTCATCCGCCATTGCCCGCCGGTCAGCGGGGTCTTGCAGACATTCCTGGCGGCAAATTCCGGCACATTTGCGCCGTTCCAGGCGACATGGCCGACGACGGTCTTCAGATCAGTCGCGGCCACCGCCTCGGCCACCGCATCGCCATCGGTCGGGTCGCTGGCCCGGCCCATCACATCGGCCGCCACTTCGAACAGCGAATGCACGAAGCCGATCGGCTGGGTCCAGGGCCGGCCCGATTGCGCGGTGAAATCCGCCGCCAGGTCGGCCGAGGACTTGCCGGTCAGGCTGGACGAGAACGGATGCGAGGGGGTCCACCAGACTTCGGACGACAGGTTGTGCCCGGCCTGGCCCAGCACTTCCACCGATTGCGGGAACAAAAGCGCCTTGGCGACCGTCACCACCTTGGGCGACACCCCCTGCTGGCGAATCTGGTTCCAGAAGGTGGTGAAATCCGGCGGGATCAGCACGCCGGTGATGATATCGGTCTGCGCGGCCTTGAAGGCGTTGATCTGGGCCGAGAAATCGTCGGACAGGTTCTGGAAGCTGCCCGGATTGGTCAGCGCATAGCCCTTGGCTTCCAGCCCCGGGCGCAGGCCGTTCTGATTGTCGCCCCAGGCATTGCCATCGGCATCGTTCGGGAACAGCCCGCCCACCGCCTTGTTGGTCTCAAGCTGGTTCCACATCGCGGTATAGACCTCGATGACATCCTCCATGCCCCAGAAGTAATGGAAGGCATAGTCGAAGGGCTTCCAGCTGCCGGGATCGCCGGGATTGCCCTGCTGGCCGATGAACCAGGGCTGCCAGGGCGCCACGGTCGAGATGCAGGGCACGCCCTCGCCTTCGCAGACGCCGGCCACCGGATTGGTGGTTTCCGGGGTCGAGGCGACCAGCATCAGGCGCACCTCGTCCTTCAGGATCATCTCTTTCGCCACTTCGGCGGCGCGGTTGGGGTTGGACTGGCTGTCCTTCACCACCACCTCGAAATTCGCCCCCGCGGGCGAGGCCAGGAAGGCCGCGATGTTATAGGCGTCGCTTTCGGCAAAGCCCGCAAGCGGGCCGGTCTGCGGCGAGACATAGCCCAGCTTGATCTTCGCGCCCTGGGCCAGGGCCGGCATGGCAAGGCCCGATGCGGCGACGCCCAGGCCAGAGGCCGCGGTCGTGCGCAGGAATGTCCGTCTGGTCAGCATGATCTTCCTCCCTCTGATGAAGGCCGCGGCTCCTCGATCCGCGGCCCGGAAACGCAAGCGGCGGCCCCTAGCGCGGGGCCGCCATTTCGGTTGTGGCGCGGGTGCAGAAATCGTCCAGCACCCGCTGCAGCATGGCGATTTCGGCGTCACTGACCTCGTGCCCGCGATCGGGGAACAGGTCGGTTCGCAGCCGCGCCCGCGCCTGGCCCAGTTCCAGCGCCGCCTCGGCAAAGGCGGTGACCGGGATCCAGGGGTCCTGGTCGGCGCCGGTCAGATAGACCGGCAGCAAGGGCGGCAGCGCGCGCGGCCGGTCATCGGCCAGAACCCCCACCCGGCAGCCGGTCAGCGCCACCAGCGCCTCGGGCGCCGGCCGGCCGGCAAAGGCATATTCCAGCGACAGGCAGGCGCCTTGCGAGAAGCCCGCCAGGACCAGCGGCAGGCCCGGATGCGCCGCCCGCGCCGCCGCGACATCGGCGGCCAGATGGTCCAGCGCCGCGGCCAGGGCGGTTCGGGTGTCCGGCGTCAGCGGATCCACCGCCTTGGCCGCATACCAGGCGCCGCCCGGCGCGCGGGGCAGATGGAAGGCCACGCCCGGCGCATCGAGCCGCGCCAGGACATGGGACTGCATCTCTTCGGGCGACTGGCCGCGGCCATGGACAAGGACGCAGACCGCCCTTGCCCCGCCACCCTGCGCCCCCAGAGGAAGCGCGCCCGCCATCAGGCGAACTCGGCCTGTTCCAGCCCTTCGCGCAGCTCGGCCTCGCGGTCCTTGAACCAGGGCGGGAAGACCAGCGTCTTGCCGATCTCGCCCGGCGCCTCGTCGCGCGCCCAGCCTTCCGGCGTGGTCCAGGCCAGTTCGAACAGCGCCCCGCCGGGCGAGCGGACATAGCAGGACTTGAAGTAGTTGCGGTCCTTCTGTTCCGAGATGTCGGTGAAGCCCAGGCCCTCGATATGGGCACGCAGCGCCATCTGATTGGCCTCGTCGCCGGTGTTCAGCGCCAGGTGGTGGATCGTCCCGCCCGACAGGGTCCAGGTGCCCTGCGGGCTGGTGCGGTCTTCCACGACCTCGACGCGCTGGATCACGCCATTGGCATCCGGCACGCGGTAGACCGTGCCTTCATGGGTGTCGGCTTCCTTGGTCAGGGGCAAGGCGATGGTCATGAAATCATCCATCGCCGTGCGGTCGAAACAGGCGACCAGACCGCCATAGATCCCCTTGATCCCATGCGCGGCGCCGATGCCCTGCGCGGCATTGGTGATCGGTTCGCGCGGGTCATTGTCGGATTCCACCAGCTCATGCGGGATGCCGCAGGGATGGGCGAAGGCCACGCGATCGGCGCCGAAGCGGGTGATCTTCTCGGCCGGGATGCCGCGGGCATTCAGCCGGTCGACCCAGAAATCGGCCGCCCCCATCGGGATCGCCTGCATGATGGTGCGCGACTGGTTGGTGCCGCGCCGGCCATAGACGCCCGGCTTCTTGAAGGGGAAGGTGGTGATGATGGTCGAGGCATCGCCATTGGGCGAGCCGTAATACAGGTGATAGACCGGGATCG
Source organism: Xinfangfangia pollutisoli (assembly GCF_020179405.1). GTDB lineage: Bacteria > Pseudomonadota > Alphaproteobacteria > Rhodobacterales > Rhodobacteraceae > Pseudogemmobacter > Pseudogemmobacter pollutisoli. The sequence goes on along the minus strand of NZ_JAICBZ010000077.1, from coordinate 15,171 downwards.
TGCCGTCGAACAGCACGGTGCGCTTCACCGAATGCAGGCCAAGCGTCTTGGTGTAGAAATCGAAATCCTCCTGCGCGCCGTCGGTGGACATGGTCAGGTGGTGGTATCCGCTGATCTTGGACATGGGTCTCCTCCGTTTTCGTTCAGCTTTGCCGCTGCGGGCAAAGCACTGTTTTCGCTCAGCTTTGCCCCTGCGGGCAAAGCACGAGTTTCATTCAGCTTTGCCGCTGCGGGCAAAGCACAAGGGTCAGCTCAAGCGCGCGGCCGGTCTGTCCTCCGGGCAGCGAGGTCGCGCGAAAATCGGCCAGCAATCCGGGTTTCACCCCGAACACGGCATCCCGGCCGATGGCGGGATCCGCCCGGTCGAAGATCTGGGTCGTCAGCCTCTCATGCCCCTCGGCCGAGACGCGGAAATGGATATGGGCCGGCCGTTCCAGGCACAGGCCAAGGCTGGTCATCAGCCGCCCCACCGGCCCGTCCGAGGGCAGCGCATAGCCGCCCGGCATGACCGAGGTGAAGGCGAAGCGGCCCTGCGCATCGGTGCGGAAGCGGCCGCGCAGATTGTTCTCGGGCTGCAGGTCGGGTTCCTGGTTTTCGTATTTGCCCTGGCCATTGGCCTGCCAGACCTCGACCAGCGCCCCGGCCAGCGGCCCACCCGCCAGCGCCGTGACCCGGCCGCTGACCGCCAAAGGCAGGCCCTTGCCATCCAGCGAGATCGTGGCGCCCGGCGCCCGGTCGGGCGCATCGGGGCGGTAGAAGGGGCCCGCCACGGTGTTGGGCGTGGCGCCTTCGGGGCGCGGGCTGTTCAGATCCTCGACCAAAGCCGACAGGCCCAGCGCATCGGCCAGCAGCACCCATTCCTGCCGCCTTGCGTCGGAATGGTGGCCCAACTCGGTCAGATAGCCCAGCGTGGCGCGGAACTCGGCCCGGCTGGGCCGCACGTCGCGGATCAGCCCCTGCAGCGCCGCGACCATGGGCCCAAGCGCCCCCGTCAGCCGCGAGGCCGGCAGCCGCGCCAGCCGTGCGGTGAAATCGCTTGTCCCCTCTGCCGCGACAGGGGCCATGCCCTGCTGCGGCCCCTTTTCCTGGCCGTCCATCCCTTTGGGGCCTCCCGTCCCCGTGCCGACAGGGATAGACCGGGCCTGCGGAATTTTGGTTGAGTTGTTCGCCGGACAGTATAGCACAGTGGTATGAAGCTGAACGAACGCCACCTGATGCAGCTTGCCGCGGTTCTGGATGCCGGCGGGGTCTCGGAAGGGGCCGCGATGCTGGGGCTGACCCAGCCCGCCGTCTCGCGCTCGCTTGCCATGCTGGAGGCGCGGGTGGCCGAGCCCCTGTTCGTCAAGGGCCGCCGCCCGCTGCAGCCCACGCCGCTGGGCGCGCAGCTGGCGGTGCAGGGCCGGGCGATCATCGCCGCCTCGCGCCGCGCCTCGGATGCGGTGCAGGGCTTCGTGCGCGGCACCACCGGGCTGGTGCGGGTGGGCGGCGTTCCGTTCTTCATGGATGCGATGATCAGCCGGATGATCGGCGAGTTTCAGCAGCACGAACCCGGCATCACCGTGCAGCAAAGCTATATGAACCTGCCCGAGATGGCCGCGGCGCTGGAAGCCGGGCAGATCGACCTGGGCATCGTGCCGATCGGGGTGCTGGATCTGGGCCCGGGCTTCGAATTCACCGAGATTCTGCCCGGCCGCAACATCGTGTCCTGCCGGCCCGGCCATCCCCTGATGCGCAAGCGCCCGCTTGAGGCGCAGGACCTGACCGCCTACCCCTGGGTCGCCCCCCTGCCCGGCTCTCCTCTGATGTCGGATCTGCAGATGATCCTGATGTCCATCGGCATGTCGGATCTGAACATCCGCTATTCCGGCGGCTCATTGATGAGCGTGGTGAATGTGCTGGCCGAAACCGATGCGCTGGCGGTGCTGCCCTTTTCCGTGGTCTTCGCGCTGCGCAAGGAAAACCGCATCGCGGTGCTGCCCTATGACATTCCGCAGCCCAACCGCTCGCTTGGCATCCTGCGGCGGGTGAATGTGGCCCGCTCGCCCGCGGCCGAACGGTTGGCCGGCCATGTGATCACCGCCTTCGAGGATCTGAAACATGTGATCAAGCGGCACGAGAATGCGGTGATCTGGGGCAATGCCGCGGTCTGAGCGGACAGGCATGCCGCGCCCCGATGGTGCCCGCGGCCGGACTTGAACCGGCACGGCCCTGCGGCCTGGAGAGTTTAAGTCCTGCGGGAAATCAAGCGGTTCAAGGACTTGGGCCGAAAATTTCCCACGGACAAAAAGCGAACATGGCGTGAACGTGGGAAAGGGTAATCAGCGGGGTTTTGGGCGCGTGGAACCGGAGTGAGCCTGGCCGTTCTACGCAGGTCAGGCCAGGCGGGCAGGAGATCATCAAGGCACGCAAGAGTATGAGATTGAAAAGCCTTACCAGATCCTTAGCATGAGAGCTCAGTTGCGCGGTGGGCCGCCTAACTGCGATGCGGTGAGATCACTACTTCAGCAAGGCTAACATAGCCATGCTTCATTCAAAGTGCCTCGAAAAGGCCTGTGGATACTCTGAAAGATGAGCAATGGCCGAAATTCCTATGTATGGGTTACTTAACAGTAGAAAAGCATACGATCCGAGGGGCACTCTTGCAGATTTTCTTTTCTTGACAGACCGGTGCCGACCAAAAAATCAACCAAGACTTTATACACGATGCTTTGATTTCTGCGATTAGAGAGATTAACTCTGATATAGGCCTCACCGAGGCCGATCGCGGGGACGAACTTTTGACACTGGATCAAGATACAAAAGGAATACTCGGCTCAGCCCCTATTGCGGAAACAATCCTGAACAAGATAGCCAATGCCGATGCAGTCGTCCTAGATGTGTCACTAATAGCATCCGGGCGGGAAGAAAAACGCCACATCAACAGCAATGTAGCGATAGAGCTCTCACCGTTAGCCCGGCCTGGCGCGGCTTGGCGCTCTGGTTGGCAGATGCTCTTCTGGCTCGCGCGCTCGGCTGGGAGCGGCCGGTCCCGCTGCTCGCAGCACATTTGCTGCGGGCAGCTTTCCGGTTGGAGGGCGAGGCGTGGCTTCCGGCCTGCGCTGCTGCCTGCGGCCCGGGAGCGGTCGCGGCCTTCGATCTTCACGCCGGCCTGACCTGCCGCGCAGAAGCATTGCGCGCTGCAAATCTGCGGCGGCCTGGAAAGGGCACGGTTGCCATCATCACTGACTCCTGACCGAGGATGGTCCCGTTCAATCATGCCACGCCTCACTTGCTGGTCCACGGCTTGAGCTTTCGTGACATCGTAGCAGGGACCGTGGCCCCAGTGGGGTCGCGTAAGCCCTGCGAAGGATCGTCGACGACTGACAGCTCTCCGATCTTGGCATGCAACGACCGGACTGTCTCCTCGTCCGCCTCCACCGCAGGCTTCTTGCCGCCGCGCTCGAAGATCTCCGCGGCCCCGTCGAGCAGCCGCCTGTTTCGCCGCCCTGGTGGATGCGTTGCAAGATAAGGTGAGCGTGAAATCTTTGGCCGTCAGGTGAAGTGTCTGAAACATCTGAGAACCGCGCAGGACGGCGCAGGACGGCGCCCCGTCTCAATGGGAGCTCGACGGTGAGACCTTCGAGGAGGTCCCACTGGTACCGGGCCAGTTCGCGACAACACCGGATGAGCGAGGAATGCAGAGATCTTCAGGAGCAGATCGCGGGCCGGGCAAGACCTGCGGGGGAGCGCTGCCGCAAGCCGCAGGCAGAGCGCACAGTTTGCGGTGGCAGTGGTGCCAGATCAGACCCGTCTTGCGCGCAGGGTCACGCCGGGCGTGTCGGCGCCAGAGGCATCTCCTCACCGCGCCAGACGGCATTGATGGCTCCGCGCCCGGTGCGCTTCTCAGGAAACCACTCGTCGACTGCCGATCTCCAACCTGCAGTCTCTCATTCAGAACGAGGGGGCCACGGAGACAGGTCACATGCTCTGAATCGGATCGAAAAAATCTGGGGGCAGCCCTTCACACCGCTCGGCGTATGTGAGAAATGGTTAAGATGATGCAGAGTCCGGTCGCCCCGAACACCCACGCTGGATTAATCGAGGTTATGAGCAGAAGCCATGGTTTATTTTTTTTCTGCTGAAAATAAATCCAAAAGCTTTCCAATATGGGCAGGTGGCGGCATGATCGGCTTCGTCGATTCCATCGAATTGAACGGTGGCCAGATTTCCGTAACCGGCTGGGTAAATGCGGATGAGGTGGGTCTACAGGATGGCGGCACTCGCTTATCGAAAGCACCAGATTTGCCGCGTCAAGATGTGATCAAGACCTTTCCCGAACTCGACCGAACCAGCGGCAGTATGAAATTTGGCTTCAGTGTCACCGCTAACTTATTATCGGATAACGCGTTCTTCTTTGTTCGGCAAGGACCAAACACTTACTACTTTCATCTCTAATGGCAATTTCCTCATTCAAAAACCTTTGGTTTCGTTATCAGAGTGTCAGCGCGGTTTTCGCGGCGAAGCCTATGCCATTGCGCGATCTCACTGGTCAGTTGATTGGATACGTCGAACATATCGAATACCGCGACAGGCGGGTCCGAGTGGCGGGTTGGTGTTTGTTTGATAACTTGCAGCTTTTAACACTCTCCGGACGGATTCCTATCCGGCGCGGCCTGCATCGTGGGGACGTGGTTGCGGTACTAGGCAAGCCTGCGATGTTTAGTACCGGTAACCCACATGGACGGGTGGCGTTCGACGAGGAGGCAGAATGGTGTGGTGGACCCGTCACTCTGGCACTTCAGCGCGACAATACCGTGCTGAACTGGCTGCTTCCGGTTCCCTCGCAGAAGCGAATCGGCGATGCCCGGCGGAAACTGCTGCTCCCCTTTGCCGGCAAGGTTCTTAAGGCGTTTCCGAAGGGCTGCGCTTATCTATTACTTGGGCGCCCGAAGCACTTACGCACAGCGCTTGTCCACCACTTCAATCTACATCCTCCCCTGCGCGTGTCGCACAGGTTCGATGTGGAAATCTTCCAACGCGGCGATGACATAGCCGTCACGCCGGCCGGCGATACTCCGATCACGATAGTGCTGCCCGTCTACAATGCTTTTGATCTGCTGCCTGAGGTGCTTGCCCGAGTCGAGGCCCATACAGATCTGCCCTGGCATCTGATCCTGATCGAGGATTGTTCCAGTGATGCTAGGGTCAGACCCTGGCTGCAACACTGGGCGCGAGGTCGTGAGGAACGGGTCACGCTGATCGCGAATGACCAAAATCTCGGCTTTGTCGAGAGTGTTAACCACGGCCTGAAACGCGCAAGTCGCGATAGCGGGCATGTCGTTCTCCTCAACAGCGACGCGTTTGTGCCGCAGGGCTGGGCCTCGCGGCTGATTGCGCCGATCGCCTCGAACCCGGAGATCGCCAGCGTCACGCCGATGTCGAATGATGCAACCATCTTTTCGGTGCCGCTGATCGCCGGTTCTTGCCAGATCATGCCAGGCGCAGTCGATCATATAGACGCGGTCGCTGCGAGACTCGACCCCGGATCCACCCATGCGGTCGCCCCGACTGGCGTCGGTTTTTGTATGGCTCTGAATCGCGAGGCGCTGCGCCGGGTTCCGCAACTCGATACCACCTTTGGGAAGGGATACGGCGAAGAGGTCGACTGGTGCCAGCGCGTCGCGCAAACCGGAATGAAAAATGTCGGTATTGGCAATCTCTTCGTCGAGCACCGCGGTGGCCAGTCCTTCGGACAGGCGCATAAGCTAGAGGCGATGAGACGCGCAGGGCAGATTGTTGCGCGCCGCTATCCACAATATGATGCCGAGGTTCAGGAATTCATCCGTCTCGATCCACTTTGGAAGGCGCGTTTTGTGCTGGCGCTGGCCCTTGCTGCCAGCCGGCCGGAGGCTCCGCTGCATGTCTATCTCGCGCATTCGATGGGCGGCGGCGCGCAGAGCTGGCTGGGTCGCCGTATCAGCGAGCGCGAGGCCGATGGCTACGCGACTGCTGTGATCCGCATTGGTGGCTCTGATCGATTCGTGGTTACGCTGCACGTGGACGGCGGAAGCTTCACCTGCACGATCGAAGACCCGCAGCATCTGCGGCAGCTTTTCGGTCCGGTAGGCACGCTGCATGTGGTTTATTCCTGCGGCGTCGGCGATCCAGATCCGGTTTCGCTGCCGGGTCTTCTCTGTGACCTCGCTGCGGAAGAGGGCAGCAGCCTGGAAGTGTTGTTCCACGACTATCTGCCGATCAGCCCATCCTTCAACCTACTGGACAGCGATGCCACATGGCGCGGTGTCCCCAATCCCGCCAGCCAAGATCCTGCGCATAGCTCTGCGCGGCCTGACGGTCGAAGGGTTAGGCTGCCAGAATGGCGTGCGGCCTGGAGCCAGCTCATCCGCCGGGCAGATCAGCTCACCGTTTTTTCCCGCAGCAGCAAGGACATCGTTGCGCAATGCTGGCCTTGGGCGGAAGGTAAGATCCGGCTGATGCCCAGCCGTCTTCCGGTAAATATTCCCCAAGTGAAGCCCGCGATAGCGAGGGCCGGGCAGAAGGTTTCTCTGGCAGTTCTGGGGGCGATCGGCGAAGAAAAAGGAGCGCGGATCGTCAGCAAGCTGTCCTTTGCGTTGGAGGGTCGCAGCGATGGCCCGAACCTGGTCATAATTGGCGAGTTTGACCGGCGTTTCCCCCTTGCCCCATCCACGGTGGTGACTGGTCGATACGATATTCGCAACCTCGCTGATATAATGCACCGGCACCGGGTTGCGGTGTGGCTGATGCCTTCGATCTGTCCAGAGACGTTTTCATTCACCACCCATGAGATGATCGCGACTGGTCTGCCAGTCATGTCATTCAACATCGGAGCCCAAGGTGAAGCGGTCATGGCCGCCCCCAATGGCCATATCGTCCCAGTGGATGTTGATGAAATACAGAAGGTATATCATCAACTTCAGGCCGTCACAGAGGACCTACCATGAGAACCGTTCTGCACATCGGTATGAACAAGACCGGTTCCACCTCGTTGCAAAACGCGCTTCATCGGGACCGCGCCGCTCTTCGCTCTTCGGGTATGCTCTATCCCGAGGCAGGCTGCGGCCTGAGCGGCACTGCGGTGATCTTTCAGTATGAACTGAGCCGCGTGCTCGGATATTCCAACACGCCTGCCGGCTCTGAGGGTGATGCGGGCAAGCTGAAGGCCGATCTTGAAAACGAGATCACCGCACACAATCCTAACCTTCTGATTCTCAGCAGTGAGTATTTTTGTCTGCGCCGGGATATCAGCAGGCTGCAGCAATTCCTCGCCGGACATGATCTGACCGTGGTGGTCTATCTGCGGCGCCACGATTTCTGGTATGCTTCCCTCTATGCCCAGGCAGTGGCAAGCATTCCCGGCGCTTTTCCATGGTCGCCGGGCTTTGCTGGCTATGTCGACTGGCTGGCTAGGCATCCTGATCATTTTCACTCCTACGGTGCGCTACTGGACCATTGGCGTGCGGCTTTTCCTGCCGCAAACATCGTTGTCCGCCCGCTGACGCATGACCTGCATCGCAACGAGGCCGGAAAGCCAGAAACGCTGAATATGGTGCACGACTTCTTTCTGCAGATCAGCACCCCGCTGCCGGAGCATCTGGCGCATATCGAACTCCGGCGGGACAATCGATCAGCAGGGCCAGTTCAGGTCCAGGAAGCCGAGCTCAACCGCCGCGTCCAGCGCGGCGAAGCTGTGGGAGATTTCGAGATTTTTCCGCAATTGGTCGAAGCCGAAGCTGTCCAGCGTGTTATCCTGACCCAAGCTGCAGATTACGCCTATATCGCTGAGAAGTATCTCGGCCAAACGATGCAGCCCCTCTTCTCGACTGCGGGGGTTACAGTGTGACATCAGACAAAAAGGGAGATCCTCCTGAAACTGGGTATGAAGTCGGAGATACATCTGGCAGTTGCGGTAGCGCCCCGGTGGAAGCCCTTTCGATCGAAGTGCCGGATGCGCTGAGCGCTCAAAACCTCGCCCTCTGGTGCCGCTACCTGCAAATCGCCGACCCCGCTTCCGCGCGCCAGGATTACCGGCGCGATCCGGAGATGGACGCTTCAGGGTTCCGGCTACGTGATGGCAGCACCCCGACGAACCTCTTCGCGTGGATGAAAGAGCAAGTGGAGGAACTGCCTGCTTTGCTTGCAAAGCTCCGCCAGCGTCCTGATTTCATCCGAGATCCAGCGCTAGAATCGCTCCCCGATGAGTTGTTTTTTGAGCTGATCGCCCTTGGCGAGCCGGTCGATCGGATGGTCTCGGGATTCTCCGCCTCGCTCTACTACGACCAGCATCACGACATCGCACGCAGCGGTAGCCCGGCCATTGTCCACTATCTTCGCTGGGGTCACCGCGAGGCGATGCGCTTGACGCCCGTTAAGCTCCGGAACCGGGCCAGACTGGTGCGCCCCGCAGCAACCGATCCGATCCTGCTGATCGCTACTCCTGATCCACTGACGGCGGCAGGTGAGAGCGTGACGAAGGCGCTCGCGAAGCTGGCGAGGAAAGTCGGGTTGACCCCGGTTTTCTGTATTGGCTCGGCCGATGCAGAAACATTCTCCGACGATACCTCAGATCCCGATCCGGCGGCGATCCTAAGCGGCGACCTTCCGGTCTGGCAACTACGAGCTCTAGCCGGGCAATTACCGCAGGAACTTGTGGCGGCGGTCGATCTTTCCGGGGGCGGGCTGCCGTCGCTGTGCTACGAGTGTGAGGCGGCCGGGATACCACTTTTTGCCGCACCACTCAGCGCACCTGCAGGAGCAGAGAAGCAAAGGCGTGAGGCACTTTTGCTGACATATGCCCACGGCCTGATCTCCCCGGACCAGGAGATTGCACGGGCTTGGCAACTATTCGGCAGAACGGTCGGGATACGGCCAGGCAGTCTCCATCTGGCACCTGCCTCTGTCTTCGTCCCCTCGCCCGAAGGCGACAATGGCGTCCAGGAAGCTGCGGTACATCGCACACTAACCGTGCGGTTCGGTGCAGAGTGGCGCGCTCACCCTCTGGTCCTCGCTTCCGGACCTGCAGCGGGGGTGGAGGTGTTTCGGGCACTCGCTCAAACCATGCGGGTTGCCGGATCAGAAGCGCACTTCCTCTGGATCACGCTGCCGGGCCCGCGACCGGATGTGGCAGACGACCAGGATAGTCGGGATCACGCCGCAATGCCTGCCGGAGTGGGGGCGGCGCTTGAAATATGGCAGACACCGTCCCTCCTGCCGGTTCTGGCCGGTTTTTGTAGCCATTACCTGTCTTTTCATCGCAGCACGGCGGATAACACAGCCATTCTTCTGGCTGCTCAGGCCGGGGCGCAGGTCGCAATATGCGGGGAAGCCTCCGAGGCCATGACCCTCGCGCGAGAGGCGGGTCTGAGCGACCGGCTGCGATCGCTTCCGGTCGTCGATATCCTCGCGCTGTACGATTTCCTGATGACAGAGAAGGGACGGGACAGGGCCGGCTCAACACCGCTGCCGCCCTTCGGCCCGACCTTTGCCAAAGCCGTGCTGAAGGTTGTGCAGGATCACGCAAAAGAGAGAGGTGGCCCGGTCCATATTACGCGTTTTCATCCGGTTATCTGCGATCAGGCGCGGTTGCTACCGGCCAGGCGGCGCAATTCCTGGTTATCAATTGAGGATTGTCGCGCGGAAATCGCCCGGTCAGATAACTGGCTGCATCGGATGCTGAAGGTCCCACCGCCCGAGCAGACCCGTATCCTCCATGGCAGCGCCCCGTACGCCCTGCATCACCATGTGTTCTACCCGGCACAGATCACCGGAACGGTTCGCCAGCATCTGGCCACCTATCGCAATGCGCGCAGGGTGGTTTTCAGTGTTCCATCCGCCGCCAGCGCGGCGCGCTTGCGCGAGGCGCTTCGGGGTCTAATGGATGACCCCGAGATCGTGGTGACGGCAAATCTCGGCCGTGATATCCTTCCCTTCCTGCGCCTTCTCTATGATGATTTCGTGGCCGCACCGGCGCTATGGTGGGGTCATGTTCATCAGAAGCGCTCTGCTCATCTGCCCAATGGCCTGCAATGGCGCGACCATCTGTTGACGACACTACTGTCGCCACCCTCCCGCAAGGAAGCCGCACCTGTCGTGGGCATTGATCTCTCCGATACGGATCTCGGAGTGATTGCGCCATTTTGCAATGTCGCTAAAATCTGGGGCCCCTCTGCGCGACACTTGCCGTTGGTAGAGGGCGCCTTCACGCAACCGCTTCCCGATGAGCCGATGCTTTTTCCCGCCGGCAACATGTTCTTCTGTCGTGGCGCGGTTGCGAAGGCCATGCTGGATCTCTTTGGCTACGACTATCCCTGGCCAGAAGAGCCGTTGGCCCTCGATGGGACAGAGTATCACCTGATCGAGCGGTTGTGGCCGACAGTGGCGGCAAAATGTGGCTATAAATCGATATTTCTTGACTTCTTTAACCTGCAATAAGCCAGTGTATTTCAGATGGTATTTTGCGCAATTTCGATCCAAGACAGACAGGCTGATCTTTCCTGCTGCACAAACCTTCTTACGGCCGGGCTGCGGCAATCCCCCACGCATCACCTCTTAACGCGAGGCGCTTGCGCGCGGAGCCTTCCATGACTGATCTGCCGCCTGTCCTGTTCGGAGCGCCGATGCTGCCCGATCCCACCCGTTTCGCCAGCCTGACCGCCGAGGCGCTGGATGCGGGCTGGCTGACCAATGGCGGTGTATTGCATATGCGGCTGGAACGCGCGCTGAGTACGTGGCAGCACGCGGGGGATACGGTCTCGCTGACCTCATCGGGTACGATGGCGCTGACACTTGCGCTGATGCTGGGCGAGCTGCCGGCAGGAGCCGAGGTCATCACCACCCCGCTCACATTTGCCGCGACAGCGCAGGCGATTGCAGCGCTTGGGCTGGTGCCGGTCTTTGCCGATGTCGACCCAGACCGACTGACGCTCTGCCCGCGCGCGGTTGAGGCGGCGATCACGCCGCGCACGGCGGCCATCCTGCCGGTGCATTTCCTGGGGATACCCTGCGATGTCGCGGCGCTGGAGGCCCTGGCGCGGCGGCATGGCCTCTGGCTGGTCTATGATGCCGCCCATGCCTTCGGGGCCGAGATTGACGGCATTCCGATTGGTCATTTTGGCGATGCCTCGGCCTTTTCCCTGCATGCGACCAAATTGCTGAATACGGCTGAGGGCGGGTTTGTCGTTACGCGCGGCAATCAGGCGGCGGCCCTGCGCCGGCTGCGCAATTTCGGGATGGAACAGGGGCGGGCGACCGGGCCGGGTCTCAATGGCAAACTTTCGGAACTACATGCAGCCATGGGGCTGGCCCTCTTGCCCGATTTGCCCGCAGAGCTGACCGCGCGCCGGGCGTTGCGCCAGGCCTATGACAGTGCATTCTCCGGCTTGCCGGGGCTGCGGCTGCATCGGGCAGGGGGCGAAAGCCCCGGCTATTATGCGCTGCGTCTTGCGCCGGATCTGCGCGCACGGCTCGTGCTGGCCCTCGCCGAGGGGCACATCTTCGCGCGAGATCACTTTCCGCTGCTTTGCGGTCCTGGCACATACTGGGCCGGAGACGGTATCGTGACCGCCTCCGGTGCGCCCCCGGTGGCGCCGGAGGCAGGGACTGAACTTCTCTGCCTGCCCTTTCATGGCCGTATTACTGCGCCACAGCTGGCCCGCATCACCGCAATCGTTTCGGCGGTGCTTGATCAGAGCGACCCCAAACCGGAGCAGGCCGAATGAAATCCACTACCGATTTCGACGAGATCACAGTCTTCGGCGCACGCGGGCATAGTCTGATGATCCTGCGCGGGCTTGAGGAATACTGGCGGGGCCGCGTCCGTGTCCGGGCGTTGATTGATGATATCGAGAACGGGTTCGTGCATCCCGGCCTTGGCGTGCCGGTGATCTCGTCGGCTGCGCGGCTGCGTGACCACGCAGCTCTGCCTGTGCTGCTGACGGTCTCGAACCCCGGATTGCGGCGCCGGGTGGCCGGTGGGCTGCGCGAGGAAGGTGCAACTCTTGCCACCGCCTGCTGTCCCGATCTGCCGCATGTCGACCCGGATGTGCAATTCGGTCCCGGCTCGATCACCATGCCCTGGACCCGGATCGGGCCGGCGGTGCGGATCGGCGCCTGTGCGATGATCCTGTCCTCCAGCATCGGCCATGATGTGGAGATCGGAGATTTCTCAACGCTGGCGATCGAATCCGCCCTGGCCGGGCATGTGAGGATCGGCGAAAGCGTGAATATCGCTCCGAGGGGCGCGGTCATGAATGGCAGCCGCCGTCGGGTGATGGAGATCGGCGACGGGGCAGAGATCGGCGGCGGCGCGATTGTGATCGGCAAGGTCGCGGCCGGGGCGCGCATGATCGGCAATCCGGCCATGCCGATCCGCGACTGGGTCAGGCTTCGCGGTCTGCTGCGAGGTGAAACCGGCTCAGAAGCGCTGTGACATAGGGCCCGAACCCGGTTTCCCGTCGGATCAGCCGGCGCAGATCCCGGCGGGACCCGGAAGTGACCGCACTGGCGGCGGCAACCGCTGCCGCGACAAATCCCGCCTCATCCTCCGGGGGCAGGAAACGCCCGACGCCCTCTGTCATCCCGATCAGACCGATATCGGCGGCGTAGCCGACAAAGGGCGTGCCAACCGCTGCGGCATGGATCGCGGTGGTCGGCCCCGGATCCTGGCGCGAGGTTAACAGATAGACGTCCGCGGCGCGATACCAGCCGAGGCAATCCTCGACAAATCCGGGCAAGGCTAGGGGCAGCCCCTCGGCCAGAGCGGCATTCGCGAGATCCCTGGCCCAGGAGTCCAGCGCCCCCAGCCAGACAAAGCGCGCGCCGGGCTGCGCCGCCCGGATACGCCGGGCCGCGTCGAGAAACAGATCAAAGCCTTTGCGCTTGTCGGCATGGCCGGCGCCGATAAAGACCGGCCCGTCTTGCCGCTGCCGCCACAGCCGCGCGCGCCGGAATGATGCCAGCGACGTCGGGGGCGGAATGATCCCGGGGCGCAATTGCCCGACAGGGCAGGGAGCCCCGCCCGGCGGCCCTGCCTTGCCCCGGGAGGTCCCCGGCGAGATGAGCGGTGAAATGCCCCGTGAAATCTGCGGTATCGAGGCTATCAGCCGGGCGCCCGCCTCTTGCGCCAGACGAAGATCCGGCATCAGGCCCTGGTCCCGGATGTAATCGGGCATCTCATGCAGCAGCACCAGACAGTCGAGACCTGCCTGCGCCAGAGGCACCGCAAGCCCGGCGGCGGCACTGGTGTTGATCAGCGCGGCCGTGCGCTGCGGCAGCGCTGAGGCCAGCCCGGTCGCATCCCATCCCTCTGCCAGGATGAAAACGGGGCCAATCGCACGAAACCTGTCGAGCAAAGGCCCGGCATTGCCCAAAAGGAAAACCGGATCATAGCCCCGGGCGCCAAGGGCGCGCGCCAGATCGAGCGTCAGGATCGGCACCCCGGCCTTTTGCGCGTCATGGCAGACCAGCACGAAGGGGCGTGGCCGTCCGGTCATCGCAGCCGCCATCGCGGCGCCTGACATTGCCGCATCGACAGGTGTTGGCCGCGGCAGAAATCCCCGCGCAGACCCTTCGGTGACATAATGGCGAAACGGGTGGCTTTGGCCGAGCGCGAGGTAACACCGGCGATAGAAACCGGCATCGAACCCTTTGGAAGGCGAGCGCCCCTCTGCATCGCCATGCAGGATGAAGTGCAAGACCGCACTTTGCCCGAAGCCGAGCAGGTCTGGATAGGTGCCAAGGTAGTCGTCTGCATCTATCAAAGGGTGCGGTTGACGCTTATGCCCATTGGCGGTCCGAACCAAGTAATCGTCTAAAGCGGTTGCGCCATTCGTACCCCAGTCCCGATAGCGATCCTTGTAGAATCGGGTTGAAAAGTAGGGGGAAGGGTCCAGTCCCAGAGCATCGCCGTCATTTTGGAAATGCTGCCATGCCTCATTCTTGCTCAGGACATGACCGCATTGACGGCAATAGTGATCAGCGTCGAAGAATTCCTGTTTCATGATCCGTTTCGTGGCGGTTTGTCCGAAGCAAGGGAAGAGGATTTATGGTGTGTGACAGGCTGTCGTGATGGTTTAGGGTCAGGAATCGTTATTGTTTTATAGCCAGAAGATGACGGTTGCGGCGAGCGCGATTGCTGAGAGGAACACCCTCGGGTACCTGTCGTATCGCGTTGCGCCCCCCGCCAGTCTTTCTGTCTGCCGAACTTGATCTCGATCCGATTTCGGCGCTTGTAGCGGCGCCTGTCATATTTAACGGGCTTGCTCCGAGACTTCCTGCCCGGGATGCACGGCTTTATCCCCTTGTCTTTCAAGGCTTCTCTGAACCAGTCGGCATCGTATCCACGGTCTGCAAGTAGCCAGTCTGCCGATGGCAGGCCGCTCAATAACGCGGCGGCCCCAGTGTAATCACTGACCTGGCCTGCGGTCATGAAGAACCGGATGGGGCGTCCTGCGGTGTCAGTCACGGCGTGCTGTTTGGGGTTCATCCCGCCTTTGGTTCGACCGATTGCCCGCCCCCGTCTGTCGTCTGCACCCCCTTTTTATCCGCAGGCAGGATGCCGTGCGATGCGCCTTCAAATATGTGGCATCGATCATCACCGTCTTCGGAACAGCCGCCTCTGCCGCCAGGCCGTGCATCATGCAGGCGAAGACACCCCTGTCACTCCAGCGCTTCCAACGGTTGTAGAGGGACTTCGCAGGACCATATTCCCTGGGGGGCATCTCTCCACCGCAAGCCATTGCGATTGATGAATATAATTCCACTCAAAACACACCGGTCATCAACACGAGGCTTCCCGTGGCTCTTGGGGAAGACGGGCGCCAGACGTGCCATCTGCGCCTTAGTCAACCAAAACAGGTTGCTCATTCATCGATCTCCTTGCGGAGCCTGAATCGGGCTGAAAGCGCAAGATCAATGGGTCCTGACCCTAGAACTGCAGAAGGTCCCCTACCCCGCCGGATCCACCCCTGCCGCCGCAGCGTTCCTTGCCCGGCAGGTGACCAGCGCGGCGCGGTCCTGGGCCCAGAAGGCGACCACCTCGGCCCGGGACAGGGCGCGGGCGGGCAGCAGCACCGGGCGGTCGCAATCAGCGAAGGCGGTTGAGGTTTTCGGCGTCGCGCAGGCCGAGGCCGCAAGCGCCAGCGTCAGGGGCAGCAT
>NZ_JAICBZ010000076.1 GCF_020179405.1 Xinfangfangia pollutisoli | reverse complement strand
CGCCTCGGCACGGGCCCGCGCCGCGCCGGCCAGCGCGCCGATCTGGTCGATCTGGGCACCGATCACCTGGGCCAGGGCGGCGCCCTCGGCCTCGCGCATGGCATGGAAATCGGCCAGAAGCCCCGGCAGGTCGGCCAGAATGGCCGCGCGCAGCGGGCCCGTGTCTTCATCGGCGGCGCCCTGTTCCAGCACACCGCGCATGCCCAGCACATCGGCCGCCGTGGGTTGGGCCAGCGTCACGCCCGCGGCCATGGCAGCCCCCTCGACCTCGGCCAAAGCCTGCAGCACGCCGCCCAGGATCTGCGGGTTCAGCCGCAGCGCCTCGGCCCCGCCCGTCTCGCGCGAGACCTTTAGCGACAGGCTGACATTGCCGCGCCCCAACGCCTTCTGCAGCTCGGCCCGCAGCGCCAGTTCCAGCCCGTCCACCCAGTCGGGCACCCGCATCCGCAGATCCAGCCCCTTGCCGTTGACCGAACGGATATCCCAGATCCAGCCATAACCGGCCCCGGAATTGCGTCGGGTTGCGAAACCCGTCATCGAGATTGTCACTGCACCTGCTCCTGATCTCAACCGCGGCGAGAATTTACCATTTGTAGAGATTTTCGTCCGAATCCGCGCGAAACGGGATTATGTTCATTTCATGGCAATCTTGATTACCGTCGCCTTAATCCCGCCATCACGGCCGGACGCCGCGCCAGCCACGGCGCCTGGTCCGGCCTAGCAGAGCGGGCGCGGCGCGGCAACACGGCCGGGGTGGGTTCGGCGGCAACGGCTCGGGAGAGATCGGATGGTTCTGACATTTTTCGGAGGCAAGGGCAGCGGCACCGAGCGGGCGGCGCAACGACCCGAGGCCTGGCGCCCCCTGCAGGTGCTGCGCGCCTATTGGGAAGGGCTGCGCGACGCCCAGGGCGGCCTGCCCGCCCGCAGCGACATCGACCCGCGCGGCCTGGCGCCAGCGCTGGACCAGGTCTTCATCGCCGAACGGATCGGCACCGGGCTGATCCGCATGCGGATTTCCGGCATGGGGCTGACGGATCTGGCCGGGCTGGACATGAAGGGCCTGCCGCTCTCGACGCTGTTCCTGCCCGAGGCGCGCGCCCGGCTGGCGGAGGTGATCGAGCGGGTCTTCACCCTGCCCGTGGCGGCCGAACTGCATCTTGAGGCCGAGCGCACGATCGGCCGGCCGGCGCTGGCGGCGCGGCTTCTGCTGCTGCCGCTGCGTTCGGTCGGGGGGAAATGCGATCTGGTGCTGGGCTGTCTGGCGACCGAGGGGCAGATCGGCCGCGCGCCCCGCCGCTTTGCCATCGCCCGCGCGGTCGAGGAGCGGCTGATCCTGGCCGGCGATGCGCCGATGCCGCAAGCCCTGGCGCCAGAGCCGGCGCTGATCCCCGCCTTTGCCGAGGCGCCGGCCCCCGCCCCCGAACTGCTGCCATTGCCGTTGCCGCCGCAGGCGGTTTCCCGGCCGATCAAGGGGCGCCCGCATCTGCGGCTGGTCCATTCCGCCGACTAGAGCTGCCCGCCGCAATGAAAAAGGCGCCGGCCCCGCAGGGGACCGGCGCCTTTTAGATGTCGAGCCCGGCCCTTACAGCGCCACGCGCCGGGCGTCGTCGCGCTGACGGGTCAGCTCTTCGGCCACCAGGAAGGCCAGTTCCAGCGCCTGGCTGGCATTCAGCCGCGGATCGCAAGCGGTGTGGTAGCGGTCGGACAGGTCTTCATCCTTCACCGCGCGCAGGCCGCCGGTGCATTCGGTCACGTCGCGGCCCGTCATCTCGAAATGCACGCCCGCGGGCACGGTGCCCTCGGCCTGATGGATCGCGAAGAATTCGCGCACTTCGCGCAGCACGGAATCGAAGGGCCGGGTCTTGTAGCCCGACGAGGATTTGATCGTGTTGCCATGCATCGGATCACAGGACCAGACCACGCTGGCGCCTTCCTCTTGCACCGTCTTGATCAGCCGCGGCAGGTGATCGCCCACCTTGCCCGCGCCGAAGCGCGCGATCAGCGTCAGCCGGCCCGGTTCGTTTTCCGGGTTCAGCTTGGCCATCAGCACTTTCAGATCCTCGGCCGTGGTCGAGGGCCCGCATTTCAGCCCGATCGGGTTCAGCACACCGCGGCAGAATTCGACATGCGCGCCATCGGGCTGGCGGGTGCGGTCGCCGATCCAGATCATGTGGCCCGAGCCCGCCACCGGCTGGCCGGTGATGGAATCGATCCGGCACAGCGCCTCTTCATATTCCAAGAGCAGCGCTTCATGGCTGGTGTAGAAATCGACGCTGGCCAGTTCCGGCGCGGTGGTCGAGGTGACGCCGGCCGCGTTCATGAAATCAAGCGCGTCCGAGATCCGGTTCGACAATTCGCGATAGCGTTCCGCCTTGTCATGCTCGGCAAAGCCCAGCGTCCAGGCATGGACCCGGTGGATATCGGCGAAACCGCCGGTCGAGAAGGCGCGCAGCAGGTTCAGACTGGCCGCGGCCTGGGTATAGGCCTGCAGCATCCGCTGCGGATCGGGCATCCGCGCCGCAGGCGTCGGGTCGAAGCCGTTGATGATGTCGCCCTTGTAGCTGGGCAGTTCGACGCCGTTGATCACCTCGGTCGGGGCCGAGCGCGGCTTGGCGAACTGGCCGGCCATGCGCCCGACCTTGATCACCGGAACCTTGGCGGCAAAGGTCAGCACGACGGCCATCTGCAGCATCACCCGGAACGTGTCGCGGATGTTGTCGGCGCTGAATTCGGCAAAGCTTTCGGCGCAATCGCCGCCCTGCAGCAGGAAGGCCTTGCCCTGGGCGGCCAGCGCCAGCTTGTCCTTCAACCGGCGCGCTTCGCCGGCAAAGACCAGCGGCGGATACTTCGCCAATTGCGTCTCGGCCGCGGCCAGCGCGGCCTGATCGGGATAATCCGGCATCTGGATGCGCGGCTTGGCGCGCCAGTCGGATTTGGTCCAGCCCTTGGTCATAACACCCTCCCCGACCCCCCTCCGGGATCGTTTGCGGTAACGGAACCGCCCTATACAGGCGGACCGGCACAGATGCAAAGGGCTTTGCCCGGTTGCGACGACGGCTGCAACAGGTTGCAACAGGACGTGATCATTCCCGACACCGAACCGCCGCTTTCGCCCCTTGCACAGTTGTAAAATATGAGCCTCAATGCCAACAAACGACAAGCCAGGTCGCAAATCATGCCCCTCCCCGAGCGCAAGGCCGCCCATGCCACCGTTGCCCATGCGCCGCGCCGCTTCATCTTCCTGTTGCTAGACCGCTTCACCATGCTGGCCTTCGCCTCGGCGATCGAGCCTTTGCGCATCGCCAACCGCGTGGCCGGCAAGACGATCTACACCTGGGCGCTGGCTGGCGAAGGCGGCGAGACGGCGACCTGTTCCAATGGCGCCTCGTTCAAGCTGGACATGGGCCTTGATGAGATCGAGCGCGACGATGTGCTGCTGGTCTGCGGCGGCATCGACGTACAGCGGGCCACGACGCGCAGCGTGCTGAACTGGCTGCGGCGCGAGGCGCGGCGCGGGGTGACGGTGGGCGGGCTGTGTACCGGGTCTTATGCGCTGGCGCGGGCGGGGCTGCTGGATGGCAAGAAGGCGACGATCCACTGGGAAAACCAGGACGGATTCCTTGAGGAATTCGAAGAGGTCCGGCTGACGAAATCGGTCTTCGTGATGGATGGCAACCGCTGGAGCACGGCGGGGGGCACCTCGTCGCTGGACCTTATGCTGAAGGTGATCGCCGCCGATCATGGCGAGGATGTCGCCAATACCGTGGCCGATCAGCTGATCTATTCCACCATCCGCACCGATCAGGACACCCAGCGCCTGTCGATCCCGACCCGGATCGGCGTGCGGCATCCGAAATTGTCCCAGGTCATCCAGATGATGGAGGGCAATATCGAGGATCCGATGTCGCCTGCCGATCTGGCCGAGGAAGTGGGCATGTCGACCCGCCAGCTGGAGCGGCTGTTCCGCCGCTACCTGAACCGCAGCCCCAAGCGCTATTACATGGAGTTGCGGCTGCAAAAGGCGCGCAACCTGCTGATGCAGACCGATATGAGCGTGATCAATGTCGCGCTGGCCTGCGGCTTTGCCAGCCCGTCGCATTTCTCGAAATGCTATCGCAGCCATTACAACACCACGCCCTATCGCGAGCGTGGGACACAGGGCATTCCGGGCGCCCTGGCGGTGCGCCTGTCGATCTGACAGGCGCCCGCCCGGCGGCCGCGATCAGGCCAGCCGTTCCGCCAAGGGGTCGGCGCCAAAGCGGTTGGGCCCGGCCGTTCCGCGCGAACAGAAGAACACCAGCAGCACGATCGCCCCGACCAGCGGCACCAGCCCGATCAGCAGCCACCAGCCGGATTTGTCGGTGTCATGCAACCGGCGCACTCCGACCGCCAGGCCGGGCAGAAAGTTGATCAGCGCCCAGATCAGGCTCAGCGGCCCGCCAGAGTAGCTGGCCGACATCATCCCCTCGCCCGCCATCATCATCCCCCGGCCGAGCCCGAGGGTCAGCTCGATCATGGCGATCAGCACCATGGCGAGGATGTTGAACAGCACCCACCACCAGTATTCCGACCGCCGCGCGCGGCCCTGGAAGCTGAGATAATTTCCGTAGACATGTTTGACGGCTTCAAGAAAACCCATCTTGTCCTCCGCCCCTTTCCGAAAGGGTGCGGGAAGCCTAGCAGATCGCGGCCCCACCGCGAAGCGGGATCGCGGTGCCGCGGATTCGCAGGGGCCGGGCCTTCCGCCCTATCGCCCCACCGGCGCCAGCCGGTAGACCGCGCCATCGCTGACCGACAGGAACCAGATCGACCCGTCCGGCGCCTCGGCCACGTCGCGCACGCGGCCGGTTTCGGGCGCGGCAAGCCGCTCCTCGGCCCAGCCGGTGGGGGCGGGCGTCTCGGGGTCGAGCCGCGCCAGGAAATCGCTGTTCAGCGATCCGGTAAAGACATCGCCGCGCCAGTCCGGCACCAGCGCGCCGGAATAGACCATCAGCCCCGAGGGCGCGATGGACGGGTCCCAGACATGCAGCGGCTGCTCCATCCCGTCCTTGGCCGTGCCCTCGCCAATCGGCCCGCCGCCGTAATTCACCCCGTAGGAGATCACCGGCCAGCCGTAATTCCGGCCCTGCGCGGGCGCGTTCACCTCGTCGCCGCCCTGGGCGCCATGCTCGACGGTCAAGAGCCGGCCGCCCAGATCCAGCGCCGCGCCCTGGATGTTGCGATGCCCGACCGACCAGACCCCGGCCCGCCAGCCTTCAACCTGCACGCCCGGGCTGCCATCGCGGGCAAGCCGGATCACCTTGCCAAGCGCGTTGGACGGGTCCTGCGCCTCTTGCCCGCCGGGGCCGGTGCCGCGCTCGCCCGTGGTCAGGAAGACCGCGCCATCCGCGGCCTCGACCAGACGCGCCCCGAAATGCCGCCCGCCCGGCGCCGCTTCGGCCTGAAAGACCGGGGTGAAACCGTCCAGCCGCCCGTCTTCGGTCAGCCGCCCATGCCCCGCCGCCGTCGCCGCCCCGCCCGGAACCGGCGCCGCATAGCTGAGCCAGATCTCGCGCGAGGCGGCGAAATCCGCCGGCACCATCACGTCCAGAAGCCCGCCCTGCCCCTCGGCAAAGACCTTTGGCAGGCCCGAGACCGCGACACGGCCGGCCTCGGTGATCCACCAAAGCTGGCCGCCGCGTTCGGTGACCAGAAACCCGCCCCCGGGCAGGAAGGCCAGGCCCCAGGGTTCGTCCAGGCCGGTCGCGACCGGCGTGATCGCCATCGGTCCGGCCGAACTGTCGATCTCGCCCGCCGTGGCGGCCAGGGGGGCAAGGGTCAGGCACAGAAGCAGGGCGTTGCGCATCGGTTCGTCCTTTCGCCGGTCTGCTGTCGATCTGGGGTGTGGCCGCCGCGATCCCAAGGCCAAGGGGCCCGATCTGCCCGATCTGACGGTGAATTTACCCAAGGGAATCCGCCACAGGCGCGGCTTCAAGGCGCTTTTCTTTTCGCAGAGGCCCCTCTAGGGTTTTCACAGGATTGCGATCCAATAAGGGAGACAGGGAATGAAAAAACTGCTGCTGGCCGCTTCGTCCTGCGCGTTGATGGCGGGCGCCGCCGGCGCCGAGGACGTCAAGCTGGGCATCCTGATCGGCTTCACCGGCCCGATCGAATCGCTGACGCCGAACATGGCCGCCGCGGCCGAACTGGCGATGGCCGAAGCCAATGCCTCGGGCGCGGTTGCCAATGGCTGGAGCTTCGTTCCGGTCCGCGCCGACTCGACCTGCGGCGACGCCTCGGCCGCCACCGCCGCCGCCGAACGTCTGATCACCTCGGATGCCGTGAATGGCATCGTGGGCGCCGACTGCTCGGGCGTGACCCGCGCGGTGCTGACCAATGTGGCGATGCCCAATGGCATGGTGATGATCTCGCCCTCGGCCACCTCGCCCGCGCTGAGCCAGGACGAGGATAACGGCCTGTTCTTCCGCACCGCGCCGTCGGATGCGCGCGAAGGCGAAGTCGCCGCCGACATCCTGGTCGAGAAGGGCGTGAAATCGGTCGCGATCACCTACACGAACAACGACTTCGGCAAGGGTGAATCGGAATTCATCGAGAAGTACTTCAAGGAAAAAGGAGGCAGCGTCACGATCAATGCCAGCCATGAAGACGGCAAGGCCGACTATTCGGCCGAAGTCGCGGCGCTGGCCTCGGCCGGCGGCGAGGTTCTGGTCGTCGCGGGCTATCTGGATCAGGGCGGCAAGGGCATCATCCAGGCAGCCCTGGATACCGGCGCCTTCTCGACCTTCTACCTGCCCGGCGGCATGATCGGCGACTCGCTGCCCGAAGCGATCGGCCCGGCGCTGGACGGCTCGTTCGGCGACATCGCCGCTTCGGATGCCGAAGGCAACACGATCCTGAAGGACATCGCGGCCGCGCTGCCGACGCCCTTCGACAGCACCACCGCCTATGCGTCGGAATCCTACGATGCCGCGGCGCTGTTCATCCTGGCCATGCAGGCTGCGGGGTCGACCGACCCCAAGGTCTACAAGGACAAGATCATGGAAGTCGCCAATGCGCCCGGCGAGAAGATCAATCCCGGCGAGCTGGGCAAGGCGCTGAAGCTGATCTCGGAAGGCAAGGATGTGGATTATCAGGGCGCGACCGGCGTCGAGATGATCGAACCGGGCGAGGCCGCCGGCCGCTACCGCGAGATCGTGATCAAGGACGGCAAGGTCGAGACCGTCAAATATCACTAAGCGGGCCTCGGGCCTGCACGACTTCCGGCCCGGGTCATCGCCCGGGCCGGATGCAAACAACAAGCCGCCGGGCAAAAGATCCGGGACCGGCATTCTGGGGACGCCATGATCAGGGTTGAAAACCTGCACCGCCATTTCGGCGGATTTCGCGCCGTTGACGGCGCAAGCCTGCAGATCAGGAAGGGCACGATCACCGGCCTGATCGGTCCGAACGGGGCGGGCAAATCCACGCTGTTCAACGTCATCGCCGGACGCCTGCCGCCCACATCGGGCCGGGTCTTCATGGGCGACGAGGATATCACCGGCCTGCCCCCGCATGCGCTGTTCGCCAAGGGCCTGCTGCGGACCTTCCAGATCGCGCATGAATTCGGCTCGATGACGGTGCGCGAAAACCTGATGATGGTGCCGGCCGGCCAGTCGGGCGAGACGCTGTGGAACGCGCTGTTCCGCCGCGCGGCCGTGGCCGAGGAAGAGGCGCGCGTCCGCGCCCGGGCCGATGAGGTGCTGGAGTTCCTGACCATCGCCCATCTGGCCGACGAGAAGGCCGCCAATATCTCGGGCGGGCAGAAGAAGCTTCTGGAACTGGGCCGGACGATGATGGTCGATGCCAAGATCGTCTTTCTCGACGAGGTCGGCGCCGGGGTGAACCGCACGCTGCTGAACACGATCGGCGAGGCGATCGTGCGGCTGAACCGCGAACGCGGTTATACGTTCTGCGTGATCGAGCATGACATGGATTTCATCGGCCGCTTCTGCGACCCGGTGATCTGCATGGCCGAGGGCAAGGTGCTGGCCGAAGGCACGGTCGACGAGGTGCGCAACGACGAGCGGGTGATCGAGGCCTATCTGGGCACCGGGCTGAAGAACAAGATCGTGAAGGAGCATCAGGCATGACGCGCAATCGCTGTCTCTGGGCGGCTGTACCGGCGCTTGTCCTGGCGCTGTCAGCGCCCGCAAGCGCGCAGCAGGTGGTCGGCAAGGCTATGGTCGAGGGCAAGACCGTTCTGCTGTTCAACAACCAGACCTGGGAGTTCGAAACCAAACCTCCGGGTGATGCGGGCTGCAAGACCGTGAATACCCGCCTGCAATTCTGTGGGCCGGAAAGCGTCTGGCGCCCCACCCGCCCGGCTTCATCTGAAATCCAGGCTGCCTATCGCTATGACGATACCCATTACGGCCAGTTCATCGAAGAAGCGATCGGCCGCAATGTCGGTTTGACCGACGAGTTGTTGCCCGGGCTTCTGCTGCAGAATGCCGAGATGCTTTCGGGCGGCACTCCGGTCCAGATCGACCAGTTCGACAGTCTGGTCGATGGGCACCCGGCCCATACTTTGGTCTATCAAGTCACCACGCAGGGAATGAAGGTGGTCTTTTTCAATACTTATGTCCTGGGCGACACCACGCTGCTGCAGGCCATGACCTATGTGATCGCGGCCAGCCCGACCGATGCGGACCGGGCCTTGCATGATCAGTTTCTGGGTCTCATCCGCTATTCGTTGGACTAGGCGCATGGCTGAGCCCTTTCTGATCGGCGAGAACATGACGGGCGGCTATGGGGCCGCCGATATCCTGCATTCCTGCACGCTGGCCGTCGAAAAGGGCGAGATCGCGGTGATCGTGGGCCCGAATGGCGCGGGGAAATCCACCGCGATGAAGGCGGTCTTCGGCATGCTGAAGCTGCGCCAGGGCACGGTGCGGCTGGCGGGCGAGGACATCACCGCGCTGGCGCCGCAGGCGCGGGTGCGCAAGGGCATGGGCTTCGTGCCGCAGACCCACAACATCTTCACCACGATGACGGTGCAGGAAAACCTGGAAATGGGCGCCTTCATCCGCGAAGACGACCAGATCGCCGAGACGATGGAGCAGGTCTATCATCTGTTCCCGGTCCTGCGCGAAAAGCGCTGGCAGAAGGCGGGCGAATTGTCGGGCGGGCAGCGCCAGCAGGTGGCGGTCGGGCGCGCGCTGATGACGCGGCCCAAGGTCTTGATGCTGGATGAACCCACCGCCGGCGTGTCGCCCATCGTGATGGACGAATTGTTCGACCGGATCATCGAGATCGCCCGCAGCGGCATCTCGATCCTGATGGTCGAACAGAATGCCCGCCAGGCGCTGGAGATCGCCCATAAGGGCTATGTGCTGGTCCAGGGATCGAACCGCTACACCGACACCGGGCACGCGCTGCTGGCCGACCCCGATGTGCGTCGCAGCTTTCTGGGGGGCTGAGGATGCACTTTGCTTTCCTCCACGCCCCCGCGCTTTTCACCGGTCTGGCCGCGGCAATGGCGCTGCCTGCCGCGGCGGGCGCGCGCGATCTGACCTGCAAGGTCGGCTTCGCCTGCAGCGATGGCAGCTGCACCGGCACCGAGCGCCACTTTGCCGCGACCCAGACCGAGACCGGCTTTTCCCTTGAAACCCAGGGCGGCCGACATGTGCTGGTGGCGCTGGATCGCAGCTCGGGCGGCGATCTGGTCTATGGCGGCCAGCCTGGCGCCAAACTTTATGGTGTGCTGTTCCTGTCGCCCGATGGCGGCGGCGATCTGCTGATCGAAGGCGTCAACGGCTGGAGCGAAAGCCTGCGCGAGATGATGATTTGCACGGAGGCCAAGGGCTGATGGACGCGCTGAATGCCCTGGTGGCCTTCCTGAATTTCATCGTCGTGCCGGGCCTGGCCTATGGCAGCCAATTGGCGCTGGGGGCGCTGGGGATCACGCTGATCTTCGGCGTCCTGCGGTTTTCCAACTTCGCCCATGGCGACACGATGGCCTTCGGCACGGCCTTCGTGATCCTGTTCACCTGGTGGTTCCAGTCGATGGGCATCTCGGCCGGGCCGCTGCCCACCGCGCTTCTGGCCCTGCCCCTGGGCATCGCCGTGACCATCGCCATGGTGCTGGGCACCGACCGGCTGGTCTATCGCTTCTACCGCAAGCAGAAGGCCAAGCCGATCATCCTAGTCATCGTCTCGACCGGGGTGATGTTCGTGATGAACGGGCTGGTGCGGATGATCATCGGCACCTCCGAGAAGAACTTTGCCGATGGCGCGCGCATGGTGCTGTCACCGCAGGATTTCAAGGCGGCAACCGGCCTGGCCGAGCCGCTGGCGATCAAGACCACGGCGCTGGTGTCGGTCGTGGTGGCGCTGGTCTGCGTGGCGGCGCTGTTCTGGTTCCTGCAGAAGACCCGCACCGGCAAGTCGATGCGCGCCTTCGCCGATAACGAGGATCTGGCGCTGCTGTCGGGCATCAATCCCGACCGGGTGGTGATGATCACCTGGATGATCGCGGGCACCCTGGCCTGCATCGCCGGCACGCTGTACGGGCTGGACAAGTCCTTCCGGGTCTTCGTCTATTTCGGCCTCTTGATGCCGATCTTCGCCGCCGCCATCGTGGGTGGGCTGGGCTCTCCGCTGGGGGCCATTGCCGGCGGCTTCATCGTGGCCTTTTCCGAACTGCTGGTCACCAATGCCTGGCGCAAGATCCTGTCTTATCTGGTGCCACCCGACCGGCTGGGCGACGGGCTGTATCAGGCGCTGTCGACCGATTACAAAGTGGCGGTCAGCTTCGGCATCCTGATCCTTGTGCTGCTGTTCCGGCCGAACGGCCTTTTCGGAGGCAAATAACATGCGCAATCTGCTGCTTTTCGCGGGCGTGGCCCTGCTGTTCGTGCTGACGGGCTTTCTGCAAAGCTGGAACCTGTCGCTGCAGATCCTGAACCTGGCGCTGCTGTCGGCGGTGATGGCGATCGGGGTCAACATCCAATGGGGCTATGCGGGGCTGTTCTCGACCGGGATCGTCGGCTCGGTGGCGCTGGGGGGGCTGGCGGTCGTCTTGGTCTCCAGCAAGCCCGTGCCCGAGGGCTGGGCGGCGGGCGGACCGCGGATCCTGGCAGCCCTGGTCTTTGCCGGCTTCGCGATCTGGCTGGCGGGGCGGCTGTACCGGGCGCTGCCCAAATCGCGGACCCGCGCCCTGGCGATGACCGCCTTCCTGCTGGTGGCCTTCTTCATCTATCGCGCCGTCCTGGATCCGGCGGTGCTGGCGGTGGAAACCAACAACCCCTCGCATGCCGGCAATATCGGCGGGCTGGGGCTGAATTCGCTTTGGGCCTGGCCGGTCGGCGCGGCCCTTGCGGCTGCGGCGGCCTGGCTGATCGGCAAGATCGCCCTGGGCCTGCGCGAGGATTATCTGGCCATCGCCACGCTGGGGATCGCCGAAATCATCGTCGCGGTGATGCGCAACGAAGACTGGCTGGCGCGCGGGGTGAAGAACCTGATCGACCTGCCCCGGCCCTGGCCGGTGCCGCGGGAAATCGACCTGCAGGCGGATCCGGCCTATCTGGACATGGTCGGCTCTTTCGGGCTGGACCCGGTCAGCACCTCGACCATTCTGGTCAAGCTGATGTATGCCGCGATGTTCGGCCTGGTGCTGGTCGGGCTGATCTGGCTGTGCGAGCGGGCGCTGAAATCGCCCTGGGGCCGGATGGTGCGCGCGATCCGCGACAATGAGATCGCGGCCGAGGCCATGGGCAAGGACGTGAAGCGCCGCCATCTGCAGATCTTCATCATCGGCGCGGCGGTCGTCGGGCTGGCGGGGGCGATGATGACCTCGATGGAGGGGCAGCTGACCCCGCAAAGCTACATTCCGCTGCGCTTCACCTTCCTGGTCTGGGTGATGGTGATCGTGGGCGGATCGGGCAACAACTGGGGCGCGGTGCTGGGCGGGCTGCTGATCGGCTGGCTGTATCTGGCGGTTGAATTCCTGGGCCCGCAGCTGATGGACTGGATCACCGCCAGCCTGCCGCCCGGAGAGCTGAAGACCCGCCTGCAGGAAACCGCCGCGCATATGCGGCTGCTGACGCTGGGCGTGGTGCTGCTTCTGGTGCTGCGCTTCGCGCCGAAGGGACTGATCCCGGAGAGGTAGCTCAGCCTGGCACCGGGATTTCGTCGATCAGCACCGTGCGCAAAATCAGCGGCGGCGCGGTGTCTGATTCATTGCTGATTTTTTCGCCGACGCAGCCCGGAGCGGATTGGTCAGGGTGCAGCGTGGTGAAATCGAAGGGCTTTTCTTGTTGAACCAGAATGCCCAGAAGTCGGCTGCGCAGATCGAAAACCGGCGATCCGCTGGAGACTTTGAAATTGTCGATCCAGGCGGTGAACAAAGTGTCGCTGAAGCTCGCAATCCTGACTTCCAGCCCGGCAATGCCCTTCTTCGGCCTGCCCTGCGGGTGGCCGACGGAATAGACCGGATCATTGATCGCCAAAACGGCGTCATTGGCCAGTTCTACCGGCTCGGGCAGGCCCTGTACCGCAGCCGGCACGGTGACATAGGCGATGTCGGCCAGCGGGTGCAGGCGCAACTGCGCCGGTGAAATCTCGATCCAGAGATCCGAGGTGAACGTGGATCCCGCGCTGTCGTAGCCACTGTCCAAGTCGTCGAAATCGAAGACCAGATACGCCTGCATATCGCCCTGAAAATCCTCAAGACAATGCTTTGCAGTGACCCAGAGCCTATTGCCCTGATCGTCCTGCGCCAGAACCCCCGTGCAACGCCCCAGCAGCAACTCGGCCCCGGTCTTCGCGTCACAGAATCTTCCGCGCGAAGCCGCCTCGGCGCCGTAGGTCATCAGCTGCGGAAAGCTTAGCTGCCCGTCCTGCCGAAAAATCGTATGCACCTCCGGGTCGACCAGAACCAACACACCCGTCGCCGCCGCCGCGCGCTGCCGCCTGGCCTTTGCCACATCCTCGGACAGATCCCGCGGACGCAGGATGATCATATCCTTGCTGGGCTGATCCAACAGAGTCTGGACCGATCGAATGTCATTTTCGCCGATGATGTGCTTCACCGCGAAGTCGCCCGGCAGAATATAGCCTTGCTCCTTGAAGAATTCTATCAACGTGGTGATGTCGCCATCACGGTAGAAGACCTGGTAAAGATCAACTCCTTGATATCCAAAACTATCGAGCAGGAATTCCCGATATCTTGGCCGGTAGCTTTCAGCGATTCCGTATAGGTCTTCGAACTCCTGAAGCACCATCGGGGGGGATTCGATGAATTCCATCCGGATCCTTCTGCCCTCCATCACAATGGAGAATTCCAGATCTAGAGAAGCCGAACCTTCCGGCGGCGCCAGAGATACCGGGCCGCCAGGATCAAGCCGCAATCCCTTCGGCAAAACCAGACCCAATGACGGCGATACCGGAGAAATTGCTTGATCGCGACTGCCTAACAGCCAATCATTCGGGATCAAGGCGTCTTCCGCCAATGTCCAGACAAGCGGGATTTCCTCTTCCGCCCACGCAGCCTGCGCGCAGACAAGACCCAGGCAGATCAGCGGAACCGATACGACACAGCGCATTCGACACCCCGTATTTTCATGGTGAAAGGTGACGTGCATGAAACTCGCCAAGCTTTGGATTGTCGCGCCGCTTCTTCTTGGCTGTCAACTGGAAGATCCCGCCAGCCCAGACCCCAAACCGCAATCGCCCGCTGCTACCGCCAAGGCAGAACCTGCAAAATCGGCACCGATCGGGCCCGGCCTGATTGCCTGCGAAACGCTTTGGTCAGCCCCTTCAGGCGCGGTCGCTGTGGCAGAGGACACCCCGGCCCTGCCTGCCGATGCGCCCGGAGAACCTGTCTTTGAGCCATTCGCTCCTGCTGCTTTCGGGATTCTGGGCGAGATCGGCAGCGTCCCGATCGACAATGAAAAGCGCGTCGCGGATGGCAGGGAGGCCGTGCCCCCTGAAGGCGACGGCGTCGTGTCCATTCTTGTCACCTGGGATCGCAACAATGCAGAACTGAAAGCGACGCTTGGCAAGGAAAGCTTTCATGCCGGCACCTGCACTGGAAGCCTGATCGGTTCGCAATGGGTCCTGACTGCTGCGCATTGCGCGTTCAAGCGCAGCGAAACCCGCCCGGTTCATGAAATCGCCAATGCCCGCGGCGTCATGGTTTTTTTTGACGAGACCAAGAAATGGGGCGGGAAAGGCGTCACCGGAAAGCTATATTGCCATTCCAATTACGGGCTCACCAGGGGAAATCATGTGAATGACCTTGCGCTGATCCGGCTTGACAGCCCGGTCCCGCACAAGACCATGCCCTTGGTGACCCGCGCGGATGCGCCGATGAACAGCCGTGCCGGTGGAATTGTTCTGACCAGCTACGGCTTCGGCCAGATCGCACCCGGAACCTCAAGCGATGTCTTGCTGGTCGGCACGCTCTGGCTGCTGAAGAACCCGGTTGCCTGTGCGCTCGGAGGGGGGGCAAAGTTGACATTTTGCTCGCAAACCATCGGAACACACCAGAAGCCCAGCTCGATCTGTCCGGGTGACAGCGGCGGGCCGACACTTGCGCAGGCGGCCGATGGCAAGATGCGTCAGTTCGGTGTCAACAGCTTCATTTCAAACCCGAATGCCGACAAGGTGATCTGCGGGCAATCTGGGAACTACAGCGCGTTTGTCGAGCTACGTCAGTATCTGGACTGGATCGTGCGGGGGACTGGTCTGGCCCTATAAGGCATTTGCGACATATCCTGTCGCAAAACCTCATGCCCTGCGCGGTTTGCCCGGCCAATCTGCCGGCAAAGCTTCAACGGGAGTCCCCTGACATGAAAACCCATGCCCGCGTGGTGGTGATCGGCGGCGGCGTCGTCGGATGTTCGGTGCTGTATCACCTGACCAAGCTTGGCTGGTCCGACGTCATGCTGATCGAACGCTCGGAACTGACCTCGGGCTCGACCTGGCATGCCGCGGGGGGGTTCCACACGCTGAACGGCGATACCAATATGGCGGCGCTGCAGGGCTATACGATCCGCCTGTACAAGGAGCTGGAGGCGATCACCGGCCTGTCCTGCGGGCTGCACCATGTCGGCGGCGTGACGCTGGCCGACAACCCCGCCCGGTTCGAGCAGCTGAAGGCCGAACGCGCCAAGCACCGTTACATGGGCCTGGATACCGAAATCGTCGGGCCCGAAGAGATTCTGAAGCTGACCGAGGGGATGGTGAACCTCGAAGGCATCATCGGTGGGCTTTACGATCCGCTGGACGGCCATCTGGACCCCTCGGGCACCACCCATGCCTATGCCAAGGCGGCGCGGATGGGCGGGGCCGAGATCGTGCTGCACAATCGGGTACTGGAAACCAATCCCACCAAGGACGGCTGGGAAGTGGTGACCGAAAAGGGCACCGTCACCTGCGAGCATCTGGTCAATGCCGGCGGGCTTTGGGCGCGGGAAGTGGGCGCCATGGCGGGGGTCTATCTGCCGCTGCTGCCGATGGCGCATCAATATCTGGTCACCGATGACGTGCCCGAGATCATGGAGATCCTGAAAGCCGGCCGTGAATTCCCGCATGTGATGGATCCGGGCGGCGAAAGCTATCTGCGCCAGGAAGGCCGCGGCTTCTGCATCGGCTTTTACGAAAAACCCTGCGAACCTTGGTCGGTCGACGGCACGCCCTGGACCTTCGGCCATGAGCTGCTGAACGAGAATTTCGACAAGATCGAAGATTCTGTCGCCTTCGCCTATCGCCGCTTCCCGGTGCTGGAACGTTCGGGTGTCAAGCGGGTGATCCATGGCCCCTTCACCTTCGCGCCCGATGGCAATCCGCTGATCGGCCCCGTCCCGGGCCTGCGCAATTACTGGTCGGCCTGCGCGGTCATGGCCGGTTTCTCGCAGGGCGGCGGCATGGGCCTGGCCTTGGCGCAATGGATGATCGAGGGCGAGGTCGAACGCGACCCGCGCGGCTTCGATGTCAGCCGCTTCGGCAATTGGACCTCGCCGGGCTATACCGTGCCGAAGGTGATCGAAAACTACCAGATGCGCTTCAACGTATCCTATCCGAACGAGGAACGCCCGGCCGCGCGGCCCTTCCGCATGACGCCGATGTATGACGTCTTCGACGGGATGGGTGCGGTCTGGGGCCAGCAATACGGGCTGGAAGTGGTGAATTACTTCGCCCTGCCCGGCGAGTCGCGGCTTGAGACGCCCACCTTCAAACGCTCGAACGCCTGGGAGGCGACGCGCCAGGAAGTGCGCGCGCTGCGCGAAGGCGTGGGCATCAACGAATTGCAGAATTTCGGCAAATATCTGGTGAAAGGCCCCGGCGCGCGGGCCTGGCTGGACCGGATCATGGCCGGGCGGATCCCCAAGCCCGGGCGGCTGTCGCTGACGCCGATGCTGGCGGAATCGGGCAAGATCATCGGCGATTTCACCGTCTCCTGCCTGTCGGAAACCGAATTCCAGCTGACCGCCAGCTATGGCGCGCAAGGCTGGCATCAGCGCTGGTTCGACGATCACGCCGCGCCGGGCGTGACGGTGGAAAACATCTCGGACAGCCGGTCTGGCTTTACCATCGCCGGCCCCGCCGCGCGCGATCTGCTGGCCAAGGTGACGCGGGCCGATGTCTCGGCCCAGGCGTTCCGGTTCATGGATGTGAAGAAACTGACCGTCGGCATGGCGAATTGCATCGTCCAGCGCGTCAGCTACACCGCCGATCTGGGCTACGAGATCTTCTGCGACATCCATTCCGTGCGCCATCTGTGGGATGTGCTGATGGCGGCGGGCAAGGATCTGGGCATCCGGCCCTTCGGCATGCGCGCGATGATGAGCCTGCGGCTGGACAAGTGGTTCGGCAGCTGGGGGCGCGAATTCTCGCCCGATTACACCCCCGCCGAAACCGGGCTGGACCGCTTCATCGCCTGGAACAAGGAAGCCGACTGGATCGGCAAGGCCCCGGCCCTGGCCGAGAAAGCCGCCGGGCCAAAGCGCCGGCTGGTGACGATGGTGGTCGATGCGGCCGATGCCGATGTGGTGGCCTGGGAGCCGATCTGGCTGGACGGCGCCGTGGTCGGCTTCTGCACCAGCGGAGGGTTCAGCCACTGGACAGGCAAATCGGTGGCACAGGGCTTCATCCCGGCCGATCGGGTGCAGGATGGGCTGGCGCTGGAGATCGAGATCCTGGGCGAAAAGCGCGCCGCAAAGGTGCATCTCGCGCCGATCTGGGACGATGGCGGGCGGATGCGGGCCTGAGGGCCCGCCTCACGCCTCGATCCATCTGCGAAGCATCGGATCACCCGGCCCAATCGACGCTTTGGCCATGATAGCCGGCCCGGCCCAGCGACAGGCGCTGATCGCCGGGCCAAAGCCGCAGCGTCAGGCCGGCGCTGCCCGGCACCGCATCCCCCTCCATTCCCAGCCAGGCCAGCTGCGCCTGCGCGCTGGCCCGCGCCCCGGCCTGCTCCATGGCAGCCGCGATCCGGGCCTGCGACGCGGGCGGGAAATACTGATGCGCGATCGTGTGGCAGACCAGATGGCAGCGCCCCGGCCAGGGCGCTTGCAGCCGCGCCTCCAACCAGTCGGCGGCATCGGCCTTGTCGACCTGCGGCGGATGGGTCCTGGCAATCTCCAGCGCCTGGCGCATCCGCGCCAGACGCGCGGCCTGATCGGGCCAGACATAGGCCAAAAGCCGCAGCGCATCATCCTGTGCCGACAGCGGGTTCAGATCGACGCCGCGCGCCTCGATCACCGGAACGGCGCCCGGATGCGGCGCGGGCCCGCGCCAGTCGGGGCGCAGTAGCAAGGGGCTTGCCGCATCGCCCGAGACCGCGACGCCAACCTGCAGCCCGTAGCGGAAGAAATTCAGGTTCAGCCCGGCGCTGGCCCCCAGTTCCGAGACCTGCAGCGGCAGGCCGGTCCGCGCCGCGACCCAGGCGGCGCCGGCGATCAGCACGGCGCTGCGGCCGACCTCGTTCGTTTGCGGCGCATGGGTCACCCAATCGGCAAGCCAGGCCTGATGCCGGGCCAGAACCCCGGGCAAAAGCGGCGCCGGCATGCCATCGCCCTGCGGCGGCCAGGCCGCCTGCAGCGCCGGCTCTTGCCCGGAAAGATGCAGGTAATGCAGGCCCCCGGCCAGCCGCAGCGGCAACGATGCCCCGCGCGGCCCCGGATCGCCCGGAATGCTGCCCAGCCGCGCCATCAGCTGCGGTGCGGCCAACAGCGCCTCGGGCAGGGCGCGCATCAGCCGCGCGGTAAAGCCCGATCCCAAGGCGTCACAGGCCAGGGCCTGTTCGATGAAAGCATTTTTCAGAACGTCTTGCATGATGACCCCCGACAGGGAAATCCTGCATTGCCGCGCAGCATGGGTCAATAAGATTGACCAATTTGCAGCAAAAGGTGATCGCGGCGCGAAACCGTGGCAAACTGCCGGCATGACCGATGCCCTGCCGCAGATTCTGATCCTGGCCGCCGGCGCCTCGTCGCGGATGCGCGGCGCCGACAAGTTGCTCGAGCCGGTCGCAGGCCGCCCGCTTCTGGCGCATGTGCTGGCCGAGGCCCAGGCCAGCGGCCTGCCGCTGCTTGTGGTGCTGCCGCCCGATCGGCCGGC
>NZ_JAICBZ010000075.1 GCF_020179405.1 Xinfangfangia pollutisoli | reverse complement strand
GGCCGCCGCGCGCGCCAGGCCGGCGCGGGGCTGCACCAGTTCAAGGCGGGCTTCGCCCCGGCCTGGGACCAGCTGTACATCGCCGCCCCCGCGGCGCCCGACCTTGCCCTGGCCGCGGTCGAGATCCGCAAGGCGGTGACGCGGCCGGGGCCGCTGCCCGCCCAGCCGCTGCCCGCCCAGCCGTTCCCGCCCCTTGGCCCCGCCGCCTTGCCCGTGCCGCATGCCGCCGCGGCCGAGATTGAAATTGCATCGTCAGGGCCCACATGGCACAGGAAGTCGGGCTGACCACCCCGGACCCGGAGGATGAAAACGATGACCACCGATGCGCTGAGCCGGCTGCTTCAGACGCGCGACTGGCTGATGGCTGATGGCGCAACCGGGACCAATCTGTTCAACATGGGCCTCGCCTCGGGCGAGCCGCCGGAATTGTGGAACGTCGACCTCCCCGACAATATCCGCACGCTCTATCGCGGCGCGGTCGAGGCGGGGTCGGACATCTTCCTGACCAACACGTTCGGCGGCAACGCGGCGCGGCTGAAACTGCACAATGCGCAAGGCCGCGTGCATGAGTTGAACCGCGTCGGCGCCGCCATGGGGCGCGAGATCGCCGATGCCGCCGGGCGGCCGGTGGTGGTGGCAGGCTCGGTCGGCCCGACCGGCGAGATCTTCGAGCCGATGGGCAGCCTGACCCATGCGCTGGCGGTCGAGATCTTCCATGAGCAGGCCGAGGGGCTGAAGGACGGCGGCGCGGATGTGCTGTGGATCGAGACGATCTCGGCGCCCGAGGAATACAAGGCCGCTGCCGAGGCGGCGGCGCTGGCCGGCATGCCCTGGTGCGGCACCATGAGCTTTGACACCGCGGGGCGGACGATGATGGGCGTCACCTCGGCTGCCATGGCCGAAATGGTCGAGAAGCTGCCGAACCCGCCGCTCGCCTTCGGGGCGAATTGCGGCGTGGGGGCCAGCGATCTGATGCGCACGGTGATGGGCTTCATCGCCACCGGCACGGCGCGGCCGATCATCGCCAAGGGCAATGCCGGCATCCCGAAATACCATGACGGCCATATCCATTACGACGGCACGCCCGATCTGATGGCGGAATATGCGGTTCTGGCCCGCGATGCCGGGGTGCGGATCATCGGCGGCTGCTGCGGCACCATGCCCGAGCATCTGCGCGCCATGCGCGCGGCGCTGGAATCGCGCCCGAAAGGCGCGGTGCCGACGCTGGAAGAAATCGCGGCGAAACTGGGCGGCTTTTCCTCGGCCTCGGACGGGACAGATGGCGAAGGCCCGGCGCGGCGGGAACGGCGCGGCCGCCGCGGCTGAGCGGCGCCCGGAATTTTCGAAAATTCCGGGCAATTTTCTTCGAAGAAAATTGCAAATTCCTTCGAAGGAATTTGCAGCCCGACCCGTTCAGAAGAGGCTCGGCTGATCGCCCCTGGCGAGCGGCACTTCGAACAGATCGCAGCGCAGCGGCGGCAGCGCAGTGCTGAAGCCCAGCCGCGCGCAGGCCTTGTCAAAGCGCTGCGCGATCAGCCGCGACCAGATCCCCTCGCCGCGCATGCGTTTGCCCCAGGCCGCGTCATAGTCTTTCCCGCCCCGGCTTTCGCGGACCCGCGCCATCACCTTGGCCGCCCGCAGCGGCTCGGCCTCGGCCAGCCAGTCGCGAAACAGCGGCGCCACTTCCAGGGGCAGGCGCAGCATGATCCAGCTGGCCGCCACCGCGCCCGCATCGCGCGCCGCCTGCAGGATCGGCTCCAGCTCGTGATCGGTAAGCCCCGGAATCACCGGCGCCACCATCACCCGCACCGGAATGCCGGCCTCGGCAAGCTGCCGCACCACCGCCAGCCGCCGGGCCGGGGTGGCGGCGCGCGGCTCCATCCGGCGGGCAAGCCCCGGATCCAGCGTGGTGATCGAGATCCCGACCCGTGCCAGCCCCTGCGCGGCCAAGGGCGCCAGAATGTCGAGATCGCGGGCGATCAGCGTGCCCTTGGTGGTGATCGCGACGGGGTGGCGAAAGGCGGCCAGCACCTCCAGCACCTCGCGCATCAGCCGCTGCTTCGCCTCGATCGGCTGGTAGGGGTCGGTATTCGTCCCCAGCGCCACCGGCGCCACCTTGTAGCCGCGCGCCCGCAATTCCCGCTCCAGCACCGCGCCGATGCCGGGCCGCGCCACCAGCTTGGTTTCGAAATCCAAGCCCGGCGACAGGTTCAGCCAGGCATGGGTCGGCCGCGCGAAGCAATAGATGCAGCCATGTTCGCAGCCGCGATAGGGGTTCACGCTGCGGTCGAAGGGCAGGTCGGGCGAGCGGTTCCAGCTGAGCGCCGAACGCGGGCGTTCCAGCCGCAGCTCGGTTGCGATCAGCCGGTCGTCCTCGGGCAGCGCCCAGCCGTCATCCGCCGCCTCGCGGCGATGCGCCTCGTATCGGCCGGTCTCGTTCGAGCGGGCCCCGCGGGCGCGGGCGCGCTGACCGGGCAGAAGGGAAGGGTGGGGGGCAGCCATGCGGCGAAATATAGAACATTTGAGGAACATGCGCCAGTCCCGGGCGCGGCGGGCCCCGTGCATTTTCCTTGCTGTCGGCTTTCAGTCCGGGCATGTCGCTATTCGAGAAGTCCCCGCGGCGGTTTCGGCCCAATCAGCATCGAGACACCGCTTTTTCGTGGAGCGCCCAGATGGCCGACGACGAGATCATCCTCTCTGAACTTTCCGATGACGAGCTGGTCCTGCAGATGCATGACGATCTCTATGACGGGCTGAAGGAAGAGATCGAGGAAGGCACGAATATCCTGCTGGAACGCGGCTGGACGCCCTATGACGTGCTGACCAAGGCGCTGGTCGCCGGCATGAAGATCGTGGGCGACGATTTCCGCGACGGGATCCTGTTCGTGCCCGAAGTGCTGCTTTCGGCCAATGCGATGAAGGCGGGCATGTTCATCCTCAAGCCCTTGCTGGCCGAAACCGGCGCGCCGCGCATGGGCAAGATGGTGATCGGCACGGTGAAGGGCGACATCCATGACATCGGCAAGAACCTTGTCGCGATGATGATGGAAGGCGCGGGCTTCGAGGTGCTGGACCTGGGGATCAACAACTCGGTCGACAAGTATCTGGAAGCGCTGGAAAAAGAACAGCCTGACATCCTGGGCATGTCGGCGCTTCTGACCACGACCATGCCCTATATGAAGGTCGTGATCGACACGATGAAGGAAAAGGGCATGCGCGAGGATTACATCGTCCTCGTCGGCGGCGCGCCCCTGAACGAAGAGTTCGGGCGGGCGATCGGCGCCGATGCCTATTGCCGCGACGCCGCGGTGGCGGTCGAGACCGCCAAGACCTTCGTGGCCCGCAAGCACAATCAGCTGAACGGCTGATCTGCCGGCAAACCGGGCAATTGCCTCAAAAGGCCCCGGAATCTCCGGGGCCTCTTCGTTTCGTGACTTGGATTCCGCGACAGCGAGGGCCACATTCGATGGGTGGAGGACGTGTCGATGCCTTTGACTCATTTCCTCGGGCTGCTGGTTCTGGTGATCCTGGCGGCCGGGGCGACCTTGGTGCTGGCCTTCTGGGCGAAGGTGCCGGTTCTGGCGATTTCCTTTGCGGCGCTGGCCGGCAGCGTGATTCTGGGCGTGCGGCAGTGGCGCTAGCGCCCGCGGCGCCCGATGACGACACGCTGACCCAGACCGGCCTTGCGCCCGCGCGCCGGGGCAGGGTGCTGCTGATCGCCTGTGGCGCGCTGGCGCATGAGATTCTGGCGGTGAAGGCGGCGAATGGCTGGGATCACCTGGATCTGCAATGCCTGCCGGCGAATCTGCATCTCTGGCCCGAGAAGATCACCGATGCGGTCGAGGCGGCGGTGCGCGAAAGGCGCGATGCCTATGACTCGGTCTTCGTGGTCTATGCCGATTGCGGCACGGGCGGGCTGTTGCAGGCGAAATGCGCCGAGTTGGGCGTCGAGATGGTCGAAGGCCCGCATTGCTATTCGTTTTTCGAAGGCAATGCCGCCTTCGCGGCGATCAGCGAAACCGAATTCACCGCCTTCTACCTGACCGATTTCCTGGTGCGCCAGTTCGATGCCTTCGTCTGGAAACCCATGGGCCTGGATCGCCATCCCGAGCTGCGCGACATGCTGTTCGGCAATTACGACAAGCTGGTCTATCAGGCCCAGACCCGCGATCCGGCGCTGGAGGCGAAGGCGCGCGATTGCGCGGCGCGGCTGGGGCTGGCCTATGAATACCGTTTCACCGGCTATGGCGATCTGGTGCCGGCGCTTCAGCGCGCAGCGGCGCGGTAGCGGTCCAGCACGAAGACCCGGATCGCCGAGGCCAGGCCGATATCGCCGTCGCGGGTGCTGTCGATCTGGGCCGCCAATGCGTTCAGGCTAAGGCCGCGTTCGGCGGCGATGTCGCGGAAGGCCTGCCAGAAGGTCTCTTCCAGCGAGACGCTGGTGCGGTGCCCCTGCAGGGTCAGCGAGCGTTTGACGGGGCGGGCGGTCATGATCTCTGTCTAGCCTGGGCTTCAACGCTGCGCCAACCGGAGTTTTCGAAAACTCCGGTCCGGAGCCTTTGAAGGCTCCGGCGCGATTTCTTCGAAGAAATCGCTCAGGCGACGCGTCGGATCGGTTCGCGATTGCAGAAGATCACGAATTGTCCGGCATTCTCGATCACTGGAAAGCCGCGACGGCGCATTTCATCAAGAAACACCTCGCGGCCGACAAAGCGTTCGACATCCCGGATCTTGCGGCGGATCACGCCGCCAACCTGGGCGGCCTGCGACGCGAACAGGTGACGGATCCAGGTCTCGGGGCTTAGGTACTGTGGCATGGCGGTCATCGGGCACCTCCTGCGGGCAGGCTGCCGCATCAGGATGAAGCCCGGGTTAACCGTCTTCGCCGTCCTCGCGCTGGTGGCCGTCCAGGTCGCGCGCCGCCTTTTCGGCGCGCGCCTTTTGCAGGTCCTTTTCGGCCTTGCTGCGGCCGAATTTCGCCGCCTGCGCATCACCCGCAGCGCGGGCGGCCTTGCGGGCCGCCTGCTTGCGCGCGGTGCGCAGGTTGACGATCTCGGCCATCAGTCCTCCGACGTTCAGTCCTTGGGGCCGATCATGTCTTCGGGCCGCACCACGCGGTCGAAGGTTTCGGCATCGACGAAGCCCAGCGCAATCGCCTCTTCCCGCAGGGTGGTGCCGTTCTTATGCGCGGTTTTCGCAACCTTGGTCGCGTTGTCATAGCCGATCGTCGGCGCCAGTGCCGTCACCAGCATCAGGCTTTCCTTCATCAGCTTCTCGATCCGCGCCACATTGGCCTTGGTGCCCACGACCATGTTGTCGGTGAAGGAAGACGCCGCATCGCCCAGAAGCTGCATGGATTGCAGCACGTTATAGGCCATCATCGGGTTGTAGACGTTCAGCTCGAAATGGCCCTGGCTGCCGGCAAAACCCACCGCCGCATCATTGCCCATCACATGGGCGCAGACCATGGTCAGCGCCTCGGCTTGGGTCGGGTTGACCTTGCCCGGCATGATCGACGAGCCCGGCTCATTCTCGGGCAGGATCAGTTCGCCCAGGCCCGAGCGCGGGCCCGAGCCCAGAAGCCGCAGGTCATTGGCGATCTTGAACAGCGCGGCC
Source organism: Xinfangfangia pollutisoli (assembly GCF_020179405.1). Lineage (GTDB taxonomy): Bacteria > Pseudomonadota > Alphaproteobacteria > Rhodobacterales > Rhodobacteraceae > Pseudogemmobacter > Pseudogemmobacter pollutisoli. The sequence goes on along the minus strand of NZ_JAICBZ010000075.1, from coordinate 13,461 downwards.
GCGACCGTCTTCAGCGCGCCCGAGAACATCACCATGGCGTCATGCGCCGCCAGCGCCTCGAACTTGTTCGGCGCGGTGACGAAGGGCAGGTCGGTGATCTTGGCGATCTCGGCCGCGACGGCGGCGTCATAGCCCTTGCGGGTGTTCAGCCCGGTGCCCACGGCGGTGCCGCCCTGCGCCAGTTCGTAAATGTCGGTCAGGCACATCTTCACCCGGGCGATGCCCTTGTCGACCTGGGTCGCATAGCCCGAGAATTCCTGGCCCAGCGTCAGCGGCGTCGCATCCTGGGTATGGGTGCGGCCGATCTTGATAATGTCCTTGAATTCCTCGACCTTCACCCACAGCGCCTTGGACAGCTTCTCCAGCCCCGGGATCAGCACGTCACGGGCATGCATGCCGATGGCCACATGCATCGCGGTCGGGAAAGTGTCGTTCGACGACTGGCCCATGTTCACATGGTCATTCGGATGGACGGGTTTTTTCGAGCCCATCACCCCGCCCAGCATCTCGATCGCGCGGTTCGAGATCACCTCATTGGCGTTCATGTTCGACTGCGTGCCGGATCCGGTCTGCCAGACGACCAGCGGGAAATTGTCGTCGAACTTGCCCTCGATCACTTCCTGCGCGGCGGCCTTGATCGCCTCGGCCAGCGCGGCATCCAGATCGCCCTGCGCGGCGTTCACGGTGGCGGCGGCCTTCTTGATCACGCCAAGCGCGCGGATCACCGGCACCGGCTGCTTTTCCCAGCCGATCGGGAAATTGATGATCGACCGCTGGGTCTGCGCGCCCCAGTACTTGTCGGAGGGAACCTCAAGCGGGCCGAAGCTGTCGGTCTCGGTACGGGTCGCGGTCATCGGAAGACTCCTGCAAAGCTCTCGCGCCCCCGATAGCGCCGCGGTGCCGCAAAATCAATCGGCATGCCGTCGCATACCGATGCCGCTTCGAGGGGGCGGGCCCAGGTTCACTCGCAAAAAGGGTGTGAATTTTCAGGCGCTGCAGCGCTGGGGCGACCATGCGGGCGATCATGCGGGCTTCATGTCGCGGCGCGATCTTGTCACAGTGCTGCGATCCGGGCCTGCCAGACATCAGCAGAAGGCCCGAAGTCTTGCTTCGAAAGGAAACGCGCCATGTCCGAGCTTGCCGAAATGACCTCATCCCCGGGCGGGCGGCTGATCCTGCCCGGCCTTGCCCCTTCTATCACGGCTTTGCCCAGCCGGTGGGCTGGGCGCTGTTTCGCCTGATCATCGGCGGTGCGCTGGTCTATGAGGGCTGGCCCAAGATCATCGCGCCCCTCGCCCAGGCCGGCTTCGTCGAAAGCATCGGACTGGCGCCGGGCTGGTTCTTCTCGCCGCTGCTGGCGGTGATGCAATTCGGCGGCGGGCTGATGATCGCGCTTGGCCTGCTGACGCGGCCGGTCGCGCTGGCGAATGCGGTGATGCTGCTGATCACGCTGTGGTTCCACATGAGCCATCCCTATGGCGACGCCTTCCTGACGCCCGAGGGCATGGCCTTCCTGAAGGACAATCTTCAGTATCTGACTGCCGAGGGGCAGGCGCGGCTGCTGGGCGATGGCGGTCTGGCCTTCCTGCATCAGGTTCAGGCGAAGGCCGAATTCAATTCGCTGTTCTGGGCGGCCGGGGCGGCGCTGATCGTGGCCTTCGGGGGCGGGCGGATCTCGGTCGACCGCCAGCTTGGGCGCGAGTTCTGACGCGCTTGTCAAAGGCAGGCGGCGCAGGCGGCGGACGGGCCGGCTGCGCCGCAGCCGCGCCCAGACTGCCCGCCGGTCAGGCGCAGCGCCGAAAGCGGTAGACGCGGGCGGGCGGCAGATTGGCCCAGACCTTGAAGCCGCGATCGACCTTCAGGCCAAGAGTGGCGATCTGCTCGGGCGGCAAGGGCGGGCGCGGGCCGTAGGTGAACTGCACATAGGTGCCGCGCGGGCCCAGCACCTTGAAGGCGGCGCCCACAATCGATTCGCGGATCGGCTCGGGCATCGACAGCAGCGGCAGGCCCGAGATCACCACCTGCACCCCGGGCTCCATCACCTCGGGCGCGGTCTCGGCCCCGGCCTGATGCACGGTCACGCCCGGGAACTTGGCGCGCAGATGGGTGACGAATTCCTCGTCCAGCTCGAACAGGGTCAGGTTCTGCGGCGGCACGCCGCGCGCCAGGATCGCCTCGGTGAACCGCCCGGTGCCGGGGCCGAATTCCACCACCCGGCCCGATTGCGGCCCCAGCCCCAGCGTCATCGCCCGCGCCAGCGTGCGCGACGACGGCGCGATGGCCGAAACCTGCCGCGGGTTCTTCAGAAGCCGGCGGCGAAACAGCGCAAGGTCGCTTTCCATGCCCCGGATCAGGTCTTGCGGAATTTGTCGAGGCTGACGACTTCGGCTTCCTGCCGGGGGGTCTCGTCCTCGACCTCGATCTCTTCCTCGTCTTCTTCTTCCTCGTCGTCCTCGTCATGCGTTTCGAACCGCAGGCCGAATTCGACCGAGGGATCGACGAAGGTGCGCAGCGCGTCGAAGGGGATGACCAGGGGCTCGGGCTGGTTGCCGAAATTCAGCGTGACCGAAAAGCCTTCGTCATCGACGATCAGGTTTTCGTACCAATGCTGGATCACCACGGTCATTTCCGCCGGATAGCGCGCGCGCAGCCAGTCGGCGATCGCGACGCCCGGATGGGTGGTGTCGAAGGTGATGAAAAAGTGGTGTGCGCCCGGCAGGCCATTGGCGGCCACATCCGTCAGAACGGTCTGGATCAGGCCGCGCATCGCACGATGCATGAGGTTTCCGTAGTCGATCCCGCGCGCCATTCCGTCCCCCAAAGGATTGGCGCCAGCATAGGGGATTCGTCGGGCAAGGGAAGGGGGCCAGCGCCGCGAATGTTCCAGATGGTCGATCAGACCAGCGGGGCCAGGGCCGAAACCGCTGCCGAAAGCCCCAGAACGGCCAGCAGCGGCCAGTGCCGGCGCAGCAGCAGCCAGCCGGCCAGCAGGGCGATCAGCGCCGGCAGCAGGCGCAGGCTGGCAGGGTCGGGCCAGGGCAGGTGCAGGGGCCCAAGCCGGGTGTCGGTTACGGTGCCGAACAGCACATGCAGCGCGAACCACAGCGACAGATTGGCGATCACCCCCACCACGGCGGCGGTGATCGCCGCCAGCGCGGCCGACAGCCGCGGCATATGGGTCAGCCGCTCGACAAAGGGCGCCAGGGCGAAGATGAACAGGAACGAGGGCACGAAGGTCATCCAGACCGCGATCGCCGCGCCGGCCAGGCCCATCAGCCAGCCGCCCGCCCCGGATCCCGCACCGAACCCGGCCCCGAATCCCGCCATGAAGCCCACGAATTCATTGACCAGAATCAGCGGCCCCGGCGTGGTCTCGGCCAGGCCCAGCCCGTCCATCATCTGCGCCAGCGTCAGCCAGCCGCGCGTCTCGACCACTTCCTGCGCCATCCAGGCCAGAACCGCATAGGCGCCGCCAAAGGTCAGGATGGCGAGTTTCGAGAAGAACAGCCCGATCTCGGCCAGCCGCCCCGGTGCTGCGGCCATCAGCAGGCCCAGCGGCAAAAGCCAGATCGCCAGCCAGATCAGGGCGGCGCGCAGCGCCTGGCGCCGCGCGCCCAGGGCAGGAGGGGGGGCAGGGTTCGGGGCAGGCGGGGGCACGCGCGCGGCGCCGCGGCTGCGCGCAAAGCCCCAAAGCCCGGCGCCCAGCACGATCACCGGGAAGGGCAGGTCCAGCAGGAACAGCCCGGCAAAGGCCGCGGCGGCAATCGCCAGCGCCTCGCGCGATTTCAGCGCCCGGCGCGAGACGCGCAGCAGGGCCTCGATCACGATTGCGATCACCGCGGCCTGCACCCCGGTGAACAGCGCCGCCACCAGCGGCACACCGCCAAAGCCGGCATAGACCAGGCTCAGCCCCAAGACGATCAGCGCCCCGGGCAGAACGAACAGCCCGCCCGCGATCAGCCCGCCGCGCACCCCGTGCAGGCGCCAGCCGATCCAGGTGGCCAGCTGCATCGCCTCTGGCCCCGGCAGCAGCATGCACAGGGACAGGGCGCGCAGATAGTCGCCCTCTTCGACCCAGCGCTTCTCGTCCAGCACCACGCGATGCATCAGCGCGATCTGGGCGGCCGGGCCGCCAAAGGACAGAAGCCCGATTCGGGCAAAGCAGCGGGTCAGTTCGGCAAGGTCGGGGCGCATCGGCGCAGTCATGGCGAAATCCGTGACAGGGTCATGACAGGGGCGCCGCTCATGACCGGCCGCGCGCCCGCGGCATCCGCCAGCCCAGCCGGACCGAGGCCACGCGCAAGGCGAAGGTCAACACCGCGCCTGCCAGCGCCGTGGGCAAAGCGGGCCAGCCCAGATGCGCCCCCAGCGCCACCAGCGCCGCCCCCAGAATGGCTGCGACGGCATAAACCTCTTCGCGCAGGACGCGCGGGATCTCGGTCACCAGAAGATCGCGGATCACCCCGCCGCCCACCGCGGTCAGCACCCCGATCAGACAGGCGGCGGCCGGGGCCAGACCGAAGGCCAGCGCCTTCTGCGTGCCCGATACGGCGAAAAGCCCCAGGCCCATGGCATCGAACAGCATGACGGGCTTGGTCAGCCGCTCGACCAGGGGATGGGCCAGAAAGGCCGCCAGCCCGGCGGCCAGCGCGGCCAGCAGGATCAGCGGCTCGCGCAGCACGGCGGCCGGCTGGTCGCCGATCGCCATGTCGCGGATCGCGCCGCCCGCGGTCGCGGCCGCGGTGGCCAGCACGATGACCCCGAACAGGTCCAGCTGCCGCCGCACCGCCAGCATTCCGCCCGACAGGCCGAAGACGAAGGTGCCGGCCAGATCCAGCCAAAGCGCAAGCGGAAATGGGGTGGGCAGGTCCATCGGCATCTCCCAAAGGCAGGGGAAGCCTAGCCGAGGCTGCGGCCGATGCAACGGGCGCAAGAAACAGGGAAGGGGAAAGTGCAGGTTTCTGTTGCCAGGTACCTGCGAACCCCGCCTTACGCGGCTAAGCGCAAGGGCTTATGTTTGGTATTGCGAGCCGCTTACGCGGCCAGCGCCACCGGAGCACGGTTGTCGTTGGCAACTGTGATCTTGGACCGATAACGGTGGTACCTCACCGAGCGAAAGCTGGCCTCTTTGAACGTCCGTCGATCCTATTTCGGCCCCGAACCCCCGCAACGTCGGGTGGAATGGTGGAGCCGCCGGGTACCGCCCCCGGGTCCGAGCCGTCTATTACAGGTGCGTTTATCGCCATAGTCCGGGTTGCCCCGGACAGGATCAATATAGGGCGTGGGTCGGGGCGGCGCAAGCCGGGGGCCAGCCCCCGGACCCCCGGGATATTTATACAGAGAGGAAGGCAGCCGCAGCGGGACGATGCGCCTTTCCTCTCTGTTCAAATATCCCCGCCGGAGGCTCCGACCGCGGGGCCGGGCGCGTCAGGATCAGTAGCGCGCCAATGCCAGATCGGTGGCGTCGATCTCGGCCGCGCGGCCCGAGATCAGATCGGCGATCAGCCGGCCCGAGCCCGAGGACATGGTCCAGCCCAGCGTGCCATGGCCGGTGTTCAGCCACAGGCCCTGAACCGGCGTCGCGCCGATCACCGGCGTGCCGTCGGGCGTCATCGGGCGCAGGCCGCTCCAGAATTCCGCCTTCGCGGTCTCGCCGCCGGGGAACAGGTCGGTGACCGAATGTTCCAGCGTGCGCCGCCGCGCCGGTTCCAGCCGGTTGTTGTAGCCCGAGATCTCGGCCATGCCGCCGACGCGGATCCGGTCGCCCAGCCGGGTGATGGCGATCTTGTAGGTCTCGTCCATCACGGTCGATTCCGGGGCGCGGCTGGCATCGGTGATCGGGATCGTCAGCGAATAGCCCTTGACCGGATAGACCGGCAGTCGGATCCCCAGCGGGCGCAGCATCTGCGGCGCGTAGCTGCCCAGGCAGACCAGGACCGCATCGGCCTTTTCGACGCCCCGGTCGGTTTCAACGCCCGTCGCGCGGCCGCCCTCGGTCAGGATGCGTTTGATCGTCTCGCCCCAGCGGAAGCTGACACCCTGCGCCGCCGCCCGTTCGGCCAGCGCATTGGTGAACTTGAAACAGTCCCCGGTCTCGTCCAGGGGCGTCAGCAGCCCGCCCACGATCTTGTCGCGCGCATGGGCCAGCGCGGGTTCCTGCGCGATGCAGCCCGCCGGATCGACCACCTCACAGGGGATGCCATCGGCTTTCAGCGCCTTGACGTCCTTGGCCGAGGCTTCCAGCTGCGCCTCGGTGCGGAACAGCTGCAACGTGCCCATCTGGCGCGCGTCATAGGCGATGCCGGTCTCGGCGCGCAGGTCGGCCAGCGCCAGGCGCGAATAATCGGCCAGCCGCAGCATCCGGCTTTTGTTCAGCGCATAGCGCGACGAGGTGCAGTTCCTGAGCATCGCCAGCAGCCAGCCCAGCATCGCGGCATCGACCTTGGGCCGCAGGATCAGCGGCGCATGTTCCATCATCAGCCATTTGATCGCCTTGCGCGGAATGCCCGGCGCGGCCCAGGGGCTGCAATAGCCGAAGGAAACCTCGCCCGCATTGGCATAAGAGGTCTCAAGCGCCGGGCCGGTCTGCCGGTCGATCACCGTCACCTCATGGCCGGCCTTGGCCAGATACCAGGCCGAAACGGTGCCAAGAACGCCGCTGCCAAGAACGATGACTTTCATCTGCGCAAGATCCCTGTGGTCGGGCGCCCATCCGCCCTGCTTTTCCGCGGAAGCATTGGTGAAAATCTGTCGAATGTCCTGCGCATCCGTGCAATGATCTGCGTCTATGGCGCAATCTGCGCAACGAACGGGCGAAGGGCGCAACAATATGCAAGATCTGGATCGCATCGACCGCGCGCTGATTCGCGCGCTGCGGCGCAATGCGCGGATCACCAATGTCGCACTGGCCGCCGAGGCGGGCCTGTCGCCCTCGGCCTGTCTGCGCCGGGTGCAGATGCTGGAAGCCTCAGGCGTGATCCGCGGCTATACCGCGCTGATCTCGGGCACGCTGGGCGAGCGGGCGCAGGTGGTGATCGTGCGCATCAGCCTGGACCGCCAGACCGAGGATGTGCTGAACGCCTTCGAGGCCGAGGTGCGCAAGCATCCCGAGATCCGCGAATGCTATCTGATGACCGGCGAAGAGGATTACCTGCTGCGGCTGGAAACCGAAGGCGCCGGCGATTACGAGCGGGTTCACAAGGAAATCCTGTCGCGGCTGCCGGGCGTCAGCCGGATCAATTCCAGCTTCGCGATCCGCAGCGTGATTTAAGGCGGCGACAGCGGCGCGCGGCCGAATTTTCGCCGAAAATTCGCGCCCCGCCCAAGGGTTGAAACGAAACTGCCCGGGCGAAGGCCCGGGCAGGATCTGCGGTGCGGCGTGGGCTTAGAAGCCCGATTTGATCATCTCGAATTCCTCGATCATCTTCTCGCGCAGTTCCGGCTTGGGCGGGGTCTGGGCGAACAGCGTCGTGGTGACCGGATCGACATAGGCGGCCTTCAGCGCCTCGGGGTCGATCGTGGCCATGGCGGCATCGTTCGACAGCGAATAGCCGATCGCATCCAGCAGCGGCTGGGCGGATGTGGGCGCGAGCAGCGAGTTCATCAGGTCATAGGCCTTGTCTTCCTTGCCGGGCGCGTCCTTCATGTTGACGAAGCCGCAGAACCAGGTCGCCGCGCCTTCGGCCGGGGCACGGTTGAAGCCGACCGGGAAATTCTCGCCCAGCAGGATCGCCACCGGGTCATTCCACGACCAGGCCACCTGCACCTCGCCCGAGGCCATCAGCTGCGACAGTTCCGACGGGTCGGACCAGTAGGCGCGGACATTCGGATGCACCTTGCGCAGCCAGTCGGCGGCGGCCTGGAACTGCTCGTCGGTGACATCGTCCCACGAGGTGACGCCGGTGGCCAGGAAGGCCAGCGACCAGACGTCATCGGTATTGTCGGGCATCGAGATGCGGCCGGCATATTTCTCGTTGGTGAAGACCTGCAGGCTGGCCACGTCTTCGGCCGGAACCGTATCGGCATTATAGGCGATGGCGGTATAGGCATAGTCGGTCGGAATGAACCAGGTGCCCTCGGCATCGGTGAAGGCCTTGGTCATCCGTTCGGGAATGTTCTTGAATTCCGGGATCTTCGCGACATCCCAGGGCTCGATCAGCCCGGCATCCTTGTAGCGCGGCACCGAGGCGGCGCAGGGATGGACCACATCGGCCTTGAAGCCCGACGAGACTTTCTGGAACGCCTCGTCATCGTCGGCGAAGAAGACATAGGACGGCTTCTGGCCGTGTTTGTCGACATAGGGCTGCAGCATGCCGTCGATTTCCCAGCCGGCCCAGTCCAGCACGGTCAGATCGGGATCGGCGGCGCGGGCGGTGGTGGCCAGGGCAAGCGCGGTGGCGGCACAGGCGAGGAAGGTGGCGTGGCGGGTCATCTTGACTCCTCGTTTGGGGATGGCAGGGCCCGCCGGGCCCCCCGGGGCAGACACAGGCGGCGGGACTGATCTTGACGCTATGACAGGGCAAGTCCTGTCACAAGCCGGTTTTTACCTTTGGCGCGGCCCTGCGCGCAGGCAAGGGCCGTGCCACGCCGCGGCGGCGCGCCGGGCCTGTTTCGGCGGGCTCTGCCCGATCCTTCGGCACTTGGCAGGCGCGATCCGGGGCGCTAGACCTTTCGCCGAGGCCTGGGCCAAACGGCCCCGGCTTCGGCCCGGGGCAGGCGCGCCGCGGGTCTGGCTGGAAGACCTGACCAGCGGATCGGGCCGCACCCGACCACGCGGGGGCCGCCCGGCCCGCGGCCCGAACCCAAGGAAGCCGCCATGGCGCTTGACCTGACTTTCGTCCGCTCGCAATTCCCCGCCTTTTCCTCGCCCGTCCTGTCGAGCCACGCCTTCTTCGAGAATGCCGGCGGGTCCTATCCCTGCCGCCAGGTGGTGGACCGGCTGACCCGCTTCTACACCGACCGCAAGGTGCAGCCCTATGCGCCCTATCCCGGTGCCCAGGCCGGCGGGGCCGAGATGGACGAGGCGCGCACGCGCCTGGCCGAGATGATGGGGGTGAAGCGCGAGGAAGTGTCCTTCGGGCCCTCGACCAGCGCCAACACCTATATTCTGTCGCAGGCGGTCCGGCTGTGGCTGCGCGGGCAGGGCGCGGCGATCGTGGTGACCGATCAGGATCACGAGGCGAATTCCGGCGCCTGGCGCCGGCTGGCGGATGAGGGGATCGAGGTCCGGGAATGGAAGATCGACCCGCCCACCGGATCGCTGGATCCCGCGGATCTGTCGGCGCTGCTGGCGGATGGCAAGGTCAAGCTGGTGTGCTTCCCGCATTGCTCCAACGTCGTGGCCGAGATCAACGATGTCGCGGCGATCTGCGCCCTGGCCAAGGCCGCGGGGGCGCGGACGGTGGTGGATGGCGTCTCTTACGCGCCGCATGGCCTGCCGGATGTGCCGGCGCTGGGCGCGGATGTCTATCTGTTCTCGGCCTACAAGACCTATGGGCCCCACCAGGGCATCATGGTGCTGCGCGAGGCTTTCGGCTTCGACCTGCCGGGGCAGGCACATTATTTCAACAATACAACGCTCTACAAGCGTTTCACCCCGGCCGGGCCGGACCATGCCCAGGTCGCGGCCTGCGCGGGGATCGCCGATTACATCGACGCGCTCGCGGCGCATCACGGCATTGGCGGCGATGCGGCGGCGCGGAACCGGGGCGTGCATGATCTGATGCGCGCGCAGGAAGAGATCACGATCCAACCGCTGCTGGATTATCTGGCGGCCCGCAACGATCTGCGGCTGATCGGCCCGCGCAAGGCGGCCGACCGGGCGCCGACGGTGGCGGTCGATCTGGGCCGGGCGGCGGAGCCCGTCTCCGAGGCGCTGGGGCGCGAGGGGATCGCCTGCTGGGCGGGCGATTTCTATGCGGTGCGGCCCTTGACCGCGATGGGGGTGGATCTGGACAAGGGCGTGCTGCGCCTGTCGGCCGTGCATTACACCAGCCCGGACGAGGTGGGCCGGCTGATCTCGGCGCTGGACCGGGTGCTGTAACGGCATGGGCGGGGCGGCACCGCTGATCCTGTGGTTCCGCCGCGACCTGCGGCTTGACGATCTGCCGATGGTCGCGGCGGCGGCAGACACGGGGCGGGCGGTGCTGCCGGTCTTCCTGCTGGACCCCGAGACCGAGGCGCTGGGCGCGGCCGCCAAGGGGCGGCTGGGCCTGGCGCTGGCGGCCTTTGCCGAAGGCCTGGCGGCGCTGGGCCTGCCGCTGATCCTGCGCCGCGGCGCGGCTTTGCCCGCGCTTCAGGCGCTGGTCGCCGAGACGGGGGCGCGGGCGGTCTGGTGGACGCGGTCCTACGATCCGGCGGCGCGGGCGCGCGACGGGGCGGTGAAGGCGGCCTTGAAGGAGGACGGGATCGAGGCGCGCAGCTTTCCCGGCGCGCTTCTGGCCGAGCCATGGGAACTGGAAACCGGGCAGGGCGGGCCCTATCGGGTCTATACCCCGTTCTGGACGGCGCTGCGCCGGCGCGGCGTGGCGCCCCCGGCCGAGGCTGGCGCGTTGTACGCGGCCGATCCCGTGCCGTCCGAGGCATTGGCCGACTGGCATCTCGACGCGGCGATGAACCGCGGCGCGGCGGTGGTCTGGCCCTATCAGCACCCGGGCGAGCCGGCGGCGCAGGCGCGGCTGGCAGCGTTTCTGGCCGGGCCGGTGGAAACCTATGCGCAGGACCGCGACCGGCTGGACCGCGACGCCTGCTCGGGCCTGTCGGAAAACCTCGCCTGGGGCGAGATCGGGCCGCGGCGGATCTGGCATGCGGCGTTGGCGGCGCGCGATCGGGGTGCGCAGGGGGCCGAGAAATTCCTCAGCGAACTGGCCTGGCGCGATTTCGCCTGGCATCTGCTGTATCACTTCCCCCAGATGGCGACCGAGAATTGGCGTGCGGACTGGGATGCCTTCCCCTGGCGCGGCGACAGCGCCGAGGCCGAGGCCTGGCGGCGTGGCCAGACCGGAGAGCCGCTGGTCGATGCGGCGATGCGCGAATTGTGGGTCACGGGCCGGATGCACAACCGCGCGCGGATGGTGGTGGCCAGCTACCTGACCAAGCATCTTCTGACCCACTGGCGCATCGGCCAGGAGTTTTTCGCCCAGACCCTGACCGATTGGGATCCGGCCTCGAATGCCATGGGCTGGCAATGGGTGGCGGGATCCGGCCCCGATGCGGCGCCCTATTTCCGCATCTTCAACCCCGAGTCGCAGGCGCAGAAATTCGACCCCGACGGCGCCTATCGCCGCCGTTGGTTGGCCGGGGGGCAGGCGCGGCCGGGCCCCGAGTCGCTGGCCTATTACCGGGCCGTGCCGCGCGCCTGGGGGCTTTCTCCGGGCGATGCGCCGCCCAAGCCCTTGATCGGGCTGGCCGAAGGCCGGGCGCGGGCGCTGGCGGCCTATGCCGAAGCCAGATCCTGACGGAAAGGCTTGAGCGAAATCCCCTTCTGCGAGAAGGTTAACGGCGTTTGGGCCATCCGCGGAGGGGACGATGGGGGTTCTGACGACGACCGAGGGGCAGGCAGCACTGCCCCGCTATTTCGCGCAGGTCTTTGCCGCCGCAAGCCGGCTGGGCGCGGGGCGGCTGGACTTTCGCCTTCCCGATGGGCGGCTGTTCCGCGCCACCGGGCCCGCGGCCGGACCGCAGGCCGAGATCACCGTCCAAAACCCCGATCTCTTCGCCCGGCTGATCCGCGACGGCGAATTGGGCTTTTGCGAGGCCTATCTGGATGGCGACTGGACCACGCCCGATCTGCAAAGCTTCTTCGACCTGATCCTGATGCCGGAAAACCTGATCGTACCCGATCATTTCCCGGGGCTGGATCTGGTGCGGCGCTATGAGAAGCTGCGCTTCTGGCTGCAGTCCAATTCCCGCCGGCAGGCGAAGAAGAACATCGCGGCGCATTACGATCTGGGCAATGACTTCTACCGGCTTTGGCTGGATGAAAGCATGACCTATTCCTCGGCCCTGTTCCGGTCGGGCCAGGAAAGCCTGGAACGCGCGCAAGAGGCGAAATATGCCTCGATCCTGGACCGGATGGGGGCGCAGCCGGGCGATCATCTGCTGGAAATCGGCTGCGGCTGGGGCGGCTTTGCCGAATATGCCGCCGGCCAGCGCGGCATGCGGGTGACGGGGCTGACGATCTCGCGCGCGCAGGCCGAGTTTGCCCGGGCGCGGATCCGCCGCGCGGGCCTGGAAGACCGGGTGGAAATCGCGCTGCGCGACTACCGCGACGAGCGGGGCAGCTATGACGGCATCGCCTCGATCGAGATGTTCGAGGCGGTGGGCGCGCGCTACTGGCCGGTCTATTTCAACACCCTGGCCCAGCGGCTGAAACCCGGGCGGCAGGCGGTGCTGCAGGTGATCACCATCGCCGAAGACCGCTGGGCGACCTATCGCAAGCAGGTGGATTTCATCCAGAAATACATCTTCCCCGGCGGCATGCTGCCGACGATGCGCCATCTGCGCGACGAAGGGGCGAAGGCGGGGCTGAAAGTGGCGGGCAGTCTGGAATTCGGCGACAGCTACAGCCAGACCCTGCGGCGCTGGCGCGAGACCTTCCTGTCGCGCTGGGACGAGATCCGCGTCCTGGGCTTTGACGACAGGTTCCGCCGGATGTGGGACATGTACCTCACCTCTTGCGCGGGCGCCTTTCACGGCCGAAACTGCGATGTGACGCAGATCACGCTGGCCCGTCCGGCGGCGGGACCGGCGTCGTAACGGGGCGCAGGGCCCCGCGAAGGGACGCCATGCCAACAGCCGCCAAGCTTGTCGCCGCCCTGTGGTTCGCCGCCCTGGGCTGGCTGGCCGCCAATGCCCATGTGCCGGCGCTGGGCGAAAATGCCAGCGTGGGCTGGTTCCGCGAACTGTCGGGCCTGTTGGGCCTTTTGGTCGGCTGGCGCGTCATGGGCAATCTGGCGGGCGCGGGCTATGTTGATGCGATCGGCTCGGGGCTGCGCAGCTCGGTGACGCTGGCGGTTCTGGCGCTGCTGCTGTTCTCGGCCTATCTGATGGTGATGAAGTCGATGGGATCGAATGCCTATGGTGCCGATCCGATGGTGGCGGTGCTGGATGTGTTCCGCATCCTGCTGGACCAGGCGCGCCGGATGCTGACCGTGGGCGTGCTGGGCGTGCTGGGTCTGGGCGGCGTCGCGGGCGGTGTCGTGACGGAATGGGCCAAGCGGCACTGGCGCTGAGGAAGGATCAAGGACGTGACGGATCAGGCGGTGCAGGCGCTGTTCGCGGGGCCTGAAGGGGCGGCGCGGCGCGCCTTCTGGCAGCAGGCGACGGGGGGGCAAAGCACGGGCGATCCGGCGCTGGATCTGCGGCTGGCGCAGGACATCCTGGCCTGTCGCGGCCAGGTTCCGGCCGAGCGGCTTCTGGCCCGGCGCGGGTCGATGCTGGTGCGCGCGGCCTCGGCCCTGC
>NZ_JAICBZ010000074.1 GCF_020179405.1 Xinfangfangia pollutisoli | reverse complement strand
GTCGGGGGCGGCGCCCGCAGCGCTGGAGGAGGCCCGGGCCAGCCTGGCCGATGCCGCTGCGGTGGGGGCCAAGGTGATGCGGATCTGCGCCGGGGGCCGGGGCACGCGGCCTGCAAGCTGGGCCGCGCACAAGGCCGCGCTCTTGCCGCTTCTGACCCCGCTCTTGCGTGACGCCAAGGCGCTGGGCGTGGTTCTTGCGGTTGAGAACCACATCGACCTGCTGGCGGATGAGATGGTGGACCTGATCGAGACCATCGGCTCCGACCATCTGGGCGTCTGTCTGGATACGGCCAACAACCTGCGTTTGTACGAAAATCCCAAGACGGTGATTCGCAAGCTGGCCCCCTATGCCAAGGCCACCCATATCAAGGACATCGAGGCGCGCGGCGGCGATCCCGCGACCATCGCCTTCTGGCCCAGCGTGCCTGCGGGGCGCGGGGTGATCGACCTGGGCTTTGCGCTGCAGGAATTGCGCGCCCATGGCTATGCGGGCGTGCTGGCAGTGGAAATCGACTGGCTCGCCCCGGGCTATGGCAGCGAAGCCGCCGCGGTGGCCGAAAGCCTCGCGCATCTGCGCGGCCTGCTGGAACGGGTCTAGCCGCCCGGGAAAGGCGCGGTCGGGCGGGCCGCGCGCCTTCCGCCGCGCCCGCATCTGCCGAAGGCAAGGCCCGATGCCCGCGATTTGGGGGTTGACGCGTCTGGGGGGCTTCCTTACACGCCGCAGCCGTGGGCCCGTAGCTCAGTTGGTAGAGCAACTGACTTTTAATCAGTGGGTCACAGGTTCGAATCCTGTCGGGCTCACCACTTCCAGGAAACCCCCTGTTAAATCAGGATGGTGCCAGCACCTTTCCAGCTGGCTTCCGGGGGTTTGCAAGATTCTGGTCTTGTTCCGTTCCGCGCACCAGGCGCTTGCGGTCGGCCTTGGCCATGTAATGGGCGACATCCGACAGGCTGCGATGGCTGGTCCCGGCCCTGATTTCCAGCGGATTCGCGCCCGACTCGGCCCGGGTGATGGCACGAGGTTTGCGCAAGCCATGCGCCGATCGGCCGAATCCTGCCGCCGCGGCCGCGATCACGTTTCCCACGGCATTGAAGGACCGCGTGCGCCCGGCCCGGGCCGCAAGCCTGGTCAGGTGCCCGGTCGAGACGGCGGCCAACGCCCGGTGCATCTGCTGCCGGTCAGCCTCATGCGCATGCGGCGGCCTTGAGCAGGTCCAGGAGATATAGGCCTGATTGCCGGTCTTGGACCCGTGATAGGTCGGCACCCCGTCGCGGCCGACCATCCCGGGCGCGATCAGCACCGCATCGCTGCGACGCGCGCGCGTTCTGTACAGTAGTTCAATATCTGCCGAGGCTTGAGAGTACTGTGTCGATGAAGCGCCTTTCATGGGCCTCGGTGACGACGCTAATCGTTGCTCTGCGCTACCCCGGGCCCCTTGCGGACTTTCTGGCTGCTTACAGCTTCGCCCGCCAACTCAAGACGCGCGGAGGCCTTGCGCCCTACGAATACGACTTCAAAATCTCGCCATCGTAAGCGGAGCGATTCATCCTCGATCCGACGCGCGAGCGGCCGGGACGGAACACCCAATCACGCCCGGCTGATGCTTCAACATCGCGTATCCCCGCTCCATTCTTGGCGGAAGACAGCCGCCAGCGTCGCTCAGATCTTCATCCCGCAGCTTTACGCCCCGCAAAGCCCCGCTTCGGCCCTGCAGCGAAATCTGCCTCAAACGCCAGTCTCAAACCCGGAGGCTCGCTTGCGCTGGATGGAAGTTGAGGGCGCTGTCATAGCGAACGCGATGCATGGCCGAAAATGAAGGGGACCCCGATTGAGAGATCCGGAACAGATCGGATCGTTAATGTAGATAGCTCATGGGCGTGTGGGCCAGGCTGTCCGCATGCGAATCTGATCGGTAATCACACTTCCTGCGTCCGGTGGGGCTGTTTATGCGGTGACTGGAATTCGCATCTTTGAGGTGACTATTGTCGTTCAGTGTATATTTGTAAACTGCCTCCAGTTTTTTGGATAGGCTGAAAGCCAGATATGCCTTGAGGCACCATTGCAGGTGTGCAAAAGGACGGATGAGATTGGGCGGGATGTACGGTGATGAGTTTAATATTGTGTGCATCAATTCCTGGTGCGTGGGGTGATCTTGCGAGGTGCCAAGTATCCAACGCTCGGAATAAAACTTTCATATCGCCAGAATGGGGTAATTTGACATCCTGGATCAATACTCCTGAGATGGCCGCGCGATGAGGTATCTCTACGTTCTGCCATTCACGTTTATTTTGACGGTTGCCTTTGGTTGTCTATTGGGGTTGGAGCGTCGGTGAGAGATTCTCAGGCATGCTCTTTCCGGGATTTCATCCTGGCTTCTTGAGTTTGATGCAATCGGCCGCAGATACGAAACATCCGTGTCATTTTGTGGGTTCTGTGGTGATGCCTACCTTCTAACTTTAATTTACTTCCTTGGGTTATCGGTTTTCTACATCAGCGTCATATTTCTTTTGGTCTTTCGTCAAGCCTTTGTCGCCAGATCACGCCCTTCCCATCGGGGGGGGCGATGCAAATAACGTGGAATGATCTTAAGGCCATCCTTTGCTCGATCCTGGGTATATTCTTGATGTCATTTGTTGCCTGGTCCCTGCTTTTCTTCGAAGTCGGGCGGGAATCCCTTGTGGCACCCTCAAGCGGTATATATTCATTTTTTTGGATTCACTCTGGTGTTTCGGCTGGCAATTTCATTCCACTTCATGGTTTTGGCTGTATTCTTGATATTAATTCTCCTGCGCGTGCTTCCGCTTAATCATCGAGTGGCCGCGCCACCCGTTTGTTGGTGTTTTCCGATCGCCCCGTGAGACCTGCCAGAGCCATGTCATTGACGAACTTAGGATCAGGGCCCATTGATCTGCTTGAGGGGGGGGCGCATGAGACAAGCTTCCGGATTGACGGGGGGGGACGTGCCACTTGTTTTGGCTGACCGATGCGCAGATCGCGCGGCTGCGGCCATTTTTCCCAAACAGTCATGGCCGTTCGCGGGCCGATGATCGGCGCGTCCTGAGCGGGGTAGTCTTCTTCAATCGCAATGGGTTGCGGTCGTGTGACGCCCCGTACGGGCATGGACCGCCGAAGACGCTCTACACCCGTTGGACCCGCTGACGCCGGGTGGGGGCGTCGCCCGGACCATGGAGCGGCCGGCTTCTGGCGGGGGCGAGGAACAGGTCGTGGTGATGGGCGCGATATACCTGGGGGCGCACCGCACGGCATCGAGCCTGCGGCGCAATGAGGGTAGCCTCAAGCGCGGACATCTGGCCGGCGCATGAAGGCGGGCTGCACACCAAGCTGCATGCCTTGACGGACGCGAAGGGATGTCCGATCCGTTTCTTCATGGCGGGGCGGCAGGTCAGCGACTTCGTGGGCGTGGCGGCCCCGCTGCGCAGCCACCGGGTGCGGACGGGTTGATCGCGGACCGCGGCTCTGACGCAGACTGGTTCCGGGAAGCGTTAGAAGACAAGGGGATAAAGCCTTGCGTTCCTGGCCGGAAGACCTGCGGCAAGGCTATCCGGTACGACCGACGCCGATACGAACGCTGCAACCGGATCGAGATCATGTGCGGCAGGCTCAAGGTCTGGCGCAGGATCGCGCGCCGACATGACAGATGGCCCAGGGTCTTTCTTGCCGCAGTCGTCCGGGCCGCAAGCGCCCTGTTCCGGCTTTGACAATCAATGCGCCTGAAGCCTAACGTCGCTCACGGTTCGCAACAGCGCGGCATTTGGGTTTTCGATTCACGGAAGAAGCATGCAAATGATGCATCAGGGATGACACCGGGCCCGGACGTCGCCCGGATGTGCTCCTCCAGGGCGGCGAAGGCAAGCTGATCACCGCGGCGGTGGCCGAAAATCGCGGCCGCTTGCATTGTGTAGGGCAGTCGATGCCATTTCCGAAATCGCGACCCCGAGCTAAGGATAAAACCATGCCCCTTGTTACTTTCAAGAATATCGATGGCGTCCGAACGATCACTATTTCACCGCCAACGGCGAGCGGGATCGTGGTTCGCACAGATGGTGTTGTGGTGATCGGTCCGCTGGCTGACGATACCGATTTTCAGGTGCGCGACGGTTCCTGCCTCTTTTCGCCCGCAGATCCTGATGGTGACACGAATTTCGGCTTTGAAATCGTCGCTGGCCGAACGGCTGAATTTTTCCTCGCCTCTGGCAAAACGGCCTACCTGCAGGGTCGATCCTTCACCATTTTCTTTGAGGTGCTGGGATGACCCTTGGCGCGCATTACCGGCCGAAGATGAGTGACGCCGGAGACGTATCCGTTCGCAGATTTATCTCGGCTGCCGATGGAGGTGATATCTCTTTTGCTGTGCAGAGAGCTGTCGCCTATGCAGATTCGAAAGGCGGTGGTGTCGTCCGCATTCCACCGGGTCTCTACACCGGGGCATCGTATTTCGATTTGGGCGGCTACAACAATGTGGTGATCGATGCCACGGGTGCGTCCGTCACGATGGAAGCGGCCACGACATTCTTCCGCGTCGCACCACCCGTCTGGGAAGAGGTGCAGGCAGCCGCGGCGGTGGACGGAGATGATTTCTGGGGGCCGCGCAAGACGGTCACCGTGACCGATGGCAGCGCTTTTGCGGTCAACGACTTGGTCAAGCTGTGCGCCGATGACAAGCAGCGTTGCACGAGAGCGGCAGGCGCGGATGGCACGGATTATCGGCGCGGGTGGATGGCCGTTGTTGAGGCGGTCGCGGGGAACGTCCTGACACTGGACCGTCCTTGCCCATGGGACATGGACACTAATGTTCGCATCGCCCGCATGCCGCGGCGTCGAATCGAATGGCGCGGCGGCATGATCGGCTACGAGCTTGGACATGAGGCGGATTGGCGACCCACGCCCATGATCGCCAATGGGGTCAGCGATCTGCTGATCGACGGGGTGGATATCGAGCACACGTACAATGCGGCAATCTCGCTGGTCGGGTGCTTTGGTGCCCGGGTTCGTGCGTCTGGGCGCGATCTGCGCAACATGGAGACAAATGAACAGTTCGGATATCTGCTCAACGATGGATCGTATTTCACCAGGGCCGAGCTGAATGGCGGAAGAAACCGCCATTGCTACACCACCAACATGCCGAGAATTGCCGCAGACAGCGCCCAGATCGAGCTCTATGGCGCAACCTATGGGGCTCTTGTCACAGGGCAGTGCCACGGCAATTCGCAGGCTGCCTGGGACACGCATCATGGTGCTGAGAACGTCACATTCGCGAATTGCGTCGCAAGCGGCGGCACGACTGGCGGGGGGCAGTTCGTCGTTCGCGGCGTCGCTCATCGGCTGATCAATCCCCAAGCCTACAATGGCAAAAACGGCATCCTGATCTATACCGAAGAGGAAAAGGGGGTCACTGAGCCGACGAATGGCATCATCGTGCAGGGCGCCGACGTCGATGTGGATCAGTACCCGCTCTATACGCTCGGCGAAACGGATTTCGAGGTACGCGGTGGCTGCTTCAGGTCGAGGAAGTCTGGTAACATCGGAAACCTGAAGGGCAAGGTGCGGCTACGCGGAGATGTGACCTTCCGCCCCGGGGTCGGGTCCAATGTGAATGGAGCGCGCGCGATCCGCCTGGACGACGCTATTGTCGATGCCCGGCATTCTCGTGTGATTTTCGACTTGCAGGATATTCCTGTCGGAGCCAGCCAGTATGGAGCGATCACAGGGCTTGGCGCTGCCGCATCCGCCTGGAATGGCGGTGAGGTGGTCACGACCAATGACGCGAACATGACGGCCGTATTCTACAAAGAGGCAGCGGCCACTGGGACCGTGATTATGAAACCTGAGAAGATCGTGACCCAGAAGCTGGGCGCGAATTACAAGATCAATTGCCAGATCACCGGGTCCACGGGCGTAGGATTCGCGGCGCCGTGGGATTGGCGGGCTGATGACTGGTCCTGGCACAGCGGCTATATCGAAGTGACAGTCACGGCCGACTATTTGATCCCGTTGCTTCGGCGCGGGAATCGTGAGGTGATCGTCCGGGCCTACGTCAACGGCGGTGCAAGTAAGACGCTCGGGGCGCTGCCGCTTGGCACATATGTAGGCCAGGTCCTGACCATTTCGGCCGTTGTCGACAGTGGCCTTACCCTGACCGTGCCTAACGGTGCCGCCTTCAACACGGCTCTTGGCGGATCGGATGTGGTTCTGAGCGGAGAACAGGCGCTCCGTCTGATGTGGCACGGCACGCGCTGGACCCGTGCAGCGTAAGGCTTACCCTGCCTGGAAGGGGCACACCTCACCTGGCCGGCCGCTGGGCCACGGGTGGGGTCGTCACTCCGTTTGAAATCGGTGATCTTATCCCCGGAAACTGGACCGTTTGTTGCTGGAGTTTTCCACGACGCTTTCCCGGCTGGGAAAGGAGCGGGCCCGCATGAAGGCGCTCATCCTGAATCAGGGCGAAGAAGGCGCGGCTGTTTCCGAGATCTGTTGCGAGGCAGGGATCAGTTTGACGACCTACTTTGTCTTGAAGAAGAAGTACGCTGGGCTGCTGCCCGACGAGATGCGGCGGCCGAAGAAGATCGTGGCAGATCTGGCTCTGGACCGCGAGATGCTTCAGGATGTCATCCGGCGAAAGCTCTGGGACCTGGTCGCACGCGCGAACTGGTTCGCGGGACGTGCCGCGATCGGGCGGTCTCGATCCGACAGGCTTGCGGGGCCATTGGATTCGGCCGCTCGACGTTTCACCACAAGTCCCGCCGCACCGATCAAGCTGCCATCGAGAAACGGATCCGGAAGATCTGCGAGACCCGGGCCCGATATGGCTATCGCGGCGTCCACGTCCTTCTGGAGCGCGAGGGCTGGGGAATAAATATGAAGAAAGCCTACCACATTTGCAGGGAGTTGGGTTCGCAGCTGAGAAACAAGGTGCCCAAGCGCCGAGTGAAGGCCAAGCGACGCGACGACGGGGTCGAAGCGGCTGGACCGAACCAGACCTGGGCCATGGACGCCGTGCGCGACCAGCTGGCGACGGATAAGAAGATCCGTGTCCTCACCATTGTCGATACCTTCTCGTGCTGCGTGGCGGTTCCTCTAACCCATTGATTTCACCAATACGGGTCGAGCGCTGTTCTAGAGCTTAAATCTCTGATATCTATACATCAATCGCGCCCTCTCGGGCTCACCACTTCTTCCAGATGTCGCCGCGCCTTGCAGGCAAGGTCACCCCCAAAGGCCACCACCGCCCCGTCGTGGCGGCGCGGGCTTTTCCTTGGGGGTGTCAGTCGCTGGGCGGGTCCTGGTCGCGCAGGCGGCTGGGATGCATCAGGCCGGCCGCGGCAAGGCGGGGATAGGCGGCGGCGGCCAGGACGGAATTCACCCGGTGCAGATCGCGCAGGATGTCGAGGAACAGTTTCGACGCGGCACTGTCGGGCTGGCCCTCGGCCAGATCGGCGGCGACGATCCGGTCTTCCAGCGCGCGGAACACATCCTTGCGGCTGGCCAGATCCATCGCCACGTCCAGCGCGTCCGAACACAAGGCCGCAGGCAGCGCCCGCAGCGTTTCCAGCACCACGGCGCGCAGCTCGGCCAGGCTGGTGCGCTGGCGCGCATCCAGCCCGACATTGCGCCGCACCTTCTGCCGCGCCCGGTCGCCCAGATTGCGGCGGATGATGTCGCCGGCATGTTCCAGACTGCCGGCATAATGCAGGATCATCCGCGCCCGCTGCGCCGCCGCGCCGCTGCGGCCCTCGGCGGCCAGCCCGAACAGATAGGCGCCAAGCGCCTTCAGATGCGCCGACAACTGGGCATCCAGCGGCGCCAGATCGCGCAATGTCTCAAGCTTGCCACTGTCCAGCACCTCCAGCGTCCGCTCGGCCATGGCGGTCACCATCTCGGCCATGCGGGCGGTTTCCAGCGCCGCATTGGTCAGCGCCACCTGGGGCAGGTCGGGCACCGGGGCGGTCAGGTAGCGCGGCGCGTAATGCATCTGGTCCGAGGGCGGATCGGCGGGCAGAAGCCGGCCGACCAGCCGCAGGACCGGGCCTGACAGCGGCAGGAAGATCACCGCCGCCGCCAGGTTGAAGCCCAGATGCAGCTGCGCGACAGCCGTCGCCGGGGCAGGGTGCAGCAACGCCATGCCCCGCAGCAGCGGCGCCAGCGCCAACAGCCCGATCACCGCCAGCCCGCCGCGGCACAGCAGATTGGCGACCGGCAGATGCCGCGCCGCCGCGGGCTGGCCCAGCGTCGCGGTCAGCGCCGGCAGGCCGCCGCCGAAATTCAGCCCCAGAACGAAGGGCAGCGCCTGTTCGGGCCCCAGACTGCCATTGATCACGAAGGTCGTCAGCAGCAGCACCACCGCCAGCGAGGAATGGCACAGCCAGGTCAGCAGCGCGCCGGCCAGAAAGGCCAGCAGCGGCTCGGCCGCCAGCGCGTTCAGCACCTCATGGAACAGCGTCGCCTCGCGCAGGGGGGCGGTGGCGCCCACCACCAGCTTCAGCGCGAACAGCATCAGCCCCAGGCCGATCAGCATCCGGCCCAGATTGCGCGGCCGGAACTCGGCCGAGCGGCCGAAGGTCACGTAGCCCGCGAAGATCAGCAGCGGCGCCAGCATCGCCGCCACGGACGAGCCCGAGGCCAGCACCGCCGCCGTCGCCGCCGATCCGACATCGGCGCCCAGCAGCACCGCAAGCCCGGTCGCCGGGGCCAGAACGCCGCCGCCAGCCAGGCCCGCCACGATCAGCGTCGTCGCCGTGGCGCTGCCCAGAACCGCCGTGACGCCCAGCCCGCCGCCAAAGGCCGCGATCCGGTTCGACAGCCGCCGCTCCAGCCAGGCGCGCAGCCGGTCGCCCCAGCCGCGCTCCATCCCGGTGCGCACCATCCGCACCCCCCAAAGCAGCAGGGCAACCCCGCCCAGAAGATCAAGGATGACAAAGGTGCCGGTCATGGCGCCGTCAGTCGGCGACGGAAAGATCGGGCACGACGGCGCCGATATTGTAGCCTTCCAGCTGCGCCGTGGCGAAATCGCCGGGCGCGAAGGACAGGATCGTGCCGGTGCCGGGCGTGACCGGGATCACCCGCGCGGGCGGGATCTGCAGGAAAGCATCCAGCGCGGCGCGGATCACCCCGCCATGCACGACGGCCAGCAGGTCGCCCTCGCCGGCGGCCAGCCAATGGCGCAGCCCCTCGGCCACCCGGGCGCGGAACGTGGCCCAGGGCTCGCTGCCCTCGGGCGTATGGGTGCCGGCGCGCCAGGCATGGTACAGATCGGCATGGGCGGCGATCAGCTCGGGCTTGGTGCGGCCGGTCCAGCTGCCCATGTCCCATTCGCGCAGCCGCGGATCCGAGGGGCAGTCGCCATGGCCGATCAGGCCTGCGGTCTGCCGGGTGCGGCCCAGATCCGAAGACACCACGCGGGCGGGGTTCAGCGCCCGGACGAAGGCGCGGAAGCGGCGGGCCTGTTCGATCCCGCGCTCGGACAGGTCGGAATTGTCCTGGCCCTGCAGCCGCGATTCCGCGTTCCAGTTGGTTTCGCCATGGCGCATCAGGATAAGCCGCATCATTCGATCCTTTCGCCGGTCATGGCAAAGACGGCGTCAGGCGCGCCGGAGAGGGTCAGGTCGATGGCATCGCCGGGGCGCGCATCGGGGAAGTCGTCGACAATGGCCGACAGGCGCAGGGCATCGCCCGCGGCGCCGGCCGTGGCCGTCACCATGACCTTGCCGGCCATGGGGGCGGATTCCGAGAATTCGGCCTTCAAGACCGGGCGCCCGGCGGCGGGGCCGATGCCGATCTGTTCGGCGCGGTAGAACAGCTGGACCGCGTCGCGCCCTTGCGCCAAAGCGGCCGGGGCCAGCGCGACCCCCGCATGTTCCAGCCAGTCGCCCCGCCGTTGCGCGGGCAGAAGATTGCCCGGCGGCGTGCCCAGGAAGGTGGCAACAAAGGTGGTGGCCGGGCGGGCCAGCAGCTCGCGCGGCGGGCCGAACTGTTCGACGCGGCCGTGGTTCATCACCGCCACATGGCTGGCCATGGTCATCGCCTCGACCTGGTCATGCGTCACATAGACCGAGGTGGCCCCGGTGGCGCGGTGGATGCGCATCAACTCGCTGCGCATCTCGATCCGCAGCTTGGCGTCCAGGTTCGACAGCGGCTCGTCAAACAGCAGGATGGCGGGCTTCGGTGCCAGCGTCCGGGCGATGGCGACGCGTTGCTGCTGGCCGCCCGAGATCTCGGCCGGATAGCGGTCGCGCAGGGCCGCGATGCCCAGAAGCCCCAGCACCTCGTCGATCCGTGCCTCGCGCGCTTGCCTGTCCCAGCCGGCCACTTTCAGCGGCCAGCCGATATTGCCGGCCACCGTCATATGCGGCCAAAGCGCGTAGGACTGGAACACCAGCCCGGCATTGCGCTTTTTCGGATCGGCCACCACGCCGCCCGCGCCCGAGGACACGGTCTGGCCCATGAAGGCGATTTCGCCGCCCGAGGGGTCGTCCAGCCCCGCCAGCATGCGCAGCAGGGTGGATTTGCCGCAGCCGGAAGGTCCGACCAGCACCAGGAAGGCCCCGGGCGGCACCGACAGCGACAGGTCGGGAATGGCGGTGAAATCGCCGAAGCGCTTCACCAGATGGGTGATGCGGATCGCATCCTTTGCTTCGGTCGGGGCGGAAGCCATGGCAGTTACTCCTTCCATTTCTGCACCCGCGCCTGCAGGGCCTGCGCGATCAGCGAGGCGGCCAGGCAGATCACAAGGATCAGAACGGTGATGGCATTGGCGAATTGCATGAACCCTTCGGCGGCATAGCGGTAGGCGACCATCGAAAGGACCGGAGAAGTGGCGCTGAACAGCAGGACGACCAGCGACAGGTCGCGAACCATCTTGACGAAGACCAGGATCGCGCCGGCCAGAAGGCCGCGGATCGCCAGCGGGAAGACGATGGCCCACATCCGCCGCAGCGGCCCCGCGCCGGTCAGCCGGGCGCTTTCCTCCAGATCGGTGGCGATCTGGCCCAGAACCGAGCGGCCGGCCTGCACCGCATAGGGCAGGTTATGGGCGGCGGCGGCCATGACCAGCAGGGTGAAGGTGCCATACAGCGACGGCAGCGGGCCCAGCGGCGCGCCGAACAGCGCGATATAGGCGGCGGCAAAGGCGATCGAGGGGATCAGCAGCGGCAGGAAGGCCAGCTGGCTGAGGACATTGGCCAGGACCGTGCCCTTGTTGCGGGTGATCGTATGGGCCAGCGCCAGGCCCAGCACCATCGAGATCAGCGCCACGGTGACGCCCAGCTTCAGCGTGTTGACCAGCGCGCCGATCAGCACCGGGTTGCGGAAGATCCCCGCCGTGCCCTGGGCGATCTGCCCGCCGCCCTCGCCCAGCCAGAAATGCAGCGTCCAGTTCGAGAACAGCGCCCCGGTCTGCGGCGCCAGGCTTGAGGCGACCAGCACCAGAACCGGCACGACCGTGGTCAGCCCGGCCAGGCCGAAGCCCAGGGCGCACAGCGGCCAGCGCCATTTGCCCAAGGGAAAGCGGCGGGTGCGGCCGCCCTTGCCGGTCACGGTGACAAAGGCGCGGCGGCCCGAGACCAGCCGGTCGGACAGGAACAGGAACACGCCCGAGACGGCGATCAGCAGCAAGGCCAGCACGAAGCCGCGCTCGGCCTGGCCGATCTCGATCATGCCGAACAGCCGGGTGGACAGGGTCTGCATCCGCACCGGCAGGCCCAGAAGCGCGGGGGCGGCGAAATTGGCCACCGCGCCCGCCAGGGTCAGCGACCCGGCCGAAACCAAAGCGGGGGTGACCACCGGCAGGACGATGCCGAAGAAGATCCGCGGCCGGCGCGCGCCGGTCATCTGCGCGGCCTCGACCAGATCGGCGCCCACCGAGGACAGGGCGGCGCCGATGATGGTGAAGGCCAGCGAATAGTAATGCGCGATCAGCACGATCAGCACCGGCACGATGCCCCAGGCCAGCCAGTCGGGGATCAGAAAGCCGTTCGATTCGAAAAAGCCCGACGAGCCGCCCATCCGGCTGTTGCGAAACAGCGTGCCCCAGGCCAGGGCGGCGGCGAAGCTGGGGATCATGAAGGGCAGCGTGTGCATCACGCCCAGAAGGCGGCGGCCCGGCACATCGGTCATCACCACCAGCCAGGCGGTGAAGCCGCCCAGCAGCAGGCAGCCCGCCGATACGCCGATCCCGAGGATCAGCGTGTTCAGCAGCGGCCGCCACCACAGGTTGGGGGACATCGGGCTTGCCAGCACCGCCTGCCAGGCCTCAAGCCCGCCAGGGGTCAGCGTGGCCAGAACGATGCGCAGAAGCGGCGCCACCACCAGAATGCCGACGATCAGGATCATCAGCAGGGCAGGCAGGCGGCGCGCCGTGAAAAGCCGGCGCCCGGGGGGCGCGGCCGTCGAGGGCAGGGACATCGGGGGGTCTCCGGTGGTCAGCAGGGCCCGGAAGGGGCGCGGCCGGGCAGGGGCCGCGCCTTTGGGCCTTACTGAAGGGTGATGATCAGATCGGCGATCCGCGCCCGGTGCTCGGCCACGGCTTCGGTGTTGATGGTCCAGGCCTTCAGCCCTTCCAGCGGCACGGAATCCGGGTCGTCGGCAATGGTGGTGCGGGTGGCGTAATCGCCCGGCACGTTGAAGGGCGCGAAGGCCGGGCCGCCATCGGCGCTGTCATCGCCGAACATGAAGTCGATCAGCAGCCGCGCCGCGGCCGGATGCGGGGCCTTGTCGGCCACGGCCAGCACCGCCGGGAACAGGATGCCATTCGCGGGCACCACGTCATTGGCCACCTGCAGCGCCCAGCCCTCTTCCTCATTGTCGCGCCGGTCGGAATAGGTGCCGAAGGCCACCGGAGGATTGGTCGCATCCTTGATCCCGACGGCCTTGTTCAGATCGTCGCTGTTCGACACCAGCACCAGATCGTTCAGGAACAGGTTGCGGATGAACTGCTCGCCCGCGCCGGTCAGATCGCTGTCCACCGCCAGATCGGTGCCGAATTGCGCCTTGTAGGCCGCGGCCATCTCGTCGGGATGCAGGGCGATTTCGGTCAGCAGGTCCAAAAGTTCGCCGCGCTGGGTGGGATCGACCATCATCACCTTGCCGCGCCAGTCCGGCAGGGTCAGTTGCCACAGATTGGTGATCGGGCTGCCATCGGGATAGGCGGCCTCGTTATACATCAAGACCTTGGTCGACAGGCGATGCACCAGAAGCGGCGCCTTGAATTCGGCGTCGATCTGGTCGGCCACCCGCGGCGGCACATAGGTCTTGATCCGGCCCGGTGCCAGCAGATCGCGCAGCACCACCGGCGCATCGGCCAGATACAGCACATCGACGGCATGGACGCCGGCCTGCTGTTCGGCCACCACCCGCGCGACCTGCTTGGCCGAGCTGAGGTCGATGCCCACCAGATCGACGCCCGGATAGGCCTCTTCAAACGCCTTCTCGACCCGGGCGATACGGCTGGACAGCGAGAAGACCGTGACCGTCCCCTCCTGCTTGGCCAATTCGTAAAGCGCATCGGGTGTCATCTGGTCCAGATCCTGCGCCGCAGCCAAAGCGGGGACGCAGGCCGCCGCAAGCAGCGCGGCCTTCAAGGTCTTCAGCATTCTGTCGTCTCTCCTCCCAGAGATGGCCCCGCCGTCAGGCGAAGCGGTCGAACAGGCGCGCCAGCTCCTCCAGCTTGGCGACGACCTGCGGCTCATGCCGACCGGCGATGGTCAGCAGAATGGCGTTGACGATGGTCATGGGGACGATCGGGGTCTGAAACTCGGTTCCCGACCGCCCCCTGGGCGCCGCCAGCAGATGCCCGGCCGGCGGGGTCATCGTGGGCCCCGCCAGATCCGAAATCAGCAGGCTGCGCGCCCCCACCTGCGCGGCATGGCCCATCAGTGCCGCGTAGTCGGTCGGTTGTTTGCGGAAGGCCAGCACCAGCACCAGATCCTCGGCGCCCAGGCTGGTCAGCCGTTCGGCAATGTCGCGGCCGCGGCCGGTCAGCATCACCGTGGTCATGCCGAAGCGGTCCAGCCGCCGCTGCAGGAAGACCGAGACCGAAGTGGCATGGCCCTGGGCAAAGATGAACACCCGCCGCGCCGCAACGATCATGTCCGAGGCGATGTCGACATCGCGCTGGTCGATGCTGCGCGTCAGCTGTTCCAGGGCCGAGATCTCGCTTTGCACGACATCGGCCAGATAGCTTCCATCGGCCACTTTCGACACAGACCGACGCATCCGCGCCGCGGCATCCTGGCCTTCCATCACCTCTTTCTGCAGCTGGGCCCGCAATTCGGGATAGCCGCTGAACCCCAGCTTCTGCGCCAGGCGGGTGGCGGTGGTTTCATGCACCTGCGCGCGTTCGGCCAGCTGCGCGGCCGACAGGAACACCGCCTCGCCCTGCTGGCCCAGCAGCACCTCGATGATGCGCCGGTCCGAGGCGGTCAGGCGTTCGGATGTGTCCTGAATGCGGGTAAGCAGGGTCATCGGGCGGAGTCTCCGTCTGGATGGGGAAACCATTGTGCAGGAAATCCTGCAAGTCAACAAATTTGTGCAGGATATCCAGATTTGCGGGCCCGGCCGCGCCGCTGCGCCGGGGGGCCGCGCTTGACCTTGCGCCGGTCGGCGTTGAACATGGCGCACCCGCAGCCAGAATTGTCAGGATCAAGATGACCGAGAGTAACGAGTTGCGGCAGATGCGGCTGGTTCAGAACCCGCATGCGGTGCATGAGCCGCGGGAGAAGAATCTGGAAGCCGCGATTGGCCGCCAGGTGCGCGAATTGCGCAAGCGCCAGCGCATGACCGGCAGCGATCTGGCGGCACAGACCGGCCTGTCGGTCGGCATGCTGTCGAAGATCGAGAACGGGGTGATCTCGCCCTCCTTGAACACGCTGCAGATCCTGGCCAATGCGCTGCGCATTCCGCTGGTACAGCTGTTCACCGGCTATGAAGAGCCGCGGGGCGCCATGCATGTAAAGGCGGGCGAGGCGGTCGAGATCGAACGCGCGGGCACGCGGGCGGGGCATCAGTACCACCTGCTGGGCCATATCGGATCCAACAATTCCGGCGTGGTGGTCGAGCCCTATCTGATCGTGCTGACCACGCAAAGCGACCGGTTCCCCACCTTCCAGCATGAGGGAATCGAGATGCTGTACATGCTGGAAGGCCGCGTCGATTACCGCCATGGCGACCGCGTCTATACGATGGAGCCGGGCGACAGCCTGATCTTCGATGCCGATGCGCCGCATGGGCCCGAAGTGCTGCACGAGCTGCCGGCGCGCTATCTGTCGATCATCACCTATCCTCAAGGCGGCTGAGTCGCGCATTCCGCCCGGTTTTCCGCGCCCGCGCGCCCGGAATCCTGCCTGATTTCGCTTATCTTTTAAGCAGTTTCGTCCAGCAGGAAAATTTTATGCCTGAGAGGCAAATTATCCTTTGAGGAAATAAATCTGCCGGTTAATAAATTCATGACGGCCCCGGTGCCGGAGATGAACGGAGAAAGACATGTGCGGCATCGTCGGCCTGTTCCTTAAGAACGAAGCCCTTCGCCCCGAGCTTGGCGGTCTGTTGACCGACATGCTGATCACCATGACCGACCGCGGCCCGGACTCGGCCGGAATCGCCATTTACGGCGATGCCGATGCGGGGCTGAAGATGACGATCCAGTCCGACACGCCGGCCGAAACCTTCGCCGGTCTGCAAGGCGCGCTGGAAGCCGAGATCGGCCAGCCGGTCGAGATCCGCGTCGTCGACACCCATGCGATCCTGACCCTGCCGGAAGGCTCGGGTCCGGCGGTTTCGGCCTATATGGCCGAGCGCGGCATCCGGGTGATGGGCACCGGCGAAAGCATGGAAATCTTCAAGGAAGTCGGTCTTCCCAAGGATGTGGCCGCCCGCTTCGGCCTGCGCCAGATGGCCGGCAGCCACGGCATCGGCCATACCCGGATGGCCACCGAAAGCGCCGTCACCACGCTGGGCGCCCACCCGTTTTCCACCGGCGCCGACCAATGCCTGGTGCATAACGGCTCGCTGTCGAACCACAACCAGATGCGCCGGATCCTGACCCAGAAGGGTTTCGCTCCGAAGACCCAGAACGACACCGAAGTCGCCGCCTGCTACATCTCGTCCCGCCTGGCCGAAGGTGCCAATCTGGGCGAGGCGCTGGAAGGCACGCTGACCGATCTGGACGGGTTCTTCACTTTCGTCGTCGGCACCAAGAACGGCTTTGGCGTGGTGCGCGACCCGGTGGCCTGCAAGCCCGCCGTCATGGCCGAAACCGATGACTATGTCGCCTTCGGCAGCGAATACCGCGCGCTGGCCAACCTGCCGGGCATCGAGACGGCCCGCGTCTGGGAACCCGAGCCCGCCACCGTCTATTTCTGGGAGCGCTGAGAGACATGCAGACCATCGACATGGCCACCACGCCGCTGCGCGATCTGAACGCGGCACTGCAGGCGCAGGCCAAGCAAACCAACCAGACTGCCTGGGAAATCGTGAACCCCAAGGGCGCGCATGCCATCGCCGTGGGCCTGGACGCGCCGATCGAAGTGACCGTCAAGGGCTCGACCGGCTATTACTGCGCGGGCATGAACAAGCAGGCGACCGTGAAGGTCACCGGCTCGGCCGGCCCGGGTGTGGCCGAAAACATGATGTCGGGCACGGTGATCATCGAAGGCGATGCCAGCCAATATGCCGGCGCCACCGGGCGCGGCGGGTTGCTGGTGATCAAGGGCAACGCCTCGTCGCGCTGCGGCATCTCGATGAAGGGGATCGACATCGTCGTGCATGGCAGCATCGGCCATATGTCGGCCTTCATGGCGCAATCGGGCAATCTGGTCGTCCTGGGCGATGCGGGCGACGCGCTGGGCGACAGCCTGTACGAGGCGCGGCTGTTCGTGCGCGGCGCGGTCAAGTCCCTGGGCGCCGATTGCGTCGAGAAAGAGATGCGGCCCGAACATATCGCGATCCTGCAGGATCTGCTGACCCGCGCCGGCGCCGATGCCAAACCGGAAGAGTTCAAGCGCTATGGCTCGGCCCGGACGCTGTACAATTTCCACGTCGACAACGCTTCGGCTTACTGAGGGTATCATGGACCAGAAGAAAATCCCGCAGACGCAGCCGCGTCAGTCCTGGACCTTCTCGAACGAGGTGAATTCCGAAATCCGCCGCGCCGCCGCGACGGGGATCTACGACATCCGCGGCGGGGGCGCGAAACGCCGGGTGCCGCATTTCGACGATCTGCTGTTCCTGGGCGCCTCGATCAGCCGCTATCCGCTGGAAGGCTACCGCGAGAAATGCGCGACCGATGTGGTTCTGGGCACGCGTTTCGCGAAAAAGCCGATCCATCTGAAGATCCCGGTCACCATCGCCGGCATGTCCTTTGGCGCGCTGTCGGCCAATGCCAAGGAAGCGCTGGGCCGTGGGGCGACCATGGCCGGCACCTCGACCACCACCGGCGACGGCGGCATGACCGAGGAAGAGCGCGGCCACAGCCAGACGCTGGTCTATCAGTATCTGCCCAGCCGCTATGGCATGAACCCCGATGACCTGCGCCGCGCCGATGCGATCGAGGTTGTGGTGGGGCAGGGCGCCAAGCCGGGCGGCGGCGGCATGCTTCTGGGCCAGAAGATCACCCAGCGCGTGGCGAACATGCGCAACCTGCCGGTCGGAATCGACCAGCGTTCCGCCTGCCGCCACCCCGACTGGACCGGGCCGGACGATCTGGAAATCAAGATCCTGGAAATCCGCGAAATCACCGCTTGGGAAAAGCCGATCTATGTGAAGATCGGCGGGGCACGGCCCTATTATGACACGGCGCTGGCGGTGAAGGCGGGCGCGGATGTGGTGGTGCTGGACGGCATGCAGGGCGGCACGGCCGCGACGCAGGACGTGTTCATCGAAAACGTCGGTCAGCCGACGCTGGCCTGTATCCGCCCCGCGGTGAAGGCGCTGCAGGATCTGGGCATGCACAGGAAGGTGCAGCTGATCGTCTCGGGCGGGATCCGCACCGGCGCCGATGTGGCCAAGGCGCTGGCCTTGGGCGCCGATGCGGTGGCGATCGGCACGGCGGCATTGGTCGCGCTGGGCGACAACGATCCGCATCTGGAAGAGGAATACCGCAAGCTGGGCACCACCGCCGGCGCCTATGACGACTGGCACGAAGGCCGCGACCCGGCCGGGATCACCACCCAGGACCCCGAGCTGATGAAGCGGCTGGACCCGGTCGAGGCGGCACGGCGGCTGCGCAACTACCTGGCGGTGCTGACGCTGGAATGCCAGACCATCGCGCGGGCCTGCGGCAAAAGCCATGTCCACAATCTGGAACCCGAAGATCTCTGTGCCCTGACCATCGAGGCCGCCGCCATGGCCGGCGTGCCCCTGGCCGGCACCGACTGGATCCCCGGCAAGTCCGGCTTCTGAAGTCTCAAGACGGGCGGGGCAAAGTACCCCGCCCGCTTTCCCGACCTCCTCCTCCAACAGGACCAACCGCCATGACCGATCTTGCCGCCTTCGCCCGCGAAAAAGGCGTGAAATACTTCATGATCTCCTATACCGACCTGTTCGGCGCCCAGCGTGCCAAGCTGGTCCCCAGCCAGGCGATCGCCGACATGCAGACCGACGGCGCGGGTTTCGCCGGCTTTGCCACCTGGCTGGACCTGACCCCTGCCCATCCCGACATGCTGGCCATTCCCGACGCCCCGTCGGTCATCCAACTGCCCTGGAAGAAGGACGTGGCCTGGGTCGCGTCCAATTGCGTTATGGCAGGGGGCGGCCCGCTGGATCAGGCGCCGCGCAATGTGCTGACCCGGCTGGTCAATGAAACGGCGGAACTGGGGCTTGAGGTCAAGACCGGGGTCGAGCCGGAATTCTTCCTGCTGACGCCCGACGGGCAGCAGATCTCGGACCCGGCCGATACGGCGCTGAAGCCCTGCTACGACCAGCAGGCGGTGATGCGCCGCTATGACGTGATCGCGGAAATCTGCGACTACATGCTGGACCTGGGCTGGGAGCCCTATCAGAACGACCATGAAGACGCGAATGGCCAGTTCGAGATGAACTGGAAATACGATGGCGCCATGGCCACGGCCGACAAGCACAGCTTCTTCAAGTTCATGGTCCGCTCGGTTGCCGAAAAGCACGGGTTGCGCGCCACCTTCATGCCGAAACCCATTCCGGGCATGACCGGCAATGGCTGCCACGCCCATATCTCGGTCTGGGACAAGAAGACCGGCAAGAACGCCTTCTCGGATCCCAGCAAGGAGCTGAGCCTGTCGGATCAGGGCCGGCATTTCCTGGGCGGGATCATGAAACACGCCTCGGCGCTGGCGATCATCACCAATCCGACGATCAACAGCTACAAGCGGATCAACGCGCCGCGCACGACGTCGGGCGCGACCTGGGCGCCGAACAGCGTGACCTGGACCGGCAACAACCGCACCCATATGGTCCGCGTCCCCGGCCCCGGCCGGTTCGAACTGCGCCTGCCCGACGGGGCGGTGAACCCCTATCTTCTGCAGGCGGTGATCATCGCCGCCGGCCTGTCGGGGATGCGCTCCAAGGCCGATCCGGGCCCGCGCTACGACATCGACATGTATGCCGAGGGCCACAAGATCGAGGGCGCGCCGAAGCTGCCCTTGAACCTGCTTGACGCGATCCGCGCCTATGATGCCGATCCCGAATTGAAATCGCTGATGGGCGATGAATTCTCGGCCGGTTATCTGAAGCTGAAGATGCAAGAGTGGAACAGCTTCGTGAACCACTTCTCGCATTGGGAACGCGACAACACGCTGGACATCTGAGATGCGCCGCCGGGATCGCCGGCGGGGCTGAACGCGGTGGGGGCGCGGGCCAGCGGGGGCGGCCGAAAGGATCACCGGCGCCGGGGGCCGACCTGGCGCCCCGGCCTGCGCCCTGCGCAGGCGCCGCGCCTTGCAAGACATATTCCGAGCGGAGACCCAAGATGACGAAATACTGCCTGACCGTGGCCTGCCCGACCAAGCGCGGCATCG
>NZ_JAICBZ010000073.1 GCF_020179405.1 Xinfangfangia pollutisoli | reverse complement strand
AACGGCTACATCGAAAGCTTCAACGGCAGCCTGCGCGACGAATGCCTGAACGAGGAGATCTTCGACAGTCTGGCTGAGCCGACGCGCACCATCGACCTGACGGCGCTTGTCGAAAGCGTCTGCGAGGACCTTGCCGAACTGGGTCAGCCGGTGCGGTTCGCGCCCGACGAGAGGTTTGACTACCGCTGCCGCCCCGAGGGGTTGAGGCGGGTGATCCGGAACCTGATCGAGAACGCCGTCCGCTATGCCGGAGGTGCCGACGTTCGCCTGATCACTGACAAGGCGGGCGTGAGGATCCTGGTGGAAGACGAAGGGCCGGGTATTCCGACCGACAGTTTCGAAGAAGTCTTCTCGCCATTCTTCCGGCTGGAGGGATCGCGTTCGCGCGAGACAGGCGGCCTCGGCCTCGGCCTGTCGATTGCCCGAGCGATCGCCCGCCAGCACGGCGGCGACATCATTCTGTCCCCCCGCAAGCCCGGGCTGCAGGCCGCAATCGTGCTGCCCCCGGAACATTGAAGGCGATCTCCGGTCCGCCTGATGTCGTGGCGGGCCGCGCGCCCGGTGCGCGGATCGGCGTCACACTGCGCGGTCTCACGAGGACCGGGAGAGCCTTCTACCGCCGGAAATCGAGGCTCGCCCCTCTCCCGGAGCGGTTTGGCGTGATCGGATTTGTTGGAGTGTTCCAACGGGGCCTATAGTCACCCTATGCATCGCAAGAACACATTCACCCTTTCGCCGACGGCTTTGGCCAGGATCGGCGCATCGCCAAAGCAGGTTTGCCTGGCGGCCGGTCTGCGAACTGCGACCGAGTTGGAGACGGACGATTTCTTCCGGCTCTGGACATGGGCCGAGACACAGCTTGGAGATCATGCTGTTGGGCTGAAGATGGGTGCGGACGGACTTGAAGCCGGCTACGGCGTCGCCGGACTCGTCGCTCTTCACGCTCCGGACTTCGGCAGCGCGCTGAGATCCCTCGCGCGCTACAAACAGCTGATATGCCCGGAACTCGTCGACATCGCCGTCGACGGCGAAGAGGTCTTGGTTCGCTTCCGATGGCTCGAAGCCAGCGGACCCGCTCCCCGACTCCTGGTGGACATGACCCTGGCTTCGCTGGGCGCACTGGCATTTCACGGCACGAAGGGAATTGTCCGTCCACTCCGCGTCGATCTGGCACGGCGCAACGATAGCCAGCAGTACGTACAGGCACATTTTTCCTGTCCTGTTCGCTGTGGCGCCGAAGCCGACACGATGGTTTTCGAGCGGGCGGCATTGAAGGTGCCGATGGTCACGGCCGATCGCGCGCCATTCGAAGCCCTTGTACGAGAGATGGATCTTCGGTTGGCCGAGGGTCAGGGCCTCTCGCAGGCTGCGGCGTTGCGGCATGCGCTGGCGCGACTTCTGAGTGACGGTCGTCCGCCCACTCTCGCTTCGGCAGCAAGCCGTCTGAATGTCAGCCGCCGGACTCTCCAACGCCAATTGCTCAATGAAGGCACTGGCTTTCAGCAGGAGCTTGCGCATGTCCGCCGTGTGGTTGCGCGACGGCTGCTGATGCAGACCCAGCTCGACCCGGTCGCGATTGCCTTGCTGCTGGGGTTCTCTGAACCGAACTCGTTTGTCCGCAGATTCCGCGCGTGGGAACGGACAACCCCGTTGCGCTGGCGTGCCGGGCACGCGGAACGCACCCTATGACCCAAGGAGTCCATCCCATGGCCCCGTACCATGTTCTCGTAACCGGCGGCTCCGGCTTCATAGCCGGACACTGCATTCTGACGTTGCTGGAAGCCGGCCACCGCGTGCGCGCGACCCTGCGTGATCTTGGGCGCGAGCCTGAAGTCCGGCGCATCCTAGAAGAGACGGGAATGCCAACCGATAGCCCCCTCGGCTTCGTTCAGACAGACCTGATGCAGGACACCGGCTGGGTCGAGGCCCTCGAAGGTGTGGATTTTGTCCTGCACGTCGCCTCCCCGGTGCATCCCGGTCATCTCGAAACCGAAGACGATGTCATCGTTCCTGCCCGCGCGGGAACGCTGCGCGTCCTGCGTGCCGCCCGGGCGGCGCGGGTCCGGCGCGTCGTGCTGACCTCGGCGTTTCATGCCGTCAGCTGGGGGCATCCGCGCGGCAATCACCTGTTCACCGAGGCCGACTGGACGATTCCTGACGGGCCCGGCGCGGATGCCTACGCCCGGAGCAAGACATTTGCCGAGCAGGCGGCCTGGGACTTTGTGAAAGACGCTGCCGGGCCGGAGCTGGTGACGATGCTGCCGGTCGCCGTCATGGGGCCGGTGCTGGGGACGGGAATCTCCGGAGCCAACCACATTGTGCACCAGATGCTGACAGGCGCCATGCCCTTCATGCCTGATCTGCACATCCCGATCGTCGATGTGCGGGACGTGGCCTGCGCGCACCTGCTGGCAATGGCGGCCCCGGAGGCGGCGTCCCAGCGCTTCCTGTTGTCGAACGGCCCGGCCTTGCCAATGCGGGATATCGCAGCTGTCCTGCGCGCGGCAGCGGCCGGTTCAGCGCACCACATCCCACGCCGGGTGATGCCCAACGCCGTGATGCACCTGATCGGCCTGTTCAACCCGCAGGTCCGCGCTATCCTACCCGATCTCGGCCAGAGCAAACGCACATCCAACGAGAAGGCTGCGCGGCTGTTGGGATGGAGTGCCCGTGCGCCGGCCGAGGCTATCGCCGCGGCGGCCGAGAGCATGATCCGAAAAAGCTTGCTTTAAGTCCGCAATAGCGTGCCCGGCTTGCTCCGTTCGTCTCGCTCAACCTATCTCAACAGCCCTGTGCCGCACGCGGCGCAGGCAGGTTTTGATCAGCGAGGCGATGCCGCTGCAGCGGGTGCCGGCCTCGGCTGCGCCGACTTTGCCCGGAAATAGCCCGGTGCCGTGGAGCGCCCCGGCGCCGCGAGTTGCAAACCGGGACGGGAGCCTGTCGGGGAGGCGTTATCTCGGCAAGGGGCGCCGGTCTGCTGCCGGTTCGCGTCAGTTGGCAGACCGGGAAGGTCCCTCAACATCAGCCCTGCCCCGTGTCGGCTGAAGAACCGCCTCGGCGAGCGAGGCTTCTCTCAACGGCCCCGCCTTTTCCCGGTAATCGCGGTCCTGCACCATGTCGGCGAAGGCGCGTCGGCTGGGGTAGCGCACCAGCGCCACAGCATCCCAGGCCTGGCCGGTTTCGGCGGACAGGGCGGGCAGGCCCTCCCCGACATAGACGATTTCCGCACCGTACCGGGCAACGAGCGGACCGGCGACTTCCAGATATGCGGCGTATCGCTCCCGCCCCCCGTCAGGGCGGAAGCGGAGCAGGTTGAGCATTACGATTGGCAGGCCGTCATCCTCGGCCATGAAGCTTGAGAATTCATCGTCGATGAGGGTCAGCATCCTTGGTTTTCCTTTGATTGAGATGTTTCGAAGGATCTTCCCGGACCGTGTCGTCGTCAGGAGATCGGCGTGGCCGGATGCAAGTCGCAGCGCGATTGCGTCCGCAGGTTCCTGTATCCCGGAGCCTGCGGCTTGCGCCTCAGCTCAACCCGCCATTCGCAAAGACAGTCTCGCCGTTGACCCAGCCCCCGCCTTGAGAACAAAGCAGGGCAATCACCTCTGCAATGTCCTCCGGTTGTCCAAGTCGGCCGAGCGGCGTTGCCTCCGGGATGCCTCTCAATGCCTCTTCCCCGTGCTGGCGAAGCAGCTGCGTATCGACGGCGCCGGGGGCCACTGCATTGACCGAGATGTTGCGACCAGCAAGCTCCCTGGCCAAAGCCTTTGCGTAGAGTTGCTGATCCGCCTTGGTGCCGGCATAGGCCGCAGCTCCCGGAGGTACCTGCAGGATGATGCTCGAGCTGAGGGTGATGATGCGGCCGCCGTCGCGAACCTGCCGCGCCGCCTCGCGCAGCGTGTTGAAACTGCCCTTCACGTTGGTGGCGATCATGCGATCGAATGCCGCGTCGGTCATATCCGCAAAGGGGCCGACATTCATGATGCCAGCGTTGCTGACGACGACATCGACGCCGCCAAACGCCTCATTGTTGGCCGCGAACAAGGCGCGCACGGCATCCGGATCGGCCACATCGGCCTGACGCCAGATCGCCCGCCCGCCTTCCGCCTCA
Organism: Xinfangfangia pollutisoli; assembly: GCF_020179405.1. GTDB lineage: Bacteria > Pseudomonadota > Alphaproteobacteria > Rhodobacterales > Rhodobacteraceae > Pseudogemmobacter > Pseudogemmobacter pollutisoli. The sequence goes on along the minus strand of NZ_JAICBZ010000073.1, from coordinate 16,465 downwards.
ATCTCGGCCACGACCTGCGCGGCCAGATCGGTGTTGACCAGGCAGTTGACGGTGACGGCGTAACCATCCCGGGCCAGACGTTTGGCAGTGGCTGCACCGATGCCACGGGATGATCCGGTCACGATGGCAGCCCGGCCGGTCCCCGGCAGGCGCGCGGGATCGGCATCGGTCGTCTGTGCAAGCGCCGCGCCGCCGAAAGCGAGGGCTGCCGGGCCTGCTGCGGCGAGCGTCAGAAAGGTACGGCGGGAATTGTCCGGATTGTTGATCGTGTCAGTCATGGTGCAGCCTTTTTCGGTGAGAGGAACCCACGAGATTCCGGGCATCCCTGCCGCACTTCGAACATGCGGGCGGGTGTACCGACGCGGGACGCGAGCATCCTCTGGGGAGAGTTCAGGTTTCATGGTGAAGCAGAGGCCGGCACCGGACCGAAATGCCGACCTTGAGACGCCATCGCCCGGTCCGACGCAGGGCCCTCGCTTCGAGCTTCAACCTAGTCGGTGCCTCCCTCGATCAGAATGCTCAAAGCTGGATTAAACTTGCCTATTCCTGCAATCAGGAAGCTCGCGGCCCAGTGCAGCGCAGGATCATCGCATCCCACCCACTCATCGCCAGCTCGGCCACATCCTCGAGTTCCGATTGCTCCGCTCCGTCCCGGGCACGGATCGCCATTCCGCTCTGCACGGTCTGTAGGAAGCGCGCGAGCCGGGTCACATCGAGTGCCGCGGGCAGTTCGCCCACGGCCACAGCCTCGGCAAGCCGCGCGCGGATCAACTCGAAGCCGTCCGTCCGCAACTGCCGGGTCAGGTCGACGAGCGCCTCATGGCCATCGCTTCCCACCGTCGCGAGGTTGATCATGCACCCGCGCGGCAGATCTTCATGGGCGCCGGTCATGGCGCTGGCGGAATCATGCAGCAGAGCGCCGACCGCCTCGCTGAAGAGTATCTTAGATGCCGTGCCCGACTACCACTGGACGATCGAGGATCTTTTCACCGACGAAAATCGCATCGCGGCGCGGCTGCAGGACACCGCCACGCCGGTAAAGCCCTTCCTCGGCCAGCAACCGACCGGCGCCTCGCTGAACATCATGGAATATGGCTCGTACCGGGCCGAGAAGGGCCAGTTCGTCGAAATGTGGTTCCTGATGGACAGCGCGACCGCCGCTGCGCAACTGCAGGCGGGCGCTGTGGCGACGGCTCCGGCCTAGCCACCGCAGCAACGTTCTGGTACCGCCCCTTCGCTCAGGACCGACGTCCTTTGCGCATGGGCGATGCCAGGCTATCGGCTTCCCGCCCCCGGCGGCGTCCTACATCAGCCCTTCCTGCTGGGCCTGATAGACGGTTCTGACTGCGGGCGTGAAACCCAGGCTACGCGCAAGCGAACTGTCGACATGAAGATACCACGGATTGGTAAGCGCTTCGGACTTTGAGGTCATCTTCGTGCCCGTCAGGCCCACGAGTTCGAAGATCGACAGCGGAGCCTCGTCCGCGATATTCACCACCCGCCCGTCAAATTTGCCTTCCAGCGCCAACGTGATCGCCGTTGCGATATCCCGGTGGTGAATAGTGCTCATGCGCTGCGCGGGGTGCCAGCTTCCGACATGCTCGGGAAGCGCTTCCAGATGCCCGTCGCCGTCGCCATAGACGAAGGGGAACCGGACGATCGACCAGGTCAGGCCGCTTTCGCGCAATTCATTCTCTGCCGCCACCTTGCTTGCGGGATAATCCTGCTTTGGGTCAACCGGATCATTCTCCTGACCGGGGTGGGCGTTGTCCATGCTGTAGACATGACTGGTGCTCGACATCACGAAGCGCGCCTCGGGGGCATGGGCCTTGACCGCGTCGATCAGATTGCGGGTACCTTCGAGATTGCTCTTCCAGATCAGATCGGCATCTCGTGTGCGGAACACCGCGGCCAGATGAACGACGGCAGTCACGCCGCGAACCGCGTCGGCCAGGGTCGAGGGGTCGAGGATGTCGCCATGGACGGCTTCAGCCCCGTCCGGGCAGGGTTTTCCGGGCCGCAGAAGCAGCCGGCAGGTGAAGCCCGCGTCAAGCAGACGCGGCGTCAGCCGCGCGCCGACGAGACCGGTCGCGCCGGTGATGAGGATCGTCATGGATCAGTCCTTTCGCAGAAGGGTTTGCAGGTTTTCGGTCGCAGCCCTGAGAACGCGGATCGTGACCGCCAGGTCGGACGGGTCTATCGCACCAAAGGCTGCGTCATGGATGAAGGACAGGTCGGGCAGCCTGTCCCAGAGGGTCTGGCCCGCGTCTGTCAGGGTCAGTAACCGCTGGCGCTGATCGGCGTCCTCAGCCGATTGCGCGACCAGACCCTTGCGCACCAGCGTTATGACCACCCCGCTCAGCGTCGCGCGCTCAAGCTCCAGCTTCCGTCCGAGATCGCGCTGTACTGCGGGGCCGGCGTTCGCCAGGTGCCACAGGATGTACCATTGCGTGGAGCCGAGATCGTAGGGCCGCAGTGTCGTATCCATGACCGCGCGTCCGGTCATGTAGCAGCGCTTCGCCCAGCCCCCCACAGTCACAGTGTCGTCCACCTTGGAATCCGCCATTGCCTCACCTTCATTTCGCAAGCTAACATACGATATTCGCAAGGTAGCTGACGAAAGTCAAGGCGCGAGGCTGAAGAACGGGACGACGGGTAAACTGCCCGCCTCTAGCTCCCGCCTTTCACCGTCTTCAGAATGTCGATGAAGGCCCGCAGAGACGAAGGCATATGCCGGTTGCTCGGGTAATACAGCGCGAGCCCGTCGATAGGCGGGCACCAGTCTTCCAGAACGATGCGGAGCCGGCCGGATTCGAGGAACGGCCTGGCAAAATGCTCTGGCAGATAGGCGATGCCGTAACCCTCCGTCGCCGCCTCGGCCAACAGGTCGTTGTCGTCCAGTGTCAGCGTGCCGGGCACATCCAGGGCGAACTCGGTGCCTCTGCGCGCAAATTCCCAGCGGTAGCGTTTGCCGCTGGGCAGGCGCTGGCGGATGCAGACATGGGCCTGCAAATCGTAGGGCGTGCGGGGCTCCCCCCTCTCGCGCAGATAGCTTGGCGCCGCGACGGCGATGAAGCGTGCCTCGCCGCCGAAACGCACCGCGACCATGTCTTGCGGAACAGCCTCAAACAGGCGCACGCCGGCGTCGAACCCTTGCCCGACGATATCCACCAACTGGCCTTCGGAGACCAGATCCAGTTCGACGCCGGGACAGGCGGCCATGAACTGCGGCACCACCTCGCGCAGCAGGATGCGCGCACCGCTCTTGTTCGCGTTGATCCGCAAGGTGCCGCTTGGGCGGCCCCGCGCTTTGGAAAGCGCGTCGAGCGCATCATCGAGACCCCGCAGGAGAGGATCGAGCCGTTCGAGCAGTTCCGCGCCGGCCTGTGTCAGCGACACGCTGCGGGTGGTGCGGTTCAGCAGGCGAATGTCCAGTTTTTCTTCCAGTCCGATGAGGGCGTGGCTGAGCGATGACCGCGACACGCCGAGCGTATCGGCCGCCTTGCGAAAGCTGCGATGGTGCGCAACCGCAGAAAACGCGGCGAGATCATTCAAGCTAGGGCGCGTCATCCGTGAAAATTCCTCACCAAGTTATCCCCGATTGGTGCACTTATAGCATCACTCATGCCGCTCTAAGTCGGAGGAACGGAAAAATCAAAAGGAAAACCCATGACCAGAACTTGGCTCATCACCGGCGCATCCTCCGGCCTTGGCAAGGAGATGACCGCCCAACTGCTCGGGCGGGGCGACCGTGTTATCGGCACGTCGCGCCGCCCGGGGGCGCTGTCGGCCTTCTCGGAACAATATGCGGACCGGTTCGATGAGGTGGCGCTGGACCTCACCAACCAAACCGGCATCCGGAGCACAGTCGACCGGGCTTTCGACCGGCATGGACGGATCGACGTGATCGTCAGCAACGCGGGCTATGGCCTGTTCGGCGCCGCCGAGGAACTGGACGCGGCGGAAATCGACCGTCAGATCGCGACCAACCTGACCGGGTCAATCCACTTGATCCGCGCCGCCCTGCCCCATCTGCGTGCGCAGGGTGGCGGGCGTATCGTGCAGGTCTCGTCGGAGGGCGGACAGATCGCCTATCCCAGCTTCAGCCTCTACCACGCCACCAAATGGGGGATCGAGGGCTTCGTGGAGACCGTCGCGCAAGAGGTCGCGCCCTTCGGCATTTCCTGCATCCTCGCGGAGCCCGGCCCGACCGGCACGAACTTCGGCGCCAACCTCGTGGTGGCCGATGCCACCGACACTTACGCCAACACTCCCGCTGGTGCGGTGCGGCGCGCGATTACAGACGGCAGCTTCGTGCTGAAGGGCGACGCGGCGCGGACCGTGTCGGCGATAATCAACGCCGCCGACAGCGCCACGCCCCCGCTGCGCCTTGCTCTGGGCAGCACGGCCTACGAGGCGATCTCCGGCGCCCTCAGGACACGGCTCGCAGCCCTCGAAGCACAGCGTAACGTCGCCCTGTCAGCAGACCGGACGGACCTGTGAGCGCTGCGATCTTCGCCATCTCCGCCATGAACACTCAGAAAGGACACCCCATGCCAGTCAGGCCGATGCTTGCCGCCCTCGCCCTCACCGTCTCGTCACTGCCCGTTCTCGCGCAAACCGCCGCGCCCAACGAGGTCGTGGGCACCTGGCGCATGGTGCAGGCGACGGTTGACCCAGGCGGCGAGGACATTGCCGCCTTCGGCCCGAACCCCAACAGCCTGCTGATCTTCACGTCCGACATGCATTTTGCGGCGGTGCTTACCAATGGCGATACGCCCGATTTTTCCTCTGGCACTCAGGGCGAAGGCACTGATGCAGAGAACCGGACCGCCATGGCAAGCAGCATCGGATTCTTCGGCACCTACACTGTCGACGAAGACGGGGTCTTCAGCGGCAACCGTGTGGAAGGCTCCACCTTTCCGAACTGGGTGGGCAGTACCCGGACGACAGAGGAACTGACCCTGACAGTCGAGGGCGACCAGATGTTCGAGGTCTTCACCCTCGCCGAAGGCGCCCGGATCGAAATCGAATGGCAGCGCGTGCCGTGAGCACCGCACAAACCAGCGCCGTGACGCGCCCGGCGCGGTGCCATCCAACGAGAGAGGAACCTGCCATGACCATGGACCGCCGTTCGATATTCCGGTTCGGGGCGCTTGCGGGCGCCACGGCCCTTGCCGCGCCATCCATCATGATGCGTGCCGCCCATGCCCAGTCTCCGGCGAGACCGGATGTGACCAACGCGGGCTTTCACCGCTTCAGGCTGGGGGATTTCGAAGTCACGATCCTACTCGACGGGATGCTCCCCTTCGACGGGCCGCATCCGATCTTCGGGGCCGACCGGGAGGCTGCCGAGGTCGCCGCATTGATGGAGGAGAACTTCCTGCCGACCGACCGCATGCTGGGCCAGTTCAACCCGGTTCTGGTGAACACCGGAACCGAGGTTATCCTCTTTGACACCGGCAACGGGCCGGAAGGCCGCGAGCAGGGGACCGGGCGACTGCCCGAACGTATCGTGGCGTCTGGCTACGCCCCGTCCGACGTGACGGTCGTGGCAATCTCGCATCTGCACGCCGATCACATCAACGGCCTGATGGAGGCCGGGCAGCCTACCTTCGCCAATGCGCGCTATGTCGTCGGCCGGGCGGAGTGGGACTTCTGGGCCACAGCTGATCTTACCGGCACGCCCGCGGCCGGGCATCAGCAGGCCATTCAGGCAAAGGCGATACCCCTCATCGAGAGAATGACCTTCATCGAGGCGGGGCAGCCTGTGGCAGCCGGTGTCTCCAGCCTCGGCGCAGCCGGGCACACGCCGGGCCACCTTGCTTTCATGCTGGAGTCCGGCGGGCACAACCTTCTGTTGACCGGTGATACCGCCAACCACTTCGTCGCCTCGCTTCAGCGGCCGGACTGGGAGGTTGCCTTCGACATGGACAGGTCTGACGCTGCCGCCACGCGCAGGCGCATCTTCGGCATGCTCGCCGCCGAGCGCATGCCCTTCATCGGCTATCACATGCCACATCCCGCCTTGGGGTATGTCGAGCCCTTCGGCGACGGCTTCCGCTACGTGCCTGTCAGCTACCAGTTTCTGCTCTGAGCCCGGCAGCACCCCCGGCACAAGCCCAGCAGGCGAGGATGCCTCAGGCGGGAGATAAGATGGCATGCCGGAGAAAGGGCATCGAAAGAAATCATCGCCCAGCGCAGCGGCCGCACCTGACAACCCAAACCGCAAGCAGGAGAAGATCGCCTCCTGCTTGCCGGCGCCTTGAAATATGAGAGGTGCAATCGCAATCTGGATCAGATCTTAACCTGCTTCAGGATCTCGCAACAGCCGTTGAGGCCGAGCCCTTCGATCCCCAATACGACCTTTTCGTCTCTCACAGAGGTGACACGCTTGTAGCCGTCGCCATATGGCTGAAGGACAGGCCCGTCATCCTCTCCGCTTCCCTCCAGAGGCGCGCCGCGACCTCCCGGTCCTTCGCTCTGTCGACGATCTTCGCGGCAACGGGGTGCCCCCGCGTCTCTGACAACCGGTCAGGACCATAGTAGCCACCCTTCTGCGCATTGGGCGAGGTGGCGGCATAGAGGCTCGGCAAGGCACCCTGCGCGACGGGCTGAAACAGGAAAGGCAGGGACGACCGCATCAATCTGCTGAAATCCCAGCGGCCTGCCGAGTTGAGGATGAGATCGCTGCGCGAAACACCGGGATGCGCGGCGATGCTGTCGATCCCCCAGCCTGCCGCATCGCTGCGCCGCTGCAGCTCAAAAGCGAACATGACGCAGGCGAGTTTGGACTGGCTGTAGTTCACCATCGGCTTGTAGGCGCGTTCGGCGTTGAGGTTCTGGAAATCAATGGCACCGCCATTTGCCGCGATGCTCCCCAGCGATACGACCCGGGGCCGAGTTCCCTTGCGCAACAGGGTTAGAAGATGCCCGGTCAAGGCGAAATGCCCGAGGAAATTGGTGCCGAACTGCAGCTCGAATCCATCCGACGTAAAGCGTTTTGTCGGAGGTGCCATGACGCCGGCATTGTTGATGAGAACGTCGAGGCTCTCCCGGGTGGTGCTCAGCCGCTCGCCGAAGGCCGCAATGGATCTCAGATCCGCAAGGTCGAGTTGCTCGAACGCGACCTGCGCCGACGGTACCCTCGCCCGCACGCGCTTGATCGCTTCCGCGCCGCTGGCGGGATTTCTGCCCGCCACGACGACTTCGGCGCCGGCTTGGGCCAGTGCCACAGCAGTCTCGAAGCCGATCCCGCCCGTGCCGGTGATGATCATCGAGCGACCCGAAAGGTCGGGAATATCGTTCGTCGTCCAGTTCGTCATTTGTTACTGCCCTTGTTGAGAGAAGGAGCACCCTGCCCAGGGGTACATTTGGCTGATCCGGTAAACGCTCGCCGGTGGCAGATTTCGCATTGTGCCGCCGATGCGCTCGGCCACCAGACCCAGCCGCTCGAGGATCGGTCGTGGAACCGGGCATCGCGGACCATAGGTGAACTGATAGAAGGCAGCGTCTGGCCGCAGATGCCCGAAGGTTCCCTTCAGGATCGACATCACCAGACGGGGCGACATCGACAGCAGACCCAGACCGCTGACTGCCGCGCCGGCCTTGCGGCCACCGAAAAGCTGTTGTCCCCGCAGCCTCGCTGCGCTCATCTGCAAGACCTGCGCCTGCGGAAACCGGGCTCTGAGCAACGAGGCGAACTCGACGTCCAACTCGATCAGGGTCAGAGCCGCCGGATCGAGGCCGCGCTTGATCAGGGCTCTGGTGAAAACGCCTGTTCCCGGTCCGAGTTCGAGCACAGGTGCATGGTGCATCTCGATTTGCGAGGTGATGAGACCCGCCAGCGTCCGGCTTGACGGGGCGACCGCCGCCACCCGCAGCGGTGCCGCCCGCCAGGAGCGTAGAAAGCGCATGGTATCGGACGGCTCGGCGCGCTTGTCGATCGCCTGCTCGGAGGGGTGGCGATGACAAATGCGCATTTAGATCATCTCGTCTTTCCGCAATGCGCTGAGCAGCGACATATCGCAGGCCGCGTCGAGCGCCATGCGCTGCCGCTTCGATTCGAAAGTGGTGTCCCGCCCAGAAGCGGTGGGACCTGCCGTTGACCTGCGGTTGGAAACTGGGGGCGGCGCGTTCATCAAGTTTTCTCCGGCTTAATCGTTCTTGCCCAAGATGGGGCTGCGCGACTTGCTCTGCTTGCCTGATCTGTGCAAAAACTTGCCTGAACCTCTAATCCTCTGGTCAACGCCAGGAGGTTCGCACATACTCTGCCTCAGGAAAAATTTCGGGGGTTCCGTTGTGAAAACCGATCTTGTCGAAGCTTTCACCAGTTACGTCGCCGCGCATGGCGGGCCCGACGCGCTGTCCCACACGCCAGTCGAAAACCTGTTCGTGATGTGCAGCACAAAGGAGCGGCTGCCGTTTCGAAAGATGTACAAACCGTCGATCTGCATCGTGGCGCAGGGTGCCAAACGGATAGAGGTTGCGCAGACGGTCCTGACCTACCCGGCGGGAACCGCCCTCGCGATCAGCGTGGAACTGCCCGGATATGGAAGCGTCACGCAGGCCAGCCCGGAAAAGCCCTTCCTCGGCATGACGATTGAATTCGACATGGACATGATAAAGTCTGTGCTCGATACGCTCGGACGGCCCCCGTCGATCGAGGCAAACGGTTCAGGGCTTTTCGTCGAGCACCTGAACGACGCTCAACAGGACTGCGTCGCGCGACTGATCAGGCTCTTCGCAACGCCGGAGGCCGTGCCCGTGCTCTACCCCTCGATCATGCGGGAGTTCTACTACTGGCTTCTTGTCGGGCCAAACGGCGGCGAGATTGCCAAGATGGTCCGCGCCGAAAGTCATACCCAGCGGATCGCCGACGCGATCTTTCATCTGCGGCGGGATTTCAGGCGGGCGGTCCGTATTGAGGAACTCGCCGACGTCGCCTGCATGAGCCCGTCCTCCTTTCATCACCATTTCAAGACCCTGACCTCGATGACACCGCTGCAGTACCAGAAGCAACTTCGCCTCATCGAGGCCCGGCGGCTGATGGTGATGGAAGCGGCGAATGTCACCAAGGCGGCTTTCGATGTGGGGTATGAAAGCCCCTCGCAGTTCAGCCGGGAATATAGCCGTCTGTTTGGCTGTCCGCCCAAACAGGATGCCATGATGCTGCGTCCCCTCAGCGCCCAGCTGGGCCTGTGACTACATCTGATCGGGGCTCTGCCGGGCAGCCTGCGTGAAGAAGTCGATGAAGGCCCGGAGAGCCGGCGGCATGTGCCTTCTGCTCGGATAGTAGAGGTGCCAGGCCGGAAGCCTGGGGCTGAAGTCGGTCAGCACCCTGACAAGTTGCCCGCGTACGAGAGCGTCCTGGGCATAAGGCAACGCAACGCGCGCCAGGCCAATGCCGGCAACAGCCGCCGCCACGGCGTGGCGGGCGTTGTTCACGGTCAGGCGCCCGCTCGGGACCATCGCGATATCCTCACCTTCCTTGTGAAACTGCCACGGAAAGATTGTCCCACTGGGAAACCGGTGACGGATGCAGTCGAACCCTGCCAGATCCTCGGGCACCTCGGGCCGCCCTGCCCCATCCAGAAACGCCGGAGAGGCGACGACCGCGTAATCCTGTTCCGGCCCAAGGGGCAGCGCGATCATGTCCTGCGCCATCTCAAGTCCCAACCGGATTCCGAGGTCGTAACCCTCGGCGACGATATCCACATTGCGCGCGTCCTCGATGATTTCCACCGAGATGCCGGGATAGGTCTCCAGAAACCCGGGAAGGTGCGGCGCGATAAGCCAGTCGAGCGCGGGCGCAGGCGCATTCATTCGGACCTGACCCGAGGGGGTTCCTCCCATCGAGCGAACCTCCTCAAGACAGGCGCGGATATCGGCCAGCGCTGGCGTCAGCCGGCTGACAAGCAAGTGACCTGCTTCCGTCGGCACCACGCTTCGGGTGGTCCGGTTGAACAGACGGACATGAAGCTCTTCCTCGAGCGCGCGAACTGTCTGGCTTAGTGCCGAGCCCGTCATGCCGCGCTCGCGCGCGGCAGCCCGGAAGCTTCCGTGGCGGGCAACGGCAAGAAAGGACTCGAGATCACTCTGGCGCATGACGACCATTGATTAGGAATGCTGCTCAGTCTTGGTAGCAAAGAGCCCCTAAACTTTCAAATCAACAACGCCCATCCTTATCGGCAACGCGGGACGTGCAGCGATGGGCGATCCGTTGAAGATCGTAGCTTTAGGCAATTTTTTTGCAGCTTCGGGCGTGTGGCACATCCAAGAGATGCGCAACTATCCCACACAGGTCCCCGCCGACGGCGACCGGAGCTGCGTCTGGCCATGGCATGTCAATGAGAGGATCCTGCGATGAGCACTAGTTTTCGACGTCCCGCCATGCTCGGGCATCCGTCGAGGACAGGCGGTCTTCTCCTCGTTCTGATCACCCTCGCGTCACCAGCCGCTCAAGCGCAGAGCATGGAGGGCGAGCGACTGTTTCGGCAACGGTGCGCAACCTGCCACAGCATCGAGGAGGCCGGTCGCGGAAGCGGCCCCTCTCTGGCCGGGGTGTTCGGGCGAGAGGCCGGGAGCCTCGAGGGCGCGCGCTATTCGCCTGCGATGCAGGAGGCCGGCCTGACCTGGGACGAAGAGACGCTGGAGCAATTCCTAGGAAACCCCCGAGACACCGTTCCCGGCACCACAATGGCCGTCCGCATCTCAGACCCGGCGCAGCGAGCGGCAATTATCTCGTTCCTTCAGAACGCCGGCAACGGCGGCTGATCGCGGAACCACCAGAGCAACATGCAAGACAAGGAGCCAACATGGTCACTCTCAACGTGAACGGCCGGACGTTCGAAGTGGACGCCACCCCTGACACCCCTCTGCTCTGGGCGCTGAGAGACGATCTCAAGCTGAAGGGAACGCGCTTTGGCTGTGGTGCCGGCATGTGCGGCGCCTGCACGGTCCATATCGATGGACAGGCGACGTTCTCCTGTCAGATGACGATTGGCGATGCCGAGGGCAGCGAGATCACCACGATCGAAGGGTTGTCGGCCGACGGCACGCATGTAGTCCAACAGGCCTGGATCACCGAGCAGGTGCCACAATGCGGCTATTGCCAGTCGGGCCAGATCATGCGCGCAGCCGCGCTACTGGCGCACAATCCTCAGCCGAGCCGGCAGGAGATCGTCGACGAGATGTCGGCCAACCTTTGTCGCTGCGGCACCTATACCCGCATCATCCGCGCCATTGAGCGCGCGGCTCAGGAAGGATGATCCCATGACCATGCAGACCATAAACGCCACGCGACGCGACTTCCTCAAGGGCTCCGGCGCTCTCTCCTTCGCCCTTCTGGCCACGGGCGGGGTCGCCGTGCTTCCTTCTGCGGCCGAGGCGCAACCACTTCCTGATGGTAAGGTCAACGCCTGGGTGACGATCACGCCCGACAACCGCGTGACGATCATGTTCGGCTCTGCCGAGATGGGCCAGGGTGTCAGCACCTCGCTGCCGATGATCGTCGCCGAAGAACTGGATGCCGATTGGTCCATGGTCGCCTCCCAGCAGGTCAGCACCGATCCCGAGGGCGTCTACGGCAATCCCATGGCCGGTGGCATCCTCTTCGCGGCGGGCAGTTCGTCGATAGAGGGATACTTCACCTATCTGAGGCAAGCAGGGGCGCAGGCGCGCCAGATCCTGATCCAGATCGCGGCCGCGCATTGGGCCGTTCCCGCCGAGGAGGTCACCACCCGAAGCGGCACGCTCCACCACGACCCGAGCGGATCTTCGATGACTTATGGCGAGGTCGCCGCCCTGCCGGAACCGGCCTGGCCAAGCGGCGAGATGGCTGATGCCACGCTGAAACCGCGCACCGACTGGACCATCATCGGCACTGATGTCGAGCGGCTGGACATTCCGGCCAAGACGACCGGGGCGACCGAATACTCCATCGACGTGGACTTGCCAAACATGGTCCATGCCGCCCTGCTCCTGCCCCCGGTCGAGGGCGAAATCCCGACGCTGACCTCCGATACTGCGGCACGCGCGATTGACGGCGTGGTGGATGTGATTGTGATGGACCATGCCGTGGCCGTGCTGGCGCGCAACTTCCCTGCGGCCCTCGCCGGGCGGGATGCGCTGGACGTCAGCTGGACCGAAACCTCGCCGTACCGCCACGCGAACAGCGAAGACGAGCTGATCGCCCTGTCGGGGGCCGTCGACGATATGTCCGCCGACGCCGTGGTCTGGGAAAGCCGCGGAGACGGTCAGGTGGATTTCACCGGCGCCAACGTGTTCACCGGCAATTACACCACTGAACATGTCTATCACGCGCAGATGGAGCCGCTGAACGCCGTTGCCTCGGTCGATGCCGACGGTATGGGCGCCGAAATCTGGCTCGGTACTCAGAGCCAGACGGCGTCGATCATGATCGCGGCCGCCGTTCTGGGAACCACGCCAGACCGCATCCGCTTCCACGCGATGCAGATGGGCGGCGCCTTCGGGAGGCGCACGGTCTTCGCCCGCGAGCAGATGCGTGATGCGCTGCTGCTGTCTCGCGCCTCGGGACGGCCAGTCAAGGTGGTCTGGACCCGCGAAGACGACGTGAAGAACGGCTGGCTCCGCCCGGCGACGGTGCATCGGCTGGACGCGGTGCTCGACGCCGAGGGCTGTCCCACGGCGCTGCGTCACCGGGTCGCCTCGCCCTCGATCTTCCAGTTCGCAATGCCCGACCGCTGGAACCCCGAGACTCGTCTCGATCTCCTGGTGATGGAGGGCGCCGAAAGCTCCGACTACGCCTTCGGCACCTTCCAGGCAGAACATGTGCTGGTGCCGCGACAGTCGCGGCTTTCGGCCTGGCGTGGCATTGGCTGGGCTCCCAACTGCTTTGCCCGCGAGTGCTTTCTGGATGAGCTTGCAGAGCGCACCGGTTCGGACCCTGTAAGCTACCGACGCAGACTGCTCGCCGGCTCGCCCAGGGCACTGGCGGTCCTCGACGCGGCCGTGGAAATGTCCGACTTCGGCAACGCGCCCGAGGGGCGCGCACACGGCCTCGCCTTCGCGGGCTACAAGAAGACGCTCGCCACAGGTGTCGCCGAGGTCTCCTACGAAGACGGCCAGTTGCGCGTTCATCGCTTCTGGACCGCCATCGATCCCGGAATCGTCATTCATCCACAGGCCTATCGCGCCCAGGTCGAGGGTGGGATTCTGTTCGGTCTGTCGAGTGTCCTGCGCGAGCGCTCGACATTCTCCGGAGGGCGAATCGATCAGAGCAATTTCTACGACTACGAACCGATCCGTATTTCAGAGATCCCCGAAATGGAGGTGCAGTTTGTCGACTCGGGCGAACCGCCGAGCGGCGGTGGTGAAATCGGTGTGCCGATGACGGCACCCGCCATCGCGAATGCGGTGCGCAAACTGACAGGCGCCGCTCAGAGACATCTGCCGTTCCCGGGTCGCGCGTAGAGTCCCGGGGATGTGATTGACCATGTTGTTCCGGGCTCGCCGGGCCAAATCGACAGTTAAGCTGCCTTTGCCACCACTTCGGGTTACCCGGGATGTGAGGTTCGGCCATGCCTGAAGCACAACCGGCGGCATCCCCATGGTCAACCAAGTCGCGATTCAACTATCACTATCAGGCGGGCAATGCCAACCCGGTCGCGGGCCTGCGCGTAGGTGAGGTGCGCATGGTCGGCGGCGAACTGGTCAGCATAGAGGACCCGGCGCGGCGCGACAGCTTCCAAGCCATCCTGTCCCGGGCCGGGCGCGAGGCTGTGACCGCCAGCGCCAGCGCGCCACTGGAGGTGCCGATATTAGCTATGCAAAGCATGCCCGCGAGCTTCTGCGAGGTGCGGGTCAGCGCGGTGACAGGCGAGGTGCGGGTGAAGCGCCTGCTGGGGTCCTTCGACTGCGGCACGATCCTGAACCCCAAGACTGCCGCCAGCCAGTTCCGCGGCGGCATGATCACGGGGCTGGGCGTGGCACTGACCGAGGAACCCCTGTTCGATGAGCGCAGCGGGCGGATCATGAACGCCAGCCTGGACGACTATCACATCCCCGCCCATCTGGACGTGCCGGAGATCGACGTGATCTGGCCCGGCATCCCCGACCCGCGCTCGCCACTCGGTGCACGCGGCATCGGCGAGATCGGCATCACCGGCATTGCCGCAGCCATCGCCAATGCCGTGTTCAATGCCACCGGCAAGCGTGTACGGGATCTGCCTCTGACGCTTGATAAGTTGCTGTAAGCCACCTCCGCACGAAGGACTTCCTATGCACGGGCTTTCCATACCCAAGCAAACCCAGATCTCCATGCATCCGGCGATGCTGGACCCGTGGGACAGCGCGTTGACCTGGGGCACAGGCACCGTTCTGGCGGTGCTGACCGGGACCGACGGCCCGGCCTATCGCGACGTGGGTGCCGCGATGGCGTTTCACCCCGATGGCCGTTTCGCGGGGGCGATCACGTCAGGCTGCGTCGAGGCGGACCTGATCCTGCGGGCCCAGGAGGTGCGCCGAACGGGCCAGCCCCAGTCGCTGCGCTACGGCAGGGGCTCCCCCTTCTTCGATCTGCGCCTGCCTTGCGGCGGCGGGGTGGATATCTTGCTCTTCCGCCTGAAAGATGTCGGCGCGCTTGCCGATCTGGCGGCAAGCCGCGCTGCAAGACGGCCCGTCTCCCTCATCGTCTCGGCGGAAGGGCGGCTGACGCTTGGGCCCTGACAACCGAGCGGCCTTCAAGACCGCGTGCTGTGCATCGGCTTCCGGCCGCCACTGCGCTTTGCGGTGTTCGGCACGGGCGCCGAGGCGGCGGCCTTTAGCGGGCTGGTGCGGGGCATGGGCTATGAGCATGTCCAGCTGTCGCATGAGCACGCCAGCCTCGCGGCGGTGCGCGTCGCCGGCAGCCCGACCCTGCACATCGACGCGGGCCGTCCTATCGCGGAGTTGCAGGCCGATACCGACACCGCCGCGATCCTGTTCTTCCACGACCACGATCTGGAACCCGCCATTCTGCAGCATCTGCTTCGGACACCGGCCTTTTACATCGGCGCCCAAGGCAGCCGCGCCGCGCAGGCGGTGCGGCTTGCCCGCCTGCGCGAGATGGGCTTGCCCGATGATCAGTTGCGGCGCATTCATGGGCCGGTGGGCCTGATCCCCTCGTCGCGCGAGCCAAATGCGCTGGCGATTTCTGTGCTGGCCGAGATTGTCGGCCTGCATGTGAAGCGCGCCGCGACGGCGACGGCGTGACCCGAACCGCCGCTGGCGGACCGGGTCACGGTCTTCAGGTCACCCGGATCACAGCAGCATGCCGCCCGAGACCTCGATGCGTTGCCCGGTCATCCAAGTCATATCCCCCATCAACAGGCTGGAGATGGCACCGCCGATGTCATCGGGCAGTCCGGCGCGGCCCATGGCGGTCTGGCTGGCGATATATCGGTTGACCTCGGCCACATCGCGCACAGCGCCGCCGCCGAAATCGGTCTCGATGGCGCCGGGGGCGACCACGTTCACGGAAATGCCGCGCGGCCCCAGCTCTTTGGCCAGATAGCGGCTCATCACCTCGACCCCGCCCTTCATCGTGGCATAGGCCGCATATCCCGGCAGGCTGAACCGTGCGAGGCCCGAGGAGATATTCACGATCCTGCCGCCATCGCGGATCAGCGGCAGCATCTTTTGCGTCAGGAAGAACACCCCCTTGAGGTGGACGGCCATCAGGTCATCGAACTGCGCCTCGGTGGTGTCCGCAAACGGCACGTTGATCCCGGTGCCGGCGTTATTCACCAGAAAATCCAGCCGCGCCTCGCCGTGCAGCTCTGTCAGCGCCGCCTGCAGATGTGTGGCAAACTCGGGGAATCCAGCGGTCTTCGCGGTATCGAGTTGCAAGGCCACCGCCTTGCGCCCCATTGCCGCAATCTCGGCGACGGTGGCATCCGCCCCGTCCTTGCGGCTGTGATAGGTCAGCGCGACGTCGCAGCCCTTGCGGGCCAGATGCAGGGCCGTGTTGCGGCCAAGACCACGGCTGCCGCCGGTGATCAGGGCGATGGGGGTGTTGCGGTCGGTCATCTGATGTCTCCATGGCTGGTGATGCCCGCAATCTAGCAACGAGGGCCCGCCACTGCCTGCCACATGCTCCGCCATATCTGCCCGATCCTCCAGAACCGGGCATTTTAGCTGGGCAGGTGCCCAGCGCCATGTCACTGTCTGTCGCGGGAGAATGGCAATATGACGAACAGCTTGATCGACCGCATCCTGCATCTCGCCGACAGATCCGGCGCGGGTGACGTGCCTTTTTCAACGGTGGTGCCGGGTCTTTCGGTGGTGCGGACGCGCGCGCCGACGCAATTGCTGCACACGGTCTTTGCTCCGGTCTTCTGTCTGGTCCTGCAGGGCGAAAAGCAGATGGTAATCCTCCCCATGGTTAAGGGGCTGCATAAGTAGAATTTTCTCGTAGCGTGAGCTGAGGAGATTCGAATGAGAA
>NZ_JAICBZ010000072.1 GCF_020179405.1 Xinfangfangia pollutisoli | reverse complement strand
TTCTCATTCGAATCTCCTCAGCTCACGCTACGAGAAAATTCTACTTATGCAGCCCCTTAACCATGGGGAGGATTACCCGCCGAACCTCGGGGAGCGCGAATGACCGGTTTGGTGGTGGCACCGTGGGCGCAATACCGCAGTGCCGTCAGGCGGCTTCCCCGCCCTTCATGTCGTTTGTCGATCTTCTGAATGACGCCACGTTGGCCCCCGCCGTGGGATATATTCTGGGCTCTGCGATCGCCCACAATAGCGAGATCCCGCACAAATTCCGCCCGGTCGGCAAAGCCACGCATCGCTTTCTGGACTGCGCTTGTGTCCCGCGGCCCTTTCTGGCATGGGATACTATTCGCGTAACAAAATGAATTTGCTTAATTCTATTTCAGTAATGGTGGGCCCGGAGGGACTCGAACCCCCAACCAAGGCGTTATGAGCGCCCAGCTCTGACCATTGAGCTACAGGCCCACGCTGCTGCCTTGCGTAAGCAGATGATCCCAGCGCGTCAAGCGAGCGCCGCTTCGGCGGCGACTGCAACTGTCTGCGCTTCGGGCATGGGCAGCGGGCGCCAGCCGCGAAGGGGCTCGGGCTGGTGGAAGCTGCTGGTCTCGGCCGGGGTGAAGCGCAGGGCGGCGCCGGGGGCGGCCATGCGGGTGATCACCACCTGGCCCCCGTCCTGGCCCCCGTCCTGGCCGCTGTGCCAGTCGATCAGGTTCAGATCATTCGCCCCGCCGCGCAGCCGCGTCGACAGCGTGGTGCCCGATTGCACGCAAAGGATCGCCCGACCCTCATTGCGCACCGCATAGGGGGCCGCGGCCCAGGCATGCAGATGCCCGCACAGAACCAGATCGGCCCCGGCCTCGGCCAGGGTCTGGGTCGCCTCTTCAACCCCGGGCATCGGCGCCTTGCCCGATTGCGGCGGCTGGATCAGCGGATGGTGCAGCGCCACCACCCGCAATTGCCCCGGCCGCGCCGCGCGCAGCCGCTTTGACAGCCGCGCCAGCGCGCCGGGCCGGATGCGCCCGCGTTCCCAGGCATAGGGATCGGCGCTGTTCAGCCCGATCACCCGCAGCGTCTCGGTCTCGGCCATGGGCTCCAGACCCGGCGCGATGAAGTGGCGCCAGCGCGAGAAGGGCGCGAAAAGCCGCAGGAACGGGTTCCACAGCGGCATGTCGTGATTGCCGGGGATCGAGATCACCGGGCCGGGCAGGGCCGCCAGAAACGCCGCCGCGTCGCGGAACTGGCCGGGCCGGGCGCGTTGGGTCAGATCGCCCGAGACTACGGTCAGATCGGGGCGCCAATCGCGCGCCTGTTCGATCAGCGCCTCGGGCAGGCCGGGGCGGATCATGCCGAAATGCAGGTCGGAAAGGTGAAGAAGTCGCGCCATGTCCCGCCTCAGGCCGCCAGACCGCCGGGCGCGGTGCCGGGCGCCGTGACTGGGGTGCCGGCCATCCTAGCCGCTTCTGCCGCGGGGACCAACACGTTCAGCGCCGCGGGCAGGTGCCGGAAATGGAAGGGCGCCTGCATCTTCTCGCGCTCGCCATCGCGGGCGAGGCTGCGGCGCGGGCTGCGCGTCTCGATCAGCACGTCCTGCCCGCCCTCCAGCGTGAAATCGCGATAGGGCCGGGCGCGGCGCAGCGCCATTTTCAGCGCAAAGCCCAGCAACTGCCAGCGCCGCAATTCGGGCGCGACATAGATCGCCAGCTGGCCGGCGCGGATCAGATCGGCGCCTTCGGCCATGCCATACTGGTCCAGCTGAAAGGCATTCTGCGCGATGAAGACCATCGGGCTGCGCACATGGGTGGTGCGCCCGTCGACCGTGATGCGCAGCCGGCTGGGCCGGTCATAGCTGCACAACAGCCGCAGCGCCGACCAATAGGCGGTGACGCGCGACCGGCCCCAGCGCGCATAGGCCGCCTCGCGCCGCTCGATCAGCGCGGGATAAAGGCCCAGGCTTGCATTGTTCAGGAACAGCCGGCCATTCACCTCGCCCACCGGCACGGCCATGACCTGGCCGCCGATCAGCGCCTGGGCGGCATCGGCCGGGTCGGGCGGCAGGCCCAGGCTGCGGGCGAAGAAGTTGAACGTGCCCAGAGGCAGAATCCCCAGCGCCGCCGGGCTGCCCAGCAGCGCCTCGGCCACTGCCGTCACCGTGCCGTCGCCGCCCGCGGCGATCACCGTGGCGGCCCGGTCGCGCGCCCGCCGCGCCTCGGCCTGCAGCGCATGGCCATGGCGGATCAGCCGCAATTCGGGCTGAAGCCCGGCCGCGGCCAGCGGTTCGGCCAGATGCTCGATCCGCGCCTGCTGCCGGCCCGAGCCCGCATTGGCCAGGACGATCACGGGTCCTTGCATGGTCTGTCTCCGATTGCCTCGGGGGGAAACGCGGCCGGACCGCGGCGGTTCCCGGCGCGGGGGCCTTGCCACAAGGGGCGCGGCGGCGCGATCGCGGCGGCGCGCGTTGCGCGGCAGGGCGGGATGGCGTATGGGGGCCGCACTGGCGGCACGGGCCAGGATGGGGGCCGCAGACGGGGCCCGGCAACGGCGGGGAAACGGGCGATGAGCAAGGGCGGCGTCACAGGACACAACGGGCTGACCTATGCGGCGGCGGGGGTCGATATCGACGCCGGCAACCGGCTGGTGGACCGGATCAAGCCGGCCGCCAAGGCCACGAACCGGGCCGGCACGATGGGCGGTCTGGGCGGCTTCGGCGCGCTGTTCGACCTGAAGGCCGCGGGCTACAATGACCCGGTGCTGGTGGCCGCGACCGATGGCGTCGGCACCAAGCTGCGCATCGCGATCGACACCGGAAATGTCGATACGATCGGCATCGACCTGGTCGCCATGTGCGTCAACGACCTGGTCTGCCAGGGCGCCGAGCCCTTGTTCTTCCTGGATTATTTCGCAACCGGCAAGCTGGATGTCGACCAGGCCGCCCGCATCATCGAAGGCATCGCCCAGGGCTGCGCCCAGTCGGGCTGCGCGCTGATCGGCGGCGAGACGGCCGAGATGCCGGGCATGTATCACAAGGGCGATTTCGACCTGGCGGGCTTTGCCGTGGGCGCGATGGAGCGCGGGCAGGATCTGCCGCGCGGCGTGGCCGAAGGCGATGTGCTGCTGGGGCTTGGCTCGAACGGGGTTCACTCGAACGGCTATTCCTTCGTGCGCAAGGTGGTGGAGCTGTCGGGCCTGGGCTGGGATGCCGACTCGCCCTTCTGCGACGGCACGCTGGGCGCGGCCCTGCTGGCGCCGACCCGGCTTTACGTGACGCAGGCCCTGGCCGCGATCCGCGCCGGCGGCGTGCATGGGCTGGCCCATGTCACCGGCGGCGGCATCACCGAAAACCCGCCGCGCCTGTTGCCCGAAGGCCTGGCCTGCGAGATCGACCTGGGCGCCTGGACCCTGCCGCCGGTGTTCCGCTGGCTGGCCCAGACCGCCAACATGGCCGAGGCCGAGCTGCTGAAGACCTTCAACTGCGGCATCGGCATGGTGCTGGCCGTGGCCGAGGACCGGGCCGAGGCCATCGCCGCCCTGCTGACCGAGGCGGGCGAAGAGGTGTTCACCCTGGGCCGGATCGTCCCGGGCGAGGGGGTCGTCTACAAGGGCCGCCTGCTGTGAGCCCAGCGCAGAAGCGCGTCGCCATCCTGATTTCCGGGGGCGGCTCGAACATGTTGAAGCTGGTCGAAAGCATGGGCGCCGACCATCCGGCGCGGCCGGTTCTGGTGCTGGCGAACGACCCCGCCGCCTCGGGCCTCGCGCGCGCCGCGGCGCTGGGCGTGGCCACGGCTTCGGTCGATCACCGGCCCTTTGGCCGCGATCGCGCCGCGTTCGAGGCGGCGTTGCTGGAACCCCTGCTGGCGGCCGAGCCGGATATCCTGTGCCTCGCGGGCTTCATGCGGGTGCTGACGCCCGGCTTCGTCCAGCGCTTTGCCGGGCGGATGCTGAACATCCACCCCTCGCTCCTGCCGAAATATCCCGGGCTGCACACCCATCAGCGCGCGCTGGATGCGGGCGATGCCGAAGCGGGCTGCACGGTGCATGAGGTGACGGCGGAACTGGATGCCGGCCCGCTTCTGGGCCAGGCCCGGGTGCCGGTTCTGCCCGGCGACACCGCCGAGACGCTGGGCGCCCGGGTTCTGGCGATGGAGCATCGGCTTTATCCCGCCGTGCTGCGCCGGTTCGCGGCGGGCGACCGGACGCCGGTGCTGCTGGGCTAAGCGGCCGGCCGGCGCAGCGCCTCAGGCCAGGCGCTGGCGCAGGACGCCGGCTTCGTGCCGCGACAGGCAGCGCAGGGCGGGCAGGGCGGACTGACCCAGCGCCAGTTCGGGGAAAATCGCCTCCAGCTCGTCCCGCGCCTCGCGCGGAAGGGCGGCCAGCGCCATCGGCCCCGGCAGCAGGCTTTCCGCCATCACCCCCTCGGCACAGACGATCTCATGGCTGTCGAAGGCGATATGGACATAGTCCACGCTGGGCACCGGATCGCGGCGGATGCGGCTGCCATCGACCAGGTGACAGGCGGCAACCAGAACCTCGGGCTCGCCGAACAGCAATTCGGCCTGCCAGCCGGTCACCAGGATGCGGTGCTGCGGCGAGACGCGCAGCGCCCGGCCATTGCCGAACGTGCCCGCGGCAATGCGGATCGGCGCGAAGCGGCCGAGGCCGCAGATGCTGCGCCGCCCGATCCAGGCCACCGGGCGCAAGCCGCTGTCGCGGGTCCAGACCAGATCGCCGGGGACCAGACGCTCGATCTCGACCGCGCCCTGCGCGGTGCGGATCCGCGTGCCGGCGGTGAAGCAGATCACCAGTTCCTGCGGGGTCTGGGCCAGGGCATCGAAGGGCAGGCGGTTGCCCAGCGCTTCGCCCTCGGCGCCGCTGTAGATCACCGTGCCCGAGCCCACGCCCCCCACATCGAACAGCACCCGGGACGGGCTGGAGAAGACCTGGTATTCCGACCCCGAGGCCCGGCCCTGGAACATGTCGTCCTGCGGGTTCAGCGAGGAATACAGCAGCTTGCCCTGCGGATCGGCCTCGGAATAGCTGTAGACCGAGACCATCTGGCCATTCTGGAAGAAACCCACGCCATTGTTGACCTGGTTCACGACGACGCGGAAGATCTCGGTCGAGCTGCCAAGGGGCTGCACGCCCTTCAGCGTCACGGTCAGGGCCATGCCATTGCCATTGGACGTGGCGCTGGAATAGGTGCCGATCTGATCGCCGCGCAAGTAAAGGGTAACCGATGCCAGCCTTCTGCTCCGTCTTTTCCGATCCGTCCCGGGGGACAGAGACGCCCTGAATGGGCAGAGCCCGGCGATCCCCATCGCCAGACTGGCAGCAGGATATTGTTAACCCTTTTTCGGCCCAGTCGCAACCGCGGCCATGTCAGGTGCCCGATTTTTCGACGAAAAATCGCCGCCCTACCGCGGCGGGCCCGAGGGGCGGCTCAGAACGAAGGCCGCGCCGATGGCCATCAGCACGCCTTGGGCGATCAGGATGCGCGTGCCAAGACCCGCCCAGAGGCTGATCAGGAAGACCGCGGCCATCATGGTCACGGCCAGCGCCTTGGCCCGTGGCCGGATCGCGCCGCTTTCCTCCCAGTCGCGGATCGGCGGGCCGAACAGCGGATGGTCCAGCAGCCAGCGATGCAGCCGCGGGGACGAGCGGGCGAAACAGGCGGCGGCGACCAGCAGGAAGGGGGTTGTCGGCAGAACCGGCAGCACCGCGCCCAGAAGGCCGACGGCAAGGAAAGTCAGGCCAAGGGCCATCCAGAACGTGCGCATAGGGGTCACCTGCCCGGGCGCGACAGCGGCAAGGGGCGGCCGGGGCTGGAGAAGGCTTGGCGCTTTGGCCGGCGGGATGCAAGCCCCTGATCGCCGCGGGCCGATCGGCTTCCGGTCCGGTTCCGCTGCTGTTTCGGCGCCGTTCTGGTCCGTTCCGGGCCAATCCGCCTCTCATGACGCCGCGTGCGGGGCGGTTGCAGCCGCTTCGGAACCGCGAAAGTCTTTTCTTTCTGGCGGCAGAGTCCTATAGCGAAGGAAAATCTGCGGGACGACCCCGTGACACGATCCCAAGGGGGCCCATGCGCACCATCACCACGACCGAAGAGCTTGCCGCCTTCTGTACCGCCGCCAAGGCCGCCCCCTATGTGACCCTGGATACCGAGTTCCTGCGCGAGCGGACCTATTGGTCGAAGCTGTGCCTGATCCAGATGGCCCTTCCGGGCAAGGACGGCGAGGCGGTGCTGGTCGATCCGATCGAGGGCGATGGCATGAGCCTGGAACCCCTGTACGATCTGTTTCGCCACAAGGACACGGTGAAGGTCTTCCATGCCGCAAGGCAGGATCTGGAAATCTTCTTCGTCGAGGGCGGCGTCTTCCCCGATCCGCTGTTCGACACCCAGGTCGCCGCCATGGTCTGCGGCTTCGGCGAGCAGGCAGGGTATGAAACCCTGGTGCGGCGCATCGCCAAGGCCAGCCTCGACAAGACCTCGCGCTTCACCGACTGGTCGCGCCGGCCGCTGTCGCCGGCGCAAAAGGATTACGCGCTGGCCGATGTCACCCATCTGCGGGTGATCTATGAATGGCTGGCGGCACAGCTGCAGAAGAATGGCCGGGCCGCCTGGGTCGAGGAAGAGCTGGCGATCCTGACCGATCCCGCCACCTATACGGTCCTGCCCGAAGAGGCCTGGCAGCGGATCAAGACCCGCACCAGCTCGGGCCGGTTCCTGGCGGTGGTGCGCGAATTGGCGCGATTCCGCGAAAGCTATGCCCAGGCGCAGAACGTGCCGCGCTCACGCGTGATGAAGGACGATGCGCTGCTGGAACTGGCCTCGACCCGGCCGCAAAGCCTGGAAGAGCTGGGCCGGTCGCGGCTGCTGCTGCGCGAAGGCCGCAAGCCCGAGATCGCCGAGGGCATCCTGGCCGCCGTGAAGGCCGGGCTTGAGGCGCGGCCCGAGGATCTGCCCAAGGTCGACCAGCCGGCCGATCAGCCGCAGGGCAATGGCGCGCTGGCCGATCTGTTGCGGGTGCTGCTGAAGGCCAAGTCGGAAAGCCTGGGCGTGGCGCCGCGGCTGATCGCCTCGGCCGCCGATCTGGATGCGATCGCGGCGGGTCTGCGCGATGTCGAGGCGCTGCAGGGCTGGCGGCGCGAGGCCTTTGGCGAGGATGCGCTGCGCCTGTGCAAGGGCGAGGTGGCGCTGTCGGCGCGTGGCAACGAAGTGCGGGTGGTGCGGCTGTAAGGGCCGGCCCCTGCGCGCGCGGCCCGCAGCCGCGCGCCCATGCAAATCCAGGCTTGCGCAAATCCAGGCTGGCGCAAATCCGGATCGGGCGGCGAAGGCCCGGGCGGCGGCCTAGCGCCCGGCCGCCCGCGCGTTGGTTGCGCCTTGCACGACGATCTGGCGCACGTCGCGCAGCTTGACATTCGACAGGCTGATCGCCGCCGTCACCTCGCGCGAGCGCGGCGTGTTGACATCGGCCGTGTCCACCGGCGGGAACAGCCGGAACTCCAGGATCAGCACGCCCTCTTCGGTCATCGGCAGCGCCACCAGATCGGCATTCCACCAGCCCTGGGTCGGCGTCCGCCCGGTGGCGCGCACGATGGCGCCGGTCGGAACCGCATCGACCTCCATCGTCAGCACCTCGGCCACCAGCGGCCGCGGATCGCCCGGCTTCTGCGGCAGCGCCGCCTTCTCGACCGGCGCAGAACGGCCGAACCAGTTGAACGGATTCAGCTTGCTGTCACGCACCGCCCCACAGCCCGCCAGGGCAAGGACCAGCACAAGAACCGTCAGGCGCTTCATCGGGGGCTCCTTCTCTTCCTGTTCTGGCTAGCCTACCCGGCGCGGTTTGAAAAGCCTGCCTGTCCCAGTCCTCCGCCCGGCGCGGCGACGCGGCTCTGGACCTTCTGCCGCCCCGGCATTACCTGAGGGGGGAAAAGGAGCCCGCCATGGCCACCGAAGCCTTCGAAGAGATCGCCGAGACGCTGGAATTCCTGGACGATTGGGAAGAGCGCTATCGCCATGTGATCGAGCTGGGCCGGGCGATGCCGCCGCTGGATCCGGCCTTCAAGGTGCCCGCCTACAAGGTGGATGGCTGCGCCAGCCAGGTCTGGCTGCGGCCGCGGATCGCGGCGGGCAAGTTCGATTTCGAAGGCGACAGCGATGCGATGATCGTGCGCGGGCTGATCGCCATCCTGCATGCGCTTTATGCCGGCCTGCCGCTGGCCGAGGTGGCCCGCACCGATGCGCCGGCCGAACTGGCACGGCTGGGGCTGAACGACCATCTCTCGGCCCAGCGCTCGAACGGGCTGCGCGCCATGGTCGAGCGGATTCGCCAGACCGCGGCGGCCGCGCAGGGCGGGGCCAGCGGCTAATCTGAACTCAGGCTGACCAGATCGGGGTCGAAGGCCAGGTATCCGGCCAGCGCGCGCAGGGTGGCGCGCGGGGCCTCATGGCTCCAGGCCAGGATCGGGCCCGGCTTCGGCCCGGTGTCAGCCGCCAGCGCATAGAAACAGGGATCGCCCTTGGCGGCGCGCACCGGCGGGCGCGGGGTCAGCAGCGCCATCGCCACATCTTCGCGCGGGAAATACAGCACCGGCGGACGGTCGCCTTCGCACAGTTCCAGAACCCGCGCGCTGTCGGCCAGCAGCAGACCGCCGCGGCGGGCCTGATGATGCCCGCCCGCGGGGCGGATATGCAGCTGCGGGGAATCGGAGGAACCAGCCATACAGAGACACTCGATACAAAAACACGGCCAATGCTGCGCCAGCGAAATGGCGCGCGCAAGGCCAAAGCGCGGCCGGGCCCGGGCCCGGGCGGCGGAAGCGGCGGCTCAGATCGGCCGGCAGGCGCTTTCCAGCCAGATCGCGGCCTCGGGCGACAGACGACCGCCGATCCTGGCCCGCACCTCGGCATGATAGGCATTCAGCCAGGCGCGCTCGGCCGCGGACAGCAGGTCCGACAGCACCAGCCGCAGATCGAAAGGCACGAAGGTCAGCGTCTCGAAGGACAATTGCTTGCGCATGTCGCCCAGGGGCGGCGCCTCCTGCACCACGATCAGGTTTTCCAGCCGGATGCCGAAGGCGCCTTCGCGATAGTAGCCGGGCTCGTTCGACAGGATCATCCCCGGTTCCAGCGGCACTTCGCTGATCCGCGACAGGCGCTGCGGGCCTTCATGCACCGACAGGAAGGCGCCGACGCCATGACCGGTGCCATGGTCGAAATCCTGCCCCGCCACCCAAAGCGCATAGCGCGCCAGCGGGTCCAGATCGCGGCCCGACAGGCCAACCGGCCAGCGGACGCGCGAAATCGCGATCAGCCCCTGCAAGACGCGGGTATATTGCAGCCGCGCCTCATCGCCCGGATCGCCCAGGGCCATGGTGCGGGTGATATCGGTCGTGCCGTCCAGATATTGCGCGCCCGAATCGACCAGCAGCAATTCGTCGCGGCGCAGCGCCCGGTCGGTTTCCCGCGTCACCCGGTAATGCATGATCGCGCCATTGGGCCCCGATCCGGCGATCGTGTCGAAGCTGATGTCATGCAGCGCATTCGTCGCGCGGCGGAAGCCTTCCAGCGCGGTGACCACCGAGATCTCGGTCAACCCGCCCGGCTCCTGCGCATCCAGCCAGCACAGGAATTCCACCATCGCCGCCCCGTCGCGCAGATGCGCCTCGCGCATGCCTTGCACTTCGGCGGCGGTCTTGCGGGCCTTGGGCAGGCGGCAGGGATCGTCGCCCCAGACCAGCGCCACCTCGGCCTCGCGCAGCTCATCCGCCACGGCCAGGGGGGCGGTGGCGCGGTCGACCCGCACCGGGCCCGGCAGCGCATGCAGCGCCGGCACGAAGGCTGCGGGCGGGCGCAGCGTCACCTCGGGGCCAAGATGCGCGCGGACCGCATCGTCGAATTTTGCCGCTTCGGCAAACAGCGTCACATGGCCGGTGTCCATCAGGATCGCAAAGCCATGCAGCACCGGATTGCGCGGCACATCGGCGCCGCGGATGTTCAGAAGCCAGCACAGGCTGTCGGGCAGGGTGATCACCGCCGCGCGCTGCCCCGCCGCCTGCAGCTCTGCCGCCAGCCGCGCCCGCTTCTGGGCGCTGGTCTCACCGGCCAGCGCATCGGCATGGGCGAAGGCCCGACCCAGCGGAGCCGCCGGCTGATCCGGCCAGATCGCATCGACGAAATTCCTGACGGAACGCAGACTTACGCCGCTTCCTTCAAGCGCGTCCTCAAGCCGGGCAATCTCATCGGCCGTGTGCAGCCAGGGATCGAAACCAATCTCTCCGCTGGAAAGATGATCGCGGATCCAGGCGCCGGGCTTCACCTCGGGCCAGGGCACCGGGGTGAAGGCGCCCAGATCGACCTGCGCCTTGACCTGGGTGCGATAGCGCCCGTCGATGAAGACGCCGGCGATGTCGGGCAGCACCACGCAGAAGCCGGCGCTGCCGGTGAAGCCGGTCAGCCATTGCAGCCGCTCATCGCGCGCGGCGACATATTCGCCCTGATGCGCATCGGCCCGCGGCACGATGAAGCCGGCCAGCCCCTCGGCCGCCAGAGCCGCCCGCAAATCCGCCAGCCGCGGTGGGCCCTGTTCGGGCGTGGCGGCACTGTCGAAGCTTTGGAACATCGCGAAGCCCCTTCATCTGTTCCTAAATATCCCGGGCTGAGCCAGCGCGTCGCCATCGGTTCGAGACCGCTGGCGAAGGGGGCAGAGCCCCGGCGCGCGCGTCGGATCTCAGCTCGCGCGCTTGATCCCCGCCATGCGCGCCCGCGCCCGCGGATCGGGGTCGAACAGGCCGGCCAGCTGTTCGGTCATCGCCCCGGCCAGCTGTTCGACATCGGTGATCGTGACCGCGCGCTGGTAATAGCGCGTGACGTCATGGCCAATGCCGATGGCGATCAGCTCGACCGCGCGGCGGCGTTCGACCAGCGCAATCACGTCGCGCAGATGCTTTTCCAGGAAGCTGGCCGGATTGACGCTTAGCGTCGAATCGTCGACCGGCGCGCCATCGGAAATCACCATCAGGATCTTGCGCGCTTCTGGCCGGGCCAGCATGCGCCGATGCGCCCATTCCAGCGCCTCGCCGTCGATGTTTTCCTTCAGCAGTCCCTCTTTCATCATCAGCCCCAGATTGGGCCGCACCCGGCGCCAGGGGGCATCCGCGGATTTGTAGATGATGTGGCGCAGGTCGTTCAGCCGGCCCGGCTGCTGCGGGCGCCCTTGCGCCAGCCAGCGTTCGCGCGATTGCCCGCCCTTCCAGGCGCGCGTCGTGAAGCCCAGGATTTCCACCTTCACGGAACACCGTTCCAGCGTGCGCGCCAGGACATCGGCGCAGATCGCCGCGATCGAGATCGGCCGCCCGCGCATCGAGCCGGAATTGTCCAGAAGCAAAGTGACGACCGTGTCGCGGAACTCGGTATCCTTTTCCCATTTGAACGACAAAGGCGTCGTCGGGTTCGCCACCACGCGCGCCAGACGGCCGGCATCGAGAATGCCTTCCTCCAGATCGAACAGCCAGCTGCGGTTCTGCTGCGCCTGCAGGCGCCGCTGCAGCTTGTTGGCCAGACGGCCCACGGCGCCCTTCAGGGGCTCCAGCTGCTGGTCCAGATAGGCGCGCAGCCGTTCCAGCTCGGCCGGTTCGGCCAGATCCTCGGCCTTGATCTCTTCGTCGAAATCGGTGGTGAAGACGGTGTAATTCGGGTCGGCATCCGAATAGGGCGCGGGGGGCGGCGGCTCCAGCGGCGCCTCGCCCTCGGGCAGTTCGGCCTCTTCGCCTTCCTGCGTTTCGGCCTGATCGTCCATCGAGACTTCGGCCTGCGACTGGTCCTGCTGTTCGTCCTGGCTGCGCTCGGGCGAGGCATCGGCCTCGTCGCTGTCCTGGTCTTCCTGGCCGGCCTGATCGGGCTGATCGGTGTCTTCCTCGGCGCTGTCGCCGGGGTTTTCCTCTTCGGCGCTGTCCGGGTCGTCGCCCAGCTGGTCGCCATAGCCCAGATCGGAAATCACCTTGCGCGCCAGTCGCGCGAAGGCGGCCTGGTCGGACAGCGCATCGTCGACGCCTTCCAGCGTGCCGCCGGCCTGGTCTTCGATGAAGCCGCGCCAGAGGTTCATCACATTCTCGGCGCCGGCGGGCAGGGTGCGGCCGGTGGCCAGGCTGCGCACCAGATAGCCCGCGGCGACCGGCAGCGGCGCCTCTTGCGCATTGGTGATCTGGGCATAGCCCTTGCGGTCGGCCTCGGCGCCGATCTTGGCGTCGATATTGCCGGCGGTGCCCGGCATGTCGCGCGCGCCCATCGCCTCGCAGCGCGCCGTCTCCATCGCGTCATAGATGTCGCGCGCCAATTGCCCGACCGGGGCATAGCGGGCCGAGACCGTATCGTCATGGAACTTGCGCCGCAGGGCGAAAGCATCGGCCGTGCCGCGCGCCAGCAGCACCTCGTCCCGCGTCAGCCGGCGGCTGATCTGGGGCAGGCGCACGCCTTCCTTGTTCATGCCCGGCGGATCGACCGAGTAGGATACGGTCATCTCCGGGTCGTCCGCCATGGTGCGGGTCGCCTCGGCGAGGGCCTTCTTGAAGGGATCGGCGGGGTTGTCGGTCGGCTTGCTCATGGCCGCGACTGTCGCACCGGCGCAAGGGATCGGCAAGAGGAGGCGCGCGGGCGGAGTGCGGCCAAAATGCTTTTGCGGTGCAGCGCCGCACAGAACGGATGCGAGACTGTGGGATTGCGCGAAGGCCGAAGTCGGGTGATCTTCGGCATGTCGCATTCACCGGGCGGTGCTGCCCGAAACCAGGGACCAGATCCATGACCAAGCCGAAGATTGCCATCATCGTTTCCTCGACCCGTCCGACCCGTTTCGCCGATATCCCGACCGCCTGGATCAAGGCGCAGGCCGAGGCGCGCGGCGACATGGATGTCGAAGTGCTGGACCTGCGCGACTATCCGCTGCCCTTCTTCGACGAAGTGGCCTCGAACGCCTGGGTGCCCTCGAAGAACGAAGTCGCGATCAAGTGGCAGAAGAAACTGGCCGAATTCGACGGCTATATCTTCGTCGTGGCCGAATATAACCGCTCGATCACCGGCGCGCTGAAGAACGCGCTGGATCAGGCCTATGTCGAATGGAACCACAAGGTGGCGGGCTTTGTGGGCTACGGTGCCATGGGTGGCGCCCGCGCGATCGAGCAGCTGCGCCTGATGGCGGTTGAGCTGCAGATGGTGCCCACGCGCAGCGCCGTTCACATTGCCGGCGGTGATTTCTTCAAGGTCCATCCGGGCTTTGGCGGTTCGGGCAACATGGCCGATATCGAAGCCACGATCGGCGCATCGGCCAAGGCCACGCTGGACGACGTTCTGTGGTGGGCCAAGGCCACCATGGCCGCCCGCAAGGCCTGAGGCCTGCGCCGGTCGGGAAACAGGGGCGGTCCTTCGGGGCCGCCCTTTTTGCTGGCGGCGGCTGCCCCTCAGCCATGAAAAAGGGCGGCCGAAGCCGCCCTTTCCAAATCTGCCCTGTGCCGGGCTTACTTCATCGCCTGGCTGACCGCCGATTCCGGCAGCTCTTCGTTGAAGCAGCGCTGGTAGAATTCGGCCACGGTCTGGCGTTCCAGCTCGTCGCATTTGTTCAGGAACGAAAGGCGGAAGGCGTAGCCCACATTGCGGAAGATCTCGGCGTTCTGCGCCCAGTTCAGCACCGTGCGCGGCGACATGACCGTCGACAGATCGCCATTCATGAAGGCGGTCCGGGTCAGGTCGGCCACGGTCACCATCTGGCCAATCTTCTTGCGGCCCTCGGCCGTGTTGTAATGCGGGTTCTTGGCCAGGACGATGGCGGTTTCGGCATCATGTGACAGATAGTTCAGGGTCGCCACCAGCGACCAGCGGTCCATCTGCGCCTGGTTGATCTGCTGCACGCCATGGTACAGGCCCGTCGTATCGCCCAGACCCACGGTGTTCGCGGTGGCGAACAGCCGGAAGGACGGGTGGGGGGTGATGATCTCGTTCTGATCCAGCAGGGTCAGCTTGCCGTCATGTTCCAGAACGCGCTGGATCACGAACATCACATCGGCGCGGCCGGCATCGTATTCGTCGAAGACGATGGCAACGGGGTTGCGCAGCGCCCAGGGCAGGATGCCCTCGTGGAACTTCGTCACCTGCTTGCCGTCTTCCAGCTTGATCGCATCCTTGCCGATCAGGTCGATCCGGCTGATATGGCTGTCGAGGTTGACCCGCACGCAGGGCCAGTTCAGCCGCGCCGCGACCTGTTCGATATGGGTCGATTTGCCGGTGCCGTGATAGCCCTGGATCATCACCCGGCGGTTATAGGCAAAGCCCGCCAGGATCGCCAAAGTCGTGTCGGGATCGAATTTATAGGTCGGGTCGATGTCCGGCACCCGGTCGGTGCGGGTCTCGAACCCTTTGACCTTCATGTCGGTGTCGATGCCGAAGACATCACGGACCGAGATTTCTTCGGTGGGCTTCATAACGGTATCCAGCATCGTCAGGTCCAGTCTGCGCGGCATTTCGGGCTGGAAAGGTTGTGGATCATATCGCCGGGGGGTGCAAGGGGAGGGGATGCGCCCACCCCGGAGATGAAACATTTCGCCGCGCAGCCGCCCGATCCGGGGGCAGGCGGGCCGCCCGACCGCCTAGTCGCGGAAATAGCGGCTGTCCTTGATCTGGTCCCAGGCCCAGACCACTTCCTGCAGCTGTTCCTCCTGGCTGCGGTCGCCGCCGTTCATGTCGGGATGCAGCACCTTGATCAGCCCCTTGTAGGCCTTGCGAATTTCGGTGCGCGACCAGGTGTCGCGCGCATCGAGGATTTCCAGCGCCTTGCGCTCGGATGGCGGCAGCTTGCGTGTGGCGCCCGAGGTCGGCGTGGGCCCCGGGTTGCGCGTGGCCTTCTCGCCCAGGATCTCCATCGGGTCGTTGACGCCCATCCGCGCCCAGGCATTGCCATCGTCCTTGCGCGAGAAGGGCTTGGTCTCGCGGCCCCAGACCCGGTCCTTTTCCAGGAACTTGGCGAAATCGTCGTCGCTGGAGCCCTGGAAGTAGTTCCACTTCAGGTTGTACTCGCGGATATGATCCTTGCAGAACCAGAAGAACTGATCCAGCGCCTCGGGCGATTTGGGCGCGCGGAATTCCCCGGGCTTGCTGCAGCCGACATAATCGCAGGCACGCGCCGCGGATTCGGCGACGCCTGCGCCGCGGCGACCGGCGGATTTGCGCTTCTTGTCGGCGCTGACGCGCAGGTCGAACTCGAAGGGGGACTTGCTCGGCATGGGCAGGGCGGCCTTTCAGGGACTTTCCGACTTGTGTCCGAGCGGTCTTTCCGACTCGGGCGCCCAAGTTTAGGGGTTTGGCCCGCGGATTGAAGGGGGGGCGGAAAAAATGCGCGTGAAAGAGATGATCGAGACGCGGCTGCAGGCGGCCTTCGCGCCGGATCTGCTGGAGGTCGCGAATGAAAGCCACCGCCATGCGGGCCATGCCGGCGACGATGGCACGGGCGAAAGCCATTTCGCGCTGAAGATCCGCGCGCCGGCCCTGGCGGCGATGTCGCGGGTCGAGCGGCACCGCGCGGTGACGCGGGCGCTGGGCGATGTGATGGCGCGCATCCACGCGCTGGCCATCGACGCGGGCTAACGGCGCGGCCCGCCGCGCGGCCCGGGCCAGGCGATCGCCTTTTAAATCTTCTGTCGGGCGGCGCGGGCGGGAACCGCGGCGCTGCGCCTGCGTTGCTTCTGTACGAACCGATTGATCTCATGTCGACGGAAAGGACAGAACGATGATTCCTCCGCTTCGCACGCTTCTGATCGCACTCTGGGTGGCTTGCGTCGCCGGGGCTGCGGTGATCGCCGGACTGGTTCTGGGCTATTACAGCTGGGCGACCTTCGCGGTCGCGGGCGTGGCCGGTCTGCTGATCGGGGTCCCCGCTGCCTTGGCGAACTGGGTCCATCTGCGCCCCAAGCGCGCCCAGGACCTCGGCTACCATCTGACCAGCCAAATGGGCTGACGTCGCGCGAGCCGCAGGCGGAATCACCCCCCTCTCCGCCTGCGCGCTTATCGCGTCATGCTTATGTGCGCGGGACTTTGCACCGCTGCACAGCGCCGGTTCCGGGGGCCTGTTTCCCTCTCGAAACCCTCGGGGCCGGCGCACCCTGACACAAAGTGCCGCGCAGCCGGCCCCGCAGGCCCGTATGCAGGCCAGGATCTGGTCGGGTTCAGCCCGCGGCCTTGGCCTTCAGCCGCCATTCATGCAGCAAGGGCTCGGTATAGCCCGAGGGCTGGACGCGACCCTTGAACACCAGATCGCAGGCCGCCTGGAAGGCCACGCCCTGGAATCCGGGCGCCATGGGCCGATACAGCGGATCGCCGGCATTCTGGCGGTCCACCACCTCGGCCATCTTCCGCAGCGCCGCCATCACCTCGGCCTCGCCCACCACACCGTGATGCAGCCAGTTGGCGATATGCTGGGCCGAGATCCGGCAGGTCGCGCGGTCCTCCATCAGCCCCACATCGTTGATATCAGGCACTTTCGAGCAGCCGACGCCCTGGTCGATCCAGCGCACCACATAGCCCAGGATGCCCTGGGCGTTGTTTTCCACCTCACGCGTCACCTGCGCCGGGCTCCAGGCGCGGAAGCCGGCAAGCGGAATGTCCAGAATGCCGTCGACATGCGCCCGCCGCCCGCCCTTGGCCAGCCGCTTCTGCACCGCGAAGACATCGACCTTGTGGTAATGCAGCGCATGCAGCGTGGCCGCGGTGGGCGAGGGCACCCAGGCGCAATTGGCGCCCTGGCGCGGCTGGGCGATCTTCTCGTCCAGCATCGCCGCCATCAGATCGGGCATGGCCCACATGCCCTTGCCGATCTGCGCCTTGCCCGACAGCCCGCATTCCAGCCCGATATCGACGTTCAGATTCTCGTAAGCGGTGATCCAGCCCTTGCGCTTGATGAAATCCTTGCGGCTGAAGGGCCCGGCTTCCATCGAGGTATGAATCTCGTCGCCGGTCCGGTCCAGAAAGCCCGTATTGATGAAGGCGACCCGCGATTTCGCGGCGCGGATGCATTCCTTCAGGTTGACCGAGGTGCGGCGTTCCTCGTCCATGATGCCCAGCTTGACGGTGTTCGCAGGCAGGCCCAGCACGGTTTCGACCCGCGCCATGGTTTCGGCCGCGAAGGCCACTTCCTCGGGCCCGTGCATCTTGGGCTTGACCACATAGACCGAGCCCTGATGCGAATTGCGCAGGCCTTCGGATTTCTTCAGGTCATGCAGCGCGATGGTGACGGTGACCATCGCATCCATCAGCCCTTCAGGGATCTCGGACCCATCGGGCAGCAGGATCGCCGGATTGGTCATCAGATGGCCGACATTGCGCACCCACATCAGCGCGCGGCCCTTGACGGTGAAGGGGCTGCCCTGCGGATCCAGGAATTCGCGGTCGGCATTCAGGCGGCGCGTCATCTCGCGTCCGCCCTTCCGGAAGGTCTCGGCCAGGTCGCCCTTCATCAGGCCCAGCCAGTTCTCATAGGCCTGCACCTTGTCTTCGGCATCGACGCAGGCGACCGAATCCTCGCAATCCATGATCGCGGTCAGCGCGCTTTCCAGCTGCACATCGGCCAGCAAGGCCTGATCCCGCGCGCCGATGAAATGCGCCCGGTCGAAGACCAGTTCGACATGCAGCCCGTTGTTGCGCAGAAGGATCGAGTCGGGCGCCTTCGGGTTGCCGCGATAGCCCGCGAATTTCGCAGGATCGACCAGCGGCAGATCGTCGATCAGCAGCGCGCCGTCCTTGACGTAATAGCGCCGCACATCGGCATGGCTGGCGCCGGCAATCGGGAAGGCCTCGTCCAGGAACACCCGGGCCCGGGCGACAACCCGCGCGCCGCGGCCCTTTTCATAGCCGCCCGCCGGCGCGGGCGAGCCCATGGCATCGGTGCCATAAAGGCAGTCATACAGGCTGCCCCAGCGCGCATTGGCCGCGTTCAGCGCGTAGCGGGCATTGGTGATCGGCACCACCAGCTGCGGCCCGGCGACCGAGGCGATCTCCGGGTCCACGCCCGTCGTGTCGATCTGGAAATCCGGGCCCTCGGGCAACAGATAGCCAATATCGGTCAGGAAGGTCTTGTAGGCGGCATGATCATGCGGCTGGCCGCGGCGGGCGACATGCCAGGCGTCGATCCGGGCCTGCAGCGCCGCGCGCTTGTCCAGAAGCGCGCGGTTCTTCGGCGCCAGATCGCGGGCGATCCCGGCCAGACCCTCCCAGAAAGTGGCGGGGGCGATGCCGGTGCCGGGCAAGGCGCGCTTTTCGATGAAGGCGGCCAGTTCGGCTGCAACCTGCAGTCCGGCCTTGTCGATACGGGCGGTCATCCGACGCTCCTCTGGGTTCGGTATGCGGTGGCACACACTAGGCCCCCGGGCCCGCCCCCGGCAAGCATGGCGGGGCCTGTGATTTTCTTCAATTGCCGCAAAGCAGCTTATGGAATTTCCGAAGAATGGGAAAGCTTCGCCTTCTGGCTAAGTATTTTCTTGCCAGGCGCGCCGGCGGATGATTACTTAGCTGCATGGCTAAGCATGATACCGACCTTTCGGCCCTGTTCCAGGCCCTGGCCGACCCGACCCGGCGGGCGATCCTGGCGCGGCTGGCCGAAGGCCCGGCTGCGGTCAGCGATCTGGCCCGCCCGACCGGCCTGCGCCTGCCCACGGTGATGCGCCACCTTGAGGTGCTGGAGCAGGCCGGGCTGATCGACAGCAGCAAGGACGGGCGGGTGCGGTCCTGCGCGCTGGTGCCGCAGGCGCTGGCGCCGCTGCGCAGCTGGCTGGAAGAGCAACGCATTCTTTGGGAGGGCCGGCTTGACCGGCTGGAGGATTACGTGATGCAAGTGATGAAGGAGCAGGGCCAATGACCCCCGAAACGCTTCCCGGCTTCGATCCCGATCTGGATCTGGTGCTGACCCGCGACCTGGCCGCGCCGCGCGGGCTTTTGTATGACTGCTGGACCCGGCCCGAACATCTGGTTCACTGGTTCGTGCCAAAGCCGCACCGGGTGACCGCGTGCCGGCTGGACCCGCGGGTCGGCGGCGCCTGCGAGACGACATTCGAGGTCGAGGGCAATCTGATGGTGAACAGGGGCGTCTATCTTGAGGTGGTGCCGGGCGAGCGGCTGGTTTTCACCGATGGCTATAGCGAAGGCTGGAAGCCCGCGCCCGAGCCCTTCATGACGGCGATCGTCTGTTTCGAGGATCTGCCCGGCGGGCGCACCCGTTACACCGCGGTGGCGCGGCATCGCAACGCCGCCACCGCGAAATCTCATGCCGAGATGGGCTTTCACGACGGCTGGGGCACGGTGGCAACCCAGCTTGAGGCCTATGCACAGGGGCTGGCGCAGAAATGACCGGCAGCGCTTTCGCGACCCTAAGCTTCGAACGCAACGTCGCGGTGCCGCCGCCCACGCTGTGGCAGGCCTGGACCGATCCGGCGGCGCGGGCGGTCTGGTCGGCCCCTTCGCCCGCGGTCGAGGTTGTGTATCTGGAAGCCGACACAAGGCCGGGCGGCCGGGAAGTGTCGGTGTGCAAGGTGGCGGGCGCGCCCGACATCCGCTGCGAGATCGGCTGGCTGGCGATCGAGCCGGGCCGGCGCAGCGTCAATTCCGAACTGGTCAGCCGCGCGGGCAGGGCGCTTTCGGCCGCATTGGTCACCGCCGATCTGGCGGCCGAGGGCGCGGGCAGCCGGCTGCGGGTGACGGTGCAGCTGTCGTCGCTGGCCGAGGATATGGAAGCCGGCTATCGCCAGGGCTTCGGCGCCGGGCTGGACCATCTCTGCGCCCATGCGGCCGGGCTGGCCGAGGGGCGGACCATGCTGCTGGAGCGGCTGATCCGCGCGCCGCGCGACCGGGTCTGGGGCGCCTGGATGAATGCCGACAGCCTGCCGAAATGGTGGGGCCCCGAGGGGTTTTCCTGCCGGACCCAGCGCATCGACCTGCGGACGGGCGGCGAATGGCTGTTCGACATGATCGGGCCCGACGGCACGGTCTATCCCAATCACCACCTTTATACCTTGGTCGAGCCTCAGGCGCGGATCGACTATCAGCTGCTTTGGGGCGAGAACGGGCCGAAACATGCCGATGCCTGGGCCGCGTTCCAGCCGGTCGATGAGGGCACGAAGGTGACGCTGGGCATGGTGTTTTCCTCGGCCGAAGAATTCCAGACCGCAAAGGGCTTTGGCGCGGTGGAACTGGGGCTGCAGACGCTGGGCAAGCTGGCCCGGGTGGTTGGCGCGGCGTAAGGGCAGGCAGGCGGGGCGGGCTCAGCCCCCGGCAAAATGCTGGCCGCCCTCGGGCAGGGCGTGGCGGCGGACCGGCACGCCGTAAAGCCGCGACAGGGTTTCGGCCCGCATCGCCCGGCCCGGCGGGCCGCTGGCGATGACGCCCCCGCGCCCGATCAGCAGCGCCTGATCGGCCAGGGCCGCGGCCTGGTCGGGGTCGTGGCTGGACAGGATCACCCCGATGCCGCGCGCCGCCAGATCGGCAATCGCGCCCTGCACCCGCAGGCGGTTGGCGAAATCCAGGCTGGCGGTCGGCTCGTCCAGGATCATCGCGCGGGCGCCCTGCGCCAGCGCGCGGGCAATCAGCACCAGCTGGCGCTGGCCGCCCGACAGGTCGGTCACCGGGCAGGCGGCCA
>NZ_JAICBZ010000071.1 GCF_020179405.1 Xinfangfangia pollutisoli | reverse complement strand
CGGATCGGCGATGCCGGTGATGAAGGCGGGAAGTTCCGGCTGCGCCGCCGTCTCGGCGGCCGCGGGGGCGCGGCGGCGGTCGTCGCGGTCGCGGCGCGGCTCGCCCCGCTCTTTGCGCTCGCCCTCGCGCCGGTCGGGATCGCGGCGCTCGTTCCGGGGTTCATTCCGGGCTTCGTTGCGGGCGTCGTTCCGCGGCTCATTCCGGTTCTCGTCGCGGCGGTCGTTGCGCGGCCGGTCGTCCTGCGGGCGCTGACGCCGCGCTTCGGGGGTTTCGACAAGGCCGCTGTCGCCGGCCTCGGTTTCAATCACATCGACAAGATCGGGCTGGTCCTGACCCGCGGGGTCGCGATACTCGCCGCGCGGCTCGGCCCGGTCGCGGTTGTCATTGCGCGGCTCTCCGCGCTGGTCGTTGCGGTCGCGCTCGCGATAGTCGCGATTGCCGCCGTTCCCGCCATTGCCCTGGCCGCCATTGCCGGGATTGCCGCCATTCTGCTGGTATTGCTGCTGACGCGCTTCCTGTTCGGCCGCCATCTCGCGCTGGGCTTCGGCCAGAAGCCTTGTGTAATGCTCGGCATGCTGCAGGAAATTCTCGGCCGCGACCCGGTCATTCGACAATTGCGCATCCCGCGCCAGCATCTGGTACTTTTCGATGATCTGCTGCGGCGTCCCGCGCACCTTGCCCTCGGGACCCGAGCTGTCGAAAACCCGATTGATGATATTGCCAAGCGTGCGCGGGCGGTTCTGGTTTGAACGCGAGCGTTTCTTAGAAGAGCGCATCTCTGCCTTTGATCATATGATCCGCCTTGGCCCATCGAACCGGCCGCAACGCGGCCACCGGGAGAGCAGGTCTGGATCGGGTTGATGCGGGGGTCTGACGCAGAACGCACCGGACGCCGTCCACATGAGTCGTGATTAAGCAGGCAGGGGGCGGATGACAAGGAGAATCTGGGAAGGATCAGCGGAATTGCGGCGATTTACACCGGAAAAACGCGCGGAAATCGCCGCGATCAGCGCCGGATGGCCCGCACCACACGGTCGCGCCCGTCAAGATCGGGCAGGATCGCGACCTCGGACAGGCCCGCGCCGCGGAACAGCGCCGCGACCGCAGCGCCCTGGCTGGGCCCGATCTCGACCAGGATCCGCCCCGCGGGCCTAAGCCTTTCGGGCGCGCCTTCGGCGATCCGGCGATAGGCCTCGAGCCCGTCGGCGCCATCGGTCAGGGCCGAATGCGGTTCGTGATCGCGCACTTCGGGCGCCAGATCCGGCATTTCGGCCAGGGCGATATAGGGCGGGTTCGACACGATCAGGTCGAAGACGCCGCCGATCCCGGAAAACCAGTCGGCCTGGATCAGCCGCGTCCGATCGGCAAGACCCAGGCGGCGGGCATTCTCTTGGGCAACCGCAAGCGCGGGCGCCGACAGATCGGTGCCAAGGCCGGTTGCGGCCGGACGCTCGGCCAGCAAGGTCAGCAGGATGCAGCCCGTGCCGGTGCCCAGATCAAGCAGGTCGTCAAAGGGCGCGGACAGGGCGGCTTCGATCAGGGTTTCCGTGTCCGGGCGCGGATCGAGCGTGTCGGCGGTGACCTGAAAGCTGCGTCCCCAGAACTGCCGCTGGCCGATGATCTGGGCCACCGGGCGCCGGGCTGCGCGCGCGGCGATGGCCGCCTCATAGGCCGCCTCTTGCCCCGGGGTCAGATCGTCGGCCAGGACCAGCGTCAGCCGGCCCGGATCCACCGCCAGCGCATGGGCCAAAAGCAGCCGCGCGTCGCGGGCCGGATCGTCCACCCCCGCCGCCCGCAGACGCGGCAGCGCGGCCGCAAGGGCGGCCTTGGCGATCATGCCTCCATCTCGGCCAGTTTTTCCGCCTGATCATGGGCGATCAGCGCCTCGATCACCTCGGTCAGATCGCCCGCCAGGATCTGCGGCAGGGCATAGAGCGTCAGGTTGATGCGGTGGTCGGTCAGGCGTCCTTGCGGGAAATTATAGGTGCGGATACGTTCGCTGCGATCGCCCGAGCCCACTTGCGACTTGCGGGTCGCGGCGCGTTCGGAATGCAGCCTTTCGCGCTCGGCCTCGAACAGCCGCGCCCGCAGCACCTGCATGGCGATGGCGCGGTTCTGGTGCTGGGATTTCTCGGACGAGGTGACGACGATCCCGGTCGGAATATGGGTGATGCGCACGGCCGAGTCGGTGGTGTTGACATGCTGGCCGCCCGCCCCCGAAGACCGCATCGTGTCGATGCGGATATCCGAGGCGGGGATGTCGATATCCACCTCTTCCGCCTCGGGCAACACCGCCACCGTCGCGGCCGACGTATGGATGCGCCCGCCCGCTTCGGTTTCCGGCACGCGCTGAACCCGATGCACGCCGGATTCGTATTTCAGCCGGGCATAGACGCCCTCGCCCTGAATATGGGCGGTGAATTCGCGGATGCCGCCGAGATCGGACAGCTGCTGGTCGAGAATGTCGAAGCGCCAGCCCATGCGTTCGGCATAGCGCTGATACATCCGCGCCAGGTCGCCAGCAAAAAGGCTGGCCTCTTCTCCGCCCGTGCCGGGGCGGATTTCCAGGATCGCCGGGCGCGCATCGGCGGCATCCTTGGGCAGAAGCGCGATGCGCAGCCGTTCCTCCATCGCCGGGATCGCGTCTTTCAGGCGGGGGAGTTCATCCTCGGCCAGGGCCCGCATCTCGGGATCGGCCAGCATGGCCTCGGCATCGTCCAGATCCTGCAGCGCCTGGCGATAGGCGGCGATTTCGGTCGCGACCGGCTTCAGATCGGAATATTCGCGGCTGAGCGCGGCGATTTCCGAAGGCGCCGCGCCGGCGTTCAGACGCGCCTCGACATATTCGAAGCGCTGGGTGATCTGGGCAAGCTTGTCTAACGGGACCATGGGCCGGATGTGGCGGAACGGCCCGGCGCGGTCAAGAGGCGGCGGGCCCCGGGCGCGCGGGCCCGCGCCAGATGACGGATCACAGCCGCGCCAGCCAGTCGCGCAGCCGCGCGGCGTTGACGCCCATGTCCGACCGGCCAAAGCGCAGCCGCGCGTAAAGCCTCAGGCCCTGGGGCGTCGCTTCGGCGGTGGTGTAATCGGGAAAGCCCCACAGCGCCGAGCGGGTGATCCAGGTGATCCGCGCCTCGTCCGGGCTGCCCGCCAGACGCCGGGTGCGCGGCGTCGCCAGCGCCACCGCATCCAGCCGCGCCAGAAGCGCCGCCGGATCCTCGGCCGGCAGGATCAGCACGGCCCCACCTTCCAGGGGCTTGACCTGCCCCGGCGGCAGGCCCTGGAACAGATCGGCCGGCGGCGCCAGATGCCAGCGCGCCGGATCGGAAGGGGCAAGGCGGACATAGCCCGCCCCGCCCGCCACCAGCAGCGCCACCGTGACGATGGCCCCGCGCAGCATCAGCGTTGTGTCCTTGCCCAGTGGTACAGACAGATCAGCTCATAGGCGACATGGGCGCCGGCAATGGCGGTCGCGCCCGTGGTGTCATAGGGCGGCGAGACCTCGACCACGTCGCCGCCGACCATATTGACACCGGCAAGATCGCGCAGCATCGCCGCCGCCTGCCAACTGGCCAGCCCGCCCCAGACCGGCGTGCCGGTGCCCGACGCGAAAGCGGGATCCAGGCAGTCGATGTCAAAGGTCACATAGCAGGGATGGTCGCCCACGATGTCCTTCGCCTTGGCCACCGCCGCCGCCGCGCCCTTTTCATGCACTTCGCGCGCGTCGATCACCTGGACGCCCAGATAATCCTCGGTCGTCGTCCGGATGCCGATCTGGACCGAGCGTTTCGGGTCGACAAGCCCGGTCTTCACCGCCTTGTAGAACATCGTGCCATGGTCGATCCGCGTCAGATCGTCATCCGGCCAAAGGTCGGAATGGGCGTCGAAATGAATGAGGCCCAGCGGCCCGAACTTCTCGGCATAGGCGCGCAGGATGGGATAGGTGATGTAATGATCGCCCCCCAGGGTGATCGTTCCCGCGCCCGCCGCCAGGATGGTGCGGATATGGGCGGTCAGCGTGTCGGGAAAATCCGACACTTTGGCATAGTCGAAGGCGCAATCGCCGTAATCGACGATCGCCATCTCCTCCAGCGGATTGGTGGGCCAGCCATAGGGCGGGTCATAGGGTTGCAGGCTGGACGCCTCGCGGATCGCGCGCGGGCCGAAACGGGTGCCGGCGCGATGGGTCACCGCCTGGTCGAAGGGCACGCCGGTGATGGCCAGATCCACCCCGGTCAGGTCTTTCGTATAGGTTCGGCGCAGAAAGCTGGTCGCGCCGCCAAACGCGTTTTCAAAGGCATAGCCGCGCGGGCCCTGCCGGGTGAAGGCCGTGTCGACCTGCGTCTTCGCATCTTCAAGTGCCATCGGACTCTCGGAACTGAAAGGCGCGCAGTCATTGCCCCCGGGCCAGTCCTGCAAGGGCCGGAGACGCGCGGATCCGGGTCAGGCAGGAATATCCCGCCTCACCCGCAAGTCAAGCCTCAGCCGATCCGGTGGCCTTCGCGCACCAATTCGTCGGTGACCTGCCGGATGGCCCGGCACAGCGTCTCGGCGATCTGGTCGGCCTGCGCCTCGGTCAGGGTCAGGGGCGGCGACATCACGTTCAGATGGCCCAAGGGGCGCACCAGCAGCCCCATCTCTTCGGCCGCATTCGAGATGCGCTTCGATTCATTGGCCGCATCGGGCAAGGGCGTCTTCGCCGCCTTGTCGGCCACATTCTCGACGCACAGCATCAACCCCCGCCCCCGCACATCGCCCACCAGCGGCAGCGCCTGCAGATCGCGCAGCCGGTCCTGCAGATAGGCGCCGGTGCGGGCGGCATTGGCCAGCAGGTCTTCGCGCTCCATGATCTCGATCACCTTCAGGCTGGCCGCGCAGGCGACCGGATGGCCGGAATAGGTGAATCCGCTGGTGAACCAGCGGCTGCCCTCCTGTGCCATCGCCTCCCAGATCCGGTCCGAGAAGATCAGCGCCCCCAGCGGCACATAGGCGGCCGAAAGCCCCTTGGCGCAGGTGATCATGTCAGGGATCACGCCGAATTCCGATTCCGAGGCGAACCAATGGCCCAGCCGGCCAAAGGCGGTGACGACCTCGTCGGCGACAAACAGGATGTCATGCTTGCGGCAGATCTGTGCCATCCGGCGCAGATAGCCTTCCGGCGGCACGATCACCCCGCCCGAGGCCTGGATCGGCTCGGCAAAGAAGCCGCCGATGCGGCCGGCCCCGACGCGGTCGATCAGCGCCTCGAATTCCGCCACCAGCGCGTCGCAGAACTGCGCCTCGGTCAGGCCCTCGGGGCGGCGGTAGGGATCGGGACAGGACAGGTGATGGATGCCGTCGGTCTTGTAGCGGAATTCGTCAATCCGGTCGCCCGGGCGCTTGCCGATCGACTGGGTCAGATAGGTCGAGCCGTGATAGGAATTTTCCCGCGCGACGATATCGGTCTTGTCGGGCCGGCCCATGACGGTCTGGTAGAAGGCCACCATCCGCGCCGCCGTGTCGACGGCGGTCGAGCCGCAGGTGGTGAAATGCACCCGGTTCAGATCGCCCGGCGCCCGCGCCGCCAGTTCCGCCGCCAGCCGGGCCGAGGGGCCATTGGTCACGTCGACGAAGGTATTGGTATAGGCCAGCTTTTCGGCCTGCTCGGCCATGGCCTGCGCCACTTCCTTGCGGCCCAGCCCGATATTCGTACACCACATGCCGCCCACTGCATCGAGATAGCGTTTGCCCTGCGCATCCCACAGCCAGACGCCCTCGCCCTTCTCGATCACCAGCGAACCATCGCGTTCGAAGGGGCCGAAATTGGTCCAAGGGTGCAGGACATGGCGGCGGTCCATCTCCCACAGGGTTTCGGGCGAAAGATTCGAGGCGGGCCGTGCCAGGGCCTGGGCGGCGGTCATGGGAGATCTCCTTGACTGAACTGTCAGTCAGAAAATCTTAGCAGTTTGATCAAATCCGCGCCAGCCCCTGTCGTGCAGCCAAATTGCGGCGCGACTAGAACGGGACAAAGCCGGGGGGCAAAGCCTGATCTGCCCCCCCGATCTGCCTCCCAAGGCCCGGCCCGCAGCCTTCGGCGCCTTACGCCTTGCGGATATGCGCCCGCCAATGCGCATGCAGCGCCTCGACCGCACCGCTGGTCAGAAGCGGCATCGCCGCGTGCAGCTGATCCTCGGCCCAGTCCCACCAGCGCATCTCAAGCAGCAGATCGACGGTCGGCGCATCGAACCTGCGCCGGATCTCGCGCGCGGGGTTGCCGCCCATGATCGCATAGGGCGCGACATCGCGGGTCACCAGCGCGCGGGTGCCGATCACCGCCCCGTCGCCGACCTTCACCCCCGGCATGATGATCGCCTCGGACCCGATCCACACATCATTTCCGATCACCGTATCGCCCGCGGGCCGATAGCCGTTTTCGGCGCCCGCGAAGGCTGGAACCTCGGGCATCCAGAAGAAG
This sequence comes from Xinfangfangia pollutisoli, assembly GCF_020179405.1. Classification (GTDB taxonomy): domain Bacteria; phylum Pseudomonadota; class Alphaproteobacteria; order Rhodobacterales; family Rhodobacteraceae; genus Pseudogemmobacter; species Pseudogemmobacter pollutisoli. The sequence goes on along the minus strand of NZ_JAICBZ010000071.1, from coordinate 14,219 downwards.
GGAAAGCTGCTGACCCAATCCTGCCTGTGGCCCTGATTGCCCGCCATGATGAAGGCCGCGCCCGAGCCGATCGAGCAGAAACTGCCGATCACCAGCCGGTCCACGCCCGGATCGGGCAGCAGATAGCGGGCACAATCGTCGAAACCGTGGCCGTGGTAATAGCCGGAGTAATAGCTGTAGCGCCCGACCAGGATATTGGGATTGCGGACCTGCTGGTCCAGCGTGATGCCCCGAAACGGGCTGTCGAAGACGTTTTGCATTTGCACCTCTCTGAAGAAAGCCGGCTCGCGCATAGGCGAACCCCCGCGCCCCATCCGAAGGCGCGGTTCTGCCCCGGCCACGGGCGCGGGGCCGTCTTCAGAAGATTCGGTGCGTGGCCTTCATGGCGGGCCCTTTCTGGGCGGCAAAACGATGGGCCCTATCCTAGATGATCCGGCACAGGGCGCAAGCGGCCGGGCGGTCAGAACACCGACTGCTTGGCCTTGGCAACCTTGAAGCCATGGCCCAGGCCATTGGTGCAGGTCATGCCCGACTTTTCCGAGGTGCAGGTATAGGCGCCCAGGCTGAAGGACTTGCCATAGTCCAGCACGAAGCCGTTCGGATCCGCCACCGTATCGCCGACGCAGGCGACATAGCCCTTGCCCTGGGCATCCACCGCGAAGGCCGGGCCCCATTCCAGATCGCAATCGGCGGGGCGTTTGCGGAAGCTGGGGGTGTAATCGAAAATGTCGCAGCGCGCCTCGGAATAGGAGCCGGTCATGATCGCGCAATGGATATTGCCCGAGGGCGAATGGAAGGCGACGTAATCATCGGCCAGCGCCGGCGCCGATGACAGGACCAGCGCAGCCAGGCAATGAGACAGACGAAGGCGCATCGCGAAACTCCTCGGGCGGGATGGGCAGGATCTTGCTGGCACAGGGCGGGCGCGGCTGGCAAGTGCGCCGCGCCCTACCCCGTCACTTCGCGGCCAGGGGCTGGGCGCGTTCCACCAGACGGGCGAAGAAGCTGGCCCCGACCGGCGCCGCCTCGTCGTTGAAATCATAGGCCGCATGGTGCAGCCCCGCCCCCGGCCCGGTGCCCAGGAACAGGTAAGCCCCGGGCCGCGCCTCGAGCATATAGGAAAAGTCCTCCGACCCCATTTCGCGCTGGGCATTGCCATCCACCGCCTCGGCGCCCGAAATCTCGCGCGCGACCTCGACGGCGAATTCCGCCTCGTCCTGATGGTTGATCGTGGCGGGATAGCCCCAGTCATATTCGATCTGCGCCCGCACCCCGAAGGCCGCCGCCGTGCCCTCGACGATCTCGTAGAGGCGCTTTTTCAGCAGCGCCCGCACATCCGGCTTGAAGCAGCGGATCGTCGCGCCGAACATGCCATCCTCGGGAATGATGTTCGAGGCCGTGCCGGCATGGATCATCGTCACCGAGATCACCGCCTCGTCCAGCGCATAGACATTGCGCGGGATGATCGTCTGCACCGCCTGCACCATGGCCACCAGCGCCACGACCGGATCCACCGTCTCATGCGGGGTGGCGCCATGGCCGCCCTTGCCGGTGACCTTGACCATGGCCGTGTCGACCGAGGCCATCAGCGGCCCGGGGGCGGTCTGGAAATGGCCGAAGGGCACATTGGGCGCATTGTGGATGCCATAGACCTGGGCAATGCCGAACCGGTCCATGATGCCTTCCTGCACCATGACCTGGCCGCCGCCGCCGTCTTCTTCGGCCGGCTGGAAGATCAGCGCCACGCGGCCGGCGAAATTGCGCGTCTCGGCCAGATACTTGGCCGCCCCCAGCAGCATGGTCACATGGCCGTCATGGCCGCAGGCATGCATCCGCCCCGGCACTTTCGAGGCATGCGCCGCCCCAGTGATTTCCTGGATCGGCAGCGCATCCATATCGGCGCGCAGCCCGATGGTCGGGCCCTGCCCCTTGCCGTTCACGATCGCCACGATCCCGGTCTTCGCGATCCCCTCATGCAGCTCATCCACCCCGATCTCGCGCAGGCGCTGGGCGATCCAGTCGGCGGTATTCTGGCAGTCGAAGGCCAGTTCGGGATATTGGTGCAGATGCCGGCGCCAGCCCTTCATTTCCTCGGCATAAGAAGCGATACGGTTCAACACGGGCATTCTCTGGCTCCTCGGGGCTCGACACTGACCCGGACACAACAGGAAATCGGGCCAAGCCGCAATGTCAGAACCCCCGCCTTTCCGGTCCGAAAGCGACCGAGTCGTCCACAGCCCCGCCGCCGCGCCGGAAACGGCCATCGCCCGCCTGGTCGAGATCATGGCCCGGCTGCGCGACAGGGAAACCGGCTGCCCCTGGGATATCGCACAGGATTTCGCGACCATCGCGCCCTATACGATCGAGGAAGCCCATGAGGTGGCCGATGCGATCGAGCGGCAGGCCTGGGGCGAGTTGAAGGGCGAATTGGGCGACCTGCTGTTCCAGACCGTCTTTCATGCCCGCATGGCCGAGGAAGCCGGGCTTTTCGCCTTTACCGATGTGGCCGAGGCGATTTCCGACAAGATGATCGCGCGCCATCCCCATGTTTTCGGTGCCGAATCCCGCGAAAAGACGCCCGAGCAGCAGACCCGGGATTGGGAGACGCTGAAGGCGCGCGAACGCGGCACCCGGGCCGGAGTGCTGGACGGGGTGGCGCTGGGCCTGCCGGCGCTGACCCGGGCGGTGAAGTTGCAGAACCGGGCGGCGCGGGTGGGATTTGACTGGCCCTCGACCGATCAGGTCGTGGCGAAGCTGGTGGAAGAGGCGGCCGAGTTGGCCGAAGCGCGCGACAGCCTGGGCCCCGACGAGGTGGTTGAAGAGTTCGGCGATCTGCTTTTCGTGGTTGCAAACCTCGCGCGGCACTTGAAGATCGACCCGGAAGCCGCTTTGCGCGCTGCAAATTCCAAGTTCACCCGCCGCTTCGCCCGGATCGAATCCCTGCTGGCGGAAGACGGCCGGACCCCGGCCCAATCCGACCTGGCCGAGATGGATGCGCTGTGGAACCGCGCCAAGGCGGAAGAAAAGGCCGCCAAGGCGGGGGGCGGCGATCCGCCGTGGAATTCATAAGTAATTCACTCAGGCATTGACCCCGCCCCGCATCCGGGGCTATCCAGCGCCTCGAAAAGCCTGACAAAAGGACTCAACGATGCGTCGCCTCCTTCTTGCCCTTTCGCTGACCACCGCTCTGCCCGCCTGGGCCGAAGAGGTGAATGTCTATTCGCACCGCCAGCCCGAGCTGATCCAGCCGCTGGTCGATGCCTTCACCGCCGAGACCGGCATCGCCGTGAATGTGGCCTTCGTCGACAAGGGCATGGCCGAGCGTCTGGTGGCCGAGGGCGACCGTTCGCCCGCCGACCTAATCCTGACCGTCGACATCGCGCGGCTGTTGCAGATCGTCGATGCCGGCGTGACGCAGGAAGTGAAATCGGCGGTTCTGGACGAGAACATCCCCGCCGCCTTCCGCGACGAGGCGAACCACTGGTTCGGCCTGACCGCCCGGGCCCGCATCGTCTATGCCTCGAAGGACCGCGTCGCCGATGGCGAAGTGACGACCTATGAAGACCTGGCCGATCCGAAATGGAAGGGCCGGATCTGCATCCGCTCGGGGCTGAACGACTATAACGTCGCTCTGGTCTCGGCGATGATCGCGCATCACGGCGAGGACTATACCAAGACCTGGCTGGAAGGCGTGAAGGCCAATCTGGCGAAGAAGCCCGATGGCGGCGACCGCGATCAGGTCAAGTCGATTGCGGCCGGCGAATGCGATATCGGCATCGGCAACACCTATTACATCGGCCAGATGATGAACGATCCCGAACAGCGCCCGGCGGCCGAAACCGTGCGCATCGTCTTCCCGACCTTCGAAGATGGCGGCACCCATCTGAACATCTCGGGCGTGGCGATGACCAAGGCGGCGCCGAACCATGACGCGGCGCTGAAGTTCATGGAATGGCTGGCCTCGGACGAGGCGCAGAAGATCTATGCCGAAACCAACAACGAATATCCGGTCGAGCCGGGCGTGGAACGGTCGGCGCTGGTGGCAAGCTGGGGCGACTTCACCCCGGACAGCAAAAGCCTGACCGAAATCGCCAAGCTGCGCCCCGCCGCGCTGAAGCTGATCGAAACGGTCAATTTCGACGGCTGATCCGGCCCGCAGGATCGGAACCTATCCCAGGGGGGCGGTCATCGCCCCCCTTTGCATTTGCGCCGCACTGGACCTTTCCGCGCCCTTCCGCTTTCCTGCCCCGGACAGGCTGAAGGAGCGCGCGCCGTGACCCATCCCCGCAAGATCATCATCGACACCGATCCCGGACAGGATGATGCGGTGGCGATCCTGCTGGCCCTGTCGGCGCCCGAGCGGCTTGAGGTGCTGGGGCTGACCGCGGTCGCCGGCAATGTGCCGCTGGCACTGACCCAGCGCAACGCCAGGGTGGTGGCGCAGCTGTCGGGCCGGCCGGTGCCGGTCCATGCCGGCTGCGACGCGCCGATGCGCCGTCCGCTGGTCACGGCCGAGCATGTGCATGGCAAGACCGGGCTGGACGGCGCCACGCTGCCCGAGCCGACCTGGCCGCTCAGCCCCCAGCATGGCGTCGATTTCCTGATCGACACGCTGCGCCGCGAAGCCCCGGGCACGGTCACGCTCTGCCCCTTGGGCCCCCTGACCAATATCGCCACCGCCTTTGCCCGCGCCCCCGACATCGTGTCGCGCGTGGCCGAGATCGTCTTGATGGGCGGGGCCTATTTCGAGGTGGGCAACATCACGCCCGCGGCCGAGTTCAACATCTATGTCGACCCCGAAGCCGCTGATATCGTTTTCAAATCCGGCGTTCCTCTGGTGGTTGTTCCGCTGGATTGCACCCATAAGGCCCTGACGTCACGCGCCTGGGTCGAAGGGCTGCGGGGCCTGGGCACGCCGGTCGGCCAGGCGGTTGCCGGCTGGACCGATTTCTTCGAACGCTTCGACACCGCGAAATATGGCAGCGAGGGCGCGCCGCTGCACGATGCCTGCGTCATCGCCTATCTGCTTGCGCCGCATCTGTTTTCCGGCCGGCATATCAATGTCGAGATCGAAACGGGCAGCGAATTGACCCTGGGCATGACGGTCGCCGATTGGTGGCGGGTCACCAAACGCGCGCCGAATGCGCTGTTCCTGGGCCATGTCGACCGCGACGCGCTGTTCGATCTGCTGACCCTGCAGCTGTCGAAACTTTAGACACGGCTTCAGGATCGCGCCCTAAACCTCGGGCAATATGACAGAAAAGACCGAACCCTCGCCGCGCTTGCTGTCGATCTTCAGCCAGCCGCGATGGCGGTTGACGATGTGTTTGACAATGGCAAGACCCAGGCCGGTCCCGCCCTCGGCGCGCGAACGGTGGGCGTCGATGCGGTAGAAGCGCTCGGTCAGGCGCGGCAGGTGGATCGCCTCGATCCCCTCGCCCTGATCGGCCACGTCGACACGCAGCGCCGGGCCGCGATAGCTGGGCTCGCGGCTGATCGAGACCTGGACGACCTGGCCCGTCCCGCCATATTTCACCGCGTTTTCAATCAGGTTCAGGAAGACCTGGGTCAGCTGGTCGGGATCGCCCGTCACCATGACCGGCCGATCGCCGCCGGAAATCTCGATCCGGCTTTGCTTTTCCTCGGCCGCGGCGCGTACGGTCGCCGCCACCGATTTCAGCACCCCGGCCAGATCCACCGCCTCGCGCGGGCGGACGCGTTCCTCGGCTTCCACCCGGCTCAGTTGCAGCAGATCGCGCACCAGGCGGTTCATCCGCCCCGCCTCGCGCTCCATGATCGCCAGAAAGCGTTCGCGCGCCACCGGATCATCCTTGGCGCTGGTGCGCAGCGTCTCGATGAAGCCCATCATCGCGGTCAGGGGCGTGCGCAATTCATGGCTGACATTGGCCACGAAATCGCGGCGCATCTGCTCGGCCTGGGTTTCGACCGTGATGTCGCGCAACACGCACAGCGCCCGCCGCCCGCCCGCCTGCAGGGGGGAAACCTGGGCGCGATACTGGCCGTCATCCGACAGGCGCAGCAGCACCTCGCGCGATGCGCCTTCGGCCAGCGTCTGGTCGATCGCGCGCAGCAATTCAGGGGCACGCAGCGCCAGGGCCAGATTGCGCCCAACCGCCGCCTCGCCCAGCAACGCCTGGGCCGGCGCATTCATCGCCGCGATCCGCTCATCCGCCGCGACGATCAGTGCCGGCAGCGGGATGCCTTCCAGCAGTTCGGTTTCCAGCTGTTCCACCATGACCCTCTCTGCCGCGTTCCGCAGCCGGTCTAGCGCGCAGGGGGACCTGGCGCCAGTGGCCGGATGCCGCCCCGCCTAAAGCGGCTTCAACCCCGCCCGGAACCGCGCCGCATTGGCCCGGTACCCTTCGGCCGACTGCAAAAGCCGCGCCTGCGCCGCCTCGTCCAGCTGGCGCACCACGCGCCCCGGGCTGCCCATGACCAGGCTGAAATCCGGAATCTCCTTGCCCTCGGTGATCAGCGCGCAGGCGCCGATCAGGCAGCCGCGGCCGATCTTGGCGCCGTTCAGCACCGTAGCACCCATGCCGATCAACGTGCCCGCGCCGATGGTGCAGCCATGCAGCATCGCCTTGTGGCCGATGGTGCAATTGGCGCCGATCACCAGCGGATAACCCATATCGGTGTGCAAGACGCTGTTTTCCTGAATGTTCGTGGCCTCGCCCACCTCGATCCATTCATTGTCGCCGCGCAGGACCGCGCCGAACCAAATGCCGGTGCCCGGCCCCAGCCGCACCCGGCCCATCACATGCGCGCCCGGCGCAACCCAGGCGTCGCCATCCAGTTCCGGCGCAACCCCGTCCAGCTCGTAGATCATCGTTCCGAAAACTCCCTGTTCAGCCCGCGCACGAAATCGCTGAGACCCGGCTGGCGGTCGCGCTTCAACCGTTCCGCTTCGACGATGGCGACCAGCCGCGCGAAACAGGCGTCCAGATCGTCATTGACCAGCACATAGTCATATTCCGCCCAATGGCTGATCTCGTCGCGGCTTTTCGCCATCCGGCCGGCGATCACCTCATCGGAATCCTGTGCCCGGCCGCGCAGCCGCCGGTCAAGTTCGGCAATCGAGGGCGGCAGGATGAAGACCGAGACCACATCCTTGCCAAGCGCCGAGTTGCGGATCTGCTGGCCGCCCTGCCAGTCGACATCGAACAGCGTGTCGCGGCCTTCGGCCATCGCCGCCTCGACCGGGGCGCGCGGAGAGCCATAAAGATTGCCGAAGACCTCGGCATGTTCCAGCATCCCGCCGCGATCCACCAGATCCAGAAAGGCCTGGCGGTCGTGAAACCAGTAATGCACGCCGTGTTCCTCGGTCGGCCGAGGCTTGCGCGTCGTGGCCGAGACGGAAAAGCGGATCGTCGGATCCCAGCCCATCAGCCGCCGCGCCAGGGTGGATTTTCCCGCGCCCGAGGGCGAGGACAGGATCAGCAACAGCCCGCGGCGGGGCATCGACGTCATGGTCATATCGGCTTCCGGGTCATTCCACGTTCTGAACCTGTTCGCGCATCTGGTCGATCACGGTCTTCAGATCAAGCCCGATCCGCGTCAGATCCAGATCGCCGGCCTTGGACAGCAGCGTGTTGGCCTCGCGCAGGAATTCCTGCATCAGGAAATCGAACTTGCGGCCCACGGGGCCGGTTTCGGCCAGAAGCGCGCGGGCCGCGGCGACATGGGCGTCCAGCCGGTCAAGTTCCTCGGTGACATCGGCTTTCACTGCCAGAAGCGCCAGTTCCTGCGCCACGCGCGTCTCGTCAAAGCCCTCGCCATTGGCCAGAAGCCGCGCCATGCCATCGCGCAGGGTCGCGGCCTGACGCTCGCGCCGCGCCTCGGCCAGGGTGCCGGCGGCGCGGATCGCCTCGGGCGCCACCGCGCCCTGATAGGCGATGACGACCTGCGCATTCGGCCCCGGTTCGCGCAGCCAATAGGCGCCGTCGATCGCGCCCTGGCGAAAGGCCTGATCGCGCCGTTTGCCCGGCTGTTCCAGCGGATTGGTGGTCAGCCGCAGATAGACCGAGCCGCCGGTTTCATCGCGCAGCCAGGTGCGTTCGTCCGGGTCGCCCTCGCCATCGCGCTGCAGATAGGCGAAGGCCCATTCCAGGATCACCGCCAGTTCATCGACAAAGGCCGGCTCGAAAGCCGCCAGCCCATCCTGCGCCAGGCCGATCAACGGGGTGGAGATGGACTGATGCGCCCCGCCCTCGGGCGCCAGCGTCACGCCCGAGGGCGTGCCGACGATCAGGAAGCGGGCATCCTGGTAGCAGGCATAGTTCAAGGCATCGAGACCGCGGCAGACGAACGGGTCATAGACTGTCCCGACCGGGATCAGCCGCCTGCCGAACAGGCTGTGGCTCAGCCCCGCCGCGCCCAAGAGAAGAAACAGGTTCATCTCGGCGATGCCCAGTTCGATATGCTGGCCCGACGGCGCCGCATCCCATTTCGCGGTCGAGGCGATCTTTCTTTCGCGGAACGTATCGGCCCGCGCCGCCTTGGCGAACAGCCCGCGGCGGTTGACCCAGGGGCCAAGCCCGGTGGTGCCGGTCACATCGGGCGAGGTGGTGACGATCCGCGCCGCAAGCGGGCTGTCGCCGCGGGCCAGATCGTCCAGGATCTTGCCGAAGGCCATCTGGGTCGACATTTCGCGATCCGTGCCGATCTCGATCTGCGGCACGGGCAGCGGATCATCCTGCAGGCGGCGCGGGCCGGCGGCAAAGAACGGCACGCCGGCCAGAAAGCCGCGCAGGGCGGCGGGGTCTTCGACGGTGGCGAAAGGTTCCCATTCCTGGCCCTGTTCCACGCCCATCCGCGCCTGCCAATCGGCCATCTGCGCCTTGGTCATCAGCCCGCCGTGATTGTCCTTGTGCCCGGCAATCGGCGTGCCCCAGCCCTTGACCGTATAGGCCAGGAAACAGGTCGGCCGGTCGTGATCCACCGCGGCAAAGGCCTGGGCCAGCGTCTCGACGCAATTGCCGCCCAGGTTTTCCATCAGGGCCGCCAGTTCCTCATCGCTGCGCCGCGCGATCAGCGCCGAGACCGGGCCCTGGTCGCCCAGATCATCGGTCAGCCGCGCACGCCAGACCGCGCCGCCTTCGAAGGTCAGCGCCGAATACAGTTCATTCGGGCAGCGGTCGATCCAGTCGCGCAAGGCCGCACCCCCCGGTTCGGCAAAGGCCGCGCGCTGCAAGACCCCGTGCTTCAGCCGAACGACATCCCAGCCAAAGGCGGTGAACAGGCCCTCGATCCGGCTCCACAGCCCTTCCTGCACCACCCCGTCCAGCGACTGGCGGTTGTAGTCGACGATCCACCAGCAATTGCGCAGCCCATGTTTCCAACCTTCCTGCAGGCATTCATGAATATTGCCCTCGTCCAGTTCCGCGTCGCCCATCAGCGCGATCATCCGGCCCTGCGGCGCGCCCTGCCCCCAATCCTTGGCCTGCACATAATCCTGGATCAGCGCGGCGAAGGCGGTGATCGCCACGCCCAGACCCACCGACCCGGTCGAGAAATCGACATCGTCCTTGTCCTTGGTCCGGCTGGGATAGCTTTGCACCCCGCCGAAGCCGCGGAAATTCTCCATCTTCTCGCGGCTCAGATTGCCCATCAGGTAATGCATGGCATGGAAGACCGGCGAGGCATGCGGCTTGACCGCCACCCTGTCCTCGGGGCGCAGGGCCGAGAAATACAGCGCCGTCAGGATCGACACCATCGAGGCGGACGAGGCCTGATGCCCGCCGACCTTGATGCCGTCGACCTTGGGCCGCAGGTGATTGGCGTTGTGAATCATCCAATGCGACAGCCACAAAAGCCGCTGTTCGATGGTCTTCAGATGGGTCTTGGGCATTCCGTCCTCCGTCTCGGGCGAAGGATAGCAGCAGGGTCGCGACGGAATGCGCCAAAGACGGCTGCATCGCCGGGCTGCTACAGAGGATTCCGCCAGGATTTTCCTATTCTGTGACGGAAACCTTCACACCTTCGACGGGCGGGCCATAGATCCGCCGATCCAGCGCCGCCTGGCGGGCGGCGGGCAGATCGGCCTCGGCCATGGCGCGGCGCAGCGCCAGCAGATCGCCCGAGCGTTGCGCCCGCCACAGCCGCAGCCGCGGCAGGGGCGACCAGTGCCGGCAAAGCCGGTGCAAGCCCGCCGCCGTGGCCTGCGGCGCAAGTCGCGTGGCGGCCAGCCCCAAAGCCAGCAGCAGGGCCGTCAGTGTCACTCCCGCCAGCAGCAGAACCTGCGCCCCGCCGACCCGGCCGGTCGGCACCTGGCCGGTGTAGAAACTGGCCAGCCCGATTGACAGCGCCGGAATCTCGACCGCGTCAAGCTTGCGGCTTTCGGTGTTGAAAAAGGGGATCTTCACCGGGTCCAGCACCCCCGGCTCGCCGGTATGGGGGCGGAATTGCCAGGTCCAGATCGCCTCGGCCACCGGACCGTCGCCGGTCAGGATCAGGTTGCGCTGGACGGGTGCGGCAAAGGTGATCAGCCAGTTTTCCGACACCACCGGCCGCGGCGGCAGATGTTCGGGCAAGGCGCCCAAGGCGCGCAGCGTGACGGTGCGGGTGACCAGCTCGCCATCCTGCAGATGGGCGGGATCGGTGGACAGCGTGTCGGTCAGCTCGACCTGGCGGGCGGTGAAATGCCAGCCCGTCTGGGCCGGAAAGGGCCCGACCGACAGGGTCAGCGGCGGCGCGGTGACAACGGTGTCCTGGCGTTGGCTTTGCGTGTCGATGATGGTCAGCCGGTGCTGGGCCGGGCCGAATTGCAACGGGCCCGTCCGCTTCGGCCAGATCGCCAGATGGCGTTCCATCACGATCCAGGGCAGGCCGTCGATCATTTCCTGATGCCAGTCGTCGGCCTGGGTCTGCACCCAGTCGAAGGCATCGGTCGGGGCGATTTCAAGCCGTTCATTGGCGATCTTGCGGTCATAGACCGCGCGGATGGTGATCGCCACCATCTCGCCCGCGACCAGATGATCGACCGGCCCGTCAGGGCGGATCGTCATCGACAGATTGCCCTCGGCCCGGGCCATATCGGCCGCGCCGGCCCACAGCGCCAGAACCAGGAGAATCGCCCTTACCATGGCTCCACCTCCTCGGCCGCGGTCTGGCCCATGGCGATGCGGCGGTCATGTTCCTGGGCCAGGCGCAGGCGCAGGACCAGGCCCGGATCGTCGGGCAGGCTGGCCAGCCATTCCGCGTCGGCGACCAGACGCCCGGCATCCAGCGGCCGGCCCAGCCGCTTGATCTCGTCGACCGGAGAGCCGCCCGGCGTGGCGATGGCCGTGGCGGCGATGCGGCCGGCATTGTTGGCCACCCCTTGGGTGGGCGGGATCAGCCCCGCCACCAGATTGCGGTTCTCGCGCGCCTCGCTGTCGGCCGGATTGGCGAAAAGCACCGCATCGAAATAGGCGCGCGACAGCGGCAGATCGCCGGTGGCGGCCAGGGACAGCCCGCGATTATAGGTCGAGCCGCGGCCCGCCTGCTGGAAGGCCTGATCCGCGGCGGGGTAGTCGCCGGCCTGGTACAGCGCCACGCCGCGCACCGCGGGATCGTCCAGTAAGGGCGCGGCCAGGCCCGGCAGATGCAGCACCAGCGCCAGCTTCGCCAAAGGCGCGCGCCCCGCCACCGCCAAGGCGGCCAGGCCAAGGGCCAGGATCAGCGGAGCAAGCCTCATCTGCGCCTCCGGAACAGCGGGAACAGGGCGACCAGCGCCAAGGGCAGAAGCCAGGGGCCGAAATCCTGAAAGGCGGTGCCGGCCTGCGGATCTTCGACCAGACGCGCGCGGCGCAGTGTGGCGATGCGGGGGGCCAGGGCGGGCGCCTCGGCCGCGGCCAGCATCGCCCCGCCGCCGGCCTTGGCCAAGGCCGCCAGCCCCGCCGGATCGGCCGCCGGCGCGCCATCGGCGGCGCGGGGCAGCGCCAGCGCCCAGACCCGCGCGCCGTCATGGGCAAGCCGGGCGGCCTCTTCCGTGGCGCGCGGCCCGGTGCCGCCGCCATCCGAGATCACCACCAGATCGGCGCCGCCGATCCCGGTGCCGTCGCCGGTCGCGAACAGGTCGCGCGCCATCGACAGGGCGATGTCGGGCCGGCTGCCAACGACCGGCATCGTCCCCTGGCCCAGAACGCCGATCAGCCCGCGCAGGCTGTCGGCATCGCTGGTCGGCGCCGAGGCCAGATAGGCATCGGCGGCATAAAGCATCAGCCCGACCGGGCGGCCTTCGGCCCCGTCCAGCGCGCGGGCGGCGGCGGCTTGCGCCTCGCCCAGCACCTTGGGGTCGGCCACGACCGAGGGCGAAAGGTCGATCATCAGCACCATCGGATCCAGCGCGCGAAAGGCCACGGCGCCGGGCTGCAGCCGCGCGGGCCCGGCCAGCGCCAGCGCGATCAGCGCCGCCGCGGCAAAGGGCAGCAGCAGCGCCCTGCCCCGCCCGCCCCGGGTGATCCGGCCCAGCCGCTGCAGGGCCGCCATCAACTCGGGCTCGACCACCGCGGCCCAGCTGCCGGCATGGCGCCGCCGCCAGACCCAAACTGCGCCGGCCAGTACCGGCAGCAGCGCCAGAAGCCACCAGGGCCGCAACAGCAGCAGATCGCCGGTCATGTCGTGCGCCCCCAGCCGATCGCCAGCGCCAGCAGGAAGGCGGCCGCGGCGGGCCAGGGCCACAAGGGCCGCGGCACCGCCACCGGCGGGCGGGTCGAGGGGTTGGGCTCCAGCCGGTCCAGATCCGCGGCCATGGCGGTCAGATCGTCGGTGGTGCGGACGCGGAAGGTCTGGCCGCCGGCCTTTTCCGCAATCGCCCGCAGCGTGGCCAGATCCACCGCATCGCGGGCGGCGGGGCGGGTTTCCAGATCCTCGGGGCCAAGGGCGATCGTATGGATGCGGACGTGGTTTTCCGCGGCCAGCCCCGCCACCTGCACCGGATCCAGCCGCGCGCCGCTGTCGCGGCCATCCGACAGCAGCACCACGACTTTCGACGGCGAGGGCTCGGCGATGATGCGTTTCAACGCCAGACCCAGCCCGTCGGCAATGGCGGTGGACCGGCCGGTCAGGCCGATCTGCGCCTCGTCCAGGGCGCGGGCGACGGCGGCCAGATCATGGGTCAGGGGGGCTGCGACATAGGCGCTGTCGGCAAAGATCACCAGCCCGATCCGGTCGCCCTGCCGGGCCTGGATGAAGGCCGAGGCCACGCGCTTGACCGCCGCCAGCCGGGTGACGGTTTCGCCATCCAGCGCGAAATCCGGCGTCTCCATGCTGCCCGACATGTCCAGCGCGATCACGATATCGCGGCCCGAGGCGCTGCGGTCGGCGACCATCTCGATCCGCTGCGGCTGGGCGATGGCCAGGCACAGGCAGGCCCAGCACAGCCCTGCCAGCAGATACAGCCGCCAGACCGCCGGGCCGCGCGCCGGGCGGGCCTGGGCGGCGATGGCATCGGGCAGGACCATCGCCTCGCCCGGCGCGGCGCGCGGCGGCAGAAGCCGGGCCAGCAGGGGCAGCGGCAGCAGCAACAGCGCCAGGGGAAAGGCCAGCCCGGTCATCGCCGCCCCGCCTGCAGGATCAGCGCCTCGATCCGCGCCGGATCGCCGGGAAGGCCCGCATAAAGCGCGGCGCGCTGGTCATCGGGCAGCTGGCCGCCCAGATCCTGCAGCAGCCGCGCCAGCGCCAGAAGCCGGTCGGCCGGCGGAAGCGCCGCGGTGGCGGCGATGCGCTCGGCCGGACGCAGGCGGCGCGGGCGTGGGCGCAGGATCGGGCCCAGCAGCGCCAGCACCAGCGCGGCCAGGACCAGCCCCAGCCCGGCCGCGGCCAGAAGATCATCCCAGCCAAGCGCGGTGAAGCCTTCGGGCAGGCGCGGGGCATGCAGGGCGGCGATCAGATCTGCCGGGGTCATCCGATCTCTCCCGAGGCGGCCAGCCGGCGGATTTCCACCCCGGGCAGCGCCAGTTTGGCGGCGCGGGCGGCGCGTTCGGCTGGCAGATCGGCGAAGCGGGCGAAGGCCGGGCCCTCGGGCCCCTCATGCGGCAGGGGCTGCGCGGGGGGGGCCAGTTCGAACGCGTCCTCGACCAGCACGAGCCGCAAGGGCCCGCGCTGGCGCAGCGCGGCAAGGGCGGCATCCAGCCCCTCGCCCGGGCTGTCCAGCCCGGTTGCCAGCACGATCGCCGCGCCCCGCGGCGCCTGTCGCATCGCCCGCATCAGATCGG
>NZ_JAICBZ010000070.1 GCF_020179405.1 Xinfangfangia pollutisoli | reverse complement strand
AAGGCCAGCGCCTGGGCGCGGTCGTCGATCAGCCCGTGCATCAGCGTGATGCGGGGGCCAGGGGGCAGGGGCGCGCGCAGCCGCGGGGCGCCGGCCAGGGCGGCAGTCCAGCCCGCCCAGCGGGCCTCGTCCGGCGGCGCGGCGGCGCCGATCCCGGATTGCGGCCCGAAGGCCAGAACCGCGTCGGGCGCCAGATGCTCGGCCGCGACCAGCGCCGCGAAGCCGCCCATCGACTGGCCCAGCGTCAGAAGGGGGCCCGGCGCGGCCTGGCTGCGGGCGATTTCCACCGCCTCATGCAAGAGATCGGCGAAACCCCGCGCATTGGTCCAGCTGCGGCTGTGATCGGCAATGAACAGCGCCGAGCGCCCGCCCGCCGTCGCCGCGCCGACGAATTCGGGCGAGGGGATCTGCGCCGGATCGTGCCCGATTGAGGAAAAAGCCAGGATCAGACCCGGTACGGGGCCGAAAACCGCGTTGACGTGATAGGGCGGCCGCGCCAAGATCGCTGTGATCGGCACGCGCACATTTGAGTGATACGGGACAAATTCTCTCGTCATTTCGCCCCCTTCCGGGACGGGGGCAGGAATCCCCGTCTTGCAGCTGCCTATCAAACAGGCTTTGTTGTGCAGCGCAAAAAAGATCTAAGCCGCCAGGAGACGGATTCATGTTTCGATTCACTCATTTCGCCGCCGCGCCGGCCTTCGTCCTCTTGATGGGCGGCACGGCGCATGCCGCGCTGACCGCCGATCAGGTGTGGAGTTCGTGGAAGGATGGCGCAGGGCTAGTCGGGCTGCAAATCAATGCGGCGACCGAATCCAACACCGGCGGCGTCCTGACGCTGAACGGCGTCAGCATCGCCCCCGCGGGCGAGACGAATGCGATCACCATCTCGGACATGACGCTGACCGAAGAAGCCGACGGTTCGGTCACCATCCGCCCCGGCGCCGATATCGGCTTTGACGGCTCGGCCAATGGCGGCGGCAAGTTCGATCTGGCGCATGCGGGTTTCGTGATCACCGCCCATGAGGGCGAGGCCGGCGCGCTGGTCTATGATTACAAGGCCGATACGCTGTCGGCCAAGATCGACGCCGGCTATGAGGGTTACAGCTACGACGCCAATACCCCGGCGCAGCGCGTGACCAACCTGATCGACGTGAATTTCGAAGGTCTGGAAGGCACGTACAGCGATACGCCCGGCACCAACCGGGCCTTCGGCCTGACCGTCAGCGCCAAGAACTTTGGCTATGACGTCACGATGGACGATCCGAACCTGAAGATGAAGCAGGCGCAGAAAAGCCAGACGGCCGATGTCAGCCTGACCGGCACGCTGACACTGCCCTCGACCATTCCGCTGACCGCGATCCAGAATGCCGGCGATTTCGGCCGCGCGCTGGAAGAAGGCCTGGCCTTCACCTTCGCGACCAAGCAGGGCGATTCGACCGGCTCGGTCAGCCAGGAAGACGAATATTTCCCGATGCAGTTCGACATGACCGCCTCGGGCGGCGAAGCGACGGGCAGCTTCGACAAGCAGGCCTTCGCGATCAAAAGCGACGGCGCGGGCATGACCTTCAACCTGACCAGCGCCGCGATCCCGGCCCCGGTCGAGGTGACGCTTGGCCCGGTTGCGCTGGACTTCCTGTTCCCGGTCGTCTCGCCCGACACCGCGTCGGACTATCACCTGAAGCTGTCGCTCAGCCAGTTCGTGCTGAATGACGCGGTCTGGGGTCTGTTCGACCCCGGCGCCGCGCTGAAGCGCGAGCCGCTGGATCTGGCGGTCGATGTGTCGGGCAAGACCAAGATCGACGCCGTGGGCCTGATGGCCGCCGAGGAAACCGGCGCGCCGCCGCCGGTTCCGGCGCCGGAAAGCCTGGACATCAACACGCTGGCCCTGAAGGTCGCGGGCGCGGCGCTGAACGCCACCGGCGCCTTCACCTTCGACAATTCGATGGGCATGCCGATGCCGCTGGGTCAGGCCGATGTCTCGGTCACCGGGGCGAATGCGCTGATCGACGGGCTGATCGCGACCGGGCTGATCTCGCAGGATGATGCGATGGGCGCGCGGATGATGATGGGCGCCTTCATGAAGCCGGGCGCCGAGCCGGACAGCCTGACCTCGCTGATCGAAGCCAAGGAAGGCGGCCAGATCTTCGTGAACGGTCAGCAGATCCAGTGATCTGACAGACGGGCGAAAAAGCGGGCGCGGGCCGGATGGTCCGCGCCCTTTTTCATGGCCGAGCGGGGCCGGGCGCCGGCCTAGCTTTCGTCCGGGATCACGTCGGGGGTCACGGCCCGGCGCATCGCTTCCTTGATGCGCTGGCCGATGAAATCGGTGAACAGCCGCACCTTCGGATCCTTCAGCCGCCGGTGCGGCGACAGGCTGGACAATTGCGTCGGCAGGGGCGGGGTGGCGCTGGCCACTTCGACCAGCCTTCCGTCGCGCAGATATTCCGCCACTTCGAACAGGGGTTTCATCACGATGCCCCGCCCGTCCAGCGCCCAGCCGGTCAGCACGTCGCCATCGTCGCTTTCGAACGGGCCCTGCACTTCGAAACGCCGCGGACCTTCGGGCGTGGCCAGCGTCCACTGAAACTCTTTGGCGCCGGGAAAGCGCAGGTTCAGGCAATCGTGCCGCGCCTCGATCAGGGCCGCGCCATCGGCCGGCAGGCCCCGCTTGGCGATGTAGCTGGGGGCCGCGCACAGAACCCGCGGGCAATCGGCGATCAGCCGCACCTTCAGGCTGCTGTCTTCCAGAAGCCCCAGATGAAAGGCCACGTCTATGCCTTCGCCCACCACGTCGATCACCCGGTCCGACAGGCGCAGCCGCACGTCGATCTGCGGGTACAGATCCTTGAAGGCCGGCACTTGCGGCGCGATCAGCCGCCGGCCGATCCCCAAAGGCGCCGCAACCAGGATCGTGCCGCGCGGGTTTTGCGTCACATCCATCACCGCCGCCTCGGCCTCGTCGATCGCCTCCAGCACGCGGCGGGCGCCGTCATAGAAGATGCGGCCGTTCTCGGTCGCCTGCAGGCTGCGGGTGGTGCGGTGAAACAGCCGCACCCCCAGATGCTTTTCCAGGTCCGAGATTCGCGCCGAGGCCACGGCCGGCGAGGTGCGCTGGTCGCGCGCCGCCGCACTCATGCTGCCCAATTCATAGACGCGCACGAACATGCGGATGTTGTTCACATAGCTCATCAGCGGTCCGGCGATTTTCCTGGCCGGTTTGAAAGTGATCCGGCATTTGACAGGATTAACAGGAAATCCGCCGCCGGTATAGCGTTACACCTGAACCAGCGGGACCGGCCCGCGGCATGTCAGAGGGATCACCGCATGTATGACTGGCTTGTGCTGGGCGAATGGGCCGAGATCGCGGCGCGCTGGCTGCATGTGATCACCGCGATCGCCTGGATCGGCTCGTCCTTCTATTTCATCGCGCTGGATCTGGGCCTGCATCGCGACCGCAACCTGGCCTCGGGGGCGGATGGCGAGGAATGGCAGGTCCACGGCGGCGGCTTCTACCACATCCAGAAATATCTGGTCGCGCCGGCCGCGATGCCCGACCACCTGGTCTGGTTCAAATGGGAAAGCTACATGACCTGGCTTTCCGGCTTCCTGATGATGGTGCTGGTCTATTACCTGGGGGCCGAGCTGTTCCTGATCGACCCCACGGTGCTAGAGCTGCAAACCTGGCAGGCGGTGGCGATTTCCCTGGCCTCGCTGGCTTTCGGCTGGCTGGCCTATGACCAGATCTGCAAGCGCTTCGTCCATGCGAACCAGACCGTGGTGATGGTGGCGCTGTTTCTGGTGCTGGTGGGGATGGCGTATTTCTACACCTCGGTCTTCTCGGGCCGGGCGGCGATGCTGCATCTGGGCGCCTTCACGGCGACGATCATGACGGCGAATGTGTTCATGATCATCATCCCGAACCAGAAGATCGTGGTCGCGGATCTGAAGGCCGGCCGCAAGCCCGACCCGAAATATGGCAAGATCGCCAAGCAGCGCAGCACCCATAACAACTATCTGACGCTGCCCGTCCTGTTCCTGATGCTGTCGAACCATTACCCGCTGGTCTTCGCCACCCAGTACAACTGGATCATCGCCAGCCTGGTCTTTCTGATGGGCGTGACGATCCGGCACTGGTTCAACACCCGCCATGCCCGCAAGGGCAGCCCGCATTGGACCTGGGGCCTGACCGTGGTCTTGTTCCTGGTCATCGCCTGGCTGTCGACCGCGCCGCTGCGCCTGGTCTCGGCCGAGACCGAGGCGGCGGGCCTGGGCCCCGAGGCGGCGCGCTATGCCCAGGCCGCGGGGTTCGAGGATGTGGTCTCGATCGTGCAGGGCCGCTGCTCCATGTGCCACGCGGCCGAGCCGGGATGGGAGGGCGTGCATTGGCCGCCCAAGGGCGTGGTTCTGGAAACCGAGGCGCAGATCGCGCATGAGGCGCGGCGCATCGCGCTGCAGGCGGGCTATTCCCACGCGATGCCGCCCGGGAACCTAAGCTATATGGAGCCCGAGGAACGCCAGGCCATCATCGCCTGGGTCCGCGCCGCGGCCGAGGGCTGACAGCGAATTTTCGTCGAAAATTCGCTGTCCCCCGGCCTTCGGCGCGGGGGATTTCGCAGCTGCAGCGGGGTTTCCCGATTGCAGAGGGGCGCCGCAGGGTCTAACCCGGGCAAAGCCCGAACTCGCCCGACCTAGCCGGAGGATGCCATGCCCGCTTATCGTTCCCGCACCACGACCCATGGCCGCAACATGGCCGGCGCGCGCGGCCTTTGGCGCGCCACCGGCATGAAGGACGGCGATTTCGGCAAGCCGATCATCGCGATCGTGAACAGCTTCACCCAATTCGTGCCCGGCCATGTCCATCTGAAGGACATGGGCCAGCTTGTCGCGCGCGAAGTCGAAGCCGCCGGCGGCATCGCCAAGGAATTCAACACCATCGCGGTCGATGACGGCATCGCGATGGGCCATGACGGCATGCTGTATTCGCTGCCCTCGCGTGAGATCATCGCCGATTCCGTCGAATACATGGTCAATGCCCATTGCGCCGACGCGATGGTCTGCATCTCGAACTGCGACAAGATCACCCCCGGCATGCTGATGGCCGCAATGCGGCTGAACATCCCGGCCGTCTTCGTCTCGGGCGGGCCGATGGAGGCCGGCAAGGCGCTGGTCAAGGGCAAGGAAGTGGCGCTCGATCTGATCGACGCCATGGTCTATGCCGCCGATGACAAATATTCCGATGAAGAGGTCGAGGCGATCGAAAAGGCCGCCTGCCCGACCTGCGGCTCTTGCTCGGGCATGTTCACGGCGAATTCGATGAACTGCCTGACCGAGGCGCTGGGCCTGTCGCTGCCCGGCAACGGTTCGACCCTGGCCACCCATGCCGACCGCAAGCGGCTGTTCGTCGAGGCCGGCCATCTGATCGTCGACATCACCCGGCGCTGGTACGAGCAGGACGATGCCACCGTCCTGCCGCGCGTCGTGGCGAACAAGGCGGCCTTCGAGAATGCCATGTCGCTGGACATCGCCATGGGCGGGTCCACCAACACCGTCCTGCATATCCTGGCGGCGGCCCAGGAAGGCGGGATCGACTTCACCATGGACGATATCGACCGGCTGAGCCGCAAGGTGCCCTGCCTGTGCAAGGTCGCGCCGGCGAAGAACGACGTGCATATGGAAGATGTCCACCGTGCGGGCGGGATCATGGCGATCCTGGGCCAGCTGGACAATGCGGGGCTGTTGAACCGCGACACCTCGACCGTTCACAGCCCGACCCTGGGCGCGGCGCTGGACCATTGGGACATCAGTCGCACCAACCACGAAGGCGTGCGGCAGTTCTTCATGGCCGCGCCGGGCAATGTCCGCTCGGCCACCGCCTTCAGCCAGGAAAAGCGCTATAGCGAGCTGGATCTTGACCGCGAAAACGGCGTGATCCGCAGCGCCAAGCATCCGTTCTCGAAGGATGGCGGGCTGGCGGTGCTGACGGGCAATATCGCGCTGGATGGCTGCATCGTGAAAACCGCGGGCGTGGACGATTCGATCCTGGTCTTCTCGGGCCCGGCGCGGGTGTTCGAATCGCAGGATGCCGCGGTCTCGGCGATCCTGACCAGCAAGATCAAGGCAGGCGACGTGGTCGTCATCCGCTACGAAGGGCCGAAGGGTGGGCCCGGCATGCAGGAAATGCTGTACCCGACCAGCTATCTGAAATCGAAGGGCCTGGGCAAGGCCTGCGCCCTTCTGACCGACGGGCGCTTCTCGGGTGGCACTTCGGGCCTGTCGATCGGCCATGTCTCGCCCGAGGCTGCTTCGGGCGGCACCATCGGCCTGGTGCGCGAAGGCGACATGATCGACATCGACATCCCGTCCCGCACCATCAGCCTGCGCGTCTCCGAGGCCGAATTGGCGACGCGCCGGGCCGAGCAGGACAAGAAGGGCTGGAAGCCCGAGGCCAAGCGCAGCCGCCGCGTGACCGCGGCGCTGAAGGCCTATGCGATGCTGGCCAGCTCGGCCGACAAGGGCGCCGTGCGGCAATTGCCCGACGAGGTCTGAGCCGGCCATGGCGCAGGTCACCGCCCGGCCCTTTGCCGCCGGGGATGGGGCGGCCTGCCTGGCGCTGTTCGACGGCAATGTGCCGCGCTTTTTCGCGGCGGATGAACGCGCCGAGTTCGAAGCCTTCCTTGCCGGCCCCGCCTTGGGGCCGGACCCCTATCTGGTGCTGGACCAGGACGGCGCGCTGGTTGGCTGTGGCGGGCTCAGCCGCGCGCCCGGCACGCGCCGGGTCAGCCTGTCCTGGGGCATGGTCGATCGCGCGCGGCAGGGGCAGGGGCTGGGCCGGATGCTGACCGAGACGCGGCTGGCCCTGGCTCGCACCCTGCCGGGGATCGACACCGTCGCCTTGAACACCAGCCAGCACACCCAGGGCTTCTACGCCCGCTTCGGCTTTGCGGTCGAAAAGATCACACCCGACGGCTTCGGCCCCGGGCTTGACCGCTGGGACATGATCCTGCGCCTTTAGGCGCGCCCTGACCCGGGGCGCCGCGCGATGTCTTCGAAGACATCGAGACGAAGCCTTCGAAGGCTTCGCACCGGAGTTTTCGAAAACTCCGGTCCCGCCGCGCTAGTTGCCCAGCTTGGCATGCACCTCGTCGAGATCCACTTCGCTTTTCGGCATCTTGTTGGCCGGATTGTCGAAATCGTATTTGAACAGCTGGAAGTCGCGCTTGTAGATTTCCCAGACCAGATGCATCGACAGGTCGTCGAAATAGGCTTCGACCGGATGCGCCCGCTTCGGCCCATGGCCTTCGCTTTCGTTGAAGCGCGGGATCTTCTTCAGGTCGACCTTGTGCTTGACCGAGATATTGTCCAGCACGACCTGCATGCCGGGGTTGAAATCCTCGGTGAAGAAGATGTGGTCGTAGCGCCCGCCATTGACGATGAAGGTCGAGATATGGCCCGACATGGCCGACCAGTGGATGTCAGGCTCCATCGGTTTCTTGAAGCGGATCGTGTCGCGCGCGAACAGCAGGAAGCGGCGGAAGCTGGCGATCTGGTCGAACTCGTCGCGGCCCTCGGGCCCGCCGACCTGAACCCCGTATTTCTGCACCAGCATCGGCACCAGATTGCCGCGATAGCGCTTGCCGTTGCGCTGGATGCCGCAGATCTTGTCGAAGAACGAGGACAGGATCCGGGTATAGGGGTTCCTGACGCAGGTGAAGGCATAGGATTTATGCGCCTTCACGTTCGTCTCGATCAAAGGCTGGCTCGCCTCCATCGCCCATTTGTGCAGGCCTTCGGTCGCATCATGGATGTCGCCGTCGAAGAAGCGGCCATGGTCGGAATAGAACATGATCTGCCCGATGGTCGAGCAGGCGCATTTCGGCACCACGCGATAGACCATGCTTTCGCTTTCCGTCATCCACGTGCCGGGGAAACCCATTGCTCACACCTCTGCCTTGGCCGGGCGATTGTTTCCGCCCTGGACGCTGTTACCCGGAAAAAAGCAAAGATACTCTGCCCTTTCAAGGAAGGATGAAACAATTTATGCAATGCAGGCGGTGCCGCGACCGCCGGGACACGTTCGCATTGCCGGGGCCTGATGACGAAGATCGCCTATATCCTTCTGTGCCACAAGGACCCCGAGGGGATCATCGCCCAGGCCCAGCGGCTGACGGCGGCGGGCGACTGCATCGCCATTCATTTCGACGCCCGCGCCCGGCGCGAGGATTTCGACCGCATCCGGGCGGCGCTGGATGGCAACCCCGCGGTGACCTTCGCGCGCCGCCGGGTGAAATGCGGCTGGGGGGAATGGAGCCTGGTCGAGGCCACGCTGAACGCGATCCGCGCCGCGGTCGAGGCTTTCCCGCGCGCCACGCATTTCTACATGCTGTCGGGCGACTGCATGCCGATCAAATCGGCCGAATACGCGCATGACTTCCTGGAGCGCGAGGATGTGGATTACATCGAAAGCTTCGATTTCTACGCCAGCGACTGGATCAAGACCGGGATCAAGGACGAAAGGCTGATCTACCGGCACTGGTTCAACGAACGCACCCACAAGGCCTGGTTCTACCGCTCGATGGACTGGCAGAAGAAGCTCGGGCTGGAGCGCAAGGTGCCGGCGGATCTGCAGATGCAGATCGGCAGCCAGTGGTGGTGCCTGCGCCGGCGCACGGTGGAATGGCTGCTGGATTTCGCCCGCAAGCGGCGCGATGTGATGCGCTTCTTCCGCACCACCTGGATCCCGGACGAAACCTTCTTCCAGACCATCGTCCGCCATCTGGTGCCGGAATCCGAAATCCGCACCCGGCCGCTGACCTTCCTGATGTTCACCGATTACGGCATGCCGGTGACCTTCTACAACGATCACTACGATCTGCTTCTCAGCCAGGATTACCTGTTCGCCCGCAAGATCAGCCCCGACGCGATGGAGCTGAAGCGGCGGCTGGGCGATCTTTACGCGGCGCGCGGCAAGCGGTTCCAGATCTCGAACGAAGGCCGCAGCCTGTTCAAGTTCCTGACCGGCCGCGGCCGGATCGGCCGCCGCTTCGCGCCCCGCTTCTGGGAGACGGAAACCAGCCTGGGGCGCGAACGCACGCTGATGATGGTGACCTGCAAGAAATGGCATGTCGCCAAGCGCCTGGTCGAACGGGTGCGCCAGGTCACCAACCTGCCGGCGATCGACTATCTGTTCAACGAAGGCTCGACGCCCTTGCCCGATCTGGGCGGCATCCAGTCGAACCTGGAAAAGCGCACAAGGCACCGGCGGGCGCTGGTGCGGATGCTGTTCGATTACTGGCAGACCGACCGGCTGATCTTCTGCATCGACCCGGCCTCGATCGAGCTGATGCAGGATTTCTACACCGACAAGGCGCGGGTCAAGCTGTTGGAAATCGAATGCGATTTCACCGACGACTATCTGCTGGGCCATGCGCGCCGGGTGGGCCTGGCGGGCGACCGCACGCCGCAGGAAACCCTGGACCGGCTGTTGCCGACGATCCGCTATGATGTGCGCTTCGAATCCGACCGGATCCGCGAGAACAGCTTTCCCGGCTTCCAGCGCATCCGCCAATCGGCCACGGTCGATGAAAACACCGTGCCGCTGGCGGAATTCCTTGATATCCCTGTCGAGAAGGCGCGCGAGATCGCCTCGACCGAATATCTTTTCGTGGACTGAGACATGCCCTGGACCTATGACCCGCAGAACATCTTCGCCCGCATCCTGCGCGGCGAGATCCCGAACAAGACCGTCGTGGACACCGCGCATACGCTTGTCTTCCATGACATCCGGCCGCATGCGCCGGTGCATGTGCTGGCGATCCCGAAAGGGCCTTACGTCAATCTCGATCATTTCGCCGCCGAGGCCAGCGCCGAGGAGATCGTCGATTTCCACCGCACCGTCGCCTCGGTGATCGCCGATCTGGGCCTGCGCGAGGCGGGCTATCGGGCGATCACCAATGCGGGCCTGCATGGCATGCAGGAAGTGCCGCATTACCACCTGCACATCCTGGGCGGGCGCACGCTGGGCCGGCTGGTCGACCCGGCCTAAAAGGGCCCCGGGCAGGCCTGATCCCGCAGCTTCCGGGTCGCCCTGCGGGGCGGCCGGGCCTATCCGGGGCGCCGATCCACAGGAGGCCCCGATGATCCGCTTCATCCCGATTGCGACCGAAACCGTCCGCGCCTGGCAGGCCGGCGCGCCCGATGCCAATGGCCAGCCGCCCGAGCGCCAGATCGCGCAAGGCGGCGGCAATCCCTGCCGGCATTGCCTGCGGATGATCCCCGAGGGCGCGCCGATGCTGGTTCTGGCGCATCGCCCCTTTGCGACCCTGCAGCCCTATGCCGAACTGGGCCCGATCTTTCTATGCGCCGCGCCCTGCATTGCGGGCGGGGGGGCGGGCGGCGGGGCGGATCTGCCCGAGATGCTGGCAAGCCCGGATTACATCGTCCGCGGCTACGGGCCGGATGAGCGGATCGTCTATGGCACCGGCGGCGTGGTGCCGACCGCCGGCATCGCGGCCCGGGCCGAGGAATTGCTGGCAGATCCGCGCGTGGCCTTCGTCCATATCCGCTCGGCCCGGAACAATTGCTTCCAGTGCCGGGTGGACCGCGGCTGACACGGCGAACCGGAGGCAGCGGCCGCGCTGGTTCTGGCGAGCCGGCCGGATCAGCCGGTCTGCGCCTGATCCCAGTCCTTCAGCCAGCGCTTCGGCGCCGCGGCGCGCCAGTCGCGGACCAGCCTTGCGCGGGCCCAGCCCGGGTCGATCCGCCCGGCGCGGACCAGAACCAGCGCATGCGGGGCGTAATGCGGATGGAGGAAGAAGGTTTCGGGATCGGCCGCCATCAGCATCTCGCGCTCGTCCGGATCGGCGCGGAAGACGGCGGCATCCGCATAGGGGCTCCACCAGCACCACATCCTGCCATGGGCCTTCAGCGCCTCATGGCCCCAGGGGGTCGCAAGCGTGACCTGCGGCAGGTCCAGTGCCAGGGCGACGGCCTTCAGCCCGGGCCAGTCGGCGATCATCCCGGCGGCGGGCAGCTGGCGTCCAGGGGCGGCGCGCCCGTGAACGAGACGATGGGCGCGCCGCCCATTTCAATGCTCCAGCCGCCTTCGGTGACCTTCCACAGGCCGATCCCGTAGATTTCATGCGTCGCGAAGCAATCGGCGCGCAGGGTGAACGTGTCGATCGCATCGGTGCCGGCCAGCGTGGCGCTGTCCTCGGCGGTGACGGTCAGCACATAGGCCGCGCCGGTGGCCAGATCGGGCAGTTCGGTCTGGGCGGCGGCGGGTCCCGCGCAAAGGGCCAGGCAGACGGCGATGGACCTCATGTCTTTCTCTCCCTAATGGGCCTCGGCCCAGTTGCGGCCCCGGCCGGCTTCGACCGTCAGCGGCACTTTCAGCGGCACGACGGGCAGGTTCGCGCCTTCCATCACCGATTTGGCCACCCGGGCCAGATCCTCGGCGGCGCCTTCCTCGACTTCGAACAGCAATTCGTCATGCACCTGCAGCAGCATCTTGGCCGGCAGATGGGCGATGGCCGCGGGCATGCGGATCATCGCGCGGCGGATCACATCGGCCGCGGTGCCCTGGATCGGCGCGTTGATCGCGGCGCGGCGGGCGAAACCGGCGCCGGGGCCCTTGGCATTGATCTCGGGCGTGTGGATGCGGCGGCCGAACAGGGTTTGCACATGGCCGTTTTCCTTGGCGAAGGCCACGGTGCGGTCCATGTATTCGCGGATGCCGGGGAAGCGTTCGAAATAGCGGTCGATGAAGCCCTGCGCCTCGGCCCGGGGGATGCGCAGGTTGCGCGCCAGGCCGAAGCCCGAGATCCCGTAGATCACCCCGAAATTGATTGCCTTGGCCCGGCGGCGGATGTCCGAGGTCATCTGGTCCAGGGGCACGTTGAACATTTCCGACGCGGTCATGGCGTGAATGTCCAGTCCGTCGCGGAAGGCCTGCTGCAGCGCCGGGATATCGGCGATATGGGCCAGGATGCGCAGCTCGATCTGCGAATAGTCAAGGCTGACCAGCACCTTGCCCGGAGGGGCCACGAAGGCCTCGCGGATGCGGCGGCCTTCCTCGGTGCGGACGGGGATGTTCTGCAGGTTCGGATCGGTCGAGGCGAGCCGGCCGGTATTGGCGCCCGCAATCGAATAGCTGGTATGGACGCGCCCCGTATCGGGGTTGATCGCCTGTTGCAGCGCATCGGTATAGGTGGATTTCAGCTTGGAAATCTGCCGCCAGTCCAAGACCTTGGCCGCCAGCCGCGCGCCCTGGGGGTGGCTGTCTTCCAGCGTGGTGATGTCTTCCAGGATATCGGCGCCCGTGCCATAGGCGCCGGTCTTGCCCTTCTCGCCGCCGGGCACGCCCATGCGGTCGAACAGCACCTCGCCCAATTGCTTGGGCGAGCCCACGTTGAACTTCTCGCCGGCGATCTCCTGGATTTCATCCTCATATTGCGCCAGCTTCTGGGCGAAGGCGTTGGACATCCGCGCCAGCGTGTCGCGATCGACCACGATGCCCTGCATTTCCATATCGGCCAGCACCGGCACCAGCGGCCGTTCCAGGGTTTCGTAAACCGTGGTCACCTGTTTCTGATGCAGCTGCGGGCGGAACTGCTGCCACAGGCGCAGGGTGATATCGGCGTCTTCGGCGGCATATTTCACCGCATCGTCGATGCCGACCTTGTCGAAGGTGATCTGCGCCTTGCCCGCGCCCAGCAGCGACTTGATCGGGATCGGCCGGTGGCCCAGATAGCGTTCGGACAATTCGTCCATGCCGTGATTGTTCAGGCCGGCCTGCAGCGCATAGCTCATCAGCATCGTGTCGTCGAAAGGCGCGATGCGGATGCCGTGGCGGGCGAAGATCTTCCAGTCATATTTCATGTTCTGGCCGATCTTCTGGATCGCGGGGTCTTCCAGCATCGGCTTCAGCGCGGCCAGGGTTTCGTCCAGATCCAGCTGCCGCTCGGCCCGGGCGGCGGCGCCGAACAGATCGCCCGAGCCTTCGCGGTGACCAAGCGGAATATAGGCACCTTCGCCGGCTTGCGTGGACAGCGAGATGCCGACCAGTTCGGCCTGCATCTCGTCCAGGCTGGTGGTTTCGGTATCGACCGCGACATGGCCCAGATCGGTGATCCTGGCGATCCACTGGTCCAGCGTGGCGCGGTCGCGGATCGCCACATAGGCGGCATGGTCGAAGGGCAGCGGCGCGCCCTCATGCGCCTGCGGCGCGTCGTCCGGCGCCGCGGCGGCGATCACCGGGGCCGCGACCTTCAGCCGTTCCGAGACCCGGCGGGCCAGGCTGCGGAACTCCATTTCCGACAGGAAGCCCATCAGCTTTTCCGGGTCGGGTTTCTGGATTTCCAGCGCCTCCAGCGTCACCGGCACCGGCGCCTGCGCATCCAGCGAGACCAGCCGGCGCGAGATGCGGATCAGATCGGCATTTTCCACCAGCGCGGCGCGGCGCTTGGGCTGCTTGATTTCCTCGGCCCGGGCCAGCAATTCATCCAGCCCGCCATATTCGTTGATCAGAAGCGCCGCCGTCTTCAGCCCGATCCCCGGCGCGCCCGGCACATTGTCGGTGCTGTCGCCCGCCAAGGCCTGCACATCGACCACCTTGTCGGGGGTGACGCCGAATTTCTCCATCACCTCATCGGGGCCGATGGGGCGGTTTTTCATCGGGTCATGCATGTCGATCCCGGGCCGGATCAGCTGCATCAGGTCCTTGTCGGACGAGATGATCGTGCAGCTTCCCCCCGCCTCGACCGCCTGGCGCGCGAGGCTGGCGATGATGTCATCGGCCTCATAGCCCTCGACCTCCAGGCAGGCCACGTTGAAGGCGCGGGTCGCTTCGCGGGTCAGCGGGAATTGCGGGCGCAGGTCTTCGGGCGGCGGCGGGCGGTTGGCCTTGTATTGCGGATAGATCTCGTTGCGGAAGGTTTTCGACGAATAGTCGAACACCACCGCGATATGGGTGGCGGCATTCTTCGCGTCGCGGGTGATCTCGGACCACAGGATCGAGGCAAAGCCCGCCACGGCGCCGATCGGCAGCCCGTCCGAGCGGGTCAGCGGCGGCAAGGCGTGGTAGGCCCGGAAGATATAGGCCGAGCCGTCGATCAGATGCAGGTGATGGCCCTTGCCGAAACTCATGGGGTCTGTCCTTCGCGCGATTGGCGACGACTATAGACGCGAAGCCGGGTTGCGTGCCACCCCAAGGCGCGGCTGCGGCCAGGGATCGCGCGCCCGCCCGCCACCGGAGCCCGCCACGGTTTCCGTTGACAAGCCGGCGGCGCGAAGGCATGGTCCCCGCCATGCTGCACCTGGCCCCCATCGCCTCGTTTTATTGGTCCGACGCCATATAGGCGGCCGGGCAGCTTTCCTGACAGAAACTGAACCCAGATAGGCCGCCCGCGATGGGCCGGCCTGTGAACGCTCCCTTCGCGGGCCCGATGCGAAGGAAGTGACGATGAACGCCCAAATCCCCCAATCTGCCGAAGCGCAGCTTCTGGTCCGCGCCGCGCGGCCCGAGGATCTGCCCGAGGTTCACCGCATGCTGATCGCGCTGGCCGCCCATCATGGCGATGCGGCCACGATCACACCGGCGCGGCTGGCGGAACTGTGTTTCGAGACCGGCGAGGCCTTGGTGCTGGTGGCCTGCCTGCCCGGCAGCCCGGCGCGCGATCCGGTGGGCTATGCGCTGGTGACGCGCCGGCACGAGATGACCTCGGGCCGGATGCTGCAGGAGGTGACGCATCTTTACGTCCAGCCGCCCTTCCGCGGCCGGGGGCTGGCGCGGGCGCTGATCGAGGCGGCCCGGGCGCTGGCGCTGGCCGGGGCGGCGCAGCGGCTGACGATCGGGGCCGATCTGCGCAATCAGGGCGCGGCCGAAACCTATCGGCGCATGGGTCTGCAGGAATTGCCGGCGCCGGGCCCGCGCTTTGCGGTGACGCTGGCCTGAACGGCCAGCCAGCCCGGCGGATCAGTGCAGCGCGGTCAGTGATCGTCCTGCGCGTGATCGCGGTCGATCACGAAGCGGCGGTCGCAATAGCCGCATTCGACCCAGCCGGTTTCATGCGGGATCACCAGCCAGACGCGCGGATGGCCCAGCGCGCCCTCGCCGCCATCGCAGGCCACTTTCCAGGTGGTCACGGTCTTGGTCTCGGGGGCGGAAAGGGTCATGGCGGGCCTGCTGGCTATGAGGATGGCGCATCATAGCGGCAGGGCAGGGCGGGCATCAAGGGCGCGGGGGCGGAATTCGCGGCCCGGGACGGGGACGGGCGCGGCGCCTTGGGCGCGGCTGCGCCGGGGCAGGGCGCGGGGCGGTCAGGCCCCGCTCACGCCTTGGCGAGGGCTGCGATCGGTGCTGGCCCTTTGGCGGCAGTTGCGGCATCATCGGCGCATTCTGGCGCCTTCGGTCGCAGCGCCTGCGGCTGTGCCGTCCGCGTCGCCTGTCGATTTGGATAGATGCATGATGGCCCGCCCGACCCGCCCGAGGTTCGCCTTTCCGCTTGCTTTGTCGATCTGCCTTGTGGCGGCGCTTCTGCACGCCGCCGCGGCCCGGGCCGAGAAACTGGCCCTTGTCATCGGGATGGGCGACTATCGCCACATCGTGCCCCTGGACAACACGCTGAACGATGCCCAGGGCATCGCGCGGGTGCTGGAACAGGCGGGCTTCGGCGTCACCCTGTCGCTGAACGCGCCCAAGGCCGATCTGCAGCAGACCCTGGCCGATTTCGGCTTTCGCGCCGAGACGGCCGATCTGGCGCTGATCTATTTCGCCGGCCACGGGGTCGAGGTGCAGGGGCAGAATTTCCTGATTCCCGTGGATGCCGATGTGAAGACCAATCTGGAAGTGCAGGCCGCCTCGGTCTCGCTGGCCGATTTCGAGGCGGCGGTGGGCCATGCCCGCAAGATGGGGATCGTGCTGCTGGACAGCTGCCGCGACAATCCCTTCGCCGACAGCATCGCGCTGGAGGAAAAGGCCTCGGACGGGCGCACGGGCAATACCCGCAGCGCCTCGGGCTCGGCCGGGCTGGCGCCGACCGATCCCGACCGCGGCACGCTGGTCTTTTATGCGGCCGAACATGGGCTTGCGGCGCTGGACGGGGTGGATGGTCACAGCCCCTTCGCGCGGGCGCTGATCGACACGCTGGGCCAGCCGGGGCTGGAAGTGGGCACGCTGGTGCGCCATGTGCGCGATCAGGTGATGCGCGCCACCGGCAATCTGCAAAAGCCCTATTCCTACGGCTCGCTGCCCGGAACGCCCTTCTACATCGCCGGCCCCCGTGACGGCGAGGCTGATGTGGGTCTGGCCGACAACCGCCAGGATGGCTGGGCGGCGCTGGGCCCCGATCAAGAGGCGCTGCTGCAGGCACAGGCGGAAAAGGGCGATACGCGCTCGATCCTGGGACTTGGATATATCCGGCTGAACAAGGCCGATCCGGCCTTCGATCCGGCGGCGGCGCGTGGATATTTCGAACGTGCGGCGACCGAGGGCTCGCCCGAGGCGCAGTTCGAACTGGCGCGGATGCTGGAGCAGGGGATCGGCGGGCCGGCCGATCCGGCGCGGGCGCTGGACCTGTACCGGATGGCGGGCGAGCAGGGCTATGGCAATGCGCTGAACGAACTGGGCTTCATCCATTACCAGGGCCTCTTGGGCCTGCCCTCGGATCCTGAAACCGGGATCCATTTCTTCTCGCTGGCCGCCGCCAAGCGCGATCCCGAGGCGCAGTACAATCTGGCCGCGCTGATCGACGATGGCATGGTGCGGGGCCGCGGACCGGAAGATGCGGCGCGGCTTCTGTATGATGCGCTGCGCACGGGCAACCGGCGGGTCCTGTCGGTGGCGCCGATGATGAAGGAACAGTTCGAGCCGGAAACCCGCCGCGCCCTGCAGAAGATCCTGCAGGAGAAGGGGTTTTACGACGGGCGCATCGATGGCGACATCGGCCCCGGCACCGCCGCCGCCATGCGCCGCGCCTTTGGCATGACCGAAGCCTGACGGGGGCCCTGCCGGGGGGGCCTGACGGGGGGCTGCGCCTCTGGCCGGGCCGTTCCGCCGCCCCGCCTGCAAAAATCACGCGGCGTGGCACCTGCGCACTCGACAACTGGCCTGACTGGCGCAACACTTCCGGCAATTGCATGAGAAGGATTTTGGCATGGACAAGACACTTGTCCGCAGCCTGGCCTGTCTGGCGGCTTTTTCCGCCTCACCGGGTCTGGCGCAGGACCGCGATATTTACCTGACCATGACCGGCATCCGCAGCGCCACGACGGCGCCCGGCGGGCTGGCCTTCATCTCGGGCTCGTGGAGTTCGGATCGCGTCAACAGCGCGGGCGGCAGCGGGCTGATCGACCGGACCGACGGCTCGATGAGCTTTGGCGCGGGCTTCGGCAGCGCCGAGACCGGGATCGGGGTGCAACTGACCGCCACGATCACCTCGCTGTCCGACGATTTCGCCGACTCGGGCTATCTGGGGGTGAAATTCTCACGCCGGATCAGTGCCGAGGGGCAGGTGCCGGTCTATCTGGGCGTCGCCGTCGACAGTCTGGGCGCCTGGGGCGATTCCTCGCAGAACGAAGAGACCGCGGATCTGATCCTGTCGGCCTTCCCGGTGATCCAGACCGCCTCGGGGCCGAAGCCGCTGATGGTGACCGTGGGCTATGGCAGCCATACGCGCGATTATGGCACCGCGCCGGGCGCCTATTTCGGCGTCGGCCTGGGGTTGACGCGGAATTTCGCTGTCTCGGCGGCCTGGAATGGTGATGAGGCGATCCTGGGCACCGGCTTCCGCTTCGATGCGCTGCCGAACATGCATTTCACCGCCTCGATCGACGATGTCTTCGACCAGAACGACACCAGGCGCCTGACGCTGCAGGCGACCTGGACGACCGACAAGCTGTTCGGAGGGGGCTTCTGATGCGCCATATCGCCCATGCAATCGCCCTGACCGGCGCGCTGGCCAGCGCGGTCCTGCCGGTGACGCTGGTGGCCGCCCTGGCGGGCGAGGGGCCGGTCACCCCGGGGCCGGTCTTCACTCCGAAACTGGCCGTCGAGACCGGGCCGGTCTTCGTGCCGCCTGTGCCGCCGCCCGGCTCGGGCACCACGGGGGGCGACAGCGCCACCGCGGCGCGGATCGTGGCCGATATCAACCTGGCGCGCGACTATTGCGGCTGGCTGGACCAGAAGGAATATGTCGTCGACTGCCTGTCGGACGAATTGAACCGCGTGGCCGATGCGATCCCGGGCGGGGGCGAGTATGCGCCCGCCAAGGCCGCGCTGAAGAAGGCGGCGCAGGATCTGTCCAGCCTGGTTGCGGCGAACCAGTCGGCCACGCTGCGCCCCGGCATCGCGCGGGTGACCAATTCCGACATCGTCCATACCTCGACGCGGCCGCTGCGCGCGGTCGAGACGGCAAAGCTGGACACGGTGTCGGCCGCAGCGATCGGCATCATCCAGGAAACCGGGACGATCCTGCTGCGCTCGGCCGCGACCTCGGATGAATCGGCGGATTTCACCGCGATCTCGGCGGCGGTGAATTCGAACACCATCCTTCTGCGCTCGCTGTAGGGTCCTAGCCGATCGGCTGGCCGCGCGATTTCAGCGCGGTCAGCCAGGCCAGGCCCTGGGCGGTGCCGCGGGCGGGGCGGTATTCGGCGGAAATCCAGACCGGCTGGGCGGGCAGGGCATCCACCGCATCGCACAGCGCCGGCAGCGAGAATCCTCCGCCGCCCGGTTCGTTCCGGGCCGGGAAACCGGCGATCTGCACATGGCTGATCACCGGCTCATGCCGCGCCCAGACCGCCGCCGCATCGCCATGCAGCCGCGCCGCATGCCAAAGGTCGAATTGCAGCCCGACCCGCGCGCAGCCCAGATCGGCCAGGATCCGCCCGGCCTGATCGTAATCGTTCAGGAAATAGCCCGGCATGTCTTCGGGATTCATCGGCTCGATGCACAGCCGAAGCTCGGGCGCCTGCGCCGCGGCCCAGGCCAGATTCTCCACATAGGCCGCTTCCGCCTGCGGGCCCTTGGCCACACCGGCCATGACATGGATCTGCGCCCCGCCCAGCCGTGTGGCGTAATCGGCCGCGCGCAGGAAGCCGTCGCGGAACACCGCCTCGTCGCCCGGCCGCGCGGCAAAGCCGCGATCGCCCGAGATCCAGTCGCCCGGCGGGGTGTTGATCAGCGCCAGCGGCAGACCCGCCAGGGCGCGTTCCCAGTCGGGGACTGGCATGTCATAGGGAAACAGCACCTCAATGCCATCGAACCCGGCCTGCGCGGCATAGGCGGCGCGTTCGGGCATGGGCACTTCGGTGAAGAGCAGCGTCAGGTTTGCAGCGAAACGGGGCATCTGGTACGGGAAAAGGGGCTTCAGGATGTTGGGATCAGCAAGCGTCAGGGCAATTCGGAAGACGGGATGACCGGGAAGAAGCGGCCCAGCGACCAGAGGCCGAACCAGCTAGCGCCCTCATGGGTCTCGTGGCAACCCAAATCGACCAGCCGGTAGAAGGATTTGCGGTCGATCCGCGCCCAAAGCCCGTTGCGGATCAGGATATAGGGTGAGGGTTCGCCATCTTCGGCGCGCTCGACCCGGAGCGGGTGGTCGGGGCCTGCGGTCGCCTCGTCCTCGGTGCGGGTGACGAAGGTCAGGCGCTGGTCGCGGCCCTTGCCTTCGGCGGTGAAATCCACCGCGAAAAGCGGGGCGTCTTCAACCTGGATGCCGACCTTCTCGACCGGGGTGACCAGGAAGTACCGCTCGCCCTCGCGTTTCAGGATCGAGGAGAACAGCTTGACCAGCGGCGCCCGGCCGATCGGCGTGCCCAGATAGAACCAGGTTCCGTCGCGGGCGATGCGCATGTCCAGATCGCCGCAGAAGGGCGGGTTCCACAGATGGACCGGCGGCAAGCCCTTCTTGCCGGCCGCCTTGGCGGCGGCGGCAAGCGCATCGGCGCTGGGGGCTGTGGTCTTCGTCTCGGTCATGCCGGCCTTCGCTTGCGGCGCGCGTTGCGCTGCGGTCTGCGCCGCATCTAAGCATTGCCGGCGCCCGGCGCCATGGCAAATCGCGTCAAACCGCCGCAGCAGCCGCTTATGACGGGGGCGTCGCTGGCGGATTTTCGCAGCCCCCGCCCTGGCCCGGTGCAGCGCCTGACGGCGGTTTCACGATCATTTGTGTCAAGGTGGCTTTTGCCATTTGTGCCCGGCGGCGGGTTTCGCTCTAATGTCGGCAAAACCGGATCGAAGGGATTTGTCATGGCCGCGCAGGACGCTCTGGTGCAGGAAATCGAAGCGCTGGGGGCGCGTCTGGCCGAGGCCAAGGCCTCAATCAACCGCCGGTTCATCGGGCAGGAGAAGGTGGTCGATCTGGTGCTGGCGGCGATGCTGTGCGGCGGCCATGCGCTGCTGGTCGGGCTTCCGGGCCTGGGCAAGACCCGGCTGGTCGACACTTTGGGCACGGTGATGGGGCTGAAGGCCAACCGGGTGCAGTTCACCCCCGACCTGATGCCCGCCGATATTCTGGGCTCGGAAGTGCTGGAAACCGCGGCCGACGGCACGCGCGCCTTCCGCTTTCTGGAAGGCCCGGTCTTCTGCCAGCTTCTGATGGCCGATGAAATCAACCGCGCCAGCCCGCGGACGCAATCGGCGCTGCTGCAGGCCATGCAGGAAAAGGAAGTCACCATCGCCGGCGAACATCGCCCGCTGGGCCGCCCGTTCCACGTTCTGGCCACCCAGAACCCGATCGAACAGGAAGGCACCTATCCGCTGCCCGAAGCGCAGCTGGACCGCTTCCTGGTGCAGGCCGATGTCGACTATCCGACCCGCGATGTGGAACGCGACATCCTGATCGCCACCACCGGCGCGGAAGAGGCGGAAAGCACGCAGGTCTTTGACGATGCCGCGCTGATCGCCGCGCAATCGGTGATCCGGCGCATGCCGGTGGGCGAGAAGGTGGTCGAGGCGATCCTGGATCTGGTCCGCGCCTGCCGCCCCGGAGAGCCCGAGGGCCGCGATCTGGCCGACAGCCTGTCCTGGGGCCCGGGCCCCCGCGCCGCGCAGGCGCTGATGCTGACGGTGCGGGCGCGCGCGCTGCTGCAGGGCCGGCTTGTGCCCTCGATCGAAGATGTGGCGGCAATGGCGCCGGCCTGCCTGACCCATCGGATGGCACTGTCCTTCGCGGCGCGCGCCCGGGGC